>NZ_JBXWKI010000013.1:0-129773 GCF_058190535.1 Serratia sp. CoH_134_PS_4
GAAACGATCAGGCAGACAATGCCGCTACGGTTACGCACTAGCCCCCGAGCCAAATGATTCACGTGATAACCCAACTCTTCCGCCGCTCGCATCACCCTTTCACGGGTCGTTGCTGACACGCTGGCGCCGGGCGTATAAGTCCGTGAGACTGCCGAGCGGGAGACCCCGGCCAATTCCGCCACGTCTTTCGCACTGATCATCGCCTTGTCCGCTGCCATTTTCACATCCATCCGTTTGTGCTCTGAGAAAAGTTTGCCGTACTTTGCAAAGCTGTGCAAATTTTTATCGGTTAAAATGTTTCATTTTTGTGACGCAAAGGTTGAATTGTTTCATAACGCGATTGACAGCACAATTTTTATCCTCTAGTTATTTGCACACACGTGCAAAAAAAATAGGCGACAACGTATCGCCACCCTACACAACCAAGGAGAACACCATGCATCGCGTTACTCTGATAGCGGCCCTCGCCGCTGGCTCTGCACTCTCTGCTTCACCTGCTTTCGCCGCTGGGAAATTAAACATGATCTGCTCCGCCGATGTGGTGGTCTGCGAACAGATGACCAATCTTTTTAAGAAACAACACCCGGATATCAAAGTCAGCATGGTGCGCCTTTCCGCTGGCGAAGCCTATGCGCGTATTCGTACCGAAGCCCGCAACCCGCGCACCGATATGTGGTGGGCCGGCACCGGCGATCCGCACATGCAGGCCGCCGACGAAGGCTTAACTCAACCCTATAAATCCCCACTGCTTGATCAACAGCACGACTGGGCGCGCAAACAGGCCGAAAGTGCCGGTTACCGTACCGTTGGCGTCTACGCCGGGGCGCTGGGTTGGGGTTACAACACCAAGCTACTGGCAGATAAAAAGCTCAAGGTCCCCGCCTGCTGGAGCGATTTGCTGGATCCGGCCTATAAAGGCGAGATCCAGATGGCCAACCCGAACTCGTCCGGTACCGCCTACAACACCCTCGCCACACTGGTGCAAATCATGGGGGAAGAACCGGCCTTCGATTATCTGAAAAAACTCAACGCCAATATCTCGCAGTACACCAAATCTGGCTCGGCACCCGTGAAAGCAGCCGCGCGCGGTGAAACGACCATCGGCATCGTTTTTATGCATGATGCCGTGGCGATGCAGGTCGATGGTTTCCCGATCAAAGCGGTCGCGCCTTGCGAAGGCACCGGTTTTGAAATTGGCTCCATGTCTATCGTCAAAGGCGCACGTAACCTCAGTGAGGCCAAGGTGTGGTACGACTGGGCGCTCAGTGCGGACGCACAGTCACATATGAAAGATGCCAAATCTTTCCAGTTGCCTTCTAACCGCAACGCGGCGATTTCCGAATATGCGCCACGTTTTGAGAACATCAAACTGATCGATTACGACTTCAAAACCTACGGTGCGACAGATAAACGCAAAGCACTGCTCAGCCGCTGGGATAAAGAGATCGGCGCCAGCGCCCAATAATTCACGTCCTTTTCCTTACACATGTTATGCGCTCTGCAATAGGCCGGGCGAGGCAACACTCGCCCGTGTAACGCAGGGTGAAGGAAATATGAACTCTCGAGGTTACGATGAATGCTCAAAACCGCCGCCTTAACGGGGCTCTTGTGCTGGGCGCATTGGCATTGCTGCTACTGCCTTGGTACAGCCTGGAAGCCGGGTTCTTCGACTTTGGCTGGCTAAGTACGCTGTGGCAGGATCAGGCAAGCGCACCGGCACTGTGGCAAATTCTGGTATTTCAGCGCCCCTGGCTGACCATTGCCTTGCTGATGTTACTGGTTTGCGCACTGGCGCGTGTGCTGCCAGTGAGCCGCTTGCGCTCACAATTACTGCTGTGTGCCAGTGCTGTCGGCGTCGTTTTTCTGCTGTTTGAAGGCCATGCCATCGGCTACAGCGGCTGGAATTGGCAATGGAGCGAACATCTGTTTGGGGCGCTCAGCGACGGCCAACCTGCGTTTGGCGCAGGTGCTATTTTGCTCATCACCGCCTTTCTACTGCTGTTCTCTTTTGCGCTCGCCGAACGCGGCGTCCTGAAAGGCGATGCTTTTGTGGTCGCGGCCATTGTGCTGCTGGTCGCACTGGTAACCACCTTTGTACTTTACCCGGTGCTGAGCATGTTTGTCGCTTCCGTGCAGGACGTGGACGGTTCCTTTAAACCCGATGGCCTGATCGCCAATATGCAAGACCCGGCGATTTGGAGCCTCAGTTGCCTGAAAGGTGGCAGCTGCGGAACCGCCTGGCGTACCCTGACGTTAGCGCTCATGACGGCCAGCGGTTCCACGCTGCTCGGTCTGGCTTTTGCGCTGGCGGCTACGCGCACGCCGTTGCCATTCAAGAAAGGACTGCGCTTACTCACCGTCCTGCCAATCATTACGCCCCCCTTTGTGATTGGCCTGGCGCTGATGCTGCTGTTTGGCCGCGCTGGCGTCGTCACCGAACTGCTCGCCAGCCTGTTTGGCATTGAGCCCGGCCGTTGGTTGTACGGGCTGACCGGTATCTGGATTGCCCAGGTACTGTCCTTCACCCCTATAGCCTTCCTGGTGCTGATTGGCGTGGTGGAAGGGGTCAGCCCCTCGCTGGAAGAGGCTTCGCAAACGCTACGTGCGAACCGCTGGCGCACCTTCCGCTATGTTTCACTGCCGCTGATGGCACCCGGTCTGGCCAATGCTTTTCTCATTAGCTTTATCGAAAGCATGGCGGATTTTGGTAATCCGATGGTGCTTGGCGGCAGCCACGGCGTGCTGTCGACCGAGATCTTCTTCTCGGTGGTGGGTGCACAGAACGATCCGAGCCGTGCCGCGGTGCTGGCCATCATCCTACTGTGCTTCACCCTTAGCGCCTTTATTCTGCAACGCCTGTGGTTAACGGGGAAAAACTTCGCGACCGTGACCGGTAAAGGGGATTCCGGGATGCATTGCGGGCTGCCGCGTGGATTGCGTTACGGCGTATACGCGCTGGTGATCCCTTGGGGCCTGTTCACGCTGGTCATCTACGGCATGATCCTGATCGGCGGTTTCGTCCAGTCATGGGGGCTCGACAGCAGCCTGACGCTGGGCCACTACGCGCGCGCCTTTGGCTTCCAGTGGAACAGTGGCCAGATAGTCTGGACCGGTGTCGCCTGGAACTCATTCTGGACGACGCTGGAAATCGCGCTGATCGCCGCGCCGCTCACCGCCATCGTTGGCCTGCTCACTGCGTGGCTGATCGTGCGCCAGAAATTTGCCGGTCGCCAAACCTTTGAGTTTTTATTGATGCTCAGCTTTGCCATTCCCGGCACGGTCATCGGCGTCAGTTACATTATGGCTTACAACCTGCCCCCCCTGGAGATCACCGGCACCGCCCTGATTCTGGTCGCCTGTTTTGTGTTCCGCAACATGCCGGTGGGTGTGCGCGGTGGCATTGCCGCCATGAGCCAGCTGGATCGTAGCCTGGATGAAGCCTCACTGACGCTGCGCGCCAGCAGTTTCCGCACCCTGCGCAAAGTGATTTTACCGCTGTTGAAACCGGCGATCAGCGCGGCTCTGGTCTATG
The DNA here is from genome assembly GCF_058190535.1 of Serratia sp. CoH_134_PS_4. NCBI lineage: Bacteria > Pseudomonadati > Pseudomonadota > Gammaproteobacteria > Enterobacterales > Yersiniaceae > Serratia > Serratia sp. CoH_134_PS_4. Next base: position 3,533 of record NZ_JBXWKI010000013.1, read on the forward strand.
CCTTCGTGCGTGCCATTACCTCCATCAGCGCGGTGATCTTCCTGGTTAGCGCCCAGTACAACATGGCCACGTCCTACATCGTTGGGTTGGTCGAAAATGGGGAATACGGCGTGGCTATCGCCTACTCCTCGGTGCTTATCGTTGTGATGCTGGCGGTGATCCTCACCTTCCAGTTACTGGTCGGCGAACGCCGCCTGCGTCGCGCAATCCGTATTGCCACACCGCCGGTGACGCCTCCACCGGCTCTACATCAGGAGAATGCCGTATGACTGCCATTCGTTCCGGCTCGGTGGTGTTTGAAAACGTCACCAAACAATTTGCCGATTTCACCGCCGTACCCGGCCTGTCACTCACCGTCGAACCTGGCACGCTGGTCACACTGCTCGGTCCGTCTGGCTGTGGCAAAACCACTACCCTGCGCCTGTTGGCAGGCCTCGAGCATCCAACCTCTGGCCGTATTCTGATCGGCGGCAAGGACGTCACGCACCTGCCCGCCAACGAACGCGACGTCGCAATGGTGTTCCAATCCTATGCGTTGTTCCCACATATGAACGCGTTGGACAACGTGATGTATGGCCTGCTTGCCAGCGGTCTGCCGCGTAAAGAAGCGCAGGACCGGGCACGCGAAGGGCTCACACTGGTCGGTCTGGAAAAGATGGGCCAACGTCTCCCCGCCGAACTCTCTGGCGGACAGCAGCAGCGTATTGCCGTAGCGCGTGCGCTGGTATTGGAACCGCAGGTGTTGCTGCTCGACGAGCCATTATCCAACCTTGACGAACGTTTGCGCCGCCGTGTCCGCACTGAAATTCGTGATTTGCAGCAGCGCCTTGGTTTCACTGCGGTGTACGTCACCCACGATCAAGAAGAGGCATTAGCGGTCTCCGATAAGATTATCGTCATGAAAGAAGGGCATATTGCCCAACAGGGTGCGCCTCAGGAGCTTTATCATTCACCAGCTTCCGTGTTTATCGCCGACTTTATGGGCGAGGCCAATATCCTGCCCTGTGACATTGAGCGCGTCGAAGATGGTCAGGCACTGATCACCCTCGGCAGTCGCCAGTATCGGGTACCGGGTGCCAAAGCACGTCCCGGCACCGCGCAACTGTCGGTGCGCCCGCAGTTTATTACCCTGCAGCCGGAGCAGGATGGTGCATTGAGCGGGGAGATAACCCACAGTACCTGGCTTGGGGACCATATTGAATATGAAGTGAAGACCGATCTCGGTGCGCTATTTATTGTCGACGTTCAGATGGAACGCCAGTTGGCACCCGCCACACGCGTGGCCATTGATTTCAAATCTCAGGGGCTGGCACTGATTGCCCAGTGAGCCTCACAACGTTAAGGATCAAACATGAATGAGCCCATTTCCCAGCGCCTGCTGTTGGCCGAACAGGCGGCACGCGCCGCAGGCAGTAAAGCGCTGGACTATTTTAACCGCCGCGAGAGCCTGGTGATTGAAACCAAACGCGATGCCCAGGACGTGGTCTCCATTGCTGACCGCGAAGTTGAACTGTTGATCCGTGAACAGATCGCCAGCCAGTTTCCGCAGGACGGTTTTTTGGGGGAGGAGTTTGGCCTGCAGCCCGGTGAGTCGGGTTACACCTGGGTGGTGGATCCCATCGATGGCACCAGCCCTTTTGTTAACGGTATGCCAAACTGGTGTGTGTCTATTGCCGTGATTCACCACGGCGAACCGGTGATCGGCGTGATCGTCGCACCCTGCCAGCAAGAATGTTTTATCGCGGCGCGCGGCGCGGGGGCCACTCTCAATGGCAAACCGCTGCGCGTAGACCCAAAACGCACGATGCAAAACCACGTCACCGGTTTTGGTGCCAACAGCTATGTGACGCCTGAACGCGTCGGTGAGATCGCCGCCGGGATCACCGCGGCCGGTGGCAATTTCTTCCGCAATGGTTCGGGTGCCATGATGCTGGCTTGGGTTGCAGCAGGGCGTCTGGTGGGTTACTACGAACCTTATATGCATGCCTGGGATTGTCTGGCGGGATATTGCCTGGTCAACGAAGCCGGCGGCTGGACGCATCCGTTTAATACCGAAGGGGAACATTTGCTCCGGGGTGGGCCGGTGCTGGCGGTGGCTCCAGGGGCCAAACAAGATTTAATGCAGATCGCGCAGCTGTAGTTGATACTGCTAACAAATCTGTTTAAGGGTTAAATCGGGTCGAACATGTTCGACCCGATTTAACCCGTTGAGTATGCTCAAGGGCGCAGCATGCAGCGCCCTTACTTTTAGAGCCTACAAGCCGCGTTTTTCCATCAACACCGCCAGATCAACCAAACGGTTGGAGAAGCCCCATTCATTGTCGTACCAAGCCAAAACCTTGACCAGATTGCCACCGATAACCAACGTTGACAGCCCATCGATAATCGATGAGCGCGGATCGCCTTTATAATCGCTCGATACCAAAGGCTCATCGCTGTAGCCCAAAATATCTTTGAGAGGGCCCGACTGCGAAGCCTGACGGAACGCGGCGTTGATCTCTTCAGCCGTCACGTCGCGTTTCAACGTCACCGTTAAGTCAACGATAGACACCACCGGCACCGGCACCCGCAGCGAATAACCGGTCAGACGGCCATCGAGTTCAGGGATCACCTTGCCGAGCGCTTTGGCCGCCCCGCTGGAGTAAGGCACAATCGACTCTGCTGCGGCGCGAGCGCCACGCAAGTCTTTTTCCGGTTGGTCATGCAATGCCTGGCTATTGGTATAAGCGTGTGTGGTATTCATCAGGCCGTATTCAATCCCGAAGGCCTGATGCAGCACCTGCGCCGCAGGGGCCAAACCGTTGGTGGTGCAACTGCCGTTACTGACTACGCGGTGCTTGGCCGGATCGTACAGGTCCTGATTAACGCCCATCACTATGGTTATATCGTCGTCCTTGCCTGGCGCCGAGATAATCACTCGCTTGGCCCCACCCTTCGTGATGTGCACTTCGGCCTTGGCTTTGTCCGTAAAGAACCCCGTCGCTTCGATGACGACATCAACGCCCACGCTTTTCCATGGGATTGCGCCCGGATCTCTTTCGGAGAAAACATGAATTGGCCGACCATCGAGCAGCAGTTGGTTTTCACCGGCTTCGACACTGGCTGCCAAGGTACCCGACAGCGAGTCGTATTTCAGCAAATGCGCCAAGGTTTTGCTGTCGGTCAAATCGTTGATCGCCACAACCTCAAAGTCACTGCGACCTAACGCAGCACGCAAAACATTCCTGCCGATTCTGCCGAATCCATTAATGCCTACTTTGACCATGTTCTACTCCTTCGTTATTGGCTTTGCTGTAAATCTAAGCCGGAGAGACATTGTCGTAAATGACGTTTATAGATCAATTTACGCCAAAATGCGTGAATGAAAACGTTCGCGGTACTCGGTCGGTGTGAGGTGCAAATGCCGTTCAAAAACGCGCCGCAGATTGAGGCCATTGCCAAACCCACAGTTCATGGCGATTTGCTCAATACCTTCAGCACTCTGCTCCAACCGTTGCCGAGCCAGATACAGGCGCCCTTCTTCAACAAATTTAGCGGGTGAAATGCCGGTTTCACGCGTGAACACGCGGGTAAAGTTTCGCGGGCTCATGGCGACCCGTTCTGCCAGTTTCTCGACACCAAGATCGCTGGACAGGTTTTCCAGGATCCAGGACTGGAGATCACGAATCGGACCGGGCGTTTTAGCCTGATTCAATGGATAACGGCTGAACTGTGCCTGCCCCCCGGGCCGGCGCAGGAACATCACCAGATCTTGCGCCACTTCACGGGCCTGCACGAATCCGTAATCATCCTCCACCAATGCCAGGGTGAGATCGAACCCGGAACTGACCCCGCCGGAGGTCCAGACAGCGCCATCTTGCACGTAGATCGGCCCATTTTCGACTTTCACTTTGGGGAAACGAGCCTGCAACGTTTCCAGCAGTCGCCAATGCGTGGTTGCCCGGCGCCCATCCAGCAAACCGGCCTCGGCCAGCAGCATGGCCCCGCCGCAAACTGACGCCACACGTCGCGCTTTAGGGGCTGCGCGACGCAACCAATCGACCACATAGGCACTTTCTTCCGCTGTCGCCCCTTTGCCGGTCACGATGATGGTATCGCGTTCCTCCTCAGGTTCGAGATCCGCCAGGCGGTGATCGGCCAACAGATTCAAGCCGGAGGAACCATGCACCACCCGGTGAGACTGGGTGGTGACTATCGCCATCTGGTAGAGCGGCGCGTCATCAGGCCTCAAGCGGTTGGCTTGCATCAAAATATCGGCGATGCCCGCCGACTCAAACAACATGCCCCCTTCAGGGACGATAATCAGGAATGTATGCATGTCCTTAAAATACAAATAAGACAAAATAAGTCAACAACGCTTCTCTCGCTGAGAAGCGTTCTGGCGTTTAGCGCCACCCCAACGCCGGAGCGACATGGGTCAAGATGGATTCAATCACATGGGCGTTATAATCGACGCCCAACTGGTTCGGCACGGTCAACAGCAAGGTGTCCGCTTCGGCTATCGCTTCGTCCTGCGCCAATTGTTTGATCAACAACTCCGGTTCAGCGGCATAACTGCGGCCGAATACGGCCCGCGTCTGCTGATCGATATACCCCACCTGATCGCTATCCTGGCCGCTGTTGCCGAAGTAGCTGCGATCCTGCTGGTTCATCAGCGCAAAAATACTGCGGCTGACCGACACGCGCGGCTCACGCTGGTGCCCTGCCGCCTTCCAGGCCGCACGGTACTCACGGATCTGCTTGGCCTGCTGCACGTGGAACGGCTCGCCGGTCTCGTCATTTTTTAACGTTGAGCTTTGCAGGTTCATTCCCAGTTTCGCCGCCCAGACTGCCGTGGCGTTCGAGCTGGCCCCCCACCAGATCCGATCCCGCAAACCCGCGGAGAAAGGCTCAACACGCAGCAGACCGGGCGGGTTGGGGAACATCGGCTGCGGATTCGGTTCGGCAAAGCCTTCACCACGCAGCGCATCGAGGAACACGTCGGTATGGCGACGCGCCATGTCGGCTTCAGTCTCGCCTTCTGCAGGCGTGTAGCCAAAGTAACGCCAGCCTTCAATGACCTGCTCAGGTGAGCCGCGGCTGATCCCAAGTTGCAACCGTCCACCGGAGATCAAATCAGCAGCACCCGCGTCTTCGACCATATAAAGCGGGTTTTCATAGCGCATGTCGATCACGCCGGTGCCGATCTCAATACGCTGCGTTTTTGCCCCAATGGCAGCCAGCAGCGGGAACGGCGAAGCAAGCTGACGGGCAAAGTGATGCACGCGGAAGTAAGCTCCGTCCGCCCCCAGCTCTTCTGCCGCGACGGCCAGATCGATGGATTGCAATAACGCATCCGCAGCAGACCGGGTACCCGACTGTGACGACGGCGTCCAGTGACCAAACGAGAGAAATCCAATTTTCTTCATAGGAGTAGCCCTTAGATTCAATTATGACCGAGTTACAGTGACAAAAATGCCCCTCCTCAGGCCAGAAAAATTGTGTGCGACCGCACTAAACGAACCGTTTTTGGCTGCCGAAAAATGCCCTCATCGTTGCCCAACGCAACCGCCCGCCCGTTGTAATCAAAAAGTAAATATCGTATAACAAGCTCCTCCGAGGGGTGTCCTGTTACGGGCTGAGATGGCGCAAGCCGAACCCTTTGAACCTGATCTGGGTCATGCCAGCGAAGGGACGGGTCGGCAATAACACCATCAGTCATTGCCTGTTCATACCTCAGCGCGCCCGGATCTCCACACACTTTTGGAGGTCCCATGTTTACCCCTCAATTTGAAAATGGTCTTTACGGACGGCTGCGCCAGCAGGCTGGTCGCCACTGGCAGGACTACGTCGAACACCCTTTTATTCAGCAACTGGCCGCAGGCACCCTACCTGAGCCGGCATTCCGTCGCTATTTGACACAGGATTACCTGTTCCTGATTCACTTTGCCCGCGCCTATGCGCTGCTGGTCAGCAAACTGCGTACTCTGCCGGAGATGCGTGCAGCCACCGCCTCACTCAATGCCATTGTCGCCGAACTGCCTTTGCATCTGGCCTATTGCGCAGACTGGGGGCTGAGCGAACCCGACATTGCCGCCGAACCAGAGGCCGCGGAAACCCTTAACTACACCCGCTATGTGCTCGATATCGGCCACGCCGGTGATGCACTCGATCTGCTGGCCGCTCTGATGCCCTGCGTCGCCGGCTATGCCGAAATAGGTCTGCGGCTGCTTAACGATCCCGCCACCGTGATGGAAGGCAACCCTTATGCCTCATGGATCCGTAACTATGGTGACCCCGCCTATTTATCTGGGGTGCAGGCCGCACTCGACCTGCTGGAAAACGTGGGCCACCAACGTGGGGCTGAAAGCCGCCTGGCCGAACTGTCGACCATTTTCACCACCGCCACCCGGCTGGAATCTGCCTTCTGGCAAATGGGGTTGAATGCCCAATGAGCATCGGCAAGGCCCCGAATGAGGGGACCAGACCAGGAATTCAGGTCCGGGATTTGACCCTGCGTTTTGGTCAGCAGGTGATTTTCGACCGGCTAAATTTCGATATTGCAGGCGGCAATGTTGTGGCGTTGCTCGGCGCCAGCGGTGCGGGTAAAACCAGCTTGCTGAAGATCATTGCCGGGTTGGCGAAACCCACGTCCGGCACGGTCACCGGCAGCGATGGCTTACCGATCGTAGGACGCATCGCCTACATGGGGCAAAAGGATCTGCTCTATCCGTGGCTGACCATTGATCAGAACATTAGCCTCGGTGCACGGCTGCGGGGTGAAAAAGTCGACCGCGCCTGGGCAGAACATTTACTGGAACGCGTGGGCCTGAGCGGTTATGGCAGCGCCTTGCCTGCGGCACTGTCCGGTGGCATGCGCCAACGTGCAGCCATCGCCCGCACGCTGTATGAACGCCAACCGATCGTCTTGATGGATGAACCTTTCTCGGCGCTGGACACCATTACCCGCGCCAAAATCCAGCAGCTTGCCGCCGATCTGCTTGCGCAGCATACCGTGTTACTGATCACCCACGATCCGATGGAAGCCTGCCGCCTTAGTCACCGCTTGCTGGTCCTGTCACGCTATCCCGCCGGCATTGACGACAGCCATGTCATTGAAGGCTTGCCGCCACGGGCACCGGACGACCCTCAACTGCTGAAAAGCCAAAGCGAGCTACTGCTACAACTGGTGAGGGCCGCCGAATGAAGCCGCTGAGTGAAAGCCGCCTGTCGCGGATGCGCCGCAGCCTGACGGTATTTGCCGGCCTGCTACTGCTGTGGGGAGGGATAACGTTGGGTGATATTCCCGCCTTTTTGTTGCCCTCACCTTCTGCGGTCGCGCAGGCACTTTGGAATGACCGGGCTTATCTCGCTTATCACACGTTGATTACGGCGTCAGAAATCGCCTGCGGCCTGCTGGCAGGGGTATTGCTGGGGGCCGTGTTAGCACTGTGCATGATTTTTTCCCCCCGCCTGCAACGCTGGTTGATGCCCTTGGTGCTGACCAGCCAGGCGATCCCGGTGTTTGCGTTGGCCCCGTTGTTGGTGCTGTGGTTTGGTTTTGGCATGAGCGCCAAAGTGGTGATGGCGGTACTGGTGATTTTCTTCCCTGTAACCTCCGCCTTCTTTGATGGACTGCGGCGGGTCAATAACGACTATCTCGATCTGGCACGTACCCTGCGCGCCTCACCCTGGGCCCAACTGCGGCACGTTCGGCTGATGGCGGCGCTGCCGGCCTTCGGTTCCGGGCTGCGCATGGCCGCCGCCGTCGCCCCGATAGGGGCCATCATCGGCGAATGGGTCGGCTCGGCGGAAGGTTTGGGGTACGTAATGCTTAACGCTAATGCGCGCATGCAGACTGACGTCTGTTTTGCCGCGCTGTTTATTCTGGTGCTGATGACCGTCTTGCTCTGGGTGACCGTGGACGCGCTGCTGCTGCGCCTGATCGATTGGGTACCGGAAAATAACTGATAATAAGGAACCAACCATGATTAAAAAGACCCTCTGCGGGCTGCTGCTCAGCGCTACGCTGGCCGGGCAAGCAACCGCCGCTGAAAAACTGACGCTGGTGCTCGATTGGTATATCAACCCCGATCACGCGCCGATAATGGTGGCCGATCAGATCGGTGCCTTCAAGGCCGAGGGCCTCGACGTCAAGATAGTGCCACCTTCCGACCCGGCGCTACCGCCACGTCTGGTGGCGGCAAAACAGGCCGATCTTGCCATCACCTATCAACCGCAGTTGCACTTCTTCGCTGACCAGGGCTTGCCGCTGGTGCGCATAGGAACCCTGATTAATTCGCCACTCAATACCGTTATTACGCTGGATAAGCGCATCACCACCCCGGCAGGGCTTAAGGGCAAAAAAATCGGTTATTCGGTCAGCGGCATTGAACAGGCCACGCTGGCAACCATGCTCGAACATGAGCATCTCAACCCCAATGACACCAAACTGATTAACGTTAACTTCCAACTGACCAGCGCCCTGCTGGCAGGCCAGGTCGATGCGGTGATCGGCGGGTACCGCAATATTGAAGCGCTGGAATTGAAGTTACAGGGGAAAGACCCGGTGGTGTTTAACGTGGAAGACTACGGCGTCCCCGCCTACGACGAACTGATCATCGTCGCCAATCGCGACACCATCACTGAGCCGAAAATCAAAAAATTCCTCGCGGCACTAAAAAAAGGCGGCGACTACCTGCACGCCCATCCGCAGGAAAGCTGGCTAGCATTCGCCAAAGCCCATCCGGAACTGAATACCGCGCTGAACAAACAGGCATGGCAAGCCAGCTTGCCGCTGTTTGCCCGCGATCCGGCCAAGCTGGATAAAGCGCGCTATCAAGCCTACGAACAATTCCTGTTCGACAACAAGTTGATCAAGAAAATCACCCCCGTGGAACAATACGCGGTGGAACTGCATTAAGCCGTTATCGGGCGCAGCCTATGAACTGCGCCCTTCTCTATGATGCCCTTCCCTTTTCGCTGGCGTGATTAGTGTCACACTATTGTCACAAAAATCGCCAATCACACTCTGAGCCAGCAGAGCGATGCAAACACGCATTGCTCTGACGGTTTCAATGCGCTATACCCTCCTCTTTCTCGCGGCGGCAGCGGTCAGCGGCGTTGACCAGAGCACTAAAGTTTTTCTTTTTAATCAGACAGGGTACGGTGGATGGTTTCAGCATTAATCTCGTTTGCACTTTTTATCGCCTCAATTTTAATCTACCGGACCCGGGGCGCTGCCAACCGCTGGTGGCTTGCCACTCTGCTGACGCTGCTGGGCAGCTATCTGATCCTCAACGTTGTCCTGATCGCCAGCAACTACTTTACCGGTGACGGCATCACCGACGCGGTAATTTACACCCTCACCAGCAGCCTGAAAGGTGCCGGCGTCGGCAAATACCTGCTGCCGTTTATCGGCCTGTTGGCGGTACTGGCGCTGATCTTCGCCGTACTCACCTGGAGCCTGGTGCGACGCAAAGCGAAAAGCAGCAGTGTGGTATACAGTGTGATCGCCGTATTGCTGGCCTTGTTTTCCGTCGGCACTACTCCCGCCTTTCAGGATATCTCCCTACTGGTCAGAAGCCAGATCAGCGGGGACACCAGCGATTTTGATACCTATTACAAAGCCCCCAAAAGAAGCGTACAGGGCAAAGCGCCGAACCTGGTGTATATCTATGCAGAGAGTCTGGAAAGAACCTACTTCGATCAGCAACTTTTCCCCGGCCTCGCTGACGAACTGAACCAACATCGTGAAAACAGCATCGACTTCAGCAACACCCAACAGTTGCCAGGCACCGGTTATACCATTGCCGGCATGGTGGCCTCACAGTGTGGCATCCCGCTGTTTGCCCCTTTCGACGGTAACGCCTCCAGCGCCGTGTCTACCTTTTACCCGGAAAACGTCTGTCTGGGCGATGTACTGAAGTCCGCCGGTTATGATAACTACTTTTATCAGGGCGCCGATCTGGCCTTCGCCGGTAAAGACACCTTTCTAAAATCGCACGGTTTCGATCATGCCTACGGCTTCAAAGAACTGCGTGGGCAGGTCAGCGATCCCAGTTACAAAAATGACTGGGGCTGGTACGACGATACCGTTCTGGATGTGGTGTTCGACAAGTTTGTTGAACTGTCTAAGCAGAATAAAACGTTTTCACTGTTTGCACTGACCGTCGACACCCACCACCCGGATGGCTTTATCTCCGCCAGTTGCAGCAAAAACACATTCAGTTGGCAGAACAAAGAGAACCGTTCATTAAGCGCGGTAGCCTGTAGCCAGCAGCATATCGCGGCGCTGATCGATAAAATCAAGGCATCCGACTATTTCAAAAACACCGTCATCGTGGTGTCTTCGGATCATCTGGCGATGAATAACACCGCCTATGACGTTCTGACCAAACAGAAACGCCGTAACCTGTTCTTTATCATTGACGGCACTCGCCCACAGACCGCGCTGCATAACGAAAAACGCAGCACGTTGGACAACGGCGCCACGGTATTGGACGTGATGGGCGGCGATAACTACATAGGCCTTGGCCGCAGCAGCTTCTCCAGCCCAACGCTGTCTACTGTTTTCATGAATATCGATGAGAAGATCAACGCCTGGAAACCGGCGGTAGTGAAACAATGGGGCTTCCCAAACCGTATTGACAACTTCACCCTGGGTAACCAAGGCAACAGTTTTACTTTCTCCGGTATCACCTTTAAGGTGCCATTTATCTTGAAAGTGGCAGATAACAAAATTGAACCGATGTTTAACGTTTATCTGTCCACGCCGCTGAAAAAGCAGCTTGCTGGCTTGGGCGCAGGTGAAAAATTCGTTTGGGTCGACAAATGTTATGAAATTGGCCGGGTATGGGCACCTGAAATGGCACTGAGCACCGAAACCTGCGTCGCATCAGGCAATCTGGCAGCCCCGCCGCAGATCGTACAGGCCAAAGGGGGGAACTACCGCGGCAAGGTCAACTTTAGCGGGCCAGAAGCAGACAGCGTTGCCGCTTATCAACGCGCCATAGAACGGTTGAATGTGGACGATGCCGCCGTTAAATATCAGGCAGATGCCATCGCATTTATGCTGCCGGGCATGCCGGAATACGTGAAGGCCATCACCGGGGTTTCCAGCGTTGAAGACTGGGGCCGCTGGTCAGATGCCAATCTGGCACCGGCGGTGAATATCGATTATGTCGCCCCTCTGCCGCCCGCCTTCGATCTGGTGCTACGCGCTCGCGCCTACGGTAAAAACGTTGGCGAGCCGATCTCCGTGCGCGTTGGCGAGCAGGAACAGTTTGTGACGCTCACCGAGCAGGACACCACCGTAACCCTGCGCTTCGACAACCCCGGCGGCGCACAGAACATCAGTATCACGCCACCGACGCCGACTGAACCGCAGGAAGGTGCCAGTGGTGGCTTTACCCCGAAGAAACTGGGCATTGGCCTGGTGTCGCTGAAGATAGAACAAACCGCCCCCGCCTCCTGAGCATCACCTTGTAAGGGCGCCGCATGCGGCGCCCGCGTTAATCGGGGCGAATGTATTCGCCCCCTGCAGCAAATCCCCCGGGAGTAAATGCGAACGCTGCTTTTTCTTTTCCCCGTATTCTATTCGCCCATATTCAGCTAACCTGTTGCTGTGAATTGATATTGGCATCCGCCTGCCTCCCGCCGCATCGCGGGAGAACCAAGGAGAGAGTATGAGCAGTCAGCAATCCGGCACCGGCCTCACCCCCACTCAGGCGATCGAACAACTGGAAGCGCTGTATGACGCCTCGGTTGAAGCACTGCGCCAGGCAGTGGGGGATTTTATCAATCACGGCGGGTTACCCGACGCGCAGACCCGCGCCGCAGGGCTGTTTGTTTACCCCGAACTGCGTGTCAGTTGGGATGGGCAAAAGTCTGGCCAGAGCAAAACCCGCGCCTTCGGCCGCTTCACCCATTCCGGCTGCTACACCACCACCATTACCCGCCCGCAGCTGTTTCGCCATTATCTGACCGAGCAATTGACGATGCTGGCGGGTGAGTACGATGCGCATATTGAAGTGCGGCCCTCACAGCAGGAAATTCCTTTCCCTTACGTGATTGACGGTTCCAACCTGATGTTGGATCGTTCGATGAGTGCCAGCCTGGCGCAACATTTCCCGACAACCGAGTTGGCGCAAATAGGCGATGAAACCGCCGACGGCCTGTTTCACGCCACCAGCACCTTCCCGCTGTCGCATTTTGATGCCTTACGCGCCGATTTCTCGCTGGCGCGGTTACGCCATTACACCGGCACCCCGGTAGAGCATTTTCAGCCCTTCGTGCTGTTCACCAACTACACCCGCTACGTGGACGAGTTTGTCCGCTGGGCCTGCGCCGAAATCGCCGACCCGGCCAGCCCTTATATTGCGCTGTCCAGTGCTGGCGGCATCTACATCACGCCGGAAACGACCGCGCCAGATCAGGCCGTTTCCGACTTGGCCTGGAAAAACCACCAGATGCCGGCCTACCATCTGATCTCACGTACCGGTCAGGGCATCACGCTGATCAACATCGGTGTCGGTCCGTCCAACGCAAAAACCATCTGCGACCACCTGGCGGTACTGCGACCAAGCGCCTGGTTGATGATCGGCCACTGCGGCGGCCTGCGTGAAAGTCAGTCGATTGGTGACTACGTATTGGCTCATGCTTATCTGCGCGATGACCATGTGCTGGATTCCGTGTTACCGCCGGATATCCCTATCCCCAGCATTGCCGAAGTGCAACGTGCCCTGTACGACGCCACAAAAATGGTCAGCGGCATGCCAGGTGAAGAAGTTAAACAGCGTCTGCGTACCGGCACCGTAGTGACCACCGACGATCGCAATTGGGAATTGCGCTATTCTGCTTCGGCGCTGCGCTTTAACCTCAGCCGCGCGGTCGCCGTCGACATGGAAAGCGCCACCATTGCCGCTCAGGGCTACCGTTTCCGGGTGCCCTACGGCACGCTGCTGTGCGTATCGGACAAACCGCTGCACGGTGAAATCAAGCTTCCAGGCCAAGCCAACCGCTTTTATGAAGGGGCAATTTCAGAGCACCTGCAAATCGGCATTTGCGCCATTGATTTGCTCCGTGCCGAAGGCGATCGTCTGCACTCCCGTAAACTGCGGACCTTTAACGAGCCGCCGTTCCGTTAACTGACAGGCGATGAAAAGCCCGCTTTTGCGCAATGCCGATCGGTTAAGCCTGGTCGGCATTTTTTCGGCTTCTGCAGGCTCAGTGCAGGTAGCATTGCCCTAAATATCCTGCCTTTCTCTGCCACCGCAATGAATGGCAATTGGAGGAGCCGAAGGCGCGGACCCGGCAGCCGGTGATGCGCACCAAGGTCAACCCCCGCATTGACAACCACTGGGCAACCCATGCCCTCAGTGTGACGTTGGGTGATGAAAGACAGTGAACATGATGCGATGAGCACGGTGTTGGGCGCCCTGAAGACGTCGAACGCAAGAACCACGCATAGGCGAAACCGCCATGGACGGCGGTTTCAGGCGAGACAGGCAGGGACGCCTGTCGTAGCCGGCCGTGATGCGGTGTGATGAAGTGAGAGCCGTTGGCGTAGCCAACCGTCTGAGTGGGCAAGAGCGCGGGTTGCAAGGGGCCGCGCTTACGGCCCCTTGCTCGGTCGGGGCGCATGAGCTTCATAGTACATCTGACGTTTATCGACCGAAATAGCCTTGAGCGCTCTCAAAAACACCGTAAGTAATCCGCATTACGCAGAATGCGGATCTTTAACTTTTCATCCGCAGATCGTTGATGTCTACGCCTCATATCTGTTACAACAGCGGCTCCCATTCCCCAGTCGTTACCACTCATATGATTGTCAGACCTCAGCAACACTGGTTCAGACGGCTTTTCGTCTGGCACGGTTCGGTGCTCTCCAAAATTCTGTTTCGTCTCAGCCTTAACATTGCCATGTCGATCGTTGCCGTGCTGTGTTTTCAATGGTACGAACATCTGGGCGTCAAACTCACGCTGGCCCCCTTCAGTCTTTTGGGCGTGGCGATCGCCATCTTCCTCGGTTTTCGCAACAGCGTCAGCTATGCGAGATTCACCGAGGCAAGGCTGTTATGGGGCAGCTTGTTGATCGTACAGCGCTCGCTGTTACGCCAGATTAAAAGCCTGTTGCCTCAGCAGGATGAGGCTGCGCGTGAATTTGCGGCCCTGCTGATGGCGTTCAGCTACTGCCTGAAACACCAACTGCGCGGCACCGATATCAGTGCCGATCTGCAACGCCTGTTACCCAACGCTGATTTACGGCCGATTGAGACGAGCACGTCCCCCTGCAACAGGCTGCTGCTGATGATGGGCCAATGGCTGGGTGAGAAGCGGCAATCGGCACAGCTGTCTGACGTGCTGTTTCACAGTATCGATCAGAACCTCAATCGACTGTCCGAGATCCTCGGTGGTTGTGAACGCATTGCCAATACGCCGATCCCCTTCGCCTACAGCCTGATCGTTCACCGGACGGTGTACCTGTTCTGTACGCTGTTGCCTTTCGCACTGGTACCGGATCTGCATTACATGACGCCATTGGTGTCGGTATTCATTTCCTATACCTTCATCTCACTCGATTCCCTGGCAGAAGAACTGGAAGATCCGTTCGGCACCGCCGCCAACGATCTGCCACTTAATGCCATGTGCAACGCCATTGAGATCAACCTGCGCGAGATGAACGACGAGACCGATTTACCGCCAGCGGCACGGCCGGACAGCCATTATCAACTCAGCTAGTTGGCGACAATGTCAGGGGCGGTGAAAACCGCACCTGACCCGGCACGCTCACCATCGGGGCCTGTCCTGATTTACTGCACCAACGCCAGCACGCGTTTTTCCTGACTGCGGCTGGCGGCGATTGACAATAAAATATCCTTCACCACTAACGCGGGCGCCGACAGCGACTGCTGGCCGGAAATACACAACGACAAGGGTACGTTTAGCGAGGCGGCATTGATGCGTGCCATCCACGCCTTCGCGGGGCCAATCATTGCGCGCGCCACCGACTCCGGCAAAATGGTGGCACCGAGACCGCTGGCGATAGCCGCGCTCAGGGTATCGGAGGATTCAATTTCACCAATCACGTTGGCAGCCAGCTTGCGCACCGCCATGGCTTCATCCACCTGGCTTCGCACCACATCCCCCTCGCGTGGCAGGAACAAATTCAGTCGTGCGACGTCCAGCAGATCAACACTGTTACCGGGATTAGGGACCGCCCGCGTCGCCACCAGATAGAGATCTTCCCGTATCAATGCCGTGGCCTGCAGGCCCGCGGGCATTTTAGTGCCGTAAATGACCGCCATATCCAGATTCTGGTTGGCGACCTGCCCGGCCAACGTCGAACCGATATTCTCGTTCAGGCTGAGCAAAATACCCGGGTGCTGATCGCGTACCGCCTGTAGCAACGGCAGCGCCAGTTGAGACGCCAAGCTACCCGGTGCCAACCCAACGGAAACATGACCGCTCATGGCCTGCCCGGCACTGTTGACCGCACTTTGCGCCTGTTCGCACTGACGCAAAATGGTCTGGGCATGCGCATAAAGAATGTTGCCGGCTTCGGTCGGCATCACGCCACGTTTGGTGCGGATCAGCAGTTGCTGTTTCAGCTCCCCTTCCAACGTGGCCAATTGTTGGCTGAGCGCTGGCTGAGCAATATGCAGCACCTCTGCCGCCTGAGTCAGGCTGCCGATATCGACGATTTTCACGAAATACTTCAGACGTCTGAAATTCATATTGCCTCCGTCATACCCCTTAACTGCGAATGAGAAGAGCTGCAGCAAAATCCGGGCCAGACCGACACAATAAGAGGATGCATGAACTAATCGACGGAAAAATAAGAAAAAATGATGTTGCCGTCGATAAAAACTCCAAATGACACGGAGGAGGGAAACAACCCTGTGCACCAATATAAGGCATAACAGGGGTGCCAAAGGGGCATCCCTGGATCATCGCACAGCCGTGCATCAATAAAAGCGATAAAAAGCAGCAAGTTGAATAATCTTGCAGCAAACGAAACGGCAAGGCGTTTTCAGGCTTTACAAGCCCGAGCCACCCCGCTATTATTCGCCCCGTTCACACGATTCCTCTGTAGTTCAGTCGGTAGAACGGCGGACTGTTAATCCGTATGTCACTGGTTCGAGTCCAGTCAGAGGAGCCATATTAGAGACGCCCGCTTAAGGAAACTTAAGCGGGCGTTTTGCTTTGGGATTTTGGGGCTGCTAAGCAGACATGTATTCAGGCCATCATTTAACTATCTTAATAGCCCTGATATACCGTCAAATTAGTGCAGATTGATCCTATCTCTTTTCTTTAAACAGATTCAGATTTACGTGTTATGACTCCTGCACCTTAACAACCACTTTTCCCTTCGCATGCCCCTGAGCAAGGTAGGCAAGAGCTTCTTCCGCTTCTGCAAAAGGGAATACCTTGTCGATCACGGGCCTGATTTGTTCCGCTTCTATAATTTTGGCGATTTGGGTAAGTTGGTCACCATCGGGACGCACGAAGAGAAATGAGTAGGTCAACCCGCGCTTTTTTGAGAGACGCATGATTTTATGGCTCATCAGGGCAAACACAAAGCGCAGGAAGACGTTTAAGTGCCTGTCCCGTGCGAAAGCAGCATCTAACGGCCCGATGAGGGAAACAATTTTTCCACCAGGCTTAAGAATTTGGGTGGATTTTTCGATCGCATCGCCTCTGAGGGTACCCAGAGCAATATCATAGCCACTGAGTTCGTTTTCAAATTCCAGCTTTTTATAATCAATCACCTCGCCTGCCCCAAGACGGCTTACCCAGTCGACATTATCTGTACTTGTTGTCGTTCCCACGCTTGCGCCAAGGTGCTTCGCCAACTGGATGGCAAAACTGCCAATACCTCCGGAGCCTGCGGGAATGAACACCTTATGGCCTGGCCGCAGCTTGGCTCGTTCTGTGAGCGCCTGCCAGGACGTGAGGCTCACCATAGGGAACGAAGCCGCCTGCACGAAATCCAGGTTTGCGGGTTTCCTGGCCGCAGCGCTTTCAGGGACCAGGGCAAATTCGGCAAGGGAACCCGTTTCTGTATCGAAAATACTGGCAAAAATTTCGTCACCCGGAATAAAACGGGTCACACGACTCCCCACGGCAACGACGACCCCGGCCAAATCGCTGCCCAGCGTCGCAGGAAGCTTAAAATGCAATACCGGCTTAAACATCCCGGTTGGGATCATATTGTCAATCGGGTTCAGGCCAACGGCGTATACCTTCACCAGGATGTCATCGGCACCAGGAGAAGGATAATCCACGTCATCGAATCCCAGTTCAGGGGATTTACCATAGCGTTTAAACGTAAAGGCTTTCATCTTCCTGGTCTTCATTTGTTATTTACCCTGTGGTGTGTCAGTAACATTTTTCATAGGGGCCCTATTGCTGAATAAAAATGCGGCACCCAGGAACAGCTCGATTAACGTTGCCAAGGAAGTTTGTATTGATGCCGGATTTACCGCCGTGCAGAACAGCAGGAAGACCGTTCTGCACAGCGCCCCCCATTGACTACCGCGCTTTATATCGTTCAGCGGCTTCATCTTGTTTGATGTCGGAAAGCAGCGCCTGACGCGAAGCATCGAGCGTGTCCCAACGTGCCGCGTTGTGTAACGGCGGAATGGTGACGCGTTCACGGCGATCAAAGCCCACCAGCGCTGCGTCCACTAACTCACCCACCTCCATAAATTTTGATGAATTACTGATGTCGATACCCGCACGATCCCAAATTTCCGTGTAAGTACCGGCAGGGAGCACCGCCTGGATATATATGCCCTTGCCCGACAGCTCCTGATTCATTCCCTGAGACAGAAAAAGGACAAAGGCTTTGGTCGCACCGTAAACCGTCATTGCAAATTCCGGGGCGAGGCCGACGATGGAACTGATATTGACGATCGAACCTTCCCCGGCTTTTACCAGACGTGGTGCGACAGCGCTGGCAAGTCTCGTCAGGGCGGTGACGTTGAGCGCGATAAGGCTTTCTATCGATTCAGGCGTCTGCTCTGTAAAACTGCCAGACTGCGCAATTCCCGCGTTATTGATAAGAATGCCAATTTGCGTGTCTTCACGCAGGCGGGCTTCAACCGTCGCTAAATCCGCCGCCTGGGTGAGATCGGCAGGCAGAACATCGACCGAAATGCCCGTTTCCTGCCGCAGGCGGTCGGCAAGCGCCTCTAACCTCGTTTTGTCACGGGCGACCAACACAAGGTCGTGTCCCCGTCGTGCGAATCGCTCAGCGTAAACAGCACCAATACCCGTGGATGCGCCTGTGATGAGAACTGAAGCTTTAGTCATGTTGATCTTCTTTATTAATGAGTTAACAAAATCCGCACCCTGCGATGCAGAACCGTGACTGCCTGTTGTCCCCGGTAAGCGAGGGCTAATTGGTGTATCCCTCTGCGCCAGCGGTGCGCCCGTTTTCAGCCTTTCGACCCGATCCGGACTGACGATAAAGGGGCGACCGTGAGTTAAGGGATGGATTTAATGATGATGATCATAATCTATAATGTCAACCGGTTTGATTATGGTCATCATCAATGTATAATTACCCCCTATTTTTGGAGGGCGAAAAAGCATGAAAGTGACGAAAGAGCAGGTTCGAGAAAACCGGACGCGTATTGTTGAAACCGCATCAGAACTTTTTCGTGAACGTGGTTTTGACGGCGTGGGCGTGGCGGAACTGATGTCAGCGGCGGGGTTAACCCACGGCGGATTCTACAAGCACTTTGGTTCTAAGGCTGATCTGATGGCAGAGGCGATGAACTGCGGTTTTACACGCTCCGCAGAAAACACAGCAGGCGTCGATCGGGAAAAATTTGTTGAATACTACCTCTCCCGCCGCCACCGAGATGAGATGGGAAGTGGCTGCGTGATGTCGGCACTTGGTACTGATACGGCCCGTCAGTCTGAGCCAATCAGGGAGATGTTTGCGGCAGGGATTGAACGCCAGCTGGCAGTTTTAAGCAGTGAAAATGAAACGCGCGCTGACCTGATTAATACCATTGCGCATCTGGTTGGCGCTCTGGTGCTCTCCCGCGCCTGCCCGGATAATTCAGCTCTGGCTGATGAGATTCTGGACGTGTGCCGCACACGTCTTTTACACGATATAGCCTAGTTACGATCGCCCGTACTGAGGCTCGGCAAACCGGGCTTATGCTACCCACCACTCTGGGTGGTCATTCTCGTTGCCCTGACAGAAAAACCTTTGTAATTTAGTTACATATAGTAAAGTTGCTGGCAAGGGCGATCCCAGTCGGAGTGCCATCGTCGAGAGGCGCTATCGGGACGCGTTTCACGGGAATCCGCTGACCTGGGGTGATAATGCAAAGAGTGTGCTTTTGCGCATGGCTGCGCACGCACATGCCACCGCTCCCCACGCGGCCTCTTTCAGGCCAGGGGCTTCTGCGAGGGTGTCAGCCCCACCCATCCCCCAGATCATGAATATGACTCATGTCGTAATGAAATTAACTCGCTTTCACTCATCTCATGGCTCTGGCATAAATTATACAATATTAACGTATTGACAACATAAAGACTGATGAATGAGAAAGCCGGTAACCTCGGGCTAATCAAGAAATAAATTCATTTTTCATGTCAGAACCAGGGTGCAAGATTAGGATGAATAAAGACTTCACATTTACGATTAAGAGCACTCCTTTTGATGAGAACTATAACCCTTCAGAAGGTACGCGCATTACGACCAACTTTGCTAACTTGGCCAGAGGGAAAAATCGCCAAGAGAATTTACGCAACACCTTGGTGATGATCAATAATCGCTTCAATACATTAGCGCATTGGGATAACCCTAAAGGGGACCGCTACTCAGTCGAACTTGAAATCATTTCTGTTGAGATGAATATTGCAGGCAATGGCAATACCTTCCCTGTGATTGAAATATTGAAAACAAATGTTATTGACAAGAAAAATAACGAACGCATTGAAGGCATTGTGGGGAACAATTTCTCTTCTTACGTGCGGGATTATGACTTCAGCGTATTGCTGTTAGAACACAATAATAACCAACCCCACTTTAGCATCCCAGATGATTTTGGTAGCTTGCACGGGAACATATTTAAATACTTCGTTAACTCACATGAGTACAAAGAGAACTTTAAAAAATCGCCTGTGATATGTTTAAGTGTCTCAAGTAAAGACACCTACTACCAGACGGGGAACCAGCATCCTGTATTAGGTATCGAATACCAGCAGAATGATTCATCTTTAACTGAAAAATATTTCAACAAAATGGGGTTGCAGGTTCGTTATTTCATGCCTAAAAATAGCGTTGCACCTTTGGCCTTCTATTTCTCTGGTGATTTATTGAGTGATTACACTGATATTGAGCTTATCAGCACTATCAGTACGATGGAGACTTTCCAAAAAATTTACCGACCTGAGATTTACAATAGTAATTCTGCGGCAGGGCAATATTATCAACCCAGCCTGAACCACCAGGATCATTCATTAACAAAAATTGTTTATGACCGGGAAGAACGCAGCCAGTTAGCTATTGAGCAGGGAAAATTTACTGAAGAGCACTTTATCAAACCCTACAAAAATATTCTTGAACAATGGTCCGCTAACTGCGCGCTTTGATTAACAGAAAATAAAAGGTCATCTACTATGAAAATATTACTCCCCACGTCAACGGCTGGCAGTTTGCCTAAACCTTCCTGGCTTGCGCAACCAGAGACACTTTGGTCCCCCTGGAAGTTGCAAAATGAAGAGTTAGTTGAGGGGAAACAAGATGCTCTGCGTTTATCTCTGGAAGATCAACTGCGTGCAGGCATCGACATTGTCAGTGACGGCGAGCAAACGCGCCAACACTTTGTCACGACGTTTATTGAACACCTCAGCGGCGTTGATTTTGAAAAGCGTCAGGTCGTTAAAATTCGTAATCGCTACGATGCAAGTGTACCGACTGTCGTGGGGGCGGTGGCTCGTCAAAAACCTGTTTTTGTCGAAGATGCCAAGTTTTTACGTCAGCTCACCAAGCAGCCGATTAAATGGGCCCTGCCCGGCCCTATGACGATGATAGATACGCTTTATGACAACCACTATAAAAGCCGCGAAAAACTCGCCTGGGAATTTGCAAAAATTCTCAATCAAGAAGCAAAAGAATTAGAAGCTGCCGGCGTCGATATTATCCAGTTTGATGAGCCGGCCTTTAATGTATTTTTTGATGAGGTGAACGATTGGGGGATCGCCGCATTAGAAAGGGCCATTGAGGGACTTAAATGTGAAACAGCCGTACATATCTGCTATGGATATGGCATCAAGGCCAATACCGATTGGAAAAAGACGCTGGGCACAGAGTGGCGGCAATATGAAGAGGCGTTCCCCAAACTGCAGACATCTAACATCGATATCATCTCGCTGGAATGTCATAACTCGCATGTCCCAATGGACCTGCTTGAACTGATTCGCGGTAAAAAGGTGATGGTTGGGGCCATTGACGTGGCAACCAATACCATAGAAACACCGGAAGAAGTCGCCAATACATTGCGCAAAGCACTCCAGTTTGTAGATGCCGACAAGCTTTATCCTTCTACTAACTGCGGCATGGCTCCCTTATCTCGTCAGGTCGCCACGGGCAAACTCAATGCCTTAAGCGCAGGAGCAGAAATCATCCGGAGAGAGCTTTCGGCGAAATAACGTCACCCGGCGTTTACGTCCAGAGACTCCCCTTTGAGCCCACTCAGGAAAACCTGAGTGGGCTTTCGCTTTTCCACCCGCAATCGTTAGTGTTCGTTGCATCAGTCTGCGTCACACTCCGCCTTTTCGTCTTTATTCCCGAGACATGCTTCACCACTTAGCTTCCTCACCGTTAGATTCAGTTGCTATGAAATTGACCAAGCGACTTGAATGTACGATAAGTACCGTAAAAATTAAGGAATAAAATAGGATTCAGGGAAGTAAAAAAACTCACCGTCTCCTGATCCTTCTCCTAAGGGCTTAATGAAAGGTTGCTCGGCGTCAAACTGGGCTCAACTGACTGCCTGACGGGCCCAAATTCTCGGTCAGGATCGTCAACAAAGCACGGACTTTAGGTAATGCCTGACGGCTTTTGAGCCAGGCCAAATTAATCGGTAGCCCATCGGTTGCCAAATGGGGCAACACTTCAACCAAAGTGCCCTCTTCACGCTGTCGCTTCACCAGCCAGGTGGGCAATTGTGCAATACCGTGCCCGGCCAATACTGCGGTAAGCTGGCCTTCCGCATCGCCGATTGCCACCCGCCCGGGCAACACCTTTTTCTCGCTGCTATTGGGGTGTACGCCGGCAAAATGCCAAGGCGTGGGCAGACCGTTTCCCTCACCGTAAACCACGCAGCTGTGATTCTCTAAATCCTGTGCGGTTGCCGGCGCGCCACGCTTTTTCAAATAGGCTGGCGAAGCGCAGAAAATATGCCGTTGGGCGCCCAGATAGCAATGCTCCAAGGTATTTGGCCAAATATCCGCGCCACCAATACGCACGATAATGTCGATGCCTTCTCTTACAGGATCAACAAAGCGATCGGAAAAAGAAATATGCGGCATTAACAATGGGTGATCCTCGATCAGTTTAAGGATCACCGGCAACGCATGCAGACGGCCGTAGGAAGCTGGCAGATCAATACGCACCTTTCCCTGTGGTTGGGTGCTTTCGGCCTGCATTGAAAGCTCCGCCTCTTCCAGTTCGCCAAGCACACCGGTACAGGTGCGATAAAACCTCACCCCGGCATCGGTCAGTGACAATCGCCGCGTCGTGCGATGAAATAGACGAACCTGCAACCGCGCTTCTAAACGTGCAATACCTTTACTGATGGCCGAGGTGGTTAAATTCATGCGTTCAGCCGCAGCAGTAAAGCTGCCCATATCCGCCACGCAGACAAATAAGTCGATACCTTTCAGTCTTTCTGAAGAATACATAACCCGCCACATTAATGAATTTAATTCCATAAACTTGGTAATTTATAGCCTAAATAGGAATATTTTTCTCAGTAAACTCCTCTCTATCGCCAGGCATGAGGCCCATGCCTTATTCAGTCACACACAAAAGGAGTTTACTCATGAGCATAACGAAACCCAGGGTGCTGATTACCGGTGCCACCGGCCAGATAGGGGGGGATACTCTGCGCTTTCTCCAGGAGGATCCTTCCATCACGCCGATCGCTGCCGTGCGCTCCCCGCAAAAAGCGGCGCCTTTTGAGGCGCAAAACATTCGCACTGTCATTATGGATTTTGATAAAGAAGACACGCTGGCGCCCGCGCTGCAAAACATTGACCGTGTCTTTCTGGCAACCGGCTACACCGTCGATATGTTGCGTCAGAGCAAAGTGTTTCTCGATAAGGCAAAACAAGCCGGCGTACAGCATATTGTGCACCTGGGCGCCTGCGGTCGTGACGACACCACGATTGCACACTGGGCCTGGCATCAGCTGATCGAACGCTATATTGAAGCTTTGGGTTTCTCCTTTACGCATTTGCGGCCGGAGTGCTTTATGCAAAATGTGATCGGCTACGGCGGCGTTCCGGCCGTCGTCAACGGCATCATTCAGCAATACACCGGCGATGCCCCCTTCAGTTGGGTGGATGGTGAGGACGTTGCGCGGGCAGCGGCCTGTTCACTGCTGCACCCTGAAGAGCACGCGGGTAAAACCTATCGTCTGGGTTATGACGCCAAGTC
Organism: Serratia sp. CoH_134_PS_4; assembly: GCF_058190535.1. NCBI lineage: Bacteria > Pseudomonadati > Pseudomonadota > Gammaproteobacteria > Enterobacterales > Yersiniaceae > Serratia > Serratia sp. CoH_134_PS_4. Next base: position 27,201 of record NZ_JBXWKI010000013.1, read on the forward strand.
TTATGGCGAGATCGCGGCCATGATGACCGAAATACTTGGCCAGCCGTTCCGCTATGAAGCGCTTGACCCCCGGATTTTCCTGGAAAATATGCGGCAGTCCGGTGCCGAAATGGCCTATATGAACTGCGTGGGCGACAACCTGCGGCGCATTGCCGAACGCGATATTCCCGGTGTCGAAGAGACTTTCGACAACTTCCCGGCGATAGCCGGCAGAGAACCGGTTCGTTGGCCTGAATTTATCCGCAAACACCGGGCCGCTTTCACCTATTAGCCCCTTTTCGGCTGGCCCGTTCGGAAAACCGGGCGGGCCTTGCCACGTTCAAAAACTTCGTCTCGCCACCAGAAAAGCGCCAATGACCAACAACACGCCGCCCAAAAGCGCTGGCACGTTTTCGCGCAGTGCGGCAGGCCCGGCTTTGTAGATATCCACCATCAACCCTGCGACCAGTTGGCTGGCAACCAATACGGCAATGGTGGTCGCCGCCCCCAGCTTCTGGTAGCCCAGGATGCCGGAGAAAACAAAAAATGATCCCAGTAAACCGGGCAACAGCATCCAAACCCTGAGCGCGCCGGTCACCTCCGCTAACGCGCTCACGCCATTTTTGGCGAACAATAGCCCCATCAATAGCAACAGGCCGACGCTAGAGTTGATGACCAGCGTAATCAACACCGTCGACACGCTTTCAGTAATGCGCACCATTAACAGGTTCTGGATAACCAAACTGATCCCGGCAGCCACCAGCAGCAATAGCATGATATTCATAGCGATCCTGGATTTACGGCGCGATTAGCGGGCCGGCGGCGCGTTGCTGTCATCGAGCTTTAACTGTAAGAAGGTCAAATCCAGCCATTTGCCGAACTTGGCGCCGACTTCGCTCATCCGTCCGACCATCTCGAAGCCCAGATTGAGGTGCAACTGGACGGACGCCTGGTTACCGGATTCAATACCCGCCACCATGACATGCTTGCCAATCACCCGCGCATGCTCAATCAGTGCGATCAACAACGTTTTGCCTACTCCGCCGCCACGGCAATCTTTGCGGACATAAACCGAGTGCTCGACAGTGTGGCGGTAACCGTCCCAAGCCCGCCAGTCGCCGAATGAGGCATAACCCATCACCTCGCCCGCCTCATTAATCGCGACCAACACCGGATAGCCCGCGGCCTGCCGTTCCGCCATCCATGCCTCACGGTTCGCCGCGTCGACGCTGCATTCGTTCCAGATTGCCGTGGTATTGAGCACGGCGTCGTTATAGATAGCGGCAATGCCTGCACTATCGGTTATAGTCGCGTTACGTATAAGCATGTTGACCTCTTGGTTGACCGTCCACTATCATACTACGATATGAATAATAAATTAGACAACCTAAATCAACGCATCGGTGCGCGGATCCGCATCGAACGTGAAGCACGCCATTGGTCGCTGTCCGATCTGGCCGAGAGGGCCGGCGTTTCGCGCGCCATGGTGCACAAAATTGAACGCGGAGACAGCAGCCCTACCGCGATGTTGCTGGGGCGGCTTTCCGGCGCGTTCGGTTTGAGCATGTCCAAATTGATTGCCCGGGCGGAAACGCAGGAAGGCCGGATGATGCGCCAGCAGGACCAGCCGATTTGGGTCGATCCCGACAGCGGCTACATCCGTCGCCACGTGTCGCCACAGTCTGATATGCCGCTCGATCTGGTACGCATCGAACTGCCTGCGGGCGCAGAGATCCCCATGCCGGCCTCGGCCTACGCGTTTATGCGGCAATTGCTTTGGGTGTTGTCAGGTTCGTTGGTGTTTCAGGAAGGTGAAATTCGCCATGAGATGGCTGAAGGTGATTGCCTTGAACTTGGCCCGCCCACCGACTGTGTGTTCAAAAATGAGAGCGCTGAAACCTGCATTTACCTGGTGGTGGTGATGAACAAGGCCTGAGCCCGCCAGGCCTTAGGCGTGTTGCGCTTAGCTTTGCGGATCCCGGTTATACCCTGCGCAGAAAAACTTTTCGGCCAGGCGATTGGCACCGCCCGAGAAGAACTCGCTCATCAGTTCCCCGTTGAGATCGTAGGCCCGGCAAAGTAACCCGGCCTCGAACGCCGCCTGATTTTCGTCCCCCAAGCTTTCTGCCAAATGGTGGGCATATCCCAACACGAAACCCCGTTTGTAGTCACAGCAGAACCGGGATAGTTGGCCAGGTGGGCTGGCGTCTTGCGCTTTCAAACCGGCCATCAGCCCCTTGCCGAAGTGATTGTTCATGGCCCCTCCCTTTTCTATTCACTTTCGCTATATAAAATATTATATAACGATGATTGTGGCCATGAACATACTCACAAAGTTCTACTCATCATCTTACGGCATAAAAAAGCCCGCAGAAGGCGATCTTGCGGGCCGATGAGTTTCTGACAGAATGTTTACAGGGTAAAGTTCAGCCCTTCCACCACGGTCTGCTCGAGTGGCAAGCGCCCTGAAGGGATCTCTTTTTGCTGCAGAAACTCAGGCAGACGGGATTTGTCCCCCGCTTTACCGATAGCCACGATGCCATGCACCTGATAGTTGTCCGGCAGATTAAGCGCAGCCTTGATTTTATCGTGATGGATGCCCCCCATGCAGTGGGTCAACCAGCCTTTCAAATGCGCCTGTAGCGCCAGATTGGCCCATGCGGCACCGGCATCGAAGGCGTGGCTTGGGTTGCTCACTTCTTTTTCACCGTTCAGACTGGTGGTTTTGGAGATGATCACCACCAGCGCTGAAGCGTGTTGCGCCCAACCGCGGTTGAATTCAACCAGGAAATCCAGGTAGGTGTCCCAACTGGCCGAACCGTGCTTGCTGTAGGCAAAGCGCCATGGCTGAACGTTATACGCTGAAGGCGACCAGCGCGCCGCTTCAAAGAAGCTCAGCAGGGTTGCATCGTCGATAGGATCATTCGCCAGCGCGCGCGGCGACCAGCGTTCAATAAACTGCGCATCAATCGGGTGATCGGAAATTCTTGGCTGGCTCATGGACATCTCTCTCATGGGTAGGGAATAGCAACGTTATCTGATATTCCCACGACTCACGCCAGCAAAACTTTTATTTTGTGCTATCGCGCAGCGCAGGAGTTCCTGTTGCAGCCCATCCAGGCATGCCCTCCAGGGCGGGTGTCGTTTCCGGCCCACAAGTTTGGCAACGTTGATGCGGTAAAGGGGCAGCCCGCTGCCCCTTTATTAAGGTTGCGCAAGTATATGTAGCAATATATTGCCGCCCATTGGCCCGTCAGGATAAACATCATATGATGTGCCCGTCAGGCCGGTACGCCAATCAACTCAAAGTGAAATAAGATGTCAAAACAATGGAAAATAACGGCGGCCAACGCCTTTTTGCAGGTCTACACCCGGTTTGGCGGCAACCTTAAAGATAAAGCCGGTTTTCATCCTGACCTGACGTTTAATCGCATTGTTATTTTCTCTACCACCGCACTTGGCGATCTCATGTTTAATACGCCCGCTATTCGCGCAGTGCGTGAACGTTACCCGGCGGCACGCCTCACCCTTATTTCAAGCCATAAAAACAAACAGCTGGTCGCGACAAGCCAATACTTTGATGATGTTATTTATTGGGATCATAAAGCAAAAGACATCCTCAGTATTATTCACCAACTGCGCAAACATAAGCCTGAACTGGCGATCATCCTCCACTCCAAATCGCCTTACGATGTCATTGCCGCCATTACTGCCGGTTGCCAATATGTCTTCAAAGACGCTTACGGCAACAAAGCCACCGGCATGGAACCTTGGTTGACCGGAGTCAGCCGTAGCACTGGCGAGCATTTAATTCAGCGCAAGTTGGATCTGGTGGCGCAATTGGGTTGCCGTACAGACAATACCGAGATGTTTATCCCCGTTGAGTTTCCAGCGGTGAATAAAACCGCCGGTAACACCCTGATTGGTTTCCAAATGGGGGCTTCCGAGACGTCGCGCTGCTGGCCCGTCGAACGCTTTACCCAACTGGCAAAGCTGCTGTTGGCGCACTCGCCACACAACCAGATTGAGTTAATTGGCACCCCGAAAGAGCTCGCTATCGAAAAGGCATTTATGGCCGGCCTGACCGCCTCAGAGCAACAACGCGTGGTCAGCCATATGGGTAAAACGACCCTGCCGCAGCTGCTGGGGGTGATGTCAAACCTGCAAGTTCTGGTCACCGGCGATACCGGCCCCTTGCATCTGGCCATTGCCCTCAAAACCCCCACCGTCAGCCTGTTTGTCACGGCCAATCCGCAGCATACCGGCCCCTATCAAAATAGCGCGTTGCACCAGGTCATGTACGTCCCTACAGATAGGGTACAGCTCAGTGCCGCCCAACGCCGCCAGCCGCTTAGCATCATCACAGAGCAGCAGGTCTTTGACAAAGTGACGAACGCGTTACAACTCGGTTGATCGGTTGTCCGGTGGAACAGGCTGGGCAAACACCGTGGCCAGCGGGAACCAAAACAGGTACCAAAACTCGGCCGGATTGGCGATGACAAACATGCCCTGTGAGCAATAGAAAATCAGCATGAAGAAATACAATGTGGCCTCCAGGCGTCGCCCGGCGTTGAGATGACGGACAGCAAGCCCCGCACCAAACACCAATAATCCTGCAAACAAGCCAAACCCGACTAACCCACCCTTGAGTAATGCCCCCAGGTACAGGCTATGTGTGGTATGAATAAACTCGCCGGTGTAATTGGTGAAGGTCAGTTCTTTATCAAACCCATAGCCAAAAAAGGGCGCCTGCGCTATCAGCAACCCGCTGTGTCGCCAAATACTCATCCGTACAAAACTCTGCTGATACAATTCACCAAAACGCGTAATCAGCAACTCGCCAATCGGTGAAAACACAACCGCGCCAATGGCAAGTATCAGCACCGCCACAATGGAAACAGCCGTTTTTTTATTCAGCGCCAGGTAGGATGTGGTTAATGCCAGCGAGGACAATAGTGCGATTAAAGGCCCACGACTTTGCGTTAAGACCATAAAAGCAAAGAGCACCGGGATCGACAGCAGCACCTTTTTTTGTTGGGTATCACGAAATACCACTAGGCTTAAAATAATCCCCAACGCGGCATAACCAGCAAGGTCTATCACATTGCGCGGGCCGGGATTGGCGTCTGACGTTTCTCTTAGGGCATAAATTACCCGGTAATCAACCCAGGTCAGGTAAAGACATAGCACAGTGATGCCAGCAATCACGCAGCACAGCAAAAGAGTACGGTGAGGGCTCTCCAACACGGTGACCAACAGAGCAAGATAAATCAGAATATAAACGCTGTGCGTCAAGGTGGAGACCATATTACCCGGTGTGCCCCCCCAGAGATTGCTGGCCGAGTAATAGGTGAGAAAACATGCGGCCAACACGAACCCCACGACGGCCGATCGTCTTTTATGCCAGGCTTGCCGAAACGCTGTCCTGGTGCACAGCCTAAACAGGAAGAAAAATGCCGCGATATGGAATAAATTATTAACCCGGGTAAAACCGCAGAAAATAGCGCTGAAAAAAGAGAAGGCCAGAAAAGCGTAAACAGAGATCAATGCCGTGACATCAGTTCTTCTTGAAAAAATCATTGCAATCAACCTTTTCAAAAATACTTGTGTCAATGGCACTGCTCAAAGAAAAATTTCTTATAACAATATTTTTTATTTTCATGCTTTCTCCGGCATGGCTAAAAGCCGGGATAATCAAATCATCAACCTTCTCTGGTAAAAAGGTTGGCAATTGGTTTTCGGGGGTTTCATAAAAGCGTGGCAAATGGAAATTGTTCATATCCAGCCCTGCAATAAAGAGCTGTTTAAAGCCCAAAAAGGCAATTATCTGAAAGGCCCAATACACCACGGTCCCGGCATCGAAAATGCCATGCCGAATGTCATGGCTAAATGCGATGGATTTACATGCAGGCGAGAAATCAACGCTCGGATCGTGGCGATAATGTTCCCACAGCGCCAACGGATTGATTTTCGGGTTATAAATTTTGAAGGCTGCATCCTCAACCACGGCAAACCGGCACTTCACCCCGGTCAATGTGAACCGGTCGATTATTTTCGCCACGCCGTGTACCGTCGTAAACAGGATTAAGTCAGGCTCAGTGATAATATCCTGGATAATATCCGGCCGCCGATCGATAAAGCCCATATCGACAATAACGTAAAAGCGGAAGCTGACCTGTTTGCTTAAGGAATAGGCACCATTGACGCCGATCGCCGGCATATCCGGGATGTTGCTAAAGCACATCTTTTTTACCGAAGGCCCTGTTGCGGTGAGCAATACCGGCCCCTGACAACTGTCTTTCAATGCTGACAACGTCGCTATGGGCACTGTCTGTCTTTTATACGCTAATACCGCAATTTCTCCGCTCTCTGCACGCTCAATTTTCACGTACGGCCAGAGGTTTTCATTATGCCGATAAGGCCGTGCATGAGAATAACGATATACCTGCTTAAAAAAACTTCCCATCGCGCCCTATCCCATCGAAAATGCGTCCAGCCAACATTAACTGTCTATTTTTGAATTAAATTCACTGATGGGCTGAGTATCTAAGCATTGAGGGGGATGGAGCAATTTTTTCAATTTGAATTATTCGTCATGATAATGACAAGAGATGTGTGCATTTGTTAATCAGGTTAATAATCTGTAGGGAACGGTAATTATTATTTTAATTATACCGGGGCGAATAACGTATCCCCGGTTATTTCAACGTGAGTTTTGCACTTGCTTTACCGATCGTCGAAGGGTTCTCCAAGGGTCAGCATCAGCCGATTCGCCCAGGCAAAGAAGGCCGTTGACTGCACCAGATCCAGCAAGGACACCTCATCCAACCCCAGCCCGCGCAGTTGCGCCAGATGAACGGCATTAGCCTGTGGCGGCGTGGCGGACAACGCCGCGGCAAAGTCTATTTGCACGCGCCACGACGCCCCTTGCCCTTCACTCAATACCTCTCCCGGAGCGATGTCCAGCAAACGCTGCACCTCATCCGTCTGCTTAGACAATTGCGCTGCCTTGCGAGCATGTACCGACGCGCAATAGATACAGCCATTGACCTTGCTCGCAACCGTCGCCGCGAGTTCACGATCTTTACGCTCCAGCCCGCCCGAGGTGTAGAAAATCGCGCGGTCCGCCAGCGTCCGCTGTTCCAACACCGGATGATTGCGGGCCAACAGACGGAAATATTCTGAATCGCTATGCCCAAAGCGCGTCAACAGCGCCTGGCCTGATGCGTCAAATTCTGCCAGTGGTTTAGCGGCGATCCAAGGCTCCCACCCCAGTTCCTGCCGAGTAAACGCTGGCGGCGCATGGCGACCACTCAGCGTGGCCGATTCGGTGCGCCAACGGCCTGCTCTGACTGGCGCACCCACACTGTCCTCTTCTACCGGCTTACCGCCAAGCAACCTATACCCCGTCAGCAGCCGGCTTTGGAAGCTGACGAACGCGATCAGTTGCGACAGGGTGACGATAGCGTCCAGCGTCCAACCCGCCTGTTGTAGCCCCTGCAGATGCTGCGCGTCGGCGCTGGCGGGTTTAAACGCCAGCCGCTCGGCATGATCCAGGGCGGCCTGCAAATACGGCCCCTCCTCTGCACCATCCCGTTGTTGCAGCAACGCCGCATAATGCGCGGAGAGTCGCTTGTCTGCATGCCATTCGCTGATACGCTGCGCGATGTGCAACCGCTGCGCTACGGAAAAGCCCCCCGCGTCTGCGGGGAAAAACAGCGCCAGGTAACTGGCCTGAATCGCGTCTGTTGCCGCCTGCCGTGTTGCTCTTGCCTGTGCCAGCGCAGAACCAGGCGTAATCTCTGCCAACACGGCCAGCAGATCGTCGTTGTTCCATGTTGCAGTCATACCTTTTCCTCAGCGTGATGTTCATAGGAGACCGTCGCGGGTGTGCGGCGTTGCCAACCCAGTTCAGGGGCGACATGGCGAGCGATCAGTTCAATCGAGCGCAAAATATGGGCGTGCGGCGGATCGATGGAATGTACCTGAAACGCCAGGTCCGTCACCCGCGCCAGCGCGCTGTCTTTCTGCAACGAAGCAATGACCTGATCCGGACTGCCAAGATGCACGTCAAAGGCACGGATCAGCCCATCAAACGACTCATCGGACGGTCGATGGCCGCTGGCACGCAGGCGTTCAAGCCCACGGCCCAGCCCCTGCGCGGCCAGATCGCGCGCCAGCTGGCCATTGTCAGTGACCAATGCGGTGCGCGATCCCATGATGCGCGGCGCGATGCCCGCCGGTAACGCTGCCAGATAGGCGTCAATAATCGGGTTCTGCAATTCGTCTAACGGCAGGTCGGGGGTATCCGCCGGGCGCGGTTGCGTGCGCGATAGCATCAGACCGTCACCGGCCCGTCCGGCGCGTTCGCCCCCCTCCACCGAAAACGTGGCCTGCCAGACCCGTTCCGCCAACTGCGGTGCAGCCGGATACAGGCGGTTGTCCCCGCCCCCCAAGTCCTCTCCTCGCCAGGCGCGCAGTAGCGTGTTGAAATTATCCGCAAATACCGCGTGGCGCTGCGTGGCATCGAAACCAAAGGCACTGAACGAAGAAGGCGTACCGCCAGCCGCGATGCCAACTTCCAGCCTGCCGTCGGACAGGAGATCCAGCACCGCGGTGTCCTCTGCCACTCGAATGGCGGACTCCATCGGCAGCGTGATCACCCCCGTTCCCAGCCGAATATCGCGGGTACGCGCCGCCACCTGCGCCAGAAATACCAACGGGGAAGGCAAGCCCCCCTCATCCTCATGAAAATGGTGTTGTGCCACCCAGGCGCTATCAAACCCGGCCCGTTCGGCATGCACGATTTGTTCGGTCGCGAGCCGATAGCGCTGCTGCGCACTGCCTTGATCCAGTAACCGTGTAAAAAAACCGAGTCTTTTACTGCTCATAGACTGCATCCTCAACCTTAGGCGGTTCGGCATAAAACTGCCGACCGGGAATGGCCTCAATCAACTGCCGGGTGTAATCACTGCCCGGCATGGCGAACAGATCGCCGGTCGCACCGTTGTCCACCTGAACACCGCGGTGCAGGACCGAAACGCTGTGTGAGATCTGCCGCACCGTGGCCAGATCGTGTGAGATAAACAAATAGGTCAGCCCCAACTCCTGCTGCAGATCCTGCAACAGCCGCAAGATTTGCGCCTGTACCCGGACATCCAATGCCGACGTCGCCTCATCCAGCACCAGCACGCGGGGTTGCAACACCAGCGCCCGGGCGATAGCCACCCGCTGTCGTTGACCGCCGGAGAGTTCACGGGGTTTACGACTCAGCAATTCATTCGGTAGCGCAACCCGTTCAAACAAATCCCGCACCCGGCGATAACGCTCTGCTTTGCTCAGTGGTTCAAAGTTCAGCAGCGGTTCTTCAATCACCTGATACAGGGTTTGCGATGGATCGAGCGAGCCGAATGGATTCTGATACACCAGTTGAATACGGCGGCGGAACTGCCGCAACGCTTCGCCTTTCAACTGGGTGAAATCGACGCCATCGATCATAATTTGCCCGGAATCCGGCCTTTGAAAACCGAGTAAACAACGTGCCAGCGTGGTCTTGCCTGACCCGGATTCCCCCACTAAGGCATGCGTGGTGCCGCGCGGTACGCTGAAGGACACCTGATCCAACGCAGGGTGCGTTTTGCGACCAGTGCCATCCAGGCGGAAATGTTTCACTAGCCCATTGACCTGGATCGCCAGTTCTTGCGAGACATGGCCAGGTGGCGGCGCGGCGCGGGCCAACGACGGTACGTCGGTAAACAGCTGGCGGGTATAATCACAAGCAGGTGCACGCAGCACCTCGGCGGTCGCCCCTTGCTCCTGTACCCGGCCATGACGAAACACCAGCAGCCGATCGGCACGCTCCGCCGCCACAGCCAGATCGTGGGTCACCAACAACACCGCCGTACCACATTCCTGACGTAACTCATCAATCAGATCGAGAATGCGTTTTTGCACCGTCACATCCAGTGCACTGGTTGGCTCATCGGCAATAATCAACGCCGGCTGCAAAGCAATGGCAATCGCAATGAGAACGCGTTGTTTCATGCCACCGGAAAGTTCGTGCGGGTACTGACGAGCGCGTAATTCAGGGTGCGTCAACCCTACTCGGGTCAACAATGCCACCACCCGCTGCTGGACGTGTTTGCGTGGCAACCGACAATGAATGTTGAGGATCTCCGCCACCTGTTCGCCAACGGTTTTCACCGGGTTGAGTGAGCTGGACGGATCCTGCGGGATCAAACTGATTTGCGCGCCGCGCACAGCGTCCAAACGCCGTGGCGACCAGTGGCTGATATCGGTACCGTTGAGACGGATGGCCCCCTGCTCCAGACGACCATTTTCTGTCAGCAAACCCATGATCGCCTGCGCGGTGGTCGTTTTTCCCGACCCTGACTCGCCCACCAGCGCCACCACTTCTCCCGGTTGAATGGAGAACGATACCTGATGAACCACAGGCTGGCTGCCGTAGGCTATCGATACCTGATCCAATTCCAACACCGGCACAACCGACGATCGCTGTAATGCAGTCTGAAGGCTCATGCTTGGGGTCTCCCTAATGCGCGATTGATGCGGTTGGCTGCCAACACCACCGCTACCACCGCCAGCCCCGGGAAGGCCGTCAGCCACCAGGCGGTCGAAATGTAGTTGCGCCCTTCGGCGATCAAAAGCCCCCATTCCGGCGTTGGCGGCGGGGTGCCGTAGCCCAGGAAGCTCAGCGTGGCGATCGCCAGAATGGCGCTGCCAAATTGCAGCGCCGAGAAAGCGATAACCGAGGTCAGTGAGTTCGGCAAGATATGCCGCCACAGCACGGCCCAAAAGCTGCCGCCACTGCCATAGGCCGCCTCAACGTAATCGCTGTGACGTACCCGCACCACTTCTGCGCGTGCCAGCCGAGCAAAGTTGGCGACAGACGTGATCCCGACGGCAATTGCCGCGTTAACCGTGCCAAACCCCAACAAAATAATAATGCTCAGCGACAGCAGCAGACCGGGGATCGACAGCAACACATCGATGAAGCGCATCACGGCCTCATCGGCGATCCCCCCTAGCGCACCGGCAATCAACCCAAGCGATGTACCCAGCAACAAGCCCAGAGCGACCGCCACCAGCGCGGCGGACAGCGTCTGCGAAGCGCCGTAGACAATGCGTGCGTACAGATCGCGCCCCAGTTGATCGGTACCCAGCCAGTGCGCGCCTCCCGGCGCCAACCGTTGAGCACCGGCAATGCCTTCGGTACCGCTGTACGCGGTAAATAACTGTGGAGCCAGCGCCCACAATACCGCAATGACGATCACGGCCCAGGCCAGCAGCAACGTCAACGACACACGGCGACGGCTTGGCCGGCTGGCCGGTAACGAACCTTCGCTTTCCATGCTGCCCAGATCACGCTCCGGCACGATAGCTTTCTCAAAAGAGAGACTGCTCATACGGCGGCTCCTGTGTGGGTTTTCAGGCGGGGATCCAACAGCGGGAACAGCAGATCCACCAGCAGATTAAGGGTGACGAAAGCGGCGGCCGAAATCACCACAACGGCCTGTAGCACCGCGACATCCTGATTAAGTACCGCTTGCAAGGTGAGCTGACCCAACCCGCTGCGACCAAATACGGTTTCGGTGATCAATGCCCCCGCAATCAGCTCGCCAAGCAGAATGCCCGCAATCGTCAGCGTAGGCAGCATGGCGTTGCGGGCGACATGACGCCATAGCACCCTGCTGCGGCTGGCACCTTTGGCACGGGCTACGGCGACAAACGGCTGGGTCTGCACCTGATCAATACTGCGGATCAGGATCTGTGCCAACGGCGCGGAGATCGGCACTGCCAGCGTGACAATCGGCAGAATCAGCCCTTGCCACTCACCGGGATTAATTACCGGGATCAGTTTGAGTTGGAACGAGAAAATCTGAATCAGCGCGATACCCAACCAGAAGGTGGGTACCGACACAAAGAGCGACGGCAACGACTGCAGTATCGCTCTCAGCCAGCCAAAACCGGTCAAATTGGAAAGAAAGGCAATGGCCGATGCCAGAATCAGCGCCAATGTAAACCCCAGTATCGCCAGCTGCAGCGTAGCAGGCAGGTGAGTGGCCAACAGTTCGGTGACCGGCACGCCGGCCTGGATGGAATAGCCCAGGTCACCACGCAGCACGTTGCCCAGTGCGTGTAAATACTGTTGCCACAGCGACACGTCGGCACCATAGGCGGCACGCATATCGGCGATCTGCGCAGGGCTTAAGCCCATGTCCGGGTTCTGGAATTTAATCAAAATGGCGTCGCCAGGCAGCACCTGCAGCAAGATAAACGACAGGCTAAAGGTCGCCCAGAGTACCAGCAGCGCCTGCCCAATACGCCGTGCCAAATATCGGCTCATCGTGGCCCCCTTAGTGTTTCTCTAACCAGGCGCCGTAAAAACTCGGGCGGCCGACAGCTTCAAAACTGATCCCTTTCAAATAAGGCGCGCCGGCAAACACCTGCGGTTCTTCGAAGAACGGGATCACATAGGCCTGATCGAGCAGGTAGTTTTGCGCTTCGCCGGCAATTTGCAGGCGTTTTTGTGCGTCCACCTCAGAAGCGATACCCAGCAGCAACGCGTTTAGCTTGTCATCGTTGAACGTACTGTTTTTGCCCGTCCCACCTTGCTGCAACAACGCATCACGGTTGGTCGGGTAGAACTGACTTTTAATCACGTCGGGATCCGCCCGTCCCACTTCCACTACCGCCGCAGGCGTTTTTTGTGGATCCAGGTTATCGGCTACCTTGCTGCCAGCGTCGCCTGCCAGAATGTTCAGCCGCGCCCCCACGTTGCCCCACTGCTGCGAAACGAGCTGTAGCACCGCTTTGTTCTGCGGCTGCGGCAGCGATTCATAGATGTTCAGCAGCAGTTTTTTGCCGCCCTTCTCACGCAGGCCGTCGCTGCCCTTTTTCCAGCCTGCCTCATCCAACAAACGGTTGGCCAGCTCCGGGTCGAATCTCAGCTTGGCGGACAGGTCGACGAAACCGGCGGCGGAAGAGGCAATCACCGATTTGGCCTGCGGGTAGTTAACCGAGAACAGCGTATCGACGATCTGTTTGCTGTCCGTGGCGTGCAGCAACGCCTGACGCACGCGCAGATCGCTCACTAATGGGTTGTCCGGGCGGAAGGCGACGCTGTCATTGACGCCACGCGTTGGGGCCGCGTAGATAATGAAGCCCTGATCTTGCGTCTGCTTCTCGTCGTAGGCCTGGATCTGGCGGATAAAGTCCGCCTGCCCGGCCTGCAGCGCACCAATACGCACGCTGTCTTCACCGGTTACGATCACTTTAATGCTATCCAGATTAGCGCGCCCTTGCTGGGCCAGTTTGGTTGGGCCCCACCGGTAATCCTTGCGCACGCTCAGATCAACTTCGCGTCCCAGCGTCTCGCCGCTGACCACAAACGGGCCGGAACCGATAATATGGCGCGCATCGCCCAGCTCGTCATAGTTACGGTTTAAGGTGCTGAGAGAAACCAGGCCGGAACCAATGGTGGCGGTACCCTGCAAAAAACCCGGCGATGAGCGTTTGAAGTAAAGTTTGACGGTTAGCGGGTCGATCACTTCGCTGCGATCGTAGTTATTGATCACCTCGGATACCGGCAAACGCCTCTCTTTGTTGCCCAAGCCATAGGTATCGAAATTCTTCGCCACTGCGTTGGCGTCCAACGGCGTACCGTCAGAGAACGTCACACCCGGTCGCAGCTTGAACGTGTATTCGGTTTTGTCGGCGTTGCTGCTCCAGGACACGGCAAGCCACGGCTCAATCTCCAGCGTTTTTGGATTCTGGTAGGTCAGTTTGTCGGTGATTTGGTTGAGGATGCCGCCGTTGGGGTAGAAGCCGCCGGAAGGCGGATAAAGGTTGGTGTGCGCCTGCTGTTCCAGGTAGACAAGCGTGCCGCCCTGCACCGACGCCAGTGCCGGTGTCATGGCCGTCAGCAAGCCCAGTGCCACGGCTATTCCGCTGGTTAATCTATTGAAAGAGAAATTAAACATCGTATGTCACGCCTTCTTTATTTCGGAATGTTATGGGTTAGATAACAAACCAAATCGGCGGTGAGTTGAACGAACTAATTTCGCTAACCAATGGTGGAAAATGCACAAGGCGACGACGGTTGGCAGAAAGGGTGTTTTGTTATAACGTATCAGAAACCAAACCGGGAGATGCAAAATGAAGATTCAGCTTTCGCTGCTGTTCCTTGGTCTGTTGGCCGGACGGGCAGACGCGTTTCAGTCCAAAGTGCCTGAACCGCAGCCAGAACAGGCGCGCACAGCGGAAAATAATATCGAGAATATATTTTATGGTTTTCACGCAATGGACGCGCAAGCACTCAACATCGGCACCTGCGCAGCGCTGCCGCAGGCGGGATGCCAGTGCGCCTTCTGCACCATGCTACGGCAGGCCGGGCCGGCAAAATAGCCGCCCGGAAAGGGTTTTAAGCCAATTCGTACTGCACAATCAGTTGCCCTTTTTTCACTTTTAGCGCAGTGATGTTGACGGTGCCGAGCGCGGCCAGCGAAGACACATGGGTACCACCGCAGCCATAGGTCGGCAACGCGCCAAACCCCACCTGACGCAGGCCATCAACCGCCACTTGCTTACGCGGTAAATCTGCCGCAATCAGCCGCGCCAGTTCCGCTTGCAGGAAATCCTGATCCAACGTTTGCGGCTCCGCGCCCGGTGCAAAGGTGATCCGCCCTTCGCCTGGCCAGTGGTGTGCCTTCACCGGTTGCCAACCACGCGTTTCACCCAACCAACCGATGAGGTGCCCGGCAGAGTGCCAACGGGTATGCAATCGGCGCAGTTCACCCTCAATCTGTACCTTCACCGGCCCTGTGGGCAAGGGTTCAGCGGTAAAATGCAGCACTTTGTCGCCCTGCTGTGCCACGCGTAATACCGGGACAGTACCAAGTTGACCGCCGTCGGCCGGTTGCCCACCGCCTTGCGGGTGGAATAGCGTGGCGTCCAGCTCTATCGCGTATCCACCCTCTTCAATCGGGGTGCAGGCCAGCACCTGCGCTTCGCCTTGTAAGTCGTCGCTGTAATAATAAAGCCGTTCGGTCATGGTTTTTCTCCTGAATAGGGAGCCTATTATATTCGTGCCATAATCAAAGGATAATCCGTCAACATTACAATGGACCTTTGCGCTGTGAGCACAAATCTCTCTCATTCGCTGCTGGCCGAAATGGCTGTATTTGTTCAGGTCGTAGAGAGCGGCAGTTTTTCCGCCGCCGCTCGCCGATTAGGCACTTCCCCTTCTGCCGCCAGCCGTAGCCTGGCCAAATTGGAACAGGCGTTGGCATTACAACTGCTGCACCGCACAACGCGCAAGCTACGCCTGAGTGAGCAAGGTGAAGAGGTGTTTCAACGCTGTCGCAGCATGCTGGACGCCGCCCAATCGGTGATGGAATTCAGCGGACGCGGGACGGTAGAGCCAGAGGGGCTGATCAGCGTCAGCGTGCCCAAGGCCGTGGGCCGCTTTGTGTTGCACCCGCATATACCGGCATTTTTACGCCGTTATCCCAAGGTGGACGTCCGCCTGCGGCTGGAAGACCGTTATATGGACTTAATTGACGATCGGGTCGATCTGGCTCTGCGCATTACCGAGCGGCCGTCACCCGGCTTGATCGGCCGGCAGTTGATGACTATCGAACACCTCCTGTGTGCCACGCCCGCCTATCTGGCGCAGCATGGCACGCCACAACACCCGCAAGATCTGGCGCACCACAGTTGCATTTACCTGGGGGAAACCCCCAACGATGCCCGCTGGAAGTTCCGACGAGCCGGTAAAACGGTAGCGGTCAATGTGCGCGGTCGCTATGCCGCTAACCATACTGGCGTAAGGTTGGATGCGGTAAAACAGCATATTGGCATTGGCAGCCTGCCGTACTTTACGGCCCGACAGGCGTTGGACAGCGGTGAGGTGGTGCAAGTACTGCCGGAATGGGACTTCCTCAGCAGTTACCACGGTGGCCTGTGGCTGTTGTATGCGCCCAATCAACACCTGCCACCCAAGCTGCGGGTGTTTATCGACTATCTGGTCGCGTGTCTGGCTAAAGAGCCACAGCTAAAGCGCCTTGCGTAGAGTGATATTGATACGGTGTGGCCCCACCAATGAATGGTAGCCCTCTTTGATCGGCATTATGCCGTGAAAACACAGGCGTGACGGACCGCCCCACACCACCACGTCGCCGTGCGCCAAGGGGATGCGCTGAGCCCGATCGCTGCGCTGCATGCCGCCGAACTGAAACACCGCCGGTAACCCCAGTGAAACGGAGACGATCGGCGAGCCAAAATCATGCTCGTCTTTGTCCTGATGCAATGAGAGTTTGCTGCCTGGACCGTAGCGGTTCATTAAGCAAGAATCCGGTACAAAGGGGGCAAAGCCCGCCTGTTGCGCCGCTTCATCTGCCAGCGCCATCAGGATATCCGGGATCGGTGGCCAACGTTTACCGCTGCGCGAGTCACGTTCAGAATAGCGGTAGCCGCGGCTGTCGCTACTCCAGCCGTTACCGCACCAGCTCATTGCCACCGACATCACGTGGCCGCCCGGCGTGGTCATATGCCGCCAGGGTACTTGGGCGATCACCCCATTAACCGCAGCCAGCAACGCCGGGCCATGATCGCGCACAAAACCGTGCATCACCACCGCACCCGGGGCGATCTGTTCGCGCCACGGCGGCGGTACAGCGTCTTCAAAAAGATCGAGCGTCATTGTAAAACACCTGTATTAATACACAGTATCAATTCTACCCCGTCATCGGCGATTGTCCAGTGTGATACGCAGCATTGTTGTCGGCGCTAAACTTCTCTAGAGTACCGGCAATCAAATCAATAACTTTTCAGGATGCTTGTGATCAAAGGGATAGTGCTTTCCGTCATCGCCTCGATATTGTTCGGCGTGATGTATTACTACACGTCGACCCTCACACCGCTCAACGGCGAGCAAGTCTTTGGCTGGCGGACGCTGTTGACGGTCCCCTTTTTAACGCTGTTTATGGTGTTTTCCGCCGACTGGCGCAGGGTGAACGAGACGCTACGCTGGATAAAACAACGGCCGCGCCGCCTGCTGTTTTTGCCGCTGAGCTCGGCGTTGTTGGGGGTTCAACTCTGGCTGTTTTTATGGGCACCGCTGCATGGCAAAGCGCTGGAGGTCTCGCTCGGGTATTTCCTGCTGCCACTGACAATGGTGCTTGCAGGCCGCTTGATATTCCGTGACCGGCTTTCGCTGCTGCAAAAACTGGCGGTAGCCTGCGCCATTATTGGCGTCGGTAATGAACTCTATCAGGTCGGCGGCGTCTCCTGGACCACACTGGTGGTGGCGCTGGGCTATCCGGTTTACTTTATTCTGCGCCGCCGTTTCGGCACCGATAATCTTGGTGGGTTGTGGTGTGAGCTGGCGTTGATGCTGCCTGTCGCGGCCGGGTTCGCCTTCGGCGGAGACGGGCCGTTGGCGGCGCTGAGTATCAGCCCAACACTCTATTGGCAAATTCCGTTGCTGGGGGTCATCAGCGCCGCTGCGCTGATATGCTATATCCTCGCCAGCCGCCTGCTGCCGTTCAGCCTGTTCGGTCTGCTGAGCTATGTGGAACCGGTATTGTTGGTGGTAGTGGCACTGTTGCTGGGCGAGAGCATCGGCCGGGATGAATGGCTGACCTATATCCCCATCTGGCTGGCGGTGCTGTTATTGGTGTCGGAAGGTGCCCGCCATCTGTTGCGCAGAAGGCGGATCTAGCGCCTGACGTGACAGTGCAACGCACTTAATCAATTGATTAAATTGTAATTTATACAAAAATAAAGGTTGTGACGTCGTCACCGTCTTGCCAATAACGCCCGCTGAAACGGCGGCCGATATGGCAAGACGGTGTGAGCGGTTTGAGCAGTTCTAACTCAAAGGCCTGGCGTTGTGTATCGAGTGCCACCAGCCGCGCATCGAGAAAATCAAAATAGCTGCGCACCTGCGGATACAAGGCTTTAAACAGGCTTTCTTTGGCAGAGAATACCAGCGTCAACGCATGGTTAAAGGGCAATGGCAGAGTGCGTATCACGTCGTACTCTGCTTCACTCACGATAGCCCCCCAGAGTTCTTCAGCCCGCGCAGTGGGCATATGCGTTTCGACATCTACACCTACCCCCCCCAACCCAGGCTCCAGATGCACGGCGCAAAGCGCAGTATCCGCATTATGGCTGATAGCGCCAGCAATACCCGGTGGCCACTGCGGCGCACGGTCTTCACCGCGCAACAAGGTGAAATCAGCAAATCCCTGCGGCGCCAACAATGCCCGCGCCAAATAACGCCCGGCCAAATACTCAGCCCGCCTTTTTGGCACCGCTTTCGTTAAATGATCGGGGATCGTCATGCCTATATCAGCGAAACAGCTGTCCTGATAGTTTGCCAATGAAAATCGGCAGCGCGCGACCTGCCCCGGATAATCGTTCAGGTGCAACCATTCAATGCTGGGGATAAAAGATGAGAACACGTGTCATCCATGGTGAGTACGCCGACCGCTAATTTTAGACGCCGAACCCAAGGGCAACAATGATTATTCCTCTCCCCCGCAACCGAAGGAGAGGAACGGCAGGATTACAGAATGTCTTTCATGGTTTTTTCGAAGTCGCTCCAGGCGCAGTAGCCCTGTTTATCAACGGGGCAACCTTTTAACGCCATTGTCACGCGCTGCGGAGGGGTTTTCAGCGTCAGCGGGGTGGCATTACGCAACTGATCGGAAGATTGATACACGTACTCAATCTTCAGCAAATCGCGATCGTTTTTCTTATCGTGCCAGCGCTGGAACACCAGCTTGCCGCCAATCGGCGTTTTCTCGTATTGGTGCGGCAGTTGGTACGGCTGGAACTCCATCGCCGACAGCAAGGACGCAATGTTGGAATCGTGGCCCACCAGCACCGTCACCTTCGGCGAGTCCGGCTTGCGTTCGCCAATCAATGCGCCATTGATGTAGGTCAGCAGCGGCTTGGCGACGTTCTGTGCCACCACCGGCGAGGTGAACAGCGAATCCTGATAGCCGTCTTTCAACTGCGCCAGCTGCTTCCACTGCTGTGGCGTGGTGATTTTGCCCCAAGCCACCTCCTTCATCGGGAAGCCTTCGTAATATTGCAGCATAAAGGCATCCACCAACGAGTTACCCACTCGCAGCGGCCCGGCCACGCCCGGCTCTTTACCCGGTACCGCACTCATTTTGCTGGCTTCTTTGGTCAGATCGCAGTGCTTGTCGGTTTTACAAGCGCTGGAGTCTTTATAATCAATGATTTTTTCCAATTGCTTATAGGCTGCGTCCAGTTTCAACGAGGCCAGTTCGGCATTCATGGCACCCAGCGCCTTTTGATTAAACGCCTCGCTATTGTCAGTGATGATCGGGTTGAAGGTCGGATCCATCTCCCCCATCTTGTCCTGATGATGCACGCCGACATCGCAACCCGGGAAAGCAC
The DNA here is from genome assembly GCF_058190535.1 of Serratia sp. CoH_134_PS_4. Classification (NCBI taxonomy): domain Bacteria; kingdom Pseudomonadati; phylum Pseudomonadota; class Gammaproteobacteria; order Enterobacterales; family Yersiniaceae; genus Serratia; species Serratia sp. CoH_134_PS_4. The sequence goes on from NZ_JBXWKI010000013.1 coordinate 46,635, forward strand.
CGTTGGTAAAGAACTGCGCGGTCGCGACCGTGCGTTGCAAGCTGTTGGCATAGACGTAAACGCTGCCGGCGGTCGGGCAGCCTTCCTGCGGCAGTAACCCGGCCTGCTTCAGCCACGCATTAAAATAGTGCCCCATATACACTTCCAACACCCCGCCCTTGGTGGTCAGCAGGCCACCCGGCGTCTCCCAGGCTGGCCAGGCTTTAGGCGTGGATTGCGCCAACACGCTGCCGTTGTTGGCCAGCGGGGCTCGCAGGTTATGGCGACTCATCACCAATACCTGTTCCAGCTGATAGTCGTTGGTTTCCGCCAGGGCAGTCCCGGTCATTAATAACGGCAAGCACAGCAATAAGGTTTTTATTTTCATCCGCAGAGGCTCCAGGATTATGATTATTTTTAATGTGTTAGCTATTGCTTCGCTATGATGGAGAGGTTAACGCTGAAAGTGTGTGATGGGCATCACAGGCACAGGTCTGCTCAGCGGCCATACGCCGATGGCCGCTGAGAATTTAGGACATCACAGCCACAAACGCATGATTGGCCAACCGATCAACAGCAGAGCCGCGATATACACCACGCCGAGAATACCGCCCATACGCCAGTAATCTTTCGACTTCACGTAGCCACAGCCATAGATGATCACCCCTGGGCCGGTCGCGTAGGGTGTCAGTACGCCCATGATACCGATCGACAACACCAGCAACATCGAGAGCTGCTCCATCGGTACCCCCGGCAAGCCTTTGCCGACAGCCAGGATCACCGGCAGCATAGTGGCGGTGTGTGCGGATAAGCTGGCAAACAGGTAGTGAGCAAAATAGAACACCAGCACCAGCGCCACTACCGTCATATTGGGCGAAAAGCCGTTCAGGTGGGTGCTCATGGTCTGGGCAAACCAGTCGATAAAACCGGAGCGCGTTAAGCCGTTGGCCATCACCACCAGCGTCGCCAGATTAACCAGTGTGTTCCAGGCGCTGGAGTATTTGGTGATCTCCTTCCAGGACACCACGTGCAGCGCCAACATCAGCGAGACCGCCAACAGGCAAACCGTTGTTGCGTCGAGCACCTTACCGCCAAACACCCACAGGCACAGGCTGAGCAGCACCAAACCAATCAGCGTGTATTCCTTGCGCGTCAACTTGCCCATTTCACCCAACGCGGTATCCGCCCAGGTCGCCACTTCGCTACTGTGGGTTACACCCGGTTTGTACAGGTAATAGGAGATCAACGGCGCGATGATCAACAGCAACAGCCCAACCGGCAGGAACGCCAGGAACCACTGCATCCAGCTGATATGCACCCCGGCAATCTTACTGACGAACTCAATCCCCAACACGTTGGGTGCGGCACCGGTAACGAACATTGAGGAACTGATGCTGGTACCCACTACCATCATCCACATCAGGTAACCGCCGATGCGCCGCGAAGAGGGATCGTTAGGGAAGGAGTCAAACAGCGGCGGCAGGTTTTTCACCACCGGGAAAACCGTACCGCCGGTACGCGCAGTGTTGGATGGGGTGAAAGGTGCCAACAGGATATCGATGATCACCACCGCATAGCCAAGCGTCAGCGTTCGTTTGCCCATAAACTTAACCAAAAACAGGGCAATGCGTCGTCCCAGCCCCGTAGCTTCATACCCGAGTGCAAAAATAAACGCACCGAATACCAGCCAGACGGTGGTACTGGAGAACCCTGCCAGCCCCCATTTCAGCGCCTCTTTACCGGCTTTAAAACCGGGCTCTGCCAATTCCTGCGCACCAAACAGCACCCAGTTGGCGCTCAGCACGCTCAGGGTCACGGCGATAAAGCTGATCGCCGTCGCCGGAATAGGCTCCAGGATCATACCGACAATCATCGCCACGAAGATGGCAAAATAACGCCATGCCTGCGGCGGCATACCGTCGGGCGTGGGTATCCATAGCAGGATCGCCAACACCAGTAGAGGCGTTAGCGCTTTCCAGATTTTTTCCTTGGTTTCGGACATAAGATCCTCCTGAAGACGAGTTATTGTTTTTAGTTCGGTAACTGAGCCAGCAGCCAGGTGACGATCAACAGGTCGGCGCTGCCACCGGGGCTGAGGTTGCGTACGATGCAGTCCGTATCGAACTGCCGCAGACGCGCCATACCCTGTTCACCCTGCGCGCCCCCCTGTTGTAACAGTCCAGCGGCACGTTGTTGCAACCAGCGCAAGCCTTCGATACCGCCGCGCGAGGCCACGTTGGTGTCATCGTTGTTGGCCATTAGCCACAGCAAGCTGTCCATCAGCGCCGTCTGCTCATCGCACCCGGCACTCAGGCGCTGCAGATACAACGGCAGCGCGCCGTTAATCACCCGTTCGAAGCCGGATTCAGCCTCGCCGCGCGCACCGCTCAGGCCGTGCAGGGCAAATAACCTTTGCCCCGCGGTCTGCAATGCGTTGTGCTGTTGCAGTTCACTACTCACCAAACCGCGGCAGATTGCCGCCACTTCGGCGCACAAAGTGGCGGCGTCGATGATTTTTTGCTGCTGGGACAAGCGACCGAAAGCGGTACACAACAGGCCGAGCGAAAATACGCTGCCTTTATGGGTGTTAACGCCGCCGGTGGCCTGGAACATGTGGTTTTCGCAGGCCAGGCCGAGTGGGCGCAGCCGTAGGAGCTGCTCGGCAACCGGACGACATGCATCATCACGCCCCTGACGGACAAAACGCGGCAGCCAGATGCCGATAGCGCGGGCGCTGCGGTAGAAATGGCCAATATTCATGTCCCGGTGGGCACCATTGTTATGGCGATCCACCAGCCCCGGCTTGGGTGTCAGGTTCACTTCCACCAACAGCGCACGGTAGGCGGTATGAGCGAAGCCGCTAACCGCGGGTTGAGGCGTGCAGCTGGCGTGATCAACGGGGTGAGAGCGCATCATTGAGCATCCTTTCCATTTCTTGCAGTAACTCGTCACTGCTGTGCCGCCGCTGACGGGCGCAGATTTTGGCCGGTTGGCTGCACAACAGGCAGCGGCGTTCCGCCAATCCCAGGCTGCGACGCGACAAAATGCGTCCCTGCGTGTCCAGAACGTCGATATCCCACAAGCGGCCTATAGGCTGCTGCACCTCCAGTTGAATGGCGCAGTCCTTTACCCGTTGGGCATCGGCGTGCAGCGCCATAAAACCTTCGCAGCCGGTAGACAGCGCCAGCGTTTCTGCATGCAGGCACTGCCAACCCTGCTGGCGCCACATTTGCTGTAGCGCCAGCCACCCCAGGTTGAAGATATTGCGCGTCAGCCCGCTGTCTTTTATCGCACCAGGCACCACCAGCGTGAGCACCAGCAGTGTGGATTGATGTTGCGACAGCCAGGCCTGTTGCCGGGCCTGGCGGCATTCGCGACTGGTCAGCAGTTCCGGCAGGCTCACTGCGCGGTTGGCCGCCAGTTCGGGCGGGACACGAGACATAGGGTTACTCCGCCACCTGATGCACCACGTCGATCACCGAACCGTCGCGGTAGCGCACCACGGCCACCACCTTGTCGGTAAAGGTGATCGGCTGCGGCTCACCGGTCAGCAACAGCGCGCGCTGCCGCAGCAAGTCGATGCCAACCACCGGCAGCCCAGCCTCTTGCAGCCGCTGTGCCAGCTCCGGTCGCGCCGGGTTAACGGCAATACCGTGATCGGTAACCAAAATGTCAATGCTGGAACCCGGCGTCACACAGGTGGTCACCTGCTCTACCAGCGTTGGGATGCGGCCACGTACCAGCGGCGCCACGATGATTGCCAGCCGCGCAGCCGCGGCGGTGTCGCAGTGACCGCCGGAGGCGCCACGCAGCACGCCGTCGGAGCCCGTCAGCACGTTGACGTTAAAGCCAGTGTCGATTTCCAATGCGCTCAGCACCACCACGTCAAGCCGATCGACCGAGGCCCCCTTCGAGCTGAAATTGGCGTATTGGTTGGCGCTGATTTCGATATGATTCGGGTTACGCGCTAACGACATCGCCGCCGCGCGGTCAAAGCTCTGCACGTCCAGCAATTTGGCGATCAGCCCTTTTTCATGCAAATCCACCATGGTCGACGTGATGCCACCGAGCGCAAAACCCGCCCGCACGCCGCGTGCGCGCATTTTGTCTTCCAGAAAACGCGTCACCGCCAATGAGGCACCGCCGGTACCCGTTTGCAGCGAGAACCCTTCCGTAAAGTAGCCGGAGCCGGCGATGACCTCAGCGGCACGGCGGGCAATCAGCAATTCACGCGGGTTGGAGGTCATCCGCGTCGCATCAGCACCAATCTTGTCGGCATCGCCCACTCGCTCGAGTTGCACGATCAGATCAACCCGATCCTGCGCCAGGCTGGCCGGATGATGCGGGTACGGCACGATTTTTTCAGTGAGTAGCACTACGGTGCCCGCAGCGTCGGCATCCACTTTGGCGTAGCCCAGCGAGCCGCAGCAGGCTTCGCCGCTGTAGCCATTGGCATTGCCGAATTCATCGCACGCCGGCACGCCGAGGAAAGCGACATCTATCGTTAACTCACCGGATTCGATCAGGTTTACCCGGCCACCGTGGGAGTGGATTTGCACCGGCTCGGCCAGCAGGCCGCGCGAAATGGCATCCGCCAGCGGACCGCGCAGGCCGGAGGTGTAAATGCGGTTCACCACGCCATTACGGATATGACCCACCAGCGGCGCATGGCATTCGCTCAGCGAGCTGGAGGCCAGCGTCAGGTTACGAAAGCCCATCGCCGCCAGCGTTTCCATGACCTGATTCAACGCCAGATCGCCGCCGCGAAACGCATGGTGGAAAGAAATGGTCATGCCGTCCTGCAAACCGCTGCGGCGCACCGCCTGTTCCAGCGTGTCGCAGCGTTTGATATCACGCGGCTTGCGCGCCTGTTGGTTGGCCTTGGAGACATCCTGATAGCAGCGAAGATCCGCCAGGTTATTCAGAGTCATCAGTCGTTGTTGACGTTTCATTATGCTTCCTCCCCGTGCTGAGCCGACGCTTCGCGAATGCCGGAAAGCGCTGCGCGCTGCAACACCAGCCGCGCACGTTCAATCACCGGGCTGTCGACCATTTTGCCGTTGAGCGACACCACCCCACGCCCTTCTTGTTCTGCCGCTGCAGCGGCATCCACCACCCGCTGGGCATGGGCCACTTCTTTGGCCGTAGGCGCATACAGGTTGTGCAGCAGTTCAATCTGCCGAGGGTTAATCAGAGATTTGCCGTCGAAGCCAAGCTGTTTGATCAACGCCGCTTCCTGCAAGAAACCCGCCTCGTTATTGGCGTCGGAATACACGGTGTCGAAGGCCTGAATACCGGCAGCCCGTGCCGCCTGCAGCAGCGAGCAGCGCGCAAACAGCAGTTCAATGCCCTCTGGCGAACGTTCGGTACGCAAATTACGCACGTAGTCTTCCGCCCCCAGCGCGATGCCTATCAGGCGTGGCGAAGCATGGGCAATGGCCACCGCCTGAGTGATACCCGCCGCCGATTCAATCGCCGCCAGCAGACCGGTACTGCCCACCGGGCGGCCGCAATCGGCCTCGATAGCCGCAATTTCACGGTCCATGTCCACCACGTCTTGTGCGCTGTCCGTTTTCGGCAGGCGCACGATGTCCGCCCCGCCGCGTACCACCGCCTGTAAATCCGCCAGCCCATAGGCAGAATCCAGTGCATTAACGCGCACTATGGTTTCCACTTCCTGATACAGCGGGTGTTGCAACGCGTGATACACCAGCCGCCGTGCCGCGTCCTTTTCGCGCAGAATTACCGAGTCTTCCAGATCAAACATCAGCGCGTCGGCCTGATAGATAAAGGCGTTGCTTACCATCGCCGCATTGGCACCGGGCACGAACAGCATGCTGCGGCGCACGCGGTGTTTATTCAGCGTTTTCATTGCGCACCCCCCACGGCAATTGACCATTGTCACTGGCGCGCATCAGCGCGGTTTCCAGCCGGGCCCGCAGCACGCAGTCCAGTGCGCCTTTGTCGTCAACCATTACCTGCACCGGCTCCACCTGGTAGTGCTGCAACACCTCCAGCAGCGTTTGTCGAATGGCTTCACCGAACTGTTTTTCCACGCTGCTGGCGATCAGCAGATCGTGTTCCGGCCCCTCTGCGGGCGCGATGCGTACCATGACATCACTGGATTCCAGCGTGCCGGCCATTGCTTCTCGGATAATTTTCATCTTTCACCTGATTGTGCGGATTCAAAGGGTTTTGCCGTCGGTTTGGCCCGGCGCTGCGTTTGCAAATCTTGCAGGTAGTAAAGGGTGTCTGGCGGAACCAGCGGCGCGGCAGCGTGAAAGTCGCCCGCGGCCAGCAGTTTGCGGACCCAAGAGGCGGAGATCGCCACGCCCTGATATTGCAAACGCTCAATTTCTACCAGCGTGATAGGCGGGCTGGGCAAGGCTGGGGTTTCAAGCCAGTAGCGCATATCGCGGTTGTATTTTGCGGTGACGGCGCAGAAGGGTTCGTTGCCGACAAAACGGTGGGTGATACCCAGCGCGGGTGCCAGATACTGACGAAAGATCTTCAGATCGATTTCGGTGTAGCAGTCGTCGGCAATGCCCTGATCTTTAATGAAGTAACAGGGGAATGTGGCACGTGAAATGACGTACTGGGAGCCTTCATGCACGGTCAGATTGGGAATGTCCGCCGTGCCCGCCAACACCAACCGCCGTCTGTCTTCGTAGCTGAAACGTGAGGTGTCTTCCTTCACTAAAAACAGGTGCAGCCAGTCGCACTTTTCTGCCGCCTTGCGCACCAAATATTGATGCCCGCGCGTAAAGGGGTTGGCGTTCATTACGATGCTGCCAAGGGTATTGCCCGGCCGACGCTGCTCTGCCAACTGTGCTGCATAGCGTTTTAAACGGCACGGGCTATTTTCCATCAACACCACGATGCCCGGCACCTGGGCAATCGGGTAGAAACCACACTGGCGGAACAGCGGCTCATTTTGTATTTTGGTGTAGATAAACAGTTGGGTGTGATGGCGTTCATACGCCAGATTCACCAGCTCGGTTGCCAGCGTCAGCCCCAGCCCTTCACCGCGCATTTGCGGGCTGATGGCGACGCATTTGATAATATTGTCTGCAATGCCGCCGCAGGCGACCAACTTATCGTTTTGCGTAACGGTAATAAATATTTCAACCGTGGTGTCAATATTCAGATCGTTACTGCGCAGGAAAGCATTAATCTGCGCGATACTTTTGTGATCTGACCTTTTGACTCGATTAAATACGGTATCGCCCAACATAACACGCTCTCTGGGTTAACTATTAAATAACAAAATAAATACAAAAAATAATGTGAATTAACATTTTTAAAGGCAATTAAAACCTTAAAAACCATGAAGATAAAATCGTAAGCAGCATTTAATAAAACAATGGTAAACAGAAAAAAATAGCGAATTATTGACCTATTTCACAAACACCTTTCGGTTAATAAGTTATTTAATGTTCTTTATTTACTTAATTATTTTTATGGTGTTTATTACTGAGAAAATCTTTATTTGATGGTGCAATTCACTTACATTTACTTAGCATATTTATTTCAATCGTAGGTTGACTATGGAATGGTTGAACATACTGATCGTTGAAGATGAAACGCCGTTGGCGGAGATGCATGCAGAATTTATCCGGCAGAACGGCGGTTGCCGGCAAATCTGGCTGGCCGGCACCCTGGCGCAGGCCCGCATGATGACCGACCGCTTCAAACCGGATCTGATCCTGCTGGATAACTTCCTGCCTGACGGCCAGGGTATTGAGTTACTGCGCGAACTGACGCTGAACGGGTATACCGGCGGTATCGTATTCATCACCGCCGCCAGCGATATGGACACCGTCGCCGAAGCATTACGCCATGGGGTGTTTGACTACCTGATCAAACCGCTGGCCTATGATCGTCTGACCCACACGCTGGTACGCTTTAGCCAGCGGCACCAGGCGCTGAAGGATAAGGCACGCCTTAATCAACGTCGTATCGATCAGATGTTCAATACCTATGCCCGTGGTGAGCCTCAGACGGCATTGCCAGCGGGCATCGATGAGTTGACGCTGGTTAAAATCCGCGCCTTGTTTGAGACGCCTTCGGAGAGCCACACGGCTGAAAGCGTTGCGCAAAAAATGGGGTTAAGCCGCACAACTGCACGCCGCTATCTGGAGTTTTGCACCGCCAGACAACAGCTACGCGCAGAAATCATTTACGGCAAGGTGGGCCGCCCACAGCGGATTTACCGTTTGCCGCCCCCTGAATAAGCGGTTATTTGATCGGCCCTGCAAGCTTGAATGTAACCGCTTTACTTTTTTGGTACTCCTCAGCATCTTATTTGGCATGATGTCCCTCTAAACCGCCGACAGGACGATCGCCGATGAGTGCACTGCCCCCGCCTTCCCTGAAAGACCTTATTGCCCGCCGTGACTGGCAAAATCCGGCCTGCACCCATTATCGACGGCTGGCTGCGCACCCGCCTTTTGCGAGCTGGCGCGATCTGAACGCGGCGCGTGACGATAGCCCCAGCAACAGCCAGAAAACGCTGAACGGCGCCTGGCACTTTAGCTATTTCACCCGCCCACAGGCGGTGCCCGAAGCCTGGCTGCGGCAGGATCTGAGCAACGCTGACCGGGTTAACGTCCCATCCAACTGGCAGCTTGCCGGTTATGACGCGCCAATCTATACCAACGTGCGTTATCCCATTCCGGTTAATCCGCCGCTAGTGCCGGAACAGAACCCGACCGGCTGCTATTCCAGGTTCTTTACGGTTGAACCCGCTTGGTTGGCTGAAGGACAAACGCGCATAGTTTTTGACGGCGTCAACTCGGCGTTTTATCTGTGGTGCAACGGCCATTGGGTTGGTTATTCACAAGACAGCCGCCTGCCCGCCGAGTTTGACCTCAGCCCCTGGCTGCAGGCGGGCGAAAACCGGCTAGCGGTGATGGTGTTGCGCTGGTGTGACGGTAGCTATTTGGAAGATCAGGACATGTGGCGTATGAGCGGGATTTTCCGCGACGTTACCCTGCTGCATAAGCCGGCCACGCATCTGTGCGATATTCGCATTACCACCCCGCTTTACGACAGTTTTCGCCGTGGCGAACTGGTGGCAGAAGTACAGGTCAATCGACCCACGCAGCACCGGGTGCAGTTGCAGCTGTGGCGCAATGGCCAGCTCGTGGGGGAGAAAACCCAGGCGTTCGGCAGCGAGATTATCGACGAACGGGGTGCCTATGACGATCGCACCACTCTGCGCTTGCCGTTAGAACAACCGGCGTTATGGAGCGCGGAAAGCCCCACGCTGTACCGTGCAACGCTTGCTCTGCTGTCGGCGGAAGGGGAAATCATCGAGGTAGAAGCTTACGACGTCGGCTTCCGTCAGGTAGACATCAGCAATGGCCTGCTGAAACTTAACGGGCAGCCGTTATTGATCCGCGGAACCAATCGCCATGAACATCATCCGCAGCACGGTCAGGTCATGGATGAGGCATTGATGCGCCATGACATTCTGTTAATGAAACAGCACAATTTCAATGCGGTGCGTTGTTCACACTACCCGAACCACCCGCTTTGGTACCGCTTGTGCGACCGCTATGGGTTGTATGTGGTTGACGAAGCCAATATTGAAACCCACGGCATGCAGCCAATGAACCGGTTGTCTGACGATCCGCTGTGGCTACCGGCAATGAGCGAACGTGTAACGCGTATGGTGCAGCGGGATCGTAACCACCCTTGCATCATTATCTGGTCGCTGGGCAACGAGTCTGGGCACGGCAGCAACCATGACGCGCTCTACCGCTGGGTGAAAAGCCAGGATCCCACCCGCCCGGTACAATACGAAGGTGGCGGAGCCAACAGTGCCGCAACAGATATTCTCTGCCCAATGTATGCCCGCGTGGATCAGGATCAACCTTTCCCTGCCGTACCCAAATGGTCGATCAAGAAGTGGATCGGCCTGCCGGATGAACACCGTCCTTTGATCCTGTGTGAATACGCCCATGCGATGGGCAACAGTTTCGGCGGTTTTGACCGCTACTGGCAGGCGTTCCGTCAGTATCCGCGTTTACAAGGGGGCTTCGTTTGGGATTGGGTCGATCAGGCGCTCACTCGCCGTGATGAAAACGGTGAGGAATACTGGGCTTACGGCGGCGACTTTGGCGATACGCCGAACGATCGACAATTCTGCCTTAATGGGCTGGTATTCCCCGATCGCACACCACACCCTGCGCTGTTTGAAGCGCAACGGGCGCAGCAATTTTTCCAATTTACCTTCGACGCCAATACGCTGACGCTGACCGTCAGCAGCGAGTATCTGTTCCGCCATACCGATAATGAACGCCTGAACTGGCGGCTGGAGCTGGATGGCACAGAGCGTGCCAGCGGCAGCCTTGATCTCTCCTTACCCCCGCAGGGCAGCGCCAGCATTCACCTGATCGACCGTTTGCCGATGCTTCATCAACCCGGTGAACTGTGGCTGAATGTGGAAGTGGTGCAACCGCAAGCTACCGACTGGTCCGAAGCGAACCACCGCTGCGCCTGGGATCAATGGTTGGTCCCCCGCACATTGCATATTCCACCGCTCGCACCGAACGGCGTAGCCCCACAGCTCAGCCAAAATGACCAGACGATCGACATCAGCCATGGCAGCCAACGCTGGCAGTTTACACGCGACAACGGCTGTTTAACCCAGTGGTGGCAACACGGCAGCCCACTATTGCTGACCCCGCTGCGCGATAATTTTATCCGCGCACCGCTGGATAATGACATCGGCATCAGCGAAGTCGAACGTATTGATCCCAACGCCTGGGTCGAACGCTGGAAGCTGGCGGGAATGTACCGTCTGGAAGAGCACTGCACGCTGCTACAGGCCGATCGCTTGAGTGACAGCGTGCGCGTAGTGACCGAACATCGGTTTGGGGTTGATGGGCAAACGCTGTTATGCAGCCGCAAGCAGTGGCTGTTCGACAGCCAAGGCGCGCTCAGCGTCAGTGTCGACGTCGATGTCGCCGCCAGCCTGCCACCACCGGCACGTATTGGCCTGAATTGCCAACTGGCAGACATCCACCCGCAGGCACAATGGTTGGGCCTTGGGCCGCATGAGAACTACCCGGATCGTCGCCTCGCTGCGCAGTTTGGCCGTTGGCAACTGCCGCTGGCAGACCTGCACACGCCATACATCTTCCCCGGTGAAAACGGCCTGCGCTGCGACACCCGTAACCTGCAGTATGGCAATTGGCAGATTGATGGGCTGTTCCACTTCTCTCTCAGCCGCTATGGCCTGCGCCAGTTGATGGCGTGCAGCCACCAGCACCTGCTACAGCCGGAAGCCGGTACCTGGCTGAATCTGGACGGCGTTCATATGGGGGTTGGCGGCGACGATTCCTGGAGCCCGAGCGTCAATGCCGATTACCTGCTTGACCGCAGCCATTACCACTATCAACTGCGTCTAAAACGCGCAGAATAGGGCTAAATCTGCTAAAACCTCAACGGGTTGCGCATTCTGTAAGCAAACAGTCACAGAATGCGTAATCCACCTTTGACATGCTGCCGACACCCCGTTATGATTCCGGCCGTTCACACGATTCCTCTGTAGTTCAGTCGGTAGAACGGCGGACTGTTAATCCGTATGTCACTGGTTCGAGTCCAGTCAGAGGAGCCAAATTTAGAGAAGCCCGCTTAGGAAACTAAGCGGGCTTTTTGCTTTTCGTTTTTTTGAATGGCAGCTTTGAGCGAGGAGCGGAAGTTTCGATAACGAATCCATGACTAACATTGGCATACATTGTTCTACGTGAGAAGGTCAAATGGTGCTCGAATGCTCCTATGATCTTCGATAAACTGCGTCTATCTTATTGTTAGTAAAGGTGGACTCCAACCCTTTACTCCATTAACGTAGTTTTGATTCCATTGGACTTCCAACCAAGTACAGGAGAGTAAAAGAATGAGTGAATTTACCAACTCACAAATAATAATGGAAAAAATTATTAAGGAAGAAGCATCTGAGCAAGGTGAACGTTATTCGGATTATTTTGAACTTTACACTGCATCACAGATACTTAAGGATTATGACGTAACTTATTCTGATATAGAATATAGCATAGTTGGGGATGGGGGTGATGGCGGTGTAGACTCGTTCTATACATTTCTCAATGGGGAGTTAATAAAAGAAGACACTGATTACTCAAAAACAGGAAAGCATAACAAAATAGAAGTAATCATTATTCAATCGAAAACATCAAAAAATTTTGGTGAAGATGCTATTGTTAAATTTAACGAAGTGACTAGGGATTTATTTAATATATCAGCAGATATAGGCAGCGATAGTTTAAAAAGACGTTACAATGATGATCTTAGAGCAAGAGTTTCTATCTTTAGAGATGTCTATAGCAATTTAATGAAAAGTTTCCCCGATTTAACTTTTTCATACTACTACTCAACTCTTGGTGAGGAAGTCCATCCTAATGTTGTCGATAAAGGAAACACATTAAAAGAAACAATCCTTAAGATGTTTACAGGCTCTAATTTCTCATTGGATTTTGTCGGCGCGAGCAATTTAGTTGAGTTGAACAGAAAGGTAAAAAGCACTTCAAGAATGATGGAGTTGGCAGAGTCACCCATAGCCACAGTAAGTGGTAGTTATCTGTGCCTTGTTAATTTAAAAAAATATCATGAATTCATATCAGATAATGATTCTCTTTCGCGGAGTATCTTTGAATCAAATGTGAGGGACCATAATGGAGATGTTGTTGTCAACGTAGCTATTCAAGAAACACTTACCACTGGCAAAGAAGATTTTTGGTTCTTGAATAATGGCGTCACAGTGATCACATCAAAAGCAGTTCTTTCAGGCAAAACCTTGACTATTGAAAATCCTCAAGTGGTTAATGGCTTACAAACTTCACATGAGATTTATAACTATTTTTCCAATTTAGAAGGAACTTCTCAGGAAGATAGGAATTTATTAGTTCGTGTTATTTGTGAGGGGGACGCGGAATCTAGAGATAAAATAATAAGGGCAACTAATAGTCAAACCAGTATACCTCCTGCCTCATTAAGAAGTGCGGATGTAATACATCGTGATATTGAAGACTTCTTCAAAGCTAATGGTTTCTTTTATGATAGGAGAAAAAATTTATATAAAAACGAAGGCAAGCCAGCCTCTCGTATAGTTTCCATACCTTATTTGTCGCAATGTGTTATAACTACGGTCCTCCTTCAACCAAATAATGCAAGAGCAAGACCATCGACTCTCATAAATGACAATACTCGATACGAACAAATTTTTAACAAAAAAAGCCCACTATCTCTCTATCTAAACTCTTATTTGATTTTAAAAAAATGTACTGAGTTATTGAAATCTTATGAATTTGAAAGTAAGAGGGATTTCAATAATATTATTTATCATACTGCAATGGCCGTTGTTTTAAGGCTAGCTATAACTGATGGGAAACAAGATAATATTCCAAAATTTGTTGGTGGCTTTGATATATCTAGAATCACTCATGATTACTTTAACGATGTATACTCTTTGGTGTGGGGGAAGTATAAAAAATTAGGTGCTGATGACACCACCGCAAAAGGAACAGACTTTGTGTCTAACATTGTTCAGTTACTAAAAGAGTCAGCAGAAGAAATACCTAAAACGCAGATTTGACACCTGATATTTAGTAAGTGGGGTCGTTAGGGATTCGTAATGTTTTATAGGTCAAGAGTTCTAACCTTAACTGAAGATTACGTTCCATTGCTCGACCCCGTCCTGATCGAAGGTGATTAACTAAACTATCACGATCCGTTCATCGTGGAACAACACATATTGCTAATAGTGGTCTATGTGAAAAACGGGGAGTAGGTTAGTTTTAGCGTTAAACACAATAAGAGCACGATGAAGTATCAAAAAGGAAGCATTGCATAGATAATTTATGCCCACACGGGGCTTAGATTACATATCATTCGCTATCAATTCGGTTGAGAGAACCCTTGGAATCAAGTTGCTTTTTGAACCATACTTTATATGCAGAAAGTCCATCATCATTTCAACATCACTTTCATGCTTTACAATGACATATTTAATATCCTTATGAGAAAAGGGCAACCTGTTATCATCATAATATTCGTTATATTTTCTCTTGCCATCTTGAGTTGATATGTTTTTCGAAGCAGCGATCACTGGTTTTCCAATCGACTTTTCTATATCTGGAACAAATCGCCACTCTCTCTCATCTGCAAAAATATAGTTAGGTATCTCCGGACCATTGCGTCGTTTCAAAGTCGCCTGGTAATTTTTCATGTATCGCAAAGGGTCTACAATTTTCTTGTAACTAAGGTTAGCCGAGTCATATTTCCGCTTTGCATTATTTAACTGAGATTTTGTTCCTGAAGATTTCATTTTTTCTAAATGATTTGATAACTTATTAATCTCTGCTTTTAAACTCCTTATCTCCAGATTGTAATTATCAAAAACAGAAGAGTGCTTGGACATGTAAATTACTGGGTTAAGTCCATTTTCGCTTGCCCAATCTTTTGATAATCCGATGCCATAATGGCCATAACTTTCAGTATGCTGGGTAAGCTGCGTTAGCCTGATATCACAAAATGAAACCATCGGTATACCGAAATTTCTATTCGTACTCTGGCCTTGTATAAATTCTCTAGCGAAAGAAATTCGAAAATCACTTGAGTCAAGTATCTCAAATAAGGTATCTAACTTTTCAGTAAAATGAAACAAGGTAGTTGGGTATAAGCTACGCGACATAATGATCATCCATAATATGATTTATAAACTAAGTACCATAAATCAAGGTTATCAGTACCCTCCATACATCAGCAAGCGGAATTAGCGACAGTAACCTGCTCCTCATTAATCAACACTAAGAGCTGTTAGCTACTTCCGCTCTTGGCACCAAGCAGACGGCTGAACGACTCGTAGTCTCCTCTAAGCTAAAAGCAGAAATTGCACTTTGTCATCAATCGTTAAGGGGCAGAGTAGCCAACGTAAATGATAACTACCAACGCAGTGGCGACTAGCAACATTTATCTCATGAGCAAGATATTTTTCCCTTTTCATACCCTTAGGGCATAACAGTATCAACTATTTCTGAACCCTGCCGATACTGACAGCACGACCATCATTTATTGATAATGAAAAAAGGAAATTTGAATTGAACAGAATAACAGGAATTACTGTTTTATGTTTAGTGCTGATGGGATGTAGTTCTGTGCCCTCAGAAAACAAAACCCAGTACCTAAGAACGGAAATGCAGTCGCCAGTTTCAGAGCCAACCACAGTAACCGTAACCGCAGAAAGCCTTCTGAAAAAAGAAAATACCCGTCATTTGATGACGTACGCACTCCGTCCGTTGTCTGGAAAAGCATTCGCCTCTGAGTTGGACAGAAAATTTGCTGCAGCGACGATGTATATCGATTTGTCTCCAGGTAAAGGAAACAGAACGGCTGAGATCAGTGGTGAGATAAATTACTATCATCTCGAGCGATACGTAAATGGCCGCCTGGTAGGTGACAGTGTCAAGACAATACAGGTTGCGCCACAGATCATCCCACTGACACTCAATAAGCCATTCTCAATTAATCTGCCACAGGGGATTCACTATTCCGTCATGCTGACGGACAGCCAGCCTTGAAGATAGCTAAACCTTCATTTTAGGTGCAAAAATACTCGACACCATTACGCGCTGGGTATTTACCCCATTCTCTGCATACAAACGCATCAGGTTACCCAGGAGCGAGAAGCGGACATTATTTTAAGTCTATCTGAAACACGGTGGCAAAAGCCTGGTGCGGCGTGACTGTGTCTGCCGCTTATCCCCACATACAGATAAGACCCACCTGCTCAGCAGCGCCCTCAAGGCGATGAAATTATTGGCTCGGGGGGAACATGAACAATCAGCACATCAACAGTTAAACGGTTGATGAATTCGAAAGAAAAGGAGGTATAAACACCCAAAAAGCGGTTTTCATGACCCAGCATAACCAGATCTATCCCTTCACTGTCGATCACTGCCTGAACGTCTTTGAATCTATGGATACTGACGATCGACTTTACCTTGACGTCAAAAGTGGCAGACCCTGCCAGACGGCTAAGCATCGCCTTAGCTTCAATCACTTCATGTGATTGACGATCCTTGATTAAGGCATCGCTGGTGTAATCCAACTCTCTATAATCTTCGCTGATATGCCCTAACGTGATACAGGTGCCCATTTCTTTCGCAAGACGTTCGGCATGCGCCAACATGAGCTGACCGCCCGTCTCATTTTGGATCAACAACAACGCATGCTTGTAAATGTGCATACATCACCTCTCAACAGCATCACTCCGGCAGTTGCGTCTTTACCCTCCAGATGTCTGCCAGTCAAAACCTGCAATCCTTAATACACTTACGCCTTACAAGTATAAACGCGTATTTAATGCTCAGAAAAATCCACCGGGATAAACCCAACTGGTTTTTTTGTCTGCCATCACATTTCAATCTCACCGTTGCGGATCGCTACACCGATCGCCTGAGCGGTCGTGGTTGCGCCGAGCCGCCGGCGTATTCGGCGCAGATGGTTTTCCACCGTTCGCTCCGACAGCCCCAACGTGGCAGCGATGTCGGCCTGGCGCCGCCCGGCAGCCGTCCATGCCAACACTTCACGCTCACGCGCCGACAACCTGCCGAGCGTGGCCTCTGCTGGCAACTCAAGTAACCTGCGCGCAGAGACAAAAGCCGCCGTGCCCACGATTAGCATCGCCAACCGAATTGGCGGAGAGCTTTCAATGCACTCACCGCCGAAACTGACCGCACCTTCCAACCCGGACGGGCCGAATATCGGGATCTGCACCCCATGAACGCCTGGGCCGCGAGGCGTGCGAACAATCTGATAGCAGCTCCCCTTTTCCCCCTGCGCCTTGCTCCAGAAAAAAGGTTCTGTTGCCTGCAGCATATGCCGGGTTACCGGACAGTGCCGAAGATAGGTTACGGCATCCACCACTTCGCCGTCGCCGAACCAATTGCCTTCGACCCAGTAGATGCGATCAACCCCCTCATCTTCCCTGGCGGCAGTAGAAAATAACACGAAGCGATCAAAACCATGCGGAACTGCGAAGGCGCGAACCCTCTCCTGAATGACAGAGAGGGTGTCCGCACGCTCAATAGCCAGTGCAGTGAGAAAGGCCTCTTGAGCAATGTCCACGCTCATCGCCCAGCGACATCGGCCAACAGCGTCTGTGCAGCCAGCTTGCCGAGATTGTTGGAAGCCAGTGGGCTGTCACCGGTCAACAGCCGCCGATCTTTATGCACCTTACCGGTGATATTGGTATTAAGGATTGTAACGCCCAATTCACGCAATCGCTCGCCCACCAACCAAGGCATCGGGCCTGGAATATAGCCGATATCAATATTAGCGCCGGTATCGAGCGCATCAGGAAACACGCACATTTCGTACCCACGGTACAAGAAATCGTCTTTACCCTCACCAAGCCCAGCAGCCAGTAAACCGGCCGGGCCGTGGCAAAGCGAAATAACGTAACGATCATTGTCGTGCGCCCAGAACAGGGTTTTCTTAACGTCTTCACTGAAGGGGATATCATTAAGCACCCCGTGGCCACCCGGAATAAAGACGGCAATATAATTGCCGGCGTCCAAGTCCTTCACCACATCAGAGAGTTTTTTTGGTTGCTTGAGCTGGCTACGGTATTTTTCATATGTGGCTTTGACCGCTTCATCCTCACCAGGGAAGGCCCACATTTCCAGTTTGACCGGATCGCCGGACGGCGTGGCGATATCTATCTCAAAACCGGCAAGATCCATGTGGTACATCGGCAACAACATTTCGACCGGATGGTTGCCGGTAGAAAAGAATTTGCCGTTTTGCATCATCAAATAACGCTCCTGCGAGGCGATCATCAATACCTTCCATTTCCCCCCCCGATACGCGTTGGGGTAGCTGGCACCGTCAAAATCAGTTTTTGACGACGTGTACTGCGACAGTGAGTAAGGTGATGGGAAGAAAGCATTTTCTTCCGCGATATCAGGGGTTGGATTACGATCCGCAGAGGGTAAATCAGTCATGATTATCTCCTTATTTGGGTTACGATTTGTGCTGCTGTTTCAGCTTAATTAAGAGAAACCCGAACCGCAATGAGGGATATCCCTTAATAAAACTTTTCGACCTTGATATCACATGTCAGTTCAACTTATGTGGCCTGATGACAAACGCTTCATCAGGCCCTCCTTCGCCCTCATAACGATATTTTCTTACGGGCACCTGGAAATATTCTTCCAGATACTCCTCTTGAAGAAGAGCATTTTTTTCACCAAATATATAGTGTTCTTTATCCATTAATAAGCATTTATCAGAAATACTCTCCGCGTAGTTGATAAAATGCGTGTTAAAAATTACAGTAACCTTTCTCTCTCTTGATAACGCCCACAGCATATCAATAACTTTCGCTTGGTTTTGAAAATCCAAATTAGATTCTGGCTCATCAAGAACAATCACATCAGGTTCCGCAACTAACGCTTTAGCAAAATAGCACATTTGCAACTCACCGCCGCTGATCTGATTAATACATTTCCCTCTGAGCCTACCAACATCAAGCCTATTCAAAATTTCCGAGGATCTATCAAAATCCTCTTTACCTGGTTTCGAAAAAAAACCTTTTCGCTGTGAGCAACCAAAAGAAACAAAATCGAGAACGCTGTAAGAGAAATGTAATTTCTTCGCCTGAGGAACGTAAGCGAGCCGTGCTTTTCTGTTATCAATATCCTCAATCACGCAGGCACCGGATACCGGTTGATAGATACCCGATAGACTTTTCAACAGTGTCGTTTTCCCTGCGCCATTTGGCCCCATCACACAAAGGATGTCTCCTTTTTCAAGATGGAAGCTAATATTGTTTATAACTTTTCTTGAGCCTTTAAAACCAAAGGACAATTGTTCAACTGTTATCATATCTACGACTCATAATGAAAAGCAGTGCAAATAACGGAGCCCCAATGAGCGCAGTCAAAATTCCGATAGGGATCTCCGCATAAGTGGCGCTCCTGGCAATATTATCAATAATCAACAGAAATAATGCCCCACCAAGCGCCGAAGCAGGAATCAGCCTACCGTGGTTACAACCGAGCACGCTTCGAATCAGATGAGGGATAACTAGCCCAACCCAACCGACAACACCAGCAATAGTGACTGAAGCAGAGACCAATACTGCGGATAAAAAAAGTAATGCTACTTTTATCCGCTGCGGATTAAGACCCGCGATTTTTGCTTCATCATCCCCCAACGAGATAATATTCATTTTCCACCTTAACGTATAGATTGCAAAATAACTGATCGCATACAGTGGAATAAGCCAGTAAACTTGCTCTTTAAGCACTGACGCAAAACTGCCCATCAGCCAAAAAACGATGGCCGGCAATGTATCCTGTGGATCGGCCACATACTTAATTATTGATATAAAAGACACGAATACCGAAGCGATGATAATTCCTGACAGAATAGTGGTAAGTTCATCCTGCCGTTTTTTGAAATGGCAGATACCAAACACAAGCACTAGACTCAATATGCCAAAAAATAATGAACATAACGAACTCAACGCAAAAGGAAAACTAAACAGTATGCCAAGAGCTGCGCCAAAAGCAGAGGCCGAGGAGGTTCCCAGCACATCCGGGCTGGCCAGTGAATTTTTCAACACGGCTTGAAAAGTGGCACCAGCAACCGATAACCCCCCACCGACCATCATCACCGCGATGACTCTTGGCACACGCAAACTAAAAATAACGGAGTAGTTGGCTTCATCCTTTGCAGACAATTTCGCATGTAATAAAACCTGCATTATTTCGTCAACCGACAAAGAGTATCTACCGACAAATAATGAGGCGACGGCAACAAGGCATAAAACCACAGATAGCCCAGCCATTATGGCGGCATATTTTTTTCTATCAGGCATAACCATTACTTCCATAGAGAGGTTTAATTATTATATTTCTCACCATAAAATAATTTACGCGAATTATCTCTGAGCCAAAACCTCATTCAATAAACGTTCCGGTATGGCGTAAGAGAACATCTTTTCATAATAATCTCGTGTTATATCCTTCAGCTTTTCAGCACTAATATATTCTGGATTGTATTTACTGATCATAAATAATGGCAACAGCGATGTTTCTGCAGAGAGCCCCCCCAGTTATGTATCCCTACCGGCGTTGAGTAAACCTTGCCGTTTTTTACTGCTCGGAGATCTTTCCAGTCCTGACCTGGGATTTTACCTTCCAACAGAGCGTTGGCACTGCCGAAGACAACAAAAATCACGTCAGGATCCCATTGCATTATCTGCTCCATCGAGACATTTATGTAACGCCCAGCATCACCGCTGACCTGTAAACTACCAGCAACATTCTCCATTCCTGCCATTTTCAGGTAGGTATCGCCATAGGTGTGAGGGCCACTCACCTTGAGCTGTTTGCCATCGCTTTCTTCAAGATACAATGCTTTGACATGTTGCTGCCTGATATCCGCAGCATAAGGTTGGATCATCGTCAACATGTTTTCCCAAGCGCTTTTGAATTTATGCGTATGGGGTAATCCAAGCGTTTCCGCAAACTTATTCTCCCAATAAACCTGGGTTACCATCGGTTCATACTTGGTTTTCCCGCCAGCGTCGAGATTAATGACGGGCACCCCTGCCCGCTCCAAGTGATCATCCTGACTTTTACCATAGTAATAAATAATATCCGGTTTAAGGCTCATCAACGATTCCATATTGACCGTATAGTCATTATTGATAAAATCTGTGGTGATCCTGCCGATATCCGGTTTCATATCTTTCAGTACATTCATGTCGGAATGCGTAAAAGCCCAAGGGCCAACGCCGATGACATGTTTATAGGCTGAATCATTAGCCAATATCACACCAAATGGACAATTGCCGGTGATAACAATACGGCTATATTTACCAGAAACCGGATGCAATACTTCAGTGTCTTTTCCGGCAATTTTTGTCGTAATATCTCCGTTGGCGCTGCTAGTCGTCGGTAATGAAAATGCCGCCAACAAGATGGTAGCAAATAGTTTTATTTTACTGATCATCATCCCCTCGCATTGTCTCATTGATAGAATTTTTTTGTTTTAGCCTCTTCAGGTCATTAGGCTACCGAAGCAGTGATGCCCGCTGCCAGAATGGTTAATCCGGCCACAATAACAATTGCGGTTGTGGCGACAGCCCCACCGCCAACCAGCGCAGCCGTCTTGCCTTTAGAAATATCCTGCCGTTCAAGGAAAGAAATCTGTGTAAAAGGTATTATTTCCCCCGTATCAGCAATAATGGCATTGGGTTCAATTTTCGCCACGTTCATCTCTCCACCACTGCCATCCTTTAATCCATACTTCAGGTGGTCACCAATATAGACCTGTGGCTGAAGATGGTAATAATTCCCCTCTTGTCCAATAGCCTTTTGCTGTAAGGCTACTGGGTTGTATGTGGTACAACCGCAAAGCGACATCATCACCAATCCGAGGATAAATGGAGCCAAATTTGCCAATTTCATTGAAACCTCTAACTTATTTATGCATGATTAAGAGCGTATTGATTTAAAACGCATATAGCTAACCATTAGGGAAAGAAATGAAAAAACAGCGCCCGAAACCAAACTTATGCTCGTTGCCTGACAGCCATAAAAATTAAAGAATATTGCTACCATGGCGGAACCAACGATTTGCCCCACTAACCGCGAACTGCCCAATAATCCACTGGCAATACCGCTGTTCTCGTGTGATACCGCCGTCATGATCAAGAAATTATTGGGTGACTGAAACAACCCGAAACCGATGCCGCAAATCGCTACACGCCAAACGATCGCCGTATTTGAAGGAGCATCTGGCAGATAAACCATCAACACCATGCCCATAAGCAAGAAAAATAGTCCTGCTACTGCAATAATATTGGGATCATATTTTTTGATAAGATCGCCAGAAACCAAGGATGTCACCATAGTCGCTAATGGCCATGCTGTCAGCAGTAAACCGATTTCCACTACGTTTCTTTGCAATATGCTATGAAAATAAAAAGGCAGCGACACGTAGGCCAGCAACTGTGTGCTGTAAGAAAACATCGACATCAATAGTGACAGCGTCAGCGTAGCGTTACGAAATATCGTCACTGGAATCATCGCCGCAGCTTGTTTCCGCCGTTGATTCAGGTAAAGCAGTACTGCCAATGCAACGAAAACTACAAAGCTAGCTGCTGCCGACAAGAAAGAACTCTTTGTCATGCTCAACGTAAATGACGAGAAAAAAATAAACAGCGCGAAAACTAAAAGAGCGCCTCCTGTATCAAACTTTACATTGCGCTGGGGCTTAGGGGCTAAGGAGATAACACTCAGCAACAGTGAAAGGCAAGCAATAGGAACATTAATAGTGAATAACCAGTTCCAATTGGCCAGAGACAATATTGTTGAGGCGATCGATGGCCCTGCCGCTGCGGATACGGAAACTACCATGACGTTTATCCCCAGCCCCCGGCCCAATAATTTGTCCGGATAGATCTCCTTAATCAGTGCCGCATTGACGCTGAGAATAGCCGCTGCGCCAAAGCCTTGCACAACTCTGAATAGCGTCAACGTATCTAGCGTTTCTGACAACGCACATCCCATAGAAGAGCATGCAAATAGAATTACGCCGGCCATGAAGATGTTTTTATTACCAATAGTTCTCCCCAATGCGGCAAATGGCAATAGAGAAGCAATAACCGCAAATTGATATGCATTGATGATCAATATTGAAGCCGCTTCTGACACGGCAAAATCTTTTGCGATGATAGGGAGTGCCACATTTGCGATAGTGCTATCGAGCATGGCGATGACGGTGCTCAGGGATACGGCAAGCACAGCCAAAACATTCAATTTGTCTTTTTTATAGGGTTTTATATTCATTTTACCTCCCCTGGAAGAGAAACTGCATTTATGCCAAAGACAATCGTTGCTCCTTGCTGAGGATCACCCTTGATTTATACGTTATAACATAACATTTTCAAATGATAAAAATTATCATTTGAAATAATTGATTGCATAATGTTTCAAATTTGAAATTAACAATTTAAAAACATAAAAATCACAGATAATAACACCAATTAAACAGAAAAATACGGATTATAAGACTAGAGAAATTCATGAAATGAAATAGAAATTAACGGGTGCTAACAGTCGATAAGTCGAGCCGCTAAAATTGTTATGTTATAACGTTATATCAACTTATATCCTCTACGGTGGCCCAATGAATAAGAAAAAATCATTACAAATCAGAGCATCCAGACGCACGATTATTTTGGCCGGTCTGGCGGTCTTGGCATCAAATATCAAGATTTCGCAAGCTCATGCACAGGGCCTGCAGCATGTAAGGAAAGTACCGATGGCCCCAGACGCTAAAAAACCACACAAGAAATATCTGGTCGTGCTTGATCCGGGTCATGGAGGTATTGATTCGGGCGCCATTGGACACGCGGGTTCTCAGGAAAAGCATGTGGTGTTGGATATTGCAAAAAACGTTCGTGCCTTGCTCATTCAGCATGGAATTAATGCTCACCTAACACGTACCGACGATGTTTTTATTCCGCTTTATGACCGCGTAAAAATTGCCCATCAACACAATGCCGATCTTTTTATGTCAATCCATGCGGACGGTTTCACCTGCCCTTCCGCCTGCGGTGCTTCCGTTTTCGCGCTATCTAATAAAGGCGCCAGCAGTGCGATGGCAAAGTACTTATCGAACAGTGAGAATGCGGCCGACGATCTCGCCAGCCCTGCGGTCATTAAAAAAGATCATTATTTACAAGAAATACTTTTCGATTTGGAACAGACGGAAACAGTAAAAGAAAGCCTTCTCCTGGGTTCTCACATCATTAAACACATTGCGCCAATGCATCATCTGCATTCCAAAAACACGGAACAGGCGGCATTTGTGGTATTGAAATCGCCCTATATTCCCTCTGTGCTCGTTGAAACCTCGTTCATTACCAATCCGCAAGAGGAAAAACTGCTTGGAACGGCGGTATTCAGACATAAAATCGCCACAGCGATTACTAACGGCATCTTGAGTTACTTCACTCATATAAAAAATGCTTGATAAAATACAATAATAAAATGTCACCCCACCCTAAAATACTTTTACTTTCAGAAGCAATATGTTGAGCAAAAAAAAATAAGAGGGGAATTGAGCGTTCACTTACGATAGCAAAAAATGCTATTCACTCAATTTCCTCACTTTAACTTCTGAAGACAAAGGATTTTTCCGCTGATGTTAGTACGCATTTATCCCCGCCAGTTAGCCGAGTGCCTTTGTGCACTATCGATATTTTTTTGCTCAAACACCTTTGCGATCACACTCAAAGACAATGGTCAGGAGCGGTTGGATTTTTACGGCACCATTATTGCCAGACGTTATTCCAGCAGTAATGTTCGCAACGATGGTGACCGTAGTTATATCTACTTTGGTCTGTTAGGAAAAAGAAATCTCGGCCAGCACTGGAGAGCCTATGCGCACTGGGAATATACCGTCAGTTTTGCCGACGCCAGCAGGAACAGCACCAGACTCGCCTACTTAGGTATGGAAAACCCATCATTGGGCAGTATAAATATAGGTAGGAATTGGGGCGCCTTATATGACGTAACCTCCCTTACTGATCGTTCACCGTTATTCAGAGAAATGTCTTACAACTATATAGATAATTTTATGCGTGGCCGAGCACTCAACCTACTGACTTACCGTAAAAAATTAAAAATTTTACAGCGTAACGCCGCTATCGCACTCCAGTATCAATTCAAAAGCAATAGTGATGAACAGACAATAAGTAAGCAGAATGGTAATGGTATCGCCGCCTCTTTCAGTTACGCACTGACGCCGGCGATCACCACTATTTTTGCAGCATCATCATCCTTATCTACTCAGCAGCAGAATAATCATGCCGATTACGGAAGAAAAATAAATACTCTGGCAGAAGGGGTGAAATATGCAAAAAAAAGAACCTATCTCGCTGCCGTGTTTACACAAAGCGATAGTGCCATAAAACCACAAACATCCGATAATTGTGGCTCATCTTCCAGCTATGAAATCCTCGCTAAATACCGGCTGACGGACAAGTTCCAGCCCAACGTTGGCTATACGCGCCTTATACAAAACGCCTCGGGAAAACACGAGAGTGTATTGAATTACGAAGAAATCGGTTTCAGTTGGCTCTTTAATAAGAACATGCAGGCATTTATCAATTATGAGTTCAATAACATGAGTAAAAACGGCGCCGACGTCGATGTGTCTGACAAATTCGAGGTGGGTATAAGCTATCACTGGTAAGTGAAGAACAACAGTTTAGGGTCAGCATCCTGTTTCAAACGCATTCATGGCTATCAATGCTCGGGTAATGAATAGTCAGGGACTATCACAACATTCAACTATACCTATTTTATCTATCCGCAGCCGCTGACTAAGCTTATCCATGAGTGTTTCTTCGCTCTTTACCGGCTCTGAAGATGAAAACCCAATGTATTCAATGAGGTTATGTTATTTAGCGCAACACCCGACGCGTGCATTGGCCCGCGATGTCACGTTAACCGCTCCTCAGGTATAGGACAGACAGGGCCTGACGAGCGAACCTACAGAAGCAGAGAGCGCACCATGACAACTGAAAGTAAATGCCCGTTTTCCGGCGGCGGTAAACTGAATGCACCACGCCGCGGCCCTTCCAATCAGGACTGGTGGCCAAACCAACTTAACCTAAAGCCACTGCACCAGCATTCCCCCCTTTCCGATCCGATGGACCCTGACTTCGATTACGCCAAAGCCTTCAACAGCCTGGATTTGGCCGCCGTCAAACAAGATTTGCATGCCCTTATGACCGATTCGCAAGACTGGTGGCCGGCAGACTTTGGCCACTATGGCGGCCTGTTCATCCGTATGGCTTGGCACAGCGCCGGGACTTACCGTATCGGTGACGGCCGGGGCGGCGCAGGTGAAGGTCAGCAACGCTTCGCACCACTCAACAGCTGGCCTGACAACGTCAGTCTCGACAAAGCCCGTCGCTTACTGTGGCCCATCAAACAGAAATACGGACGCAAAATCTCCTGGGCTGACCTGATCATCCTGACGGGTAATGTGGCTCTCGAATCCATGGGCTTTAAAACCTTTGGCTATGCGGGGGGACGCGCTGACACCTGGGAACCGGATGACGTTTATTGGGGATCAGAAAAAATCTGGCTGGAACTGAGCGGCGGCGCTAACAGCCGTTATTCAGGCGACCGCGACCTTGAGAACCCGCTGGCAGCCGTGCAGATGGGTCTGATCTACGTCAACCCAGAAGGACCGGACGGCAACCCTGATCCCGTTGCCGCCGCCCACGATATCCGCGAAACCTTCGCCCGTATGGCGATGAACGACGAAGAAACCGTGGCATTGATCGCCGGTGGTCACACCTTCGGCAAGACCCATGGCGCAGGCCCGGCATCACATGTCGGCGACGATCCAGAATCTGCGGGCTTAGAGCTGCAAGGGCTCGGCTGGCAGAGCAGCTTCGGCACCGGCAAGGGGAAAGACGCGATCACCAGCGGTTTGGAAGTGACCTGGACAACCACCCCTACCCAGTGGAACCACGACTTCTTTAGACACCTGTTTGAATACGAATGGGAGCTGACGCAAAGTCCGGCAGGCGCCCATCAATGGGTAGCCAAAGACGTCGGGGACACCATTCCCGATGCGTTTGATCCCGCCAAAAAACAGCGCCCCACCATGCTGACGACCGACCTCTCGCTGCGCTTCGATCCCGCGTACGAGAAAATCTCACGCCGCTTCTATGAACACCCTGAGCAGCTTGCCGATGCGTTCGCTCGCGCCTGGTATAAATTGACCCACCGCGACATGGGGCCGCGTGCGCGTTATCTCGGTCCAGAAGTGCCGGCAGAAGAGCTGATTTGGCAAGATCCCATCCCCGAAGTCGATCATCCGTTGATCAACGATCAGGATATCGCCGCGCTCAAAACCCAGATTCTGGCTTCCGGTTTGCCGATCTCCGTGCTGGTATCCACCGCCTGGGCTTCAGCGTCCACTTTCCGCGGTTCCGACAAGCGCGGCGGAGCCAATGGTGCACGCATTCGTCTGGCCCCGCAGAAAGACTGGGCCATCAACCAACCCGCTCAACTGGCGCAAACGCTGGCCAAGCTGGAAGGGATCCAGCAGGCGTTTAATCACGCACAGTCGGACAATAAACGTGTTTCTCTGGCGGACCTGATCGTACTGGCCGGTGTGGCAAGCGTGGAACAGGCGGCGATCAACGCCGGCCATCCTGTCAGCGTGCCCTTCACGCCGGGCCGTATGGATGCCACGCAGGAACAGACCGATGTCGACTCCTTTGAAGCGATGGAACCCGTCGCAGATGGGTTCCGTAACTACCTGCAGCGTCAATTCAACGTGCCGGCCGAAGCATTACTGGTCGATAAAGCGCAGCTGCTGACGCTAACGGCACCGGAGATGTCGGTACTGCTGGGCGGCCTGCGGGTCTTGAATGCCAACGTGGGCCAAAGCCAGCATGGCGTATTCACCCAACGGCCACAGGCGCTGACTAACGATTTCTTCGTCAACCTGCTCGATATGAACACCACCTGGAAACCGGTGGGCGAGGAAGGCGTGTTCGAAGGCCGCGACAGCAAAACGGGAGCGCTCAAGTGGACGGCAACCCGCGCAGACCTGATCTTCGGTTCGCACTCTCAACTGAGAGCACTGGCGGAAGTCTATGGCAGCGCAGATGCCCAAGCGAGTTTTGTGCGGGACTTTGTTGCCGCCTGGAATAAGGTGATGAACCTCGATCGTTTCGACCTCGCCTAAGCTCACACCGCAGTAACGTCGCCCGCTTAAGGTCACTTAGGCGGGCTTTTTATTCCTTTTTTATCGGGAATAACCGTTCACTAAGAAAATCGATAAAAACGCGCAGTTTGGGGGCCAGGTATTTGCTGGAGGGCCAGATGACCCGGAAAGATCCCTGATGCTCAACGAAACCTTCCAACACCTTTTGCAGTTCACCGCGTTGCAGCGCCACCTTCACCATAAAATCCGGCAGGCAAGCGATGCCCAACCCGGCTTGCGCCACCGGCAGCAACGCTTCTGAGGTATTGCAGATCATGGTCGCCGGCAGCTCAGACAAGGCAAGATCCCGCAGTGGCCAGGGCTCAAGCCGCCCTGTGGTAGGGAACTTGTGCTGCAAGCAGGCATGATTGAGCAAATCTGCCGGCTTCTCCGGCTGACCGCGTTGTTTTAAATACGCTGGCGACGCCACAAGCACTAACTGAAAGCCGCCAAGCCGCCGCGACACCAACCGCGAATCCGTCGGCTCACCGGTACGTACTACCGCGTCAAATCCCTCTTCAACGATATCCACCATGCGATCGGAAAAGTCGACATCCAGCGCAATGTCCGGGTACTGGTGCATGAAATCGGTCAGCACCGGCATCATCAGCCCACTGACCAGCGGCAAACTGACACGCAGCTTGCCGCTGGGTGTGCCACGGCTGTCGGCCAGTTCGAGTTCGGCTGCGGCCATCTCTGCCAGGATCCGGCGGCAACGCTCAAGAAACAGCGCGCCTTCTGCCGTCAGCGTCACGCTACGTGTACTCCGGTGGAAAAGACGCACCGCCAGCCGTTGCTCCATACGCGCCACACTCTTGCCCACCGCGGATGACGATACGCCCAACTGCCGCCCTGCATCGGAAAAACTGCGCGTTTCTGCGACCTGCACAAACGCCTGAATGCCATTAAGACTGTCCATCACATACGCTTCCTTATTCAGGACATTTTTGTCCGATATCTATGGAAATTTAGCCTATTTTTCTTCGATGTGGGAGAGATTACCTTGATGGCAACGCAGTCACCGCCGTGACACGGCCCCTGACACTGCACAACTCCCGCTTGCGGGCTTTCCTACTCCATGCAGATGAGCACCATGACGCAAATAACCTCCACCGCAGAGCACACTGAGATTCGGGCATGGCTACAATTATTGGCCGCCTGCCTGACAGGTATCCTTATTCCCCTGAGCTTCACCGGCCCCGCCGTGGTGTTGCCCTCCATCAGTCATTCACTGGGTGGTAGCG
This sequence comes from Serratia sp. CoH_134_PS_4, assembly GCF_058190535.1. Classification (NCBI taxonomy): domain Bacteria; kingdom Pseudomonadati; phylum Pseudomonadota; class Gammaproteobacteria; order Enterobacterales; family Yersiniaceae; genus Serratia; species Serratia sp. CoH_134_PS_4. Next base: position 75,698 of record NZ_JBXWKI010000013.1, read on the forward strand.
CCGTGCAGCTGAGCTGGGTCGTAAATGGTTATATCCTCACTTATGGCAGCGCAATGATGGCCGCCGGCAGCCTGACCGACATTTATGGCCGTAAACGCGTCTGGCTCTTCGGGTTGGCTGCATTCGGCCTTCTGACGATGATGATCCCCCTAGCCCCTTCGGTGGTGGGAATCGATATTTTACGGCTGGCGCAAGGTCTGGCAGGCGCGGGGGCTTTTGCCGGGGCGATGTCGTCACTGGCGCAGACGTTTCATGGCGCGGTGCGCACCCGGGTCTTCAGCCTGTTGGGCACCACGTTCGGCATTGGTCTGGCTTTCGGGCCGTTAGCATCGGGTTGGTTAGTGGTGACGGCAGGCTGGCAATGGGTGTTTTTCGCCACGGCGCTGATTGCTGTGGCGGGGTTGGTATTAGTGGCATTCAGTGCAACAGAGTCCCGCGATCCCAATGCGGCAGGGCTGGACTGGCCCGGTGCCGTTAGTTTTACCGCTGCCTTGGCCTTGTTCACCTACGCGATCCTGCTCGCCCCTGAAAACGGTTGGGGCAGCCTGTCGGTGGCCGGTTCACTGTTGCTGTCGCTGGGGATTTTTATCGCATTTGTGTTGATTGAACGGCGAGTCGCACGGCCGATGCTCGATCTGACGTTGTTCCGCAGTACCCGCTTTATTGGGGTTCAGGTGCTGGCAACCACACCGGCCTTCTTTTTTGTGGTGTTGATCGTCCTGTTGCCCGGGCGTTTTATTGGTATTGATGGGCAGAGTGCCCTCGAAGCCGGTAAAAACATGATTGCGCTGGCGGCTCCCCTGCTGTTCGTGCCCTTCCTTGCCGCACTACTGGCACACCGTTTTACTTCCGGCGTACTTTCAGGGATTGGACTGCTGCTGGCCGCTGCCGGGCTGGGCTGGTTGGGCCATGCGTTGGCGGCAAATGGCAGCCATGACTTGATAGCACCGATGCTGTTGATTGGTATCGGTATTGGCCTGCCCTGGGGATTGATGGACGCAATGGCCGTCAGCGTGGTGGAAAAAGAACGGGCAGGTATGGCGACCGGCATTTTCAACGCAGTGCGGGTTTCGGCTGACGGCATCGCCATTGCAATCACCGGCGCGGTGCTTGCCATACTTATTCAGGGCGGCTTGTTTGCTGCACTCCCCGGCGTTACCGACACCCAACAGATGATAGAGGCAGCCAACCGCGCCGCCCTCGGCGACTTGAACAGCGCAACCACCCTGCTACCTGGACAGCGCCAATTAACGCTGCAAATCTACGATCAGGCCTTCCGTCACTTGCTGTATATACTGGCGATCGCCTCTGCCGCAACGGCACTCTTGATCTTTATGCTCCTGGGGCGCTTACATGCCCACGACGGTGCGGCGGAGTAAATAGCCCCCGCCGCAGCCGTTGATTACTGCGCCAGGTGCCGCAAGTCGAGTGACAGGAAATGATGGACCTGCGGTTTTTCCGGACCGATATGGAACTGTAATGCCGCTTGTTGTAAATCAGCATCAGCATGTGAAACCCGCTGATGCTGACGCAGGTGCTCAGCCCAGGACTCCACCATAAACCACTCCATAACACACAGAGGATCGGCGGTATGCTCGGTCAGGCCCCAGGCATAGGCACCGTCGCGACGGCGCACACGTGAAAGCTGCTGTAGCGTCCGCAGGAACTGTGGACGATCTTCCATCCGCACGCGGTACTCTATCTGGATCATCACTGGCCCGCGATCGTTCTCTACCGGCGTGTTGAGCAAGGGTTCCGGCCAATGGTTTGACGGTTGCAGATCGGCTTCGCCCTCCGGCAGACGAATACGGTGAAATGCCACTGAAATCACCAACAATCCAATGCCGCCCGTCAGCAGCGTGGCGGCCACGCCGATCTCTTGAGCAATTAACCCCCACAGCAAACTACCGGCAGCCATCGCACCGTTAAACACCATCAGATAAATCGCCAGCCCACGCCCACGTACCCAGTTTGGCAATACCCCCTGCGCGGCCCCATTCAGTGAGGTCAACGCGATAATCCAGCCCGCGCCCAGCGCCAACAGCAGCAAGACCGCCAGCCACTGTGGAGGGGCTAATGACAACAGTGCCATCACCGCCGCAGTAATCACCGCCGCCAACAGCACCAAGCCATCGGCATTCAACCGCTGGCGCAGCCGCGGCAACAACACCGCACCGCCTATCGCACCGGCCCCCACGGCACCCAACAGGATGCCGTAGAAACCGGCGGTACCACCCAGCATCTGTCGCGCCACTAATGGCAACAGCGCCCAAACCGAACTGGAGAACACAAAGAACACCGCCGCCCGTAACAGCACCACATGCAGCTCACGGCTGGCGCGGGCATAACGTATGCCGGCGCGAAAAGCGCCAAAGAAATGCTCGGAAAGGCCGTTATCTTCGACCTTGGGTCTGCGCCACCACAACAGGGCAGCGACGACAAACACATAGCTAAGCACGTCCGCGCCGTAGGCCGCGCCAGCGCCAAAGCTCGCCAGCAACAAGCCCCCCGCCGCCGGACCAATGGCACGGGCGATGTTAATCCCGAGCGAGTTCAGTGCAACCGCATTTCTGAGATCGGCACGCGGCACCAGCTCGGGCACGATAGATTGCCAGGTCGGCCCCATCAGTGCCCCACCAATACCGCCGATAAAGGTCAGCACCAACAAATACTCAACGGTCAGCGCACCACTTTGCGACAGCAGTAACAAGGTGCCACTGACGCAGGCCAGTAGAATCTGGACAAAAATAAGGAAACGACGACGGTCGAGAATGTCTGATAGCACCCCAGCCGGGATCGCCAGCAGGAACACGGGCAGCGTGGCAGCCGTTTGCATCAACGCTACTGCCGACGGATTAGAGGATAAATCCGTCACCAGCCAGGAACTGGCGACGTCACGCATAAAGCTGCCAACGTTGCCCAATACCGTGGCCCCCCACAGCACCGCAAATACCGGGATCTTCAGCGGCGCGAAACCGCCGGGTGCTGCTTTGCTCTCAACCGATTCAGCCATCGTTATGCTCCTTGAGGTCGTAAAGTGCCACCAGCAGCAATGCGCCCGCCAGCCCAATGTGTTCAAAAAATCCGTTCATTCCGGTAAAGCGCTCCGGCGGGCTCATTTCCCAAAAACGATTGGCCATCAGCGTGGCGGCCAAGGTGAATCCGGCCAGCGCCAACGCGCCCAGCCAGCGGTAAAAACCCGTCAGGATCAGTGCCGAGGCCCCCAATTCAAGCACAATCACCAGGCTGGCAAACAACGCCGCCGGCTGCAGGCCAAAATGGGCCATCTCCGCCATCGCCCCGTTAAAATCCAGCACTTTGACCAAACCGCCCTGAATGTAGGCGGCACAAATTGCCGCGAGTATTAAGCCGCGGATAAAGGGGGTATTAAGAAAGGAAATTCGGGTGCCATCTTGCGTGGTCGGCGGGCTCATAGATCGTCTCCCAGTCGTGGTATGAGTACATTTTCCGGGTCAAGATTAAGGCAGGAGAGAAAGCCGTGATAACGGAATTATTTTCGCATGATCGCCAGTTTTTTTACTGAAGATACCGGCCTTGTCTCAGTGCACAACGCCGGTTAAGTCCGTCAGATATTTTCCAGATCGCTGCTGCGTGTTTTGGGACCGAATACCCCAATGAGCACCATCACAATCTGCATGCTGGCAACGATAAGCACCAGCAATGCGATGGCCACTATCAGCAAGAAGGCCATTAACGGATGTGATGGTGTTGGAACCGCTCACTGCGATAGAAGTTTAGCAGACACCAGCCCAGAGCAATCAACGCCAGCGGAGCTGCGACAAAGCCAATGTTGCCCATACCCAGATGCAGGCTGACCTGGTTACCCAGCAATGCCCCACCACCGATACCGAAGTTGTACAGCCCGGAGTAGATCGACATTGCTACGTCAGTAGCGTCCGGTGCCAGGTTCAATACCTTGGCCTGCATCGACAGGCCAATCGCCATGATTGCCATACCCCACACGGCAAACAGCAGCGTCAGATGGTTTTCATTGCCGGAGGCCGGTAACAGCAACAGCAGACTTAACATCAGCAACGCGATGGCGCCGATGAAAAAGCCCGACGGGAAACGTTCGCTAAAGCGGCTAAACAGCAGGCTGCCAATGATACCGGCGGCACCGAACAGTAGCAGCATCAGCGTCGTGAAGTTTTCTGACAGCCCAGCCACGGTCTGAATAAAGGGTTCGATATAGCTGTAAGCGGTGAAATTCGCCGTCACCACAATGATGGTCAACATATACAGGCTGACCAGCGCCGGGCGCTTAAACAGCATGGGTACGCTGGCCAGTGAGCCAGAATGTTCGCTCTTCAGCACCGGCAACAGACGCCACAACAGCACCAACGCCAGAGTGGCACAAACGGCGATACCGATAAAAGTCATACGCCAGCCCAGGATCTGGCCAACGATACGCCCCAGTGGCAGGCCAAGTACCATCGCCAGTGCGGTACCGCCCGCCAGCAAGCTCAGCGCCTGCGCTTTCTTGCCTGCGGGTGCGACGCGGATCGCCAGTGAAGCGGTGATCGACCAGAATACGGCGTGGGCCAAGGCGACACCGGCACGGGAGATCACCAGCGTGGTGAAGTTCCATGCAACGGCGGTCAACACATGGCTGGCGATAAACAGAATGAACACGCCGATCAACAGTTTGCGTCGTTCAATCTTGCTGGTCAGCAGCATGCACACCAGTGAGAAAGCCGCAACAATCCAGGCATAAATCGTGATGATCAACCCCACCTGCTCGGTCTGCATCGAAAAGCTTTGGGCGATATCGCTCAGTAACCCTACCGGAATAAACTCGGTGGTATTGAAGATAAAGGCCGACACGGCAAGAATGACCACGCGCAACCAGGCGGTTGAGCGAGAGACCTGAGTGTGTTCCATGTTAAACGGGATCCGGGCAGGTGCGGGAAGTAGCGATATTTTAACCAATTGGTGGGGTAAATGCGATACGCGTCACACTTTTATTGGGGTGTTTTTTTCAACTGCTTTTTGCCACTTATGGCCTATTGGTCGGCAAGCCTTTAGCGGACAAACGTGTTATACCGAAGAATTAATCATCCGGCAGGCGCATATTAAACAATAATAATATCAAGAGACGGCGAGAAATCTGGTTACTCTATTGAGGTCACTATGTCAGCTATCTATGATTGGTCCGTGTTGTCATTACGCCGTATTTACGATCGTCGCATCAAGGGCGCTCCCGTGCTCGACAGCACACGCCTGTTTCCTGATGCACAACGCTTTACCGACCAGTGGCCACAGATCCGTGAAGAGGCGCTGACCGTGGCGGAAGATCTGCGTAATATCCCGCGATTTCACGAGATTATGATCGAACAGGCGTCGATCTCCGACAACGATGCACGCGACTGGCGGATGTTTATCATGAAAGCCTATGGCCAGCCGATTACGCGTAATCTTGCACGCTGCCCAACGCTGGCGGGTCTGATTGCCTCATCCCCCGACGTTCTTTCCGCTTCGCTATCATTCCTGGCGCCCGGCAAACAGGTGCCGGCACACCGTGGCCCGTTCCGGGGCATTCTGCGTGGCTATCTGGTGTTATCGATGCCTAAAGGTGCCGATGGCCTGCCTGCCGCCGTGTTAAAAGTGGACGGGCAAGAATACCGGCTGAACGAAGGAGAATTTATGCTGTGGGACGATACCTTCGAACACGAGGTATGGAACGACAGCGATAAGGTGCGTACCGTGCTGCTGCTGGATATCCGCCGCCGCGATTTATCCACCGGGCTGCGGATCCTGTCCAGTGGCATCATTGCACTGGTGCGGCTGAACGTGCGCTGGATCCAGCGCCAGTTCTAAGCACCGCCCAGGTAGGCTTTCCTCACCTCAGGGTCGTTTAACAGCTCTGCGCCGCTGCCGGTCAGGCGGATTTGCCCGTTGACCATCACATAGCCGCGATCGGACAGCTTCAGCGCATGGTTGGCATTCTGTTCCACCAGAAACAGGGTCATGCCGCCGCGGGTTAATTCCTGCAAAATGCTGAAAATCTGTTTAACGATGATCGGTGCCAGCCCCAGGCTCGGTTCGTCCAGCAACAGCAGTTTTGGCCGGCTCATCAGAGCCCGGGCAATCGCCAGCATTTGCTGCTCGCCACCGGACATGGTCATCGCCCGCTGGTTACGCCGCTCTTTCAGGCGGGGGAACAGATCGAACATACGGAGCAAATCTTCGTCCACATAGCGATTGCCAATGGTGATGGTACCCATCAGCAGGTTTTCCTCCACGCTCATGTCCGGGAAAATTCGTCGCCCCTCGGGTGCCTGAGCAATACCGCTGCTGGCAACGTAGTGGGTAGAGCGCTGGCTGATATCTTCGCCACGGAACAGGATCTGCCCGCCGCTGATACGTGGCTGGCCGAAGATCGACATCAGCAACGTCGACTTACCCGCCCCGTTGGCGCCAATAAGCGCCACCGTTTCCCCTTCGTTCACCTGTAACGAGACCTGCTGCAACGCCTGGATCGGGCCGTAAAACACGTCCACGTTGCGAAACTCCAACATCACATTGCTCATCCCGCCAGCTCCTCTTCATCCGCACCAAGGTAAGCGGCGATCACCGAATCGTTATGCTGGATCTCTTTCGGCGTACCTTCGGCGATCACATCGCCGTGATCGAGCACGATCACCCGATCGGAGATCTCCATCACCATGCCCATATCATGTTCGATCAACAGCACCGTGATGCCGTGATGCTGACGCAGAAAACGGATAATGCGGCTCAGCGTTGCCGTCTCTACCGGGTTCAACCCGGCGGCAGGCTCGTCAAGGCAGATCATTTCCGGCGTGGTGCACATTGCCCGGGCAATCTCCAGCCGCCGCTGCTGGCCGTAGGACATCTCGCCCGCCAGCCGGTTGGCGCAGTCCACCAGCTCCACCACCTCCAGCCAGTAAAAGGCACGATCCAGTGCCTGGCTTTCCGCCCGGCGGTAACCCGGCGTATTGAGCACACCGGCGATCAGGTTGCGGTTGCTCAACATGTGCTGCGCGACAAGCAGGTTCTCGACCACCGACATTTCGCGGAACAAGCGGATGTTTTGGAAGGTGCGTGCCAGCCCGGCGCGGTTGACCAAATGGGTGCCGCCGAACATTTTGTAGTAAACACGCGAGCCCAGCCGCTTCGGGTTAATCCAATCACCCGCATGGAATTTCTGCCCCAGCACCTGGATCACGTCGGTCGGTCGCTTGTGCGTATTAAGCAGAATCGCCCCGCCGGTCGCGCGGTAAAAACCGGTCAGGCAGTTGAACACCGTGGTTTTACCCGCGCCGTTAGGGCCGATCAATGCGGTAATCGAACCGCGCTCCACCGCCAGATTCACGTCGTTCAGCGCCTTTATGCCGCCGAAATGCATCATCAGATGCTCAACCTGCAAGATAGGATCGCTCATGGCTCCACCCCCTTGCGCGGTACAAAGCTGGTACGGCTGATACGCACCAACCCACGCGGCCGCCAGATCATCATCGCCACCATCAGCACGCCAAACAGCAGTACCCGGTATTCGGCGAAGCTCCGCAACAGCTCCGGCGCCACCGTGAGCACGAACGCGGCCAGCACCACACCGATCGTCGATCCCATGCCCCCCAGCACCACGATTGCCAGAATCAACGCCGATTCAAAGAAGGTGAATGAAGTTGGGTTAACGAAGCCCTGATAGGTGGCGAAAAATACCCCGGCCAGCCCGGCGGTGGACGCCCCCATCATAAAGGCCGACAGCTTCACCAATACGTGGTTGAGCCCGAGCGATCGACAGGCAATTTCATCCTCGCGCAATGCCTCCCAGGCGCGACCGATCGGCATGCGCGTGAGCCGGTGCTTGATGTACAGCACCAACAGCACCACAAGGAACAGCACGGCATAGATAAAAATAAACTTCAGATTAGGGTTATAGGCAATGCCGAGGAATTCGTGGATCGGCACGCCGCCGTCCTTCGCCCGCCGCCCAAACTCCAGACCAAAAATCGTTGGAGCCGGTACCGAGACACCGTTTGGCCCACCGGTCAACGACATCCAGTTATTCAGCACCAGGCGGATAATTTCCCCGAATCCCAGCGTGACGATCGCCAGGTAGTCGCCGTGCATGCGCAATACCGGGAACCCCAGCAGCGCACCGGCCAACGCCGCCATCAATGCCCCCAGCGGCAACATCGCCCAGAACCCCAACCCGAGATACTGGTAGCCCAGCGCCAATCCATAGGCGCCAATGGCGTAGAATGCCACATAGCCCAGATCAAGCAGCCCAGCCAGGCCAACAACGATGTTCAACCCCAGCCCAAGCAACACGTAAATCAGTCCCAGTATCGCTACCGTCAGCAGATATTTAGTGGCTACAAACGGGAACAATAGCGCGATCACCGCCATTAACGGGATGATCCAACGCAGGCTAGTTTTGGCCCCAATCGGCCGGACATAGACACCGTCATTACCGCCGTCAAAGCGCGTTAATAGCTTGCGCCCCGGCGCGGTTTGCAAAAACAGGCTGAGCAACAGCCGCCCAGCCATCACCGCCGCGATAATCCACACCAGCCGGCGTGGCTCAAAGTTGAAGCTGTAACCGTTCAGAACAATACCGACGATCGGCCCGAACACGATTAGGGCGATCAGCCCGGCCAATACGGCATCCAGCAGGCTGCGTTTAACGTTCAGCCCTTGGTGAACCCTAGATTGCGACATAATTTATCCCTCAAACCTTAGCAACCATGGGGCGTCCGAGCAGGCCCTGAGGGCGGAAAATCAGGATCACCACCAGCAGGCCGAAGGAAAATACGTCTTTGTAATCTGAGTTCACCATGCCGGCAAATTGCGCCTCCGCGACGCCCAGCAGCAAGCCCCCCAGCATGGCGCCGGGCAGCGAACCGATACCTCCCAACACTGCGGCGGTAAAGGCTTTAATACCGATGATAAAGCCGACGTAGAAGTCAAAGGTGCCGTAGTTCATGGTAATCAGCACCCCGGCCAAACCGGCCATCGCAGCGCCAATCACGAACACCAGGGAGATGACCCGATCGGTATTGATACCCAGAATGGACGCCATCTTGCGATCCTGCTGGGTCGCACGGCAAATACGCCCCAGGCGGGTGTGCTGAATGATGTATGTGAGGATGGCCATGCCCAGCAGTGAGGCGACCAGGATAAACACCTTGGTGTAGGTGATTTGGATCACCCCGCCGTCAAAGTTGAGGCGGAATACGCCATCCAGCAATGTCGGAATCCCCTGCTGGCGTGGCCCCTGGCTGATTTGCGCGTAGTTTTGCAGGATCAGCGACATACCGATAGCGGAGATCAACGGCGCCAGACGCGTAGAGTTGCGCAAAGGTTTGTAGGCGATACGCTCGATCACCCAGCCATATACCCCGGTGATCACAATGGTAAACACCAGCGTGCCGAGGATCAGTAATGGGAAGGATTGCAGACCAAAGAATGACAACAGTGCCAGCCCGATGGCACACAGATAGGCGGAGATCATATAGACCTCGCCGTGGGCGAAGTTAATCATGCCGATAATGCCGTAAACCATGGTGTAGCCGATGGCGATCAGGCCGTAAACTGCGCCGAGCGTCAGGCCGTTGATCAACTGTTGCAGAAAGAAAACATCCATAATGAGCAGTCTCGCCTGGTGGGACCGCAAGCACATGCAGACGCGGCCCAAGGGAAGTATCGGCGCGGATCCGCGGATCCGCTTATGCGTTAATCCTCAATGGATTTCAAGTTACAGTTAGGCGACAAGTACGTGAGTCCCCAGAAACTTAGGTCCACTAAGTGACTGGGGTGAACGTATGCAGCCAACAACGCTGTGGCTTGAAAGACGCAGAGGATTTTAAAGTTGGTGATATTTGCCTTTATCATCCCACTGATAGACCACGTAATCCGATACCTTCAGGTCGCCCTTCTTGTCCCAGGCCTTTTTACCCATCACGGTATCCACATCATGCGACTTCAGCCATTCACTGGCCTTGGCACTGTCTTTGCCCCCGGTCGCGTTGAACGCCGCAGCGATCGCCTGAATAGAAGCGTAGGAGTAGAGAGTGTAACCTTCAGGTTCAAAACCGCTGGCGCGGAACTTGGCGATCACCGTTTTGCCTTCCGGGATCAGACGCGGATCGTTACCGAAGGTCATCAGCACACCGTTGGTGTACTGCGGCCCGCCGGCAGCGGTCACCAGCTCTTCAGTCACGATGCAGTCACCGGAGAAGAACTTGGCGGTCACCCCCTGTTCACGCATCTGGCGCACCAATGGCCCTGCCTCTGGGTGGCAACCGCCAAAATAGACCACGTCAGGTTTGACCGACGCAATTTTGGTCACCAGTGCGTTAAAGTCTTTTTCGCCGCGCGACAGCCCTTCATACAGCACTTCCTTCACGCCGCGCTTGTTCATCTCCGCCCTGGCGGCATCCGCCAGCCCTTGGCCGTAGGTGTCTTTGTCGTGGATGACCGCAATGCGTTTGGCCTTCAGGGTGTTCAGCATGTAGTTGGTGGCGATCACCCCTTGCTGATCGTCACGCCCGCACATGCGGAACATGTTGGCCATGCCGCGTTCGGTAATTTGCGGGTTGGTGGAACCGGGCGTGATGGCGATAATGCCGGCCTCGTCATACACCTCGGAGGCGGGCATGGTGGAGGATGAGCAGAAGTGGCCCACTACCGCAGCGACCTTGTCCTGATCCACCAAGCGGTTGGCAACGGCGACCGCCTGTTTGGGTTCGCAGGCATCATCCCCCTGAACCAGTTTGATTTTTTCCCCTTTAATCCCGCCGGCGGCGTTAATATCCGCTGCCGCTTGCGAAGCACCACGCCAGTACTGATCGCCATAGGTCGCATTCGGCCCAGAGAACGGCCCGGCGACGCCGATAACGATATCGGCCTGAGCATAAAAAGCAGAACCTAAACAACCGATAAGCAGAGCAGCGAGCGGACTTTTAATCAATTTAGATGACATTGTTGTTTTCCTCAGCACTGTTTTTAGACCCCAAATAATTGGCGCTGTATCAAAGCGGCGATAACACCGATACGGCTTCAAGTCTGACGGGTATAGCGGAACGCCCAGGGGCGTGCACCAGTCACTTTATGTGTAGACGGCGAAAATAATTTGCGCGAGAGCGCAGTCGCATTCCACGCATTTAAACAAGCAAAAATCTAGCCATTGTGACGGCCAATACATATTTTCTGTTCATTCATCCTACATATCGGAGGGAAAATGCGAGGTTTCAGCACCCTCAGGAGGTTTCCAGTGGGGTATTTCAGGGTAAAAATCGCTATCGTTTTCACCGCGCGTTCACGCATATACCGCCTCTCGCACCTTAAACGTGCAATGATCGGTGCAATAACGACGACAGCAATGTTGGATGATAAACCGCGCGAATAAACAAGATGAGTGCCGAAAAACAACGCAACATGCTCATTACGACAGCAAACGCACTTTTTTCGCAGTTTAGTGCTTTGACAAAGCCGCACCACCCCGTTATTATTCGCCCCGTTCACACGATTCCTCTGTAGTTCAGTCGGTAGAACGGCGGACTGTTAATCCGTATGTCACTGGTTCGAGTCCAGTCAGAGGAGCCAAATTCTTGTTTTCATGCCGCTTTGCGAATCCCTATGTAATTCAGATTCAATAAGTTAGCGTGAAAGGTCTTCCCGATGCATTTTCAGTTTTCCCTCCGCATCGGGAGAATTTGGTGGTCAGATTTGGGGTCAAGTTGGTTCGATGACGGAGTGACCCCCAAATGTCTCTTAACGACTCAAAAATCCGCAACTTAAAACCATCCGCTAAACCTTTCAAAGTTTCCGATTCTCACGGTCTGTACCTGCTGGTTAATCCAGGCGGTTCACGTCTCTGGTATCTCAAATATCGTATCAATAAAAAAGAATCCCGCCTCGGCTTAGGTGCCTATCCTGATGTCTCTCTGGCTGATGCTCGTCAACAGCGTGACGGTATCCGTAAGCTACTGGTGCAGAATATCAACCCAGCACAACAACGCTCCGCTGAAAGAGCCACTGCGTTGCCAGAAGAAACCTTCAAGTCTGTTGCACTGAGCTGGCATAAAAGCAACAGAGCATGGTCTGAGAATCATGCCGTCCGTCTGCTCGCCAGCATGAATAACCATATTTTTCCGATCATTGGGCATCTACCTGTCTCTGAACTAAAACCACGTCATTTTATCGACCTGCTGAAAGGGATTGAGAAAAAAGGTCTGCTGGAAGTGGCGGCACGCACTCGACAGCATATGTGCAACATCATGCGTCATGCCGTGCATCAGGAGCTGATAGATAACAATCCGGCGGCAAATCTGGACGGTATCATCGCCCCTCCGGTTAAACGCCACTACCCTGCCCTTCCGCTGGAACAGCTACCAGAACTGTTAACCCGTATTGAGAACTACCAGCAAGGACGAGAATTAACCCGCCTGGCAGTCTCACTTACCCTAAATTTGTTCATCCGTTCCAGCGAACTGCGTTTTGCCCGTTGGTCTGAGATCGATTTTAGAAACAAAATCTGGACCATTCCTGCCACTCGCGAGGCAATCCCCGGTGTCCGCTATTCCGGGCGTGGAGCGAAAATGCGCACACCGCATATCGTTCCTCTCTCCAGCCAGTCCATCACTATTCTGAAACAGATACGGGAAATATCCGGGCATCAGGAGCTGGTATTTCCGGGTGATCATAATCCGTATAAGCCCATGTGCGAAAACACGGTCAACAAGGCACTACGGCTGATGGGCTATGACACGAAAGATGAAATTTGTGGTCACGGATTTCGGGCAATGGCCTGTAGTGCCCTGATGGAATCTGGCCTGTGGTCACAGGATGCCGTTGAGCGTCAAATGAGCCATCAGGAGCGCAATAGCGTTCGAGCAGCGTACGTTCATAAAGCGGAACATCTCGATGCCCGCCGTGCAATGATGCAGTGGTGGTCGGACTATCTTGACAGAAGCAGAGTGGAATTTGTGCCACCCTACCTTTTGTCCATGAAAGGCACTATGCCTGAAAGAAAAAGATAAACAGAACCGTTAACTGGAAGGTCAAGTAATAAACATAGCCCTAGTCACAGCTATGTTTATCCTGTTGGTGCAACATGTATATAATCTGCGCAGGTTAGTTCTGGGCAATAAAACGTAAATCTGCATTTCAGCTTACGGCCCCTACTTGCGCATTTAGTGGAATGTTATGAATATGATTCAGCTATCAATCAATACATTCGATCTGCTTCGCCCATTGATGAAGATATCATTAGCATTGTTATCTCCAACAACTCCCTAGACGTTCCCTGAAACATTCGGCTCACAGATGTCTCTGGGCCGAGCTCGTCTAGCTTGCCCCTTAATGGTTTGCATGCGCCCGAGGCCCGGGCTTAAACGAAAACCGGTAAGAAGTAACCACTACGGCCAGTCCGACTGCGATAAGCAACAGAGCCAACCAGGGAAACGCAACCACGCCGACATGCTGGAGAAGCATGCCGCCGAAAAAGCCACCTCCAGCGATCGCGGCGTTCCACACCACTACCGTCAATGATACAGCGACGTCGGCACCTTCACCTGCCGCATCCGCTACTGCCGTAACAAGCAGGGTTGCTGCCCCACCGAAGGTTAAACCCCAGATGGCTGTAGATATATATACAGCTGTGCTTATGTCCGCCCAGATCCCCATAACAACCAGCCCAAGGCTAAATACCACTAAACTGGCTAATGTCGCGGTGCGAAGATGTCGATCAACCAGTCGGCCAATGAGACCGATACCGCCGAGCGCGGCCACACCGAATACAAGCAACACCACATCGACCTGACTGGCAAGGCCAGCCTGCGCAACGTAAGGCGCTATATAGGTATACAAAATGTTGTGGGCAAGCATCCAGGTAAGTATCACGACCAGAACTGGACGTACGCCTGGTGTACATAGGACCTGCCACAACCCCAAATGTTTGGCACGCGTCTGGCCCGGAAAATCGGGCAGCATCAACAGTATCCAGACTACTAGCGCGACAGTGAACAGCGACATGCCATGGAAGGCCATCCGCCAACCGACCAGATGGCCGAGCCACGTGCCAGCAGGGACGCCGATAGACAGCGCGATGGGCGTACCGAGCATTGCTACCGCGACAGCACGACCCTGCAATTCGGGTTTGACCAGCCGGCGCGCATAGCCCGCGATCAGACTCCAGGATAGTCCCGCAGCCACACCAGCCATGAACCTCACGAAAAGAGTGAAGATATAGTCCGTCGAAAGGGCTGTGGCAATATTGAAGATCAAGAAACCAAAGACCGCAGTGAGAAGCGTCATGCGCCGACGCCAATGTTGAGTAATGATTGTCAATGGAAGAACCGCAAGCATCGACCCGAGCGCATAGGCAGTGACCAACTGTCCAGCCTGAGACGGTGAGATCGCAAGCCCAGCAGAAATCTCTGGCAACAGTCCAGCTGGCAATGTCTCAGTCATGATGGATATGAGCCCCGTCATAGCCAGAGCCAGAAGTGATCCCAGAGGAAGTCCTTCGGCACGCAAATGCTTGCCTGAAGTAGACGACAAAGAGTGAGGAGGTGACACGTTTAAAAATCTCCATTATTAAGAGTTAATGACTATCGGTGGTATCTCGGCACCATGGTGCCGAGCTGCGGTAGATAGGTTCATTCAGTTGCCAACAACGTTCAGCAAGCAATGCAGCTCTGGTCAAAATAAATAAAACCTCGTGCGACCCAGAAGTGTGGCGCACTCCATCACCTCCGCTTTCTCTGAATGATTCATACCGTTGTGCCAGATGTAGCGAACACTCGGGCGTTAAGCGAGTCCCGGTGAAGACGAACTTTTGCACCTGTCGTTCTTTAGAGTTTGGTCATTACATCGCAGGTATCACAGATGTTGGCAGTTTCAGCAACACAAGCTCTAGTTACCGACTGGCATACCCAGGCGGAGGCGCAGTTCAGGAGCGGTCAAATGCGCACGCCATCCTGGTCCGCCCTGTTGGAAAGCAGAGGATGCAGCCAGATTCCCCACTACAACAGGGTCCAAACCTGCGTCACGCACAAGACCCGTGGCGACCTGAATAGCCTGATCATCATCACTGGCGATCGGCATACCGATGCGCCCGCCACGACGGGTTCCAGACGTCTCAACCACACCGGCATCCACACAGCTAAAAGCCCGCACCAGACGCGCATCAGCAAAGTACTTGCGCACCGTCTGCGCGACGCCATTCTCCCGAGCTTCACGGTACACTTCGCTGTCGCTTGGCCCCCAGGGGTTAGTCGAATCGAGCACCACTTTGCCGGCATACTGTCGACGCAGATCGCGTCCTACCTGAGGGATTGCGACGAAGGGTACCGCGAGCAACAGGACGGTGCCAAATTCGGCAGCTGCTGCCGGCAGCCCAACGGAGGCGCGCGGCCCCAGTTGCCGCACCAGGGATTCAAGCTCCTCTGGATGGCGGGAAGAGAACATGACTTCGTGTCCAGCCTTTACCCACAGGCTGCCGACAATACCACCCAGTGAGCCAGCACCGAGCACACCGATCCGCAGCGGCTCAGCCGCCTGCGCGATACCGCGAAGAAGCCAGGGTACAGCGGCCACGACGCTCATGGATTGCAAAAGCTTTCGGCGGGAAATAGTCATTTCAAACTCCTCTTGGTCAATATCGTCTGTCAGGGTTTGCCTGCTATCAACACTGGACAAGCCTGTGCTTCCAGACGTTGGTGGGTTCGGCCCAGCCATAGACTCAGCACGAACCATGCAACAGACAAGGGAATGGCAACGATAGCCATTTGCCCGAGCGCGAGCCCCACGCCTAATAACCCTGCATAGCTCCAGCTTGCGACCTGGTCCCCACCGCGGTAGACGATAGTGTCGATGAAGTTCTTGGCCTTGTAACGATCCTCGCGGTCGCTGGATGTAAATAGAATTTCGCGTGCGGGTCGGGCAATGGCGAAGTTAGCGGCCCGGCGTGCGACCTGAACCACCACCAGGACCAGGGCGCTTGGACTTGCGGCAAGGGCGACAAAGCCTGCCACGCTGATCAACGGCAGGATGCAAAGCGTCGTCACAATACCAAGCCTGGCGATCAGCCGCCCGGTGAGGAATAGCTGCAGGAACAGCGTGATCGAATTAACCAGCAGGTCGATGTTGGCAAAGAAGGCGGTGCGTGCTGCCCGATCAGGGAAACTCGCCTGGACGATGCTGGCCTGCTGGAAGTACAGAAACGTCGAAGTGATGGAATACAGCAAGATAAAGAGAGCAATGCCAGCCAAATAGGGCGAGCGAAGTGTATGCAGGAAACCTGCAAATATGCCGCCACCCACCGGTTTTTCGGCGTCCTGATGACGACCGGGTTGTTCAATCGTTGCCGCAGCGAAGGAAAGCCTGTGCGACGCCACGATGGCAAACTCCAGGAATATGACAGCCACGCAGATCAACCATGTACGCCCTACATTCTCGACGAGCAAAGTGGTGAGCGCCGAACCCAGAATACCGCCGATCGTCGCGCCGGCAGTCAGGATGCCAAACAATCGCTTGCCCTGCTCACTGTCAAAGATGTCCACGATGAAGGACCAAAAGACCGACACCACAAACAGATTGAACACCGAGACCCAAATGAAAAATGCACGGCCGATCCACACCTGCCAGTCTGCATAAGCAAACTGCAGCAGGAGTGTGAAAACCACCAGATTGGCCGCGAAGAAGTGGTACGTAAGAGCAATAAACTGATTGCGAGGCAGTTTGCGTACTGCCAGGGCAAACAAAGGGCTAACCACCAGCATGGCAATCAGAGTACCCGTGAACAGCCACGGCAAATTGTCTACGCCGCTGGATACACCCATCTCATCGCGGATCGGGCGAAGCACGTAATAGGCGAGGAACAGGGATACCACATATAGCATCGACCAAAAGACCGCCCGTGCTTCCTGGGGCCTGATCCCTGTCAATCGCTGTAAGAATACTGCCATCGGTCAATCTCCCTCATATTGCACTCAGACCGGAAAGGCCTGCTCGAGTAATGCGAGGTCTTGGGCGTCGAGCGACAATGTCGCAGCGCGGGCATTCTCGCGTATGTGGCTCGCAGACCCGGATTCAGGTATCGAAATGGTGGCCCCGTCGCGCAGGGTCCATGCGATAGCGATAGCCGCGGGCGTCACACCGTGCTTGCTGGCCACTTTAGCCAAAGCCGGATTCTGCAGGAGACGCCCGTCGCTACCCAGAGGTGAATACGCCATCAGCGGGACGCCGTGCTTCCGGCTCCAGGGGATCAAGTCACGCTCGATCCCGCGACTGGACAGGCTGTATTCCACCTGGTTGGTCGCACAAGCCTTACCACCTGCGACAGAGAACAGTTCTTCCATGTCTGAGACATCGAAGTTGGATACACCCCAACGGCGAATAAGCCCGTCACGCTTAAGCCCTTCGAAGGTATCGACCACCAGTGCCAGATCCCTGGCCTGCGAACGCCAGTGCAGCAGGTAGAGATCAAGATAATCGGTACCCAGGCGTTTGAGACTGTTGACGCAGGCACTGCGAATACCGCGTGTCGTGGTTGCATTGGAAGGCAATACTTTAGAAACCAGGAAAACCTCGGCGCGCCGACCGGTAATGACCCGGCCGATCATTTCCTCGGATGCCCCGCTCCCGTACATCTCTGCAGTGTCAATCAGGTTCATGCCCAGCGAAATGCCCGTGCGCATGGCCTCTTCCTCCTGGGCTATCGGACGTCTGCCCTGCCCAAGCCGCCAGGAACCCATACCAAGCGCGGGAACGCTGCTGCCATCGGGCAGGCGGACCCTGCGCGTACCTGTCGCGGTAGGGGCACTACTATTACTACCCCCACCCGTTTGAGCCATGGCAAAACTGCCAGCGACCATGGCGGAAAGGCCGAGAAGGGCGACTTGTCTGCGTGTCATTGATTGAAAGTTCATAGTCTGCTCCAACGGATCGGATCAGTGAGTTTTCACGGTCTCCCACCAGGGGGAGAATTCTTGCGGACGGCCATCAAGGTAAACGGGCTGTCCAATAACCGGCGTCCATAACGCATAACGATGTTGCCGGGTTGCTACTGCGATCCGTCGAAATGGATCGTCCCAGTCGTGCGGCGCAATCGAAAAGCGCCCTACATGCCCGGGGGTTAGTACGTGAGTTCCGAGCTCCTCAGCGGCCTGCGCCGCCTGCTCGGGCGTCATGTGCACATTGGCCCAGCGTCTGTCGTACTGCCCCATATCCAGCGCTGCCCAATCAAAGGGGCCATAGCGCCGGCCAATTTCGGAGAAGTGCGGGCCGTAGCCTGAATCACCACTGAAAAAAATCCGATGCCGGGATGTCGTCAGCGCGAAACCGACCCACTGGGTCTTGTCGCGCGTAAAAGCTCGGCCGGAAAAATGGCGCGCGGGTGTAGCATGAACCTGCAGTTCCGGGCTTGCCTGGACAGGCTCGTACCAGTCAGCTTCATGCACCTGGCGGCTGTTGTAACCCCAGGCTTCCAGATGCGCACCGACGCCTAGACCCACGATGGCCTGCCTGACCCTGGGCTGCAGCGCAGTCACGGTCGGATAGTCCAGATGGTCGTAGTGATCGTGACTGATCAGCAGCACGTCGATCTCTGGAACATCATCTACTCCGTAGACGTTAGTTCCTTCGAAAGCAACGTTCGCCCGCATTACCGGGGCAGCGTTAGCACTAAACACCGGGTCGATAAGGATACGTTGGCCATCCAACTGTACGAAGTACGAAGAGTGTCCCAGCCAGACAACCAAATCCTGGGTAAGATCCAGCGCTTTAAGATCAGTCCTTATGGCCGGAATTGCAGCCGGCGGGTGCGTACTGTTCTGCTTATTGAAGGTGCTTAGCCAAAGCTCAAGCTGGGTTTCATCGGTCGTCAGCAATGGCGTCTCGATCTGGTTACGGAACGTCCCGTCCACCTGATTGCCAGACTCGCGGATCCGGGCAAGCCGTTCTCCGTCGGGGAGCTTTCCAAACAGAGGATGCTGCAGATACGCGAGTCCTGCCAACGCACCACCGCCGATCAGCATCAGACCGGTAAGAAACAACCTGCTCATTCGGAATCGACGCTTTGCCATCAGCCTTGTGCCCCCTGCGCCGCGACAGTGCGCGACGTTAGGTACGTCAGCCCGGACGACATCAGCAGTACAGTCGCGCTCGCAACAAAGGTTGTTTTGTAGCCACCAGCGTCAAACAGCAACCCACCCACGGTCGAGCCCAGCGCGATCGCCAGTTGGACCACCGCCACCATCAGGCCGCCACCGAGCTCAGCATCCTCGGGCATAGCTTTTGCGACCCATGTCCACCAACCAACGGGCGCGGCAGTGGCGACAAGTCCCCATAGGCCCAGCAACACCGTCACGGCTGCGGCACCACTCCCGAATGGGATCAGGGATAAAGCAATCACCGCCATACAAACGGGAATGAGGATCAGTGTTTGATAAAGACCGCGTCTGAGAAACACACTGATCAGCGCCGTACCGATAACGCCAGCCACACCAATCGTCAACAGGATGAGTAACAGGGTCGAGACCTGCGTATGTGTAACATTCTCAAGGAAGGGACGCACATAGGTATAAAGTGCGAACTGCCCCATGAAGAACGCACCACAGGCAGCCATACCAACTGCAACCGAACGCTTCCTGAGCAGGCCCAATACATTGACCGATCGCACTCCACGAGGCTGGGCTTTCATCGCTGGCAAACTAACCCACTGCCAGACCAACACAATCGCTGCCACGGGAACAAGGCAAAAGAACGCGCCACGCCAGCCGATAATCGTGCCCAGATAGCTCCCCAGGGGTGCGGCGACCACCACCGCCAGGGCGTTGCCTCCGTTGAAGATTGACAGCGCTTTGGGTACCTGACATGCAGGAACCAGCCGCATCGCCGTCGCGGCTGACATCGACCAGAACCCACCGATAACCACACCAATGAGCGCACGACCCATCATGTATGTCGCATAGTTGTGAGCAAACGCGACGACGGTACCCGATACAGCCATCAACACAGTCATGACAAGCAGCAGGGTCTTTCGATCCATATTGCCCGCAATGGCTGCAATTGACAGACTGGTCAGGACCGCGAATGCGCCAGAGATGGCAATACCCTGTCCTGCCATGCCCTGAGTTACGTGCAGATCCTGCGCGATCGGCGTCAGCAGGCTGACGGGCATGAATTCCGACGCGACCAGCGCGAAGACGCACAATGACATCGCGACGACACCGCTCCAGTAGGAAGGCTTCACTGGGGAGCCTTGGCGGTCGGCAATGCTGGCCGAGACTACTGCTTCATGTTGGCTGTCCATCAAATCCTCATAATTCTTAGTACTGGCAATCCGGTGAAACAAAAGTGAAGATCGTGCCTCCTTCACGGACAAACACGGCGTCATGGGGATTAGAAAACTAACGTTTGCCGATCAGATCAGTTGTCTTTGCCGATTTGATCCATCTCAGTGGCGTTCATACGCCCTCCATGTACCCGCAGTTTGGCGAACGCAGCGTCTATTTCGCGGAGGTCATCAGGCGTCAGGTTTACCTGAATCGAACCCAGATTCTCACGCAGGTGGTCGATTTTTGTCGTGCCAGGGATCGGGACGATCCAGGGCTTTTGTGCCATCAACCATGCCAGCGCAATCTGCGCACGTGTCGCCCCTTTCTTCTCGCCAAAGGCCTTGAGAAAATCGAGAACGGGCTGATTGGCGCGAATGACCTCGGGAGTGAACCGCGGGAATCCTTTGCGCAGGTCACTCTTGTCGAAGCTGGACTGAACGTCGACCGGCAATTTTCCAGGCAGGAAGCCCTGGCCCAGCGGTCCCCATGGTACGAAACCGATGCCCAGCGCCTCACACGCCTGCAGCACACCGTTATGCTCCACGCTGCGTTCCATAATCGAGTATTCGCTTTGTATTGCCGACACCGGCTGCACCGCATGCGCACGATGAATGGTTTTAGCGCTCGCCTCGGAGAGGCCAAAATGCAGTACCTTGCCCTGCTGGATAAGGTCCTTGATAGTGCCAGCCACATCCTCGATCGGTACGGTCAGGTCGACCCGATGTTGGTAGTACAGGTCAATGCGGTCAGTCTTGAGACGGCGCAGAGACTCCTCGACCACGCGGCGGATATGCGCTGGTCGGCTGTCCAGGCCATTGGTACCATCGATTTTGAAGCCGAACTTAGTTGCGATGACCACGTCGTTGCGCACAGGGCCCAGGGCTTCGCCCACCAGTTCCTCATTGAGGTAGGGGCCATAGACCTCGGCAGTATCGAAGAACCGAATGCCCCGGTCGTAAGCGTCACGGATGACGCGGATGCCTTGGGCGCGATCCACACCCGGCCCGTAGGGTCCGGCGGTGTTCGTCATGCAGCCGTAGCCCAACTCCGACACCTCCAGGCTGCCTAGCTTACGTGTTCCGATCGCGTACTGCCCGCTGATGCCTCGTGGTGCCGACTGCGCGGCAGCCAGGCCGGACCAAACGGCACCGATGGGGAGCGCCGCGGCTGCAGCGGCGGCCCCAGCCACCTTAAGAAATCCGCGACGCGCGGGATTTCGTGCCACCTCGCCCGAATCTGCGTTGTTGGTTGGTGATGAAGTCATGGTTGCGATACCCCTAAAGTTGAGAATGAAAGACCCGTACTTCCGCGCCAAATACAGTCTGAAACGTTATAACGCTCGGCCTTCGGCCAGCGGTCACGAGCTATCTGAGATTGCCGCTAAAAAACTCAGTCAACTTTGCAAAAGGGATGACGTCAGTACGGTCATAAAGGTCTACGTGGCCCGCGTTTTTGACCCAATACAGCTCCTTGGGTTGACCCGCCAGACGATATGCCTCCTCACTGAACTCGCGCGAATGCGCTTGATCCCCGGCGATGAAGAGCATTGGCCGCGGCGAGATCGTCTCAATGTCGCTGAACGGGTAGAAGTTCATGAACTTCACGTTACTGGTTACGGTGGGCTTAGTCGTGCGCTCACTGGACGCGCCTGCAGGCGTCACCTCGCCGCGCGGTGTGCGGTAGAAATCAAAGAACTCACGCTGGATCGGATGGGTCTGTGCGTTGAGCACAAGATCCGTGCCACCGGCCACGGCGATTTCACCACCGGTAAATTCCACATAACGCTGTTGCGCGGCTTCCGCGATGATCTTCTTACGCTGCTCCAGAGTCTGCGAGTGGTTCAGCGCATCACGATTGGCGGCACCCATGTCGTACATACTGACCGTTGCAATTGCCTTGATTCGTGGATCGATCTTGGCCGCGCTGATAACGAAGCTGCCGCTGCCGCAGATACCCAGCCCTCCAATACGTTCACGATCGATGAAGGTCCGAGTACCCAGATAATCCACTGCCGCGCTGAACGCTTCCGCATAAATATCAGGCACCACCTCATTACGCGGTTCACCTTCACTCTCGCCCCAGAAAGGCTGGTCAATTAGTAGAGAGGTTCACTATGGCTGATCTCGGTACATTTGAATTTATAGAGAAACAGCTGATTGGTGGAATAACACAATCCACCAGTGGCCTGATGATGGAGTATTCTGCGATGGTTATGGGGCTGGCGGCGGCGTCAGCCACCCTCTATATCTTGTGGCGTGGATACCAGACCCTGGCAGGTAAGCTGTCTACGCCAGCGGAAGATGTCATGTGGGACATCATGAGGATGGCGATCATCCTGTCCTTTTTGGCAAATGTCAGCGGTTATCTTGACAGCGTTATCGACGCTATTCATGGTTTAAAGGAGGGATTTTCCGGCGGCGATAATATATGGCAGATGTTAGATACACTATGGGATAAAGCGAAGGTGCTCGGAAAAAAATTGCATGACATGGATAATTCAACATACGTAAAAGATGAAGGCATGACCGCTCAGTTTTATGTCTGGCTTGGTGTGTTTGTCTTAATGCTGGTCACCGCCTTTGTTTCAATGATTGCGGAGGTGATGATTTTACTTCTGAGTATTACTGCGCCCATCTTCATATTCTGTCTGATATATGGATTTTTACGACCCATGTTTAATAACTGGCTGCAAAATATATTTGCAGCCATATTAACGGTTCTGTTTTCAGCTTTATCATTAAGAATGGTTATAACTTTTATGACTAAAATATTAACGCAATCACTGGCCGGAGCTGCACAATCCAACATTGTAGAGTTAGGTGCTCAGGTCTGTCTGGCCGGTATCTGCGCGGCAATACTGGTCTACCTTTCCGCAAAACTGGCCGGAGCGCTGGCCGGGGCCAGTGCAACCGTATCCATGCAGGGGCTGGCGGCGGTGGGTATCGGCGCGGCGGCATTTGGTGCCGGGAAGCTGGCAGCAGGAGCCGGGAAGCAGACTTCCCGTACCCTTCAGGACAACATCCAGGGCTGGAGGGATGCCAGTGCGGGTAAAGCCGGTAGCGGTCCGGGATACAACGCAGCGCAGGCGCGTAAGAATGCGATTGAACAGATGATCGCCCGCAACGAAGCCCGGCGACTGGCGCGATCAAGAGAAACTGCCGTTCAGAAATTCCATCGTTAAACCTGTCATCCCCTGCTGAAATATTCCCGTTGATCCTCCCGACGAAAACATAACCTTGTTTTCATCTCACTAAGGAAACACCCCATGAAACGCTTGATTGCGCTGGTTTTGCTGTGCGCGCTTTCCGGATGCGCGCATTCCCCCCGTCCCTCAGCCTTTGGTGGTCAGGGTATCCCGGTGAACACCCCTCAGATAATGGCGGAGTTAAACAGTCATGAGTGAACAGACCCTCATTGCGGATTCCCGCACCTTTGAACAGCAGATGATTGAGCGGGACAAACGTGCCACAAAAGCCGGGTTTATGGTGGGCGGCGCGGGCCTGCTCACCGCCGTACTGGCGCTTACCGCCGTGGTGCTGATACTGCCCCTGAAACAGACGGTCGTGGAACTGTACACCGTGGATAATCATACCGGACGGGTGGAGCACGTCACCCGTGTGTCGAAAACCAGTCTGACGGCGGAGGCCGCTTATCAGAAGGCGATGACGTCCAGTTACGTCAGGCTGCGTGAACGGTACGTTTACCCTTCCCTGCAGGACGATTACACCACGGTACAGGTTTATAACAGTCTTCAGGTCAACAATGACTATCTGGCGCTGTATGCCGGAAAAGACGCCCCGGA
This sequence comes from Serratia sp. CoH_134_PS_4, assembly GCF_058190535.1. NCBI lineage: Bacteria > Pseudomonadati > Pseudomonadota > Gammaproteobacteria > Enterobacterales > Yersiniaceae > Serratia > Serratia sp. CoH_134_PS_4. The sequence goes on from NZ_JBXWKI010000013.1 coordinate 99,830, forward strand.
CAAGGTGTACCAGAATGGGACAAATACGGTACGAATCGACATTCTGTCAAACCAGATCGCCTCGGGCACGGATCCCGATAAAGTTGCCACCCTCCGTTACAAAAAGACTATCCGCCGCCTCGCGGACAACAGCACCCGCATCGAATACTGGGATGCCCGCCTGACATTTCACTCCGACCCTGGCAAAGAAATGAGCGATACGGAACGTGAGATTAACCCGTTCGGTTTTATCGTGACCAGCTGGCAGGCAGACCGTGAAATCCGGGGAGGTGAATAATGAAAAGCATCACTCTTATCCCGCTGGCGCTGATGGCGTGTGGCACGGCATGGTGCGCGGCCATCCCGCAGGCCAGCCGCTATGATGCCCGCGTTCAGCAGGTTGTCTATAACCCACTGAACGTTACTGTCGTCAGCACCCGGCCCGGTTTCATGACCACACTGGTCTTTGACAGCGACGAAGCGGTTATCAGTGCCAGACCCGGTTTTGAAGAAGCGTGGGAAGCCACACCGGACGCCAACCGGGTCAACGTCCGCCCGGTGGCGCTCGTTCAGGGCGCGCCCGGCACGGACGGTAACACCACGCAGGTGGTGATCCCCCCTAACAGCCAGGACTGGCATACCAACCTGCTGATCGTCACCACCCGTCGGCTGTACAACGTCGAGCTGAACGTCATCGATGATAAGTCACCGCAGCAGCCTGCTTTCCAGGTGAGTTACCGTTATCCGGGTGAAGCACAGGAAAAGGCCAGCCGTGAGACAGCGGTCAAAGCGCTGGAGCGAGAGCAAAAACAGCAGCAGGCTGATGTTCAGCAGGCCCTGAATGCCGCGCAGACGCCACGCAACTGGCACTACCTCAAGTATCCGGGGCGCGACAGCACCCGTATCGTTCCGGATTTCGCGTATGACGATGGCCGGTTTACGTTCGTGGGCTTCTCCCCGGCCAAATCTATTCCCTCCGTGACAAAAGAGCTGAACGGCCAGGAGCATGTGGTTAACAGTAGTATCCGCAGAAAAGGCAACTTCACCGTATTGGTCATTCAGGAGGTCACGCCCCGTCTGGTCCTGCGTTCCGGTAACGCCGTGGTCGGCCTGGAAAATCGCGGTTTCGGCAGAGTCCAGACCGCTGATGGTGCCACGGTTTCCCCGCAGGTTGAGCGGGTGGAAAAGCCCGCAACCCACTGACAACTGAGGAGTCATACTGATGAACGATGAACACCTGCATCCGGTGCCTGATGGCTCAGTGCCTTCTCCGGCACAACGAGATGATGATATTGCCACGCTGGAGCGCGAGGCCCGAGCAAGGCGGGAAGCGACGCTTCTCACCGCGCAGGACGATGAAGAGAACGACCCGCTACAACCCGCCGTCAACAAACTGAAAAAACGCAGGCGCGGGAAAGCCACCGCTTTTCTGGCGCTCGCCGCCGTTGCGCTGATTGCACTGGCATGGGCAGGCAACTGGGTATACCGCAATCTTCTCTGGCAACCCGGTGAAGAAAAGCGGCAGGATGCTGCGCCACAACCGAACCGCAGCGATTACCGGCAGCGTACCGATCTGGGTACGCAAGATACCGGAGCAGAAGCATCGGAACCGGCAGAAAACAGCCCGCGCATGACGACAGCCCCGAAGCCTGAAATGCCGCCTCAACTCGATAAAGCCCATTTTCTGGTTCGGCGCGATGGTTCAGCCGCTGCGGCCCAAAACCCGGTCCGGACCCGGCAGCAGGAGATGACGCAGGCGGCTTCTGCCGGACAGCAACCAGACACCACGTCGCCACCGTCGGAACCCTCCCCGGCAGCAGTCCGGCGTATTCCTTACAACCCGGACCTGTACGTCCCGGAAAATACCGCTATTCCCTGTTCACTGGATTACCGCTTTGTCTCGGATCGGGCGGGGAAAATCCGCTGCACGATCGCCGAAGATATCTGGAGTGCCAGCGGTAATACGAAGCTGATTGAAAAAGGGACCACCGCCACGGGCATTTACCAGACAGGCGCAGAAACAGGAATGACGCACGGACAGGGACGCGCCTTTCTCGTCATCACAAAGCTGCGTACCCGCCTGCCCCCTTATCTTGATATTCCGCTGGTCGATACCCGCGCTGCCGGAGAGCTCGGCGAGGCTGGCGTTGATGGCTGGATCGACACGCATTTCAGGGAGCGATTCGGCGGTGCATTACTGGTCGGTATGATCCCTGATATTGGCGCATGGGCATCCAACAGCGCCGGTCAGAAAGATCGTAACACGGACTATACCGAAAATAGCCGTCAGGCGATGGCGGATATGGCACGTACCATACTGGAAAACAGCATCAATATCCCACCAACTCTCTACAAAAATCAGGGTGAGATCATCAATCTGATCACCGGACAGGATATTGATTTTTCCGGCATCTATACGTTGAGGATGAAGAGTGAATAATCGAAAATTTCTGTTTGGCGTCACCGCGACAGACGTCATCGTAAGGGACGATTACAACAATGCCGTAGTCAACGACGTAATGTCACACCTTAGCGGGATCAGGAGAATAGTCATGACATGTTATCGTGCCGGGGGCGCATTGACAGAGCTCATGATTGACTCAGGAGAAGGACAAACGTTCTGCCTCACCATCTGTGAAGGTCCTCTGGATGCACCACCTGTTTCCTCAGACGATATCCGGCTGGAACATAAGCAGATATCGCTGCCTGATGTCACCGATATTATCATTCTTGTGACGACATTAGCCCGCTATGCCGGACTATCCCCCTCCTGCTCCGTTGATGGAGAATCATCTTCCTTGCTGGAGTTCAGCTCGTAATAAATCGCCAGTTGACGCAGCTTTGATATTTCTAGGTTGATAACGCTTTTCCCTGTGCTGTTTTCCCGTTCAGAAACAACCGGATTGAGCAGAAACACACGGAAATATCTTACGTTTTCTGTGTCCAGAATTTCATCGATATAATGACCAAACCGGCCTTTCGCCATCAGATCTTTACTGACGTACAGGCGAACAGGTTTACCCTCATGTTTATCAAAGAAATTAATAAGAAAACCCCGCCCATACCGATGCATCAGGGTCCCACCGCCATAGATGACGCCCGCGTACGGGTTAGTCAATCCTCGCTGAATATGCGTTATATATTCATGAAGATAGACCTGATTGTGGTGCATGATCCTGAGTCTCAACGCCCTGAACTCATCCTGAGGCAGCGTTTCTTTCGCTTCCTGCCATGTGTCGATAAGTCGCTGAAGCTGGTTAGTTCGCGTATAGCGGCTCCAACGGGGCTCTTCACCTGTACCGGGCTTATCATCATCCCCGTCAGGTTTTTTTACATATGCAGGAGTAGCAAGCTTAGCGGGATCGGCTGGCTCACCATCAGGATCATCAATTGAAGGATCAAAGCAGTTGATATAGTCCGTCAGCTTTTGCTTGGCTTTTCTTTCCGTGAAATCAGCTTCTGATTCGTCCGGACGTCTGTCCTGATCGGCATCTTCGGTGAACTCGACCCATTCACATCCGAACTTGTGAGGATGGGGTGAACGGAAGTGTGCGGCCTTGAATTTTTCACCATCTTCAGCTTTGACGTGATAGTTAACGCCACTGATGGTGACATTACAGTTGCGATCGCTACAGGAAAAAGTGAACCGCTTTCTTTCTTCCGGCTTTCTGGAAAAAAATTCCGTTCGCGCTTCATCAATAGACAAGAAGCGCCCCAGTTCATGGCAATAAGCGAACAGTACCTTCGTCTTCGACATGCTCCCTCCACACATTTATCCGATTCAAGGATATCACATGAAAAACCTCTCTCTCGACCGCTATAAGCAGCGATATTTTGGCGATTTTCTGGCGCTTACCGGACTGACGGAGATCGCCGTTAACCGTCCAGGTGAGCTTTTCACCAAAATTAACGGCATTTGGGAACAGCACACCGTTCCGCTGGATTATGAGGGCTGCTACAACTTTGCCAGATGCCTGGCGAAGCATCACGGCGACAATATCGAAGATATCAAGCCGGGGCTGTCAGCCACGCTGGAATCCGGCGAACGTTGTCAGGTTATTGTGCCCCCAGCCTGCGAGCGTAACACGGTGTCCATCACCCTGCGTAAACCCTCACAGGTGCAGATCCCGCATCAGGACTATATTGCCGCCGGGTTTTATAACCGGGTGACGGGCACGGAAAAAACGCAGACGCACGATCAGGAATTACTGGCCTTATATAACGCGAAGGACATTCCGCGCTTTATGGAGAAATGTGTGAAATACGGTAAAACCATTGCGGTGGCCGGGGAAACCAGTACCGGTAAAACCACCTATATGAAGATGCTGATTGGTTATATCCCCCGCCATCTGCGTATTACGACCATTGAAGATAATCCGGAAATCACCTTATTTATTCATAAAAACTACGTCCACCTTTTTTATCCGTCGGAATCAGCAGATGAAAAAGGGTCAATTGTGACGCCCGCCAGCCTGTTGCGCTGGAATTACCGTATGAATCCCGACCGCATACTATTAACCGAAGTACGCGGCGGTGAGGCCTGGGATTTTCTCAAGATAACCGGTTCCGGCCATGAAGGCAGTATGACCTCTATCCATGCCGGTTCAGCAATGGAAGCGGTAGACGGGTTTATTACCCGCTGTTATGAAAACCCGCAATGCGCCCGACTCCCTTACACCTTTATGTTACGCAAGGTGCTGGACAGTCTGGACGTTATCGTGAGTATCGACCTGGACGGTAATGTGCGCCGGATGAATGACATTTATTTCCGGCCACTGCACCGCCGCGCCTTTTTTGAGGAGATGAAAGCATGATGAAAATTATCAATATGCTGCTATTTTCGCTGCTACTTTCCGGCTGCTCTTCACCCCCGCCACCGGTGCCTGTTGAATGGGATAAACCGGGCCAGTCAGTCAATACCGGTTTACCGCAATGGCGGGAAAACCCGGTTATCATTCCATCTCCAATGGTTAAAGATAAATGGTTATTATCCATTCACGCACGGAATTTTAATGAGACACGCTGGACGCTCGCCGTATTTTACGCGGTCTCCCACTCAGCGCGTATTATTGTTGCAGCGTCATCAGGCGCAGAATTCTTTACTGCAAAAAACTGGCTCCGCCGATATGGCGCAACAGGCGTTATTGAATATCAGCCTGTCTCTGACTGCCTGACATGCAGCGACACCCGTATTTATTTTTCACATTAAATCCTCCCCTCACATCCTGAAATTAATCCTAGGCTAAGGTATCCATCATGAAATATTCCGTTATTGCGGCGGCAGTACTGTGCATTGCTGCCGGGACGCCTGTTTATTCTTTCGCTGCCGACCCGTGCGAAGTGGTGCTTTGTATGTACGGTAAGGCAACCGGAAACAATGGAGGAAGTGAATGTCGTTCTGCGGAGCGTGCTTTCTTTAATATCGTCAAAAAGAATAAACACGGTTTCTTACCCAATCACACGCTCAATTCCAGAAAAGCTTTCTTGGGAGAATGTGCCAGTGCTGAACCGGAGGCGGTGAATAAAATCCTGTCCAGGTTTGGCAGGGTCAGAGGCTAATACAATACTGCCGTTATCTTAATGTATTTCCCTGCATGGAGACACAAAATTGGATAAAGAAGACCTGTTTATTTCCAACATTCACTCAACGCATCACGACAGAATATCTGTCACGTGTATCTATAATTCTCTGTCAAAAAAAGCACATCAGGGATGCGGACTTTATTACGAGATATATGAGAGCCGATTTATCGGTTTATTGCGACATCATCTGTCACAGCTTAATGAATCGGACGCAGAGAAGCTCAGGCGGTATGCCGAAAGTCAGGGAACGAAAATCGATGATGAAACTTACCATGCGGCATTAAACGCGGACCGGGAATGCCGGGCTGAAATAGCCCGCGAACAGATGTGAATCACAAACATTGATAATGTATCGAATGACGCCACAGACTGACAGACGGCGGGTTTCAGGCGTGTTTATTTTTGGCTTCAATTTCGGAGAAATTGCTAAGCCGTAAAATAAGCACGTGGAGCGTGGGCAGAAAATTCAATTTCGGAGAAATTGCTAATTTTCAGGCACCGCGCCCACCTGCGAACATTCGCCCAAAGCGAATTGAGCAGGCCGAGGGAGCCGAATAAATTTCGCCGCCCCAGCGAGCGAAAAGCTGTCGCCCACGACAGCGGTTTATTTGGGGGGCTTGCCCCGCACACCGTCAAGCCAGGTTATATTTCCCGCCCCAGCGGGGAATATAACCGATCAGGCGCGACCAACCCCTTTAAAGCAGCGTTCCCGTTTTTTGGAGCTTGCGAGAAAAAACAGGCGAAACGCGCGTCTTAAAGGGGTTGGTCGCGCGTAGCGGGCGACGGTGTGCCGCCTTTGACCTCGGGGGTTTTGGCGCGGCGTCCAGCCACGACATTACCCCCATGTGACAGGCAGTAAGGGCGTTCAGCCCGAGCGTAATATCACACGCCGTTGCCGTCATTCGGGCGTTTCAGGGGACTGACGACCACGCGTCGGCTGTTTTCTGAAAGCGCGGATCACGGGCATGAGCGTCGGAGACGTTCAGTACTTTTCATCCTTTTTATGGGCGTCATCAATAGGCGTCGCGCATGGGCGTGGGGTTTAACGTCCATCGGTGACGCCCATGTGATGCGCCCGTCACACCGAAATCAGGCCGGAGATCACTGCAATGGGAACTCATCTGATGCAAAGGCTGAATGCCTTTTCGGATGCATTTTCTTTTTTTCTGCTGTGGCTGCAATACAACCCGGTAATATTGTCCATATTGGCCGGGCTGACGCTGCCATTCATTTTTCATCTGCCACGTGAAGAAAGAAAAAATGCCCCCTTCTGGTTAAAATCGGTGGCGGGTGTATCCACCTTCTTTTTCATATTCGGCACCCTGTCACCGCTGACCATTCAGGGGCTGAGTTTTTTCTTTAAAGTACTCGACAATAAAATACTGCTCAGATTATCACTCTGGATACTGACTGTCGGATTTACGCTTGCAGGTCTGTCTTTTCATATTGCAGCCCGAAGATTGCTGACAGGTGAAATCGATACCCTCAAACACCGGATGATTAAAAAAAGTAAACTGGAAAGAAATGTCAGAACGGATGTTCGTGAAGTCAGGGACATGTTGCCTGACAGCATTGCGTATAATCCGCTGGATTATATTGACCTGAATAACGGTATCTTTATCGGGCTGGACAAAGATGATCAGCCGCAATATATCACCCCTGAAGAATTTCAAACTCAACACGCCGACCTTATCGGCACCACAGGGTCCGGCAAAGGTGTCAGTGCCTGTGTGCTGCTTTATCAGGCAATACTTTCAGGTGAAGGCGTATTTGTCGAAGATCCTAAAAATGATGAATGGGCACCGCATGTACTGCGGGAAGCTTGTCAGAAAGCGAATAAACAGTTTGTTCTTATTAACCTGAATGACCTTCATTTCCAGCTTGATTTACTGGCTGATATTTCTCATGAACAACTGGAGGAGCTGTTTAATGCCGGTTTCAGCCTGGGTAAAAAAGGCGAAGGTGCTGACTTTTACCGTATCGCCGACCGTCGCGCAGCCAGAAATACGGCAGCTATTTACGAAAAGGGAATGACGTTACGCGACTTATTTAACACTGACTTTGTGAAATCCCTCAGTGAAGATGTGCCTGCTTTTTATGGCGAGCTTGAAGAAATCGCTTTAGTGAGTTCCATTAATGCCAATAAGGGATTTTCCTTAAAGACCATTTTTGATGAAGGCGGATGTTGCTACATCATCGGCTCAATGCGTAATCAGAAAATCATATCGGCTCAGCGCATGATTTTAACTCGCCTGATTCAGATAGCCGAAACGCGTGACCGGATAAAAGGCAAACCTCGCCCGGTCGCTATTTTCCTTGATGAACTCAAGTATCACCTGTCCCGCCCTGCGCTTGAAGGACTTGGCGCAGCGAGGGATAAAGGCGTGCATATCATCATGGCTCACCAATCGGTAAAAGATTTGTATGACTGTCCGGCAGATCTGGAGGGTGACGCCGTTGCCGGTTCGGTGATTGAGAACTGCAAGTTTATGCTGGTTTATCGCCTTCGCGATCCGGACACCGCCGATTGGGTGGCAAGGATGACCGGCTCTATTCTGGTAGACGATGAAATGAGGAAAGTGAAAACGGATATATCCCTGACGGAGAAAATGGAAACGGACAGGATGATCCGCCAGGCTGAACGCTATTATATCGACAGCAATATGTTGCTTAACCTCCCCCAATTTGTTGGTTTTGTTTTTACCCAGAATGATCTGGCGAAGGCAACCAAACTATTCCATATACCGGCGAAAAAGCAATATATCGACCTGCTTTCGTTTGAACATAAACAAAGCCTGCATACCGAAAAAGAAAGCCCGACCCACAAACCCTCCATTAACCTGTGAGGCTATCAATGCTTATTCATAACGTTGCTGCAAGAAATGAAGCCACAAAACGGAGAATGCGGGAATTGCTGTATTTTCTCAAGGAAGAAACATTCTCTGATTTCCGGACCTTAAAAAAAGTTGTCGGCTATAAAGGAAAACATAACCATGCGATGTATAACCTGCTTAATAAAGTGGTTGCGATAGGCCTCCTGATTAAATACGAATATCCGGTATTGACCGGGAAAAAATCATTGTGGGGGATCACCATGCAGGGACTGGCAATGGTGGTTAGCGCTAATGACAATGTTTTCCCCGCCTATTTTGAACCGGGCAAACTCAAAAACTCGACGCTGGAACATCGACTGTTAAACCAGCGGGTAAGGATCGCGCTTGAAGAAAAAGGCGGTACAGGCTGGCTGAACGGCGATCGGGGAGAGTTTATGTCGCGGTACCCGGGTGTCCGGCACCGACCTGATGGCATTATTACCTTAAGCAGCGGTGCCATCGTCGCAGTGGAAACAGAGCGGTCGATGAAAACCCGCGCCCGTTACATCAGCATTATCAACAGTCATCTCGCCGCCAGCGACGCCGGACGCTGGCACTATGCCATGTATGTTATGCCGGATGATAAAACGAAAGAATCGCTGGTCAGGCTGTTTGGCAGCGTCAGAACGGTGATGAGAAATAGTGTTCCCGCTCCGTTTGATGCGAAAAACCGCGAGATGTTCCTGTTCCGCACCATAGATGAGCTGGAAGAAAAAATCAGTGATAAACAGGGTACCCCCTCTTCATCAGTTGGTGGTGATAACGGAAGGGAACGCCATGGATGACATTTTGACTCATGGCGACTGCCTTGACGTACTGCGCAGTATGCCAGACAACTCTGTGGACAGCATTGTGACCGATCCGCCATATGGTATTAAATTCATGGGGAAGACGTGGGACTATGATGTACCTTCACTGGCGATCTGGGAAGAATGTCTGCGTGTACTCAAACCCGGTGGTCATCTGCTTTCGTTCGCGGGCTCCCGCACTCAACACCGAATGGCAGCGCGTATTGAGGATGCGGGGTTTGAAATACGTGACATGATCGTATTTCTCTATGAGACCAGCAATGCTGCCCAGGTCCTCATTGAAAGTTTGTCGACGGATCAGCTCAAATTGCTGGACGCGACATTTGGACGTGACGGAATGCTGGGCTGGGTATACGGTTCGGGCTTCCCTAAATCTCACCACGCGTTAAAACCAGCACTGGAGCCGATTACCCTTGCCCGTAAGCCATTCAAAGGGTCTATAGAATCGAATCTGTGCGCGCATGGTACCGGCGTTCTGAACATCAGCGAATGCAGGATCCCTCTGGCAGAAGGAGAATCCCCCTATGATTATCCAAATGGACCGGGGGGTTCCGATCCCAACCACATGTGGCGAGGCAGAAATAAAGGTGATGGCGGTATCGCCAGACAAGGAAGCCCTGATGGTCGCTGGCCTGCCAATCTTATCCATGATGGCAGTGATACAGTACTTGCTATGTTCCCGTATATGCCTCAGCAGGTAGAAATTAGCAACGCCAGTCGGTTCTTTTATTGTGCAAAAGCCAGCAAAAAAGACCGTGGTGAGGGTAACAATCATCCGTGTGTAAAGCCCACCGAACTGATGCGTTACCTTTGCCGCCTGGTTACGCCCCCGGGCGGCACTGTACTTGATCCCTTTATGGGGAGTGGAAGCACCGGCAGAGCTGCGGCGATGGAAGGTTTCTGTTTCATCGGTATTGAACGCGAGGCGGATTATGTGAAAATTGCTCGCAGGCGTATTGCGGCAGCACGGAGTACCACGGTTCGTTCTGGTGATGCAGGAAGGCACATTGATAAATGATGTGTCAATCCTACTGGGTTTTAACCAGTGGCACGGATGCCCGGATGTTCTTTATCCATATTTCGTCATCACCCAATAGCACATAATTGAAACTAGGTTAAATACATTAAAAAGTGCGTTGAACTAAAACCGGTGTGATTATAATTCCTCACGACGCTGGCATTTTCTAGCCTTACACACCCCTGACGCCTAAGACTTATCTTCGAGCCTTAGGCGTCAGGGATTGATTATCTTATGAAATGATCGTAAGCCGCTTTGACTCCGCTAGGAACACTCGCTGGATCAATCAAAGCGAGGGTGGCTTTGAATCTGGCACGGCATGACGATAATGAGTTTACGCGGCGCCCAAGACTATTGTCATTATTGCCTGCTAAACGAATCATTGTTGCAATTTCCCTTGGGGAAAAGTTACGAATTAATTGTTCGTAGCTTGTAGCTGCGGCCCAACACACACCGTAACCATTGCCAATGTAGCAGCAGACGACTACTTGGACGAATTGCTCTTGTGCTGTTTCGGGTACCGCTCCGTGCAGCGACAGTTCTAATAGCCGCTCTGCAAATGGCGGCTCGTTGTAGAAATTATTTGTTCCATTATGTACATTCCAAAGTCGTTCAATCGCTCGGTAGAAGACAGCATGTTGCTCTGACTCATTTAGCAGAGTCAAAAGACCAAGTTTCTCGAAGAATTGAAGAGATGCCGCATGACGTGGCTCATCTCCTTTTGCTGCATATTCGCTATGCTTGTTGACGAGTTCAGAGCGCAGAGATGCAGTAAAAATTTCTTTCAGTGAGTTGCTTATATCAAGTGCGTTCAAACGCGACGGTTCTGATGTGTTTGGGTCGCAATAGACGCCATGCACCATTCCAACCAACATCTGACGCTGAGCATCGTGTGTAGCTGTGAGCCTTTGCACCCACACGTCATGCTGATTAGCATTAAATCTTGTACCTTTGACTGCTGAGATGAATGCCCCAATGTCTACTCCTCTCGGGGAGGATGCATCAGCTAGTGCATAACGAACGCATCGGTTCAAAAACGTTGTAAACTCTCGGTCGTTAACGCTGCCCATTGTCGGATGGGCTGCCGAAAAGTTATTGCGAACATCGCGACATTGGTCAAGAAAAAAGAACCCATCTTCGTTAACTAGGTTTAGCTTGAGTGCAAGTTCAAGGAGCCGGCTATCTTGGAGCTCCAGTAGATGCTTTTCTTCGAAGTCCGATTGCTGGATCTGCGCGACGATAGGTAGACCAAAGTTCCTTACCTTTGTTCTTAGTTGGAGGATGGCCGCGTTCCATGCGTAATTCATTGCCCCGTCAAATAGACCAGTGCTAACAGCAACACACATTCTGGCGACCAGTTCCCCCCGAAGGTTTGGTGGAATTTCGCGCAGCTCACGGGGAAGGTCGCGCCATGCATGCTGAATTTCCTCATCGCTCGCCAGGACATGGCGGGGAATCCCCAATGATGTAGTGAGTTCGGAAATAGCAGGCAGAACAGCCGTTGGTAAGGCAGGAAGCATTGGTTCTGGCGGTGTAGGGGCGGATGCTGACAATTTAAGACTCCTTATAAGCCGCTTTAGTTGTGATTCCTAAATTAAATTAAAGAAATTTCAGAATAAAATTCTGAGCAATTGCAAGTAAGTTGACTACTCTTATGCATTTAAATCGGCAAGCATCACTTAATTAATTGATTTTAATGAATTAATTCAGCCACTACAAGATGAAGGAACCTCATCCGAATGGTAGCACTGATGCAAATGCGGACATTTACTTGAACATCAAATAAGATACTACTTATTGATATATTGATTCTACTCAACACGTTTATAATATCAATTTAGTTTTTTATCGTGAGTAGTAACTTGACCTCCCATATCCCATGAGGGAACCCAACTGGTATGTAGAGCAGGCCTCAAAAAAATATCTTCATGCACATACCAAAGCTTTGGCTGCGTGACCTGCTCCACGATGATTAAATGCGAACTTCCGCTTTTCGTTCGTTGTCGGCTGTCAGGCTAGACCGTCTTTTTACCAGAACACCGCCGGATGAAGTCTGAGTCAATGCATCTAAACGGATAAGCGGGCTCTTTGCCGCCCTCCCCCGCAGCCTGCGAGTCTGCCACTGCTATGTAAGGTTTAAGCTACATTCCTTTGCGTATTCTTCCCTCTGCCCTCAAGCTTTATCCATCAAGTAGCGATGCGCTTTTGATGCCGCACTAGCAGCTTTGAAAATATAGCGTTTATCGTTTTTTAGTGCTTTCAGCCAGGAAGCAATATAGCTTTCGTGTTGGACCTCTCCGACAATCCCCAGATCAGCCATCAGGAACGCGCTTCCCAACTCCGCGATCAGCTCCTCAAACGCATAATCCTCACTGCCAAATTTCCCTTTCATTTCACGATTCAGGCGGCCTTTGCCACCACTCCAGTGGACAAGTTCATGCAAACCGGTAGCGTAGAAATTAGCCGCATCCGAAAACAGATAGCACTCCGGTAGCCAGACTTCATCTGTAGATGGGTTGAAAAAGGCGTTTTGTCCTTTCTCGATGATGTTTGCGCCACTGTTGCGGAACAGATTTTCAGCCTGCGGAACCGGGTCAAAGGTTGCTTCCGGACGGGCGATTTCCGTGGTCAGTGGCAAACCGTCGATTTGCTGAACGTTAAATAAGGTGAAGGTTTTCAGCATCGGGATATGTTCAACTTCTCCGGCGTCGTTTTCCTTCTCGAGGGTTGTGTAGAAAATAGCTGTTGTTCCATGCTCACCCTTGCGAACCTGCCCACTTGCTGCACGTGCCTGTTTGTAGGTCATCCAGCGTGAATCGCAGAAACCCTGTTTTGATGCACTGCACCACAGCAACATGATGTTCATACCGCTGTAGGCTACGCCGGTGGCGTAATTCGATGGCAGACCAGACATGCCGGATACACGCAGCCACGGGCAGGACCAGGGTTTCACACCAGCTTCCAACGCTGCAATGATGGTGTCGGTAACGGTCTGATAAATATCGGTTTTGGCTTTAGAAAATTTCGTTTTTGAGGAGCCTGACTGCTCCAGCGGGGATACGCTGGTCGCCGCTGCGGTGTTAGGGGCGCTAGTTTGGGTATGCAGGGAAATGGTCATGTTTTTTCTCCGTCAGTGGTGTGATTTTTCGTCTTCGTATCGCCTGACGGTTCGCTTTCCCGGCATCGTTCCGGCCAGCAAGGGCGCAGAATGCGTGCCATTTACCCTTGCGGGACGGGTTGTGTTGGGAAACGATTAACCGGAAGCTGATACGAGAACGGAAGTCACACGGAGAAAAAACTGACACTGCATAGACGGGTGTAGCGCCCCTTGTTCTGCAGTGGTGAAAAGTAAATTAGTGGTGTTGAGTCTGGGACCGGCACTGACAGGAACTTCGTGTAAGTGTTAGCATGCTTTCCTGCCTGACGAGACGATCCTGCTAACCGGGGGCGGTTTGTTCTTAAATTGCCTCGTTCCGGTATCAATCCCTACCGGGTCAGGGCTGTCTCCTTATTGAACACAGCGTAAAGTCTATCCCCGCAGTCGCCGTGTTGGCTGAGCTTACTTTACGTATGTAGCCTCAAGATGCCTTGACGCGCGAGAGTTCCCTTCGTTCTCGCATTGACACGAGCCAGAACGTAATGATGATGACGAACAGCACTACGTTAACTATCTGTGTTTACTGGATGAGAAACCAGAGGGCGCGGATCGTGCTGCATCGCGATCCAGCGGCGGAGGCACTTCGGACCTATCGTTGCAGGCAAAGCCATCTCGAACGAGCACAATAGTTATCACGCGAGGGCTATCGGAAAATACTGGAGCAGTCGGTCGAGGATGGTGATGTAAATCAGTAACCTAAGAGATCGCTCATTATTTTGAGACAACTTAGCATTATTAAATTTTTCAGAACCAAATTGGTGTCAATCGACCCATGAAATGCGTAGCGAAGCGTAACAAACGTCTATGCTGAGATAGCAGATCATTTTCAGGCCGAGCGAAGCAAATTCTCAACCCATAAAACATCTCGGTGACCGGCCACAATTCTTCGTGCAAAGGCCGACAACTCCGCACCTTCGGAAATATAATCCGCAAGTGCACGCACATGTTCTGAAAACGAGTTATCGATATCAACATTTCCAGATTCCGTTTGCGGAAATAACCTATCGGCGGCATCAATCTTTCGCTTTATTGAAACAGCGAGCGTCTTGCGTTTGTCAACAAGATCAGAGTGATCCAAGTGGTAAAGCCTGATTGATTCAGATGCTCGCCTATTGCGACCGGCATGTTTCTCCTCCGAATAAGTCGGTATAGGCCTTCCAGTCTCGTCAAAATCTACAAGACCGGGTTCGTCTGGCTTGCACGGGTCCAAAAGAATTGGACCCTCATTTGCCTCATCTGCACAGCAAGTTGCCCGCTTAGTCTCATCGTGGAGGGGAAAATTGTCGCCTTTCCCCCCTGTCTTCTCGCTTTCTTTATCCGACCGCACACTGTTGCAGAATGTACATGCAAATCTATAATTGGAATGGCTAAAAGCCGACCACGGATATTTGCTCTTTGGACGGAAGTGATCTACTGCTCCATCAGACCGTTCCTGCACAATCTCGCAATAATAACATTTGTCATGCGAAAGCTTCATTAATGGTCGCTTTAGGTCGCGCCAAACATCTGAGTGATCTTTAATTTTTCCAGGCTCATCTGCGATAGCGGCGTCTGCACGCACCTGCCAGCCATCTGGTAACTCCAACTGGTCCAGATTAATATAGCGCACGAATCAATCCCCCCTCTTATTCAAGGCATTATGAACTAGACGGCGAGCTTTCTCAGCCTCGCCAGGCAGCTCCTCCCTTTCACTTACTGGCATCGCCTCCTGATCCAGTCTTCGCAATGCCTCTTTAAGCTCGGGATCGCGCACCTCATAGCGGAAACCATAAGTTTGGAGCTCTTCGTTGATTTCCTTCAGCTTTTTCCTGTCATCTTCACTTAGCACATCCTGTCCGCTGAGATGGCGCTTCCTCGCAAGCAGATCTTGGGTATGGGTGTCTAGGGCCGCACTCAGTCCAAACATTTCACTGGTCATCACACCCGCATAGCCCATTCCACGCGGGTGCGTGTCTGGCTCCGCAGCCGAGATCGCCTGCGTTTCCTTATCACGCGTAAGGATTTGAACTTGTTCTTTCTCAAGCTCCGCTACGGCAACTGGATTGTGCGTAGCCAGAAGAACGTGACTACTCTGCTTTTCTGTCCCATTCACATTCAAGAAATTGCGAATATGCTGAAGATATTCAACGCTCCATCTCGGGTTCAAATGCGTATCAGGCTCGTCTAGCAGAAACAGGCTTTCTTCTTCCGCAGTGAAACGAAGCAACCCGAGCACAGTTAGGAGCTGCTGTTCACCTTCACTCAGTTCACGGAATGTAACCGACCCATCATTCTTTCGTAACTTTACCCTGATACGCACCTCGTCGATCAACTCTGAAACATAGGTGCTTTCCAAATGTTGGAAAAACTGGGCAGTGCTTTTTCCCGCGGCCAGCTTGCGCAGTGCGTCAAGGTCTTTCACGAAAAGATATAAGAATTCCAGTGTTCGCGAGTTCCATAGACTGACCTTTTCTTTGCGAGTGATCCGCAATGGTGCAAGAGATATATCGTAAAGAGTGGCTAGGAATTCGGACACGACGCCACGCGCGTTCCAGAAGCGTGGATCACCTTCCTTGGATGTCCATGAAGGCTGCCTAAGAACAAAGAGAACGGATTCAATCCCACCCTCTTCAAGGCCGAGTTGTTCCTGCAAGAACTTGTCTGTCAACTCGGCGTTGTTCACTATGAAAGACAGCAAAACAAAATTGCTGTGAACCGGAAGTGCATAGAACAGACGCTTCAAGCCGGGATTTTTTCCAGCCCGAAGGTCTTTGTCGTACCGCTCGAGATATTTAAGAAAAACCTCTTCCATCCTCTCGCTTTGGCCTGAATAATAGCCAAATACAAACTTCGGCAGATAGCCGTCATCTGTATCTCGCAACTTGGAAAGAGCCATTGCTTCGCCAGGGGCTTCCTCAAAGGTGAGGACAGCAGACAGAGGTTCAGCATCGGGATCATATGGCGCGAGCTTGATGCGATATGGTTCTTTGCCCGCTGGATCAGCATCAATGCGAACCCATTTGTCCTTGATTTGATAGCAAACTCGGTAGGCGAAGGATGGCTTGTTTTTGATTCCGTTCGCTTGCTCACCCATGATCAGGTCACGAAAGAGAACTGTTATCGCTTCCAGAACGTTCGATTTGCCAGTCCCATTCCTACCAATCAACACGGTAATGAGATGCTCTTGGGCGAAATCAATCGTCAAGTCTTTCAGATTTTTGTATTCACCTATCCACAGCCAATCGATGCGCATGATCACACCCCACTTATCGGCATCAGGCGCAACCAGTCTTCATCTCCCCGGCGCTCGACCTCAATGAGACCACCTTGAAGGTGCGTCCGTAGTTCGTTGTAGAACTCCTCTACCGCATCAGAGGTCGCGCCGTTTCCAATTCCAAGTGCTTGTGCCGCCTTGCTGGCGGAAACCCAATTTTCACTGGATTTTAGAACTTCGATCAAATTTGCCATCCTAACCCCACTCTTCGTTGGCTTTTGGGGACGCACCGCCGTCTTGCGCCCTGATTTTGTTTTTGCCAGTAGCGTCTCCCTTTCAGCCTTAACCCTTTCGAGCAGGATGGATGCGGGTTCATCATGCGGATTTTGCGGGACAAGCTCGCCTTGAAAGGCTACCTGAAGAATAGACGGATCAAGTGCGGAAAGCAGATCTGATGCTGCAATGTGCTCGTTGGATACTCGGTCCAGCCAAACGAAGTCAGTTTCGATACGTTGGACGATTTCGCTTTGTTCATCGAGTTCTGGGCACGGAAATTCAAGACTAGACAGTTCACCGCTGTTGATATTATGAATCCCATTGGAGGAGCGAATAATTGTCTTTATTGTATTCCTAATCTGCGGACTTCCGAGAATATACTTTAGATATTCTGGCTTAATATTATTTATATTTGGTCGTAGACGAATCAAATAACCGGCATAAGCCAGACCTGTTTCTGCTTCTGTGACCAAGGCAACTCGGCCCACAAGGTCCGGGCTTCCATTTGAACGCACAACAAGAATATCGCCTAATTGTAATGCGAGCTTCCTCAGTTCTTGATCGTCAAAATTTGTGTATTTGAGATCAACCAGATTTATGTGCCCGCCTGACACATTAGGAATCCTAAGAACTGCGGTTCCGCGCTTTTCAGGATAGCTTTTCTTTGCTGTGCCATACCGAATGTCGGACACAACATCGCCAAGACGAACTGTTCTTGACATTGATACACCGTTCCTACTCCTCCACCCCGCGGTCAAATCACCGCTGAACGCTTTGCGCAGGATGGCCTGCTTGTATTTCTCAATCAGCGGCGAAATATGATCAATCGCAGTGCGGGCTTTGGCTGTGCGGGAGGTCAGATAGTCAAGTTTGGCAACGATCCGTTTTTGTTCAGTGAGAGGCGGCAGCGGAAGAAGATGTTCTTTCAAATACGCTGCAGGCACACGCTGTTGGCCAACAGCACCAGTCATTACTTTTCGAGCGTCGTCACGAAATGATATTTGTCGGATGAAATACCAGATATACTCTGGAATAACTCCGCCGTAGCTGCGTAATACGTGGAACTCGGTTGAACCGAAACCAATGCCGTTTACAAGCCCTGTGGCGATAGCAGATTTTCCATTTTCCATCGATGGCGTAATCTTCGCGAAGATGACATCCCCTTCAGAAAATTGCGTAAACCCTTTGGCGACGTCACGTAGCTGGCGCGAAACATCATCAACAATGGCTCCGGAAATTTCGCTGACAGCTGCCATAGGAACAAAGGTCACCATGTCATCAGGCTCCAAGTCAAAAGACCTGCGCGGATTCACCTCCACAACATCTTTGAATGCAACTTGTGTCCACCCCTTCGGTAAATCAACCATGCCCACCTCCCATCTCGTGGCACGGTTTTTTTTCCAGTCGTAGCTGCGCTGTTTTGATCCCTTCGCTCTCGAATCTGTCTGTTTCAACCGCCAAAACCAACTGGATTATTCGCGTAAATTCCTCCCTTATCGTCATTCGTTAACCTCAGAAGGCTCAATGAGCTCTCCGACGACGGCTTCAATTTCATTCATTGCCGATTGAAGATGAGAGAGGATCAGAGCGGCAATCTCTTCTGGAGTTTCCACCGCATCCTGAGCGTCGCCGCTTTCATCGCGGAGCCAAGAAATAGCCAAACCATCTTCCCGATCAGCAATCTCTTGCCGCGAAAAGCAACGGAACCGACCCGTTTCGCCTTGATCCTCGCGAGTTGATTTGCCGTACGGGTCATTTCCGAAACAACTCTCAAATTCGGCGAAGTGCTCGTCGAGCAACGGTGTGGTCTTTCCGAATACTGGCATGTTTGTGCGCAAATCATAAAACCAGACAGACCTCGTGTTATCTTTTTTCTTACTGCCACGGCTAAAAAACAGAACATTTGTCTTAACGCCGGCGCTTGTGAAAATTCCTGTTGGGAGCCTAAGAACCGTGTGCAGATCGCATTTGTCCATTAGTTCTCGTCGAACCAATCTACCAACACCATCATCGAACAGCACATTGTCCGGCAGAACGACCGCTGCGCGCCCGTCCGGCTTTAGGCCAAGATATATGTGCTGAAGGAAGGCCAATTGCTTGTTTGCGTTATGGTAAGGGAGATCAGCGCGGAGCGATCTTCTGCTACCGGCCTTGCTCCCAAATGGTGGGTTGGCAAGAATAAGATCGGCGGGCTGGAGCCCATTTGCATCATCCGTCAGCGCATCGCCGTATATGACCTCGGCATCGAGGCCATTAAGAAACGTATTCATCAAACAAATTCGACGGGTATTTTTTTCAATTTCAACGCCTTGATATTTTGGGGGCGTTTTCGCGTATGCCTGTTTTGTATTTTCGGAATGAATAAACCGGTCCGCTGCAATTAGAAATCCGCCACTTCCAACCGCAGGGTCCTGAATTATCTCACCCAATTTTGGTTTCATGGCTCGCACCATGGAATTAACCAGTGCTCTTGGAGTAAAATATTGACCTGCTCCAGAACGCACATCCTGCGAGCTCTTTTCGATCAGCCCCTCGTAGATGTGTCCAAATCTATCACCCGAGAGATCATTCCAATCAATTTTGGCGATGCCATCTACTACGGCGTGAAGGTTCTCGTCGTGCGAAAACACCGTAGTGGGAAAGGCGTATATTGCCTGGATCGTTTCACTTTCTGCGCTAGTACCAAGGTGGGTCAGCATCTCCTGATAGAAGCCCAGCAAGCCATCTTTAGGATGACTCAGGAGGTCTTTCCAGCGGTTGCCAGATGGCAGAAGACGTTCAACACCATTCTCTTCTGCAATTTTGAGGAAAAGGAGATACGTTAATTCAGACACGTATTGGTGATAGCTGATCCCATCACCACGAAGGATGTGGCAAAGGTTCCAAATTTTCTGGACTATATTCTCATTTTTCATATGTTGCTTCTTTCACTCTAAACGCTTGAATGAATGCAAACGTAAGCTTGTCCGCCAAGAATGGCTTTCTCTACGGCATTCATTCTTCATCCTTGGCCCTCTGGAGCAACTGGCCTGCCGCTGGCATTCTCGGTCTGACCAGCATGATTTGATTTCTTCGCCGCTATGTATTCCCGCATGAACTCACGAATGACCTGCGCGGCGGGACGATCCTGCTCGCGGCATATCTTTAGAAATTCATCGCGGAGCTCCCGCTCGACGCGGATTCGCATTCCGGCATCTTTTTCATTCATGGCTCCAAGTGTAACCTTTGGATACACATCAAGCCAAGTCGAAAGTCCGCAAGAAGCCGAAATTATCCAGAATTTCGCTAGCGGGCGTTTTGCGGCATCCGAACACCTGAGCCGACGCAGTACATCGAGCGCAACGGTCCGGCCACCGACTACGGCCTCTGGGCTGGTCGGCCTTTACGCGAGGTGATGACGCAGGATGCCGAAGCGTTCCACGCCTGGCTTGGGGGCGCTACGCCACCAGACGGCGAGTTACGCATTCAGTTATTGGCACGCTGCGCCGCATGGCTGGCTCAACATGTTGATATTCTAGGTCTTCACTGTGCAGTTGTACCCGCAGCCGTAATCCGCGTCACGATCGTCGACGTTCTCGGCGCACCACCTCAGCCATTTTGTTGTCCCCCTGAATTTAGTCTTACCGCTTAATGGAGTTCTCTGGTTAAGATGTAATCAGCGGAGGTCATTATGAAGAAAGCACGTTTTACTGAAACTCAGATTCTGCGGGTTCTAAAAGAAGTTGAAGGCGGTCGATTCTGAAAACTCTCGCAAAGCTACAGGCTAAGAATTTGGAAAAAGTTGATATGTCACAGAAACGCAGGTAAAAAACTTATCTCGGCTGAGCCAATCAAATAATTTTGTAGGAGTAAGGGCAATATGGGGACTCCAGAAAACTACCACCTTAAGGGCTATGTAGACCACTCACTACCAGGTCAAATCGAGACGTTACATAAGGCGACGTTTTCTAGCAAAGAGGAAGTACTCACATCCAGCACGCTCTCACCTGAAGATGTTTTCATTTTAGTCGAAAGACTCCACTGGGCTTCAATTAGTGGCAATATAACTTATCATCTTGAAGAAGGTGCATCTAAAGTAATTCTAAAATATCCATTTTCGCAATTCTGGGACATTATCACTGACTCATTCGCTATAGCCCAGTACTCCAATGAGTACGGAATTGCGTTCCAGCTTGATTTAGAATCAAAGCTAAAACTGGAGAGCCTTAACTTTCCCCACTTCATTCGAATCATACTTTCAGCCCATTCGATCGGCGAGGAATTTGATAGCATAAGTATTTCCCCTCACAATGCTGATATTGGGCATTTCGAGTGTCGAGCAGATATAATTTCTCATGCAGCTTATATAGAGGGCATGCTGTACAAGATAATAATTGACAGCAAAAAAACCACATATAAGCTTGCTGATAAAATGACATATGATAAAAAAATAGTTTTTTGCAAAAAGGAGAAACTACTAAACAATGAGCTTCTTTCAATTGTCAGATTGCTAAAAAATTTGAGAAATGAAGCTGCGCATCAGTTTTCGTTTGAGAAGTGCGGCCCAACAGGAAACTATCTTACAATTAACCCCGTCAGCGACAAGTTATTAGAAGAGATAAAGAGTTTTGTATGCGCCTGCGAGGAGCGGTACTCTTTGAAGGAAGGGAGGATAAATCGCTTTAACAATGTTTTTCGAATGCTTGCAGGAGAGTTAAATGCCAAGGCCAATTTGGCCCAAATGATAACCTTGGGAAAACAATACCCAGCCGAGCTATCGAGTTACTTCTACGGATAATGGAAATTTATAAAATTCCAATTTCTAGAGTGAGACTTCGATCTTTGTATCTGCTACGCATTAACCTCCTCCTCACATTTCCTGCCTCAGGCACCTGATCAGTACCTGAGGTACAGAACGAGCCCCTCACTGAGTAGTTTTGAATTTCTTTTGCGCTATTGAAACGGTCACCATTATTAAACTGGATGCAGACATCGTGTTTTTTATCCGCCCAGTCGAGACCAATATGGGCAGCAAACTGGTCTATCGAACTCATAATCAACTCCTTTTGATTGAGGAAAATTGGTATGCATTCCACGCTCTTCGAAAGAACTGCATGCCCTGAGTATTCGTTAGCGAACATGGAGCACTTACTGGCTCGAAAGCAAAGCGGCAATCATCAAATTACATGATTCTGGCACAATATTCGTAACCTGTAAGCGCATATCCTAGATCACCTTATAGTGTAATTTCCAGGGTATGAAAGTCTATATTAGGTACAGAGCAGACAGCCCTTGTAGATATGATCATAGTAACGATCACCAAATGCACGAGACCGCTCAAATCAGTTTTATATAACCAGCTTCGATTGGTGGTCATTCTGGTGGTCTTGACAGAAGGGCAATTCAGGTTTAGCTTACTTATTAGCCAGTTACTGGCAAAGGCGATCCCAGTCAGAGGAGCCATATTAGAGACGCCCGCTTAAGGAAACTTAAGCGGGCGTTTTGCTTTTTCAGTTTGTTGGACGGTGACGAGGATCAGCAGTTAGAACAAAAAACTCATTCCTGGTCTCAGCGGATCGAACGTGGAGACTCAATCAATCCAGGCAGAGTGAGGTTTTTATTTCAAACCTGAACAATGTTGCCGCAGAGGATCAATACGGGCAGCATGGATACTGCCTGACACAATAATAACGAAGGGATTTTAGTGCTCCCAACATCGACCAAGGTGACTTTACCTCTGCTGATGACGTCGGTGTTCCTGCTACTGGCTGCCCAAAAACATAACGCAACCTCCTGAACTTGCCCCAAAGAAAATGCCGGCTAACCCTTTTTGTCACAAAAAGCTGGGCTCACCGACAATATTTTCTCCGTGTCAAAGACTGAAAATACTGAGTGGTTTCGATTCTCTAGACGCAACACCCATCGGAGGTTCACACTGGGTAGAGAGTGACACAATAAGGTTACCGTAATTACTGGCGGCCTGCAGCGGAGGTTCTGTCCGCAAAATCGATGCCTATGGGGCATGCAAGCACTCTGTAGATCTCAGAAATCACCTGCATCGTTGCGTCTTCGATGGTTCCTTCATTGCGGCATAGAACCCAGCCGTGATTTGCAATTTCTCGCTCGAACGCTTTGGTACAAGCGACATGTTCTTCCAGCTTATGAATCACAGTACTACTTAGCCCACGCGATCGGGCCGCAGCCCTCGCCCATGAAATATCAGGCGCTGTAACAACCCCGACATGCAGGTCTGGCGTTCGCACGTTTCGTGCAATGTTAAGCTGTAAAATCTCTGCAAATGGAACCATCCGGCGAAATGCGGCATCCGACGGGTACCAGCGATCCATCAAGATAATGCTGTCCGGTGGCTGTTTAGTCAGCACGTGCTGGGAAATCCAAGCACGGCTATCAGCAAAGCGCTCACAAACCTCCAGTTCCAACTCCAGGGTGGGGTTTCTGACGAGTTTGTTAACAAGGGCCATTGTTTCCCCCCTGTAGGGATCGCTTTTCTTCTCGCAAAGCCGGATCACCTTCTTGTTCTCTGCCCTTAGTACTTTCGTGATGGCTTCCAACAGTGTGGTTTTACCGGCTCCCTTGGGCCCATCCAGAGAAACAAATAGCGGACGACTCATTCTTCACATGACGATTGATAAAGGGTTTTTATAAAGCTTGAATCTGGCAAAAGCATCTTACTTCCTTCGTATGAATAACTGCCCGCGCTTCGTTCGTTGGGGCCGCTTGGCACACCAGCGCGAACCGAATATAGCCGTCTTTTCTCTTGTGACCTCTAGATTTCGGTTAAACTCGCGTCAGCTTTTAAGCCAATACAATCTGGCCTTAAATATTGTTTAAAGCTCAACGAGTACCAGACCACGCGCCTTACCGGAACACGTTTCTTTCAGTGCCAATGGTGCTGATTCCAGTCCTTTAAACCGGGTCATGGGAAACGCGATGTCTGCCCATAAAGGTTGTGACAAACAGGAAAGCCATTCGGCAAATACTTCCGGATTTTCGTCAGCGCTGTATCCGCGTATCCTAACGCCCTTGACGATAATAGCGAAAGCATCTATTTCCACAGGGGCATATTTGGTCGACTTTGCATCTGCAAGTTCGGCGGATAATGCCCCAAGCAGAACAAGCCTCGCCCCTTCCCGAGAGTGAGAAACTGCGGCCTCCAATTGCTCACCGCCCACAATATCAATAAATAAATCAATGCCGTCGGGGGCATAGCGGTGCAGTTGCTCGCTGATATTACCGTCACCGCGAATGATGACCTCGTCATAACCCAATTCCCGCTTCATCCAAGACGCTTTTTCTGGCGTTCCAGTACTGCCAATGATTCGTTTGGCGCCAAGCTTACGGGCAATTTGTCCTGCCATGGAGCCAATCGCCCCCGCTCCGCTCGAAACAAAAACCACATCGTCAGGTTTAACCTGAGTCGCACGCGTCAGAGCGGCATACGCCGTCCAGCCATGTCCCAAATAGGCGGCTGGATTCAACAGCTTGTCGCCTAATCGCGTACAGAGTTCTATGCCGACAACAGCATATTCTCGCCATCCAAACGGATGAAGTACGAATTCACCCGGTTGCAAACCGCTAGCCGCAGGCGCAGACACAATCTGGCCTATGGCCGCATCTGCCAGCGTATCGCCAACGTTGATGGGAGGAAACGGAATGCCTTTTACACTTCCGGCCTCTTCACTCATCATCAGGCGGGTAGAAATTGAGATCCGAAACCAACAATTGCGAACCAATACCTCATTGTCGCTGCACGCCATATCAGGATGCTCAACAATCTCAAAATTAGCGGGTCCTGGCATGCCAGAAGAGCGTTTAAGCAAATTAATTTTTCTGTTGTACTGCGCTGTAAGGACCATTTTATTTCCTTTTTGATATGTGAGTTAATGCTCGCATTATCAATCGGAGAGCCACCACGTGAATACTCGTGTTCCAGATACAAAGCGAAACATGCGTAAAAAGCCGCAGCAAAGCCGCTCACGATTTTTGGTCGGCATCATCCTGGATGTTGCTACTCGCATATTGGCTGAAAAAGGATGGGCAAAATTTAATACCAATGAAGTGGCGCGCATCGCCGGGGTCAGTATTGGCTCGCTTTACCAGTATTTTCCCAATAAGTTGGCTCTGGCAGAAGCGATACGCCAGCAACATCTCGAGTCGATATTGCGGGTTTTTGAAACCGTCAATGCTAACGGGTCGACGCAGGCTGACTCATTAACAGTGGAGGTTGAGCGAATGATTGATGGCATCATCGCTGCGCATTTAATTAATCCGCGTTTGCATCGCGTTTTGCTTGATGAAGTGCCGCTCTCCGGACGTGATGCACATCAGGAGTTTGAACGTCGCTATGCTGAATACTATGCTGCTTTTACTGCCCGTCAGCTAGGTTCGGCGCGGGCACAGGTCGCCAGCCATGTGCTGGCTTCAGCAATTGAAGGTGTCGTACACGATGCATCGCGGCGCGGCCAATTAATGTCTTCAGATCTAAAATGTGAATTGATTCTGTTGGTGACCCGTTATCTGACGGGTTAATTTCACCTTGATTTAGGATTGCGTTGCATCGACCCGTTTAACTCACAGCGAGAAGCTGACGCTGTAGAGATTCATTGTGCCAACTGGACTCTCTGCGATGATTCAACGCTGCCTTAGGTTGCGAAGGATATATTGCTCAATTTCTGATGCATGAAATCAATGAGTGCTCTTGTTTTAGCGGGTAGGTAACGCCGATCTGAATAAAGTGCAAACAATTGCAATGGGGCTGGCGATTGTTCAAATTCAACCTCGATTAACCGTCCATCGTTAATGTAGGGTTGGCAAGCTTGTTTCGACAGAATTGCAAAACCGACGCCTGCTACCGCAGCTCGCCCTGCCATCTCTCCGCTGTTTACCCGATAATGCCCTTTAACCTTGACCGTCTCGAATCTCCCCTTTGTATTGACAAACTGCCAGGGAGCACCTTTCAGTGCGCTTACCGTTGTAATACAGGGTAGTTTTTCAAATTGTTGGATATGCAAAGGGGTGCCATAACGCTGAATAACGGAGGGGGCTGCAACAATAGTACATGGGATAGTCACCAGATGGCGGGCGATGTAGTCACTGTCATCCATCTGACCACGGGTAATAATGACAGCTAAATCCAGATCGTCCCGCAGGGATTCGAAACCTGACAAATTTGTGACACAGCTTATCTCCAGATCCGGGTGCTGACAGGCGAAATCGGCAACAACAGAACCCAGCAATGCAGGGCCTATTTCATTGGGAATACAGATACGTAATGGGCCCTTGAGCTGCATTTGCCGCAACGTTAATTCTGTCTCAGTTTGCTCAAGCGCCTCCAGTAATGGCTTCGCTCGGGTATAGAGTAGCTGCCCCGCCTGGGTGAGCTTCATATGTCGGGTACTGCGCTCGATGAGCTGAAGATTCAGCCTGTCTTCTAACTGAGAAATACAACGACTAACATTTGATGTCGGCATTTCAAGGACTTTCGATGCCCCAACAAAGCTTTCGCTTTCAACCACTGCAATGAACACTTTCAGGGTATTAAAATCAAGAGCCGGACGCATCAACTATCCCATATATGATAATAATAAGTGCCATTTTTACCATCTAATGCACACCATTGATAGCGGTTAAACTCGGATATCTTTCATCCATAGGTTGCCTGCTATGCCACTGGTCACACCGACGTTTAATCATAAATCCCTCATGCGGATAGCTATTGTAATCGCTTTTGTCCAGTTCACTAATGCATTGGAATATATGGCGTTAACGCCTGTTTTTGCTTTTATGGCAGACGGGTTCGCGGTTCCTGTATCATTTTCTGGCTATGTCTCGGGTATGTACACACTGGGTGCTGTTCTCTCTGGAGTTGCTGCTTTTTATTGGATCGACCTGTTTAATAAAAAACAATTCTTAATCAAGAATATGTTACTGCTCGGAGCACTCACCTTTTTGTCAACACTCACTACTCATTTTCACACTCTTCTGGCACTACGATTTTGCGCAGGATTGGTTGGTGGTACGACTATGGGCGTGGGTATGAGTATTTTGATAAATTATGCCCCAGCAAACTTACGTGGAAAAATACTGGCAACGGTGATTGCATCATTTTCGATGGTCAGTATCGTCGGAATGCCCGCTATATTATTTTTGTGCACACACTATGGTTGGCATACTGCGCTGTGGTTAATCAGTTCCCTTTGTCTGGTGTCTCTACCGTTGATAGTATTTTTCCTTCCAAAGGATACGGCCCCACCACGCGTAAAGGTCAATCTGTCTATTGACACGCAAACCTTACTTTTCGCCTCTTGTACTGCACTGGTGCAATTTAGTCCAATGCTCATTATTCCCATTTTGACTCCGTTAATGACGCAATATATGGCTACACAACAAAACCTTTTACCCTTATTATTTTTAAGTGGAGGAGTTGTAGGTTATCTGTCTACAAAAATAACAGGCATCCTGACATCACGTTTATCCGCCCTGATGCTGGCAACAATTTCAACGCTGTTATTCGTAGCAAGTCTACTGATTCCTGCGATGGGCTATCATAATACATTTTTATTTATAACCTTATTTCTTGGAACCTCATATAGCCGACTTGTATCCGCTTCGTCGGTTATTATCCACTATCCTAAAGATGAACAACGAGCCAGTTTTTCTTCACTACAGACAGCAATTATGCACCTGGTAACAACTCTCGCATTCTTTCTGTCTTCCTTATTACTCCCTGGTCTTGGAATAACAACGCAAAATCTAAACATACTGCTTGTTGTAAGTGCATTAGCCGCATTTGGATTTCCCGTAATGGTCATAATACTCCAAAAGAAACTGGCTAAACGTACTATCCAGCCTGACAACCTCGCCATTGATTAGCATAGCGTCCGCCCTTGGCACGAGGTACACAGGTTCACTGAGCTTAAGGAACGCTTTAAGCTATGCGTTCAACGGGCCGATGCAACGCTATCCTGATTCAGGATAGCGTTCATTCTCGCCAATCATCAAAAGTGGCATTCGATTTCGCCAAGTTGCATTCATCACACAGTACCTGCAACTTTGATTTTTCTAATGCAAAATGCGGAAACTTTGAACGAGGAAAAATATGATCAACAGATAATACAATTCCATGCGCTCTAGGTGGGCGACCACAACAAGCGCAGCATGCAGGTTTCTAATGAGCGCCATTCTGATGAGCGATAGAAGAGATCTGTTTCCTGACGCCTTCGTTGTTTAGTATTTTGTCTGATGAGATGAAGAAGTCGTGGCTTTAAACTCCCCGTGCGTACTGAAAGATTTTAGCTCCCCCCCTATAAACGTCTCATCATAGTTTATTGGAACTATTCCGTAAGCCGCTTGCCAGTTGAGTAAACACCTCTATAATTTTTGGCAGCGCCCGCTGCGGATCGTCGCTCGCAGCAATCCAAAGTGCGGAATTCAGCGCGGCACTGTTTAACAGATGTGCAGCGGCATCCGCGTCAACCGATTTAAGTACGCCGCGTTCGATCAAATTTATGACGATCTGTCGGGTAGACTCGAGGCAACTATTCTGGCTCGGCCATTGCGCGGGATCCCCAAGGAAAGCCGGGCCATCAAGCAGAACGATACGCCTTACTTCTGTGTCCAGCGCCATCTTAATATAGGCAATCCCTTCAGCCAGCAGCCTTTCCCAGTCGTCACCGGCATTCGCGGCAGCGGCTTTGGCTCGCTGTGCCATTTCGCCGTCTACTTGAGCAACAACAGCGGCAAGCAGCCCCTTTTTATCACCAAAGTTGTGGTATAGCGCCCCACGTGTCAGGCCAACGCTGGCGGTTAGTTCATCCATCGATACGGCAGCAAAACCATTTTCGGCAAAGGACTTCCGCGCTGCCGTAATCAATTTGGCTCGGTTCTCTTCCATTGTTTCGGCGCGGCGTTTGGTGGCCATACGATCTCCTTTTAGACATACAGAACGGATGTCATTTGACATACGCGGCGTATGTGTGATTAATTCAACATACGCCGCGTATATTAAATCAATTTTGCATACCGCGCATCCCGCATCACACATTGACTTAAGAAAGGAAATTCCATGATCCAGCGTGAGCCTATTTTTCCTGCTAACCGCCATGCCCTCTATGAAGAACACGGGTATTCTGCCGCGATCCGCTCTGGCGATATGTTGTTCGTTTCCGGCCAGGTTGGCAGCCGCGCCGACGGTACGCCGGAGCCGGATTTTGCCGCGCAGGTACGACTTGCGTTTGATAACCTGGCAGCGACTCTTGCAGCAGCGGGTTGTACGTTTGACGACCTGCTTGATGTCACCACCTTTCATACCGACGCGGAAAATCAATTTCCGACAATTATGCAGGTGAAACAGTCTATTTTCCCGCAGCCCCCTTACCCGAACTGGACAGCCGTTGGAGTGACCTGGCTTGCGGGATTCGATTTTGAAATTAAGGTTATTGCCCGAATTCCAACATCAACCTCTGCAGATTGACAGGCCGCAATGTTAGTGACGTCTTCATCAACGGGATGAGGACGTCACCATAAAAAGCATTGTTTCAGAACCGGCATAACGTCTGCTTCTGGCACATAACGGTCGGACTGAAGGGGTCGCTACGTCTGCCAAGAGAAAGCGGACTTGCCAGTCCGCTTATGGCTAAGGACCATTAGGAATTACTACACTAACAGTTCTTCATACTAATGGATTTGCAACGGCTCAGATAAAGTAATGAACTTAACGAATGTGCTACCTTCATGACATCCTTAAAATTACTTAAAAATTTGGATTAATACGGGCAAATACGCCAGCGTGCTCCTTTAAGAGATAAAGAAGACCTCCGCCATCAATGAGTTCTATTGGTTTATCCTCACAAAACCGATAAGCGTCTTTGCCATACTGACTGGTACAGACCAAAATCCCTTTGTTGGCACCCTCATTCATCATTGTACCGTACAGATCTCTGACGGAGCTGACACCGACCGTGTCTTTATATCTTTTGGCGGCTTTGTTGAATAAATCGAACTTTTGCTGAGTTGAAGGATCAGATCACGTATCTTCCCGACAACGCAGACCGTTCC
>NZ_JBXWKI010000014.1:0-124590 GCF_058190535.1 Serratia sp. CoH_134_PS_4
GAAGTGAAACGCCGTAGCGCCGATGGTAGTGTGGGGTCTCCCCATGCGAGAGTAGGACACTGCCAGGCATCAATTAAGCCAAGAGGCCATCCGCAAGGATGGCCTTTTTGCTGTGTGCGAAAGAAAAAGATTACGCAGCTACGCTGCGCTTTTCAACCAATCCACGATGAAATCAGCAATACATTCTGGGTTATTGAGATCCAACAACCTAACCTTTTCAGTGATTAACCGATCGCTGGCAACGGCGATAACAAACTCATCCAACATATCTTCAAGTGGCCTGCCTATCTCTTCACGA
Source organism: Serratia sp. CoH_134_PS_4 (assembly GCF_058190535.1). Taxonomy (NCBI): domain Bacteria; kingdom Pseudomonadati; phylum Pseudomonadota; class Gammaproteobacteria; order Enterobacterales; family Yersiniaceae; genus Serratia; species Serratia sp. CoH_134_PS_4. The sequence goes on from NZ_JBXWKI010000014.1 coordinate 299, forward strand.
TAGATAATGATCTTGCTGACAGGCTCATGTTTAAACCCCTCGACGAGAATGAGGTCGACCTTGGTGCGATCAAAACGACTGGCCAGATACTGAAGATCCAGGGGCGGCTGTTCTGGTGTTTCGGTCATTAATGCCCAACGGCGATCGCTGGCGACCAATGTTTGATTGGCACCGGCTTTGCGCAGTTCATAACTGTCTTTTCCTGGCGTATCCACATCCATATCATGATGCGTATGCTTTATCAGTCCGACACGGATTTCCCGCTGCTTTAATAAAGGAATCAATTGTTTAAGCAGTGTGGTTTTACCTGTTCCACTGTAAGCGGCAATAGCCAGTAACGGGGGAAAAGAATTATTCATTGGTGAGTCCTTTTTCCTGCAGCCAACGCTGGCAATCTTCCTGAGTATTCAAATTATGGAATGCCGCTTGCTGGCCTTCGAAGGTTATTTTCCCTGCACCTACCGCATCCAGGAACAACATCAATTTGCGTTCTCCGCGTGCCAGATAAGCGGCTAACTGAGGTACCAGGCTGGTGTGCAGCAGCGCCAGGGTTGGATGTGCCCGCTCCCCATCGCTGGCATAGGCGGCCAAAGCCTGCCCCTTTTGCTGCCAGAGCTGTTCAACCAATGTCGAGGGAAAGTCGGGGACGTCGCAGGGTACAAAGGCGACCCACTCTGTCGTCGCGTGTTTTAGCCCTGCCAGCATGCCAGCTAGCGGCCCGGAAAAATCTGCTGTCAGATCGCTGATGACAGGCAGACCGCTTTCCCGATAGCGTGTCTGATTGCGATTGGCGCTAATTGCTATGTGGCCCACTTGCGGCCGTAGCCGAGAAAGTACGTATTGATATAGCGGTACACCGGCAACGTGAACCAGGCCTTTATCTTCCCCGCCCATACGTGTTGCGCGCCCACCGGCTAAAATAATGCCGGTAATATCCTCGTGCATAATTATTATTCCGAATTTATGGCTAACGCCCTGATTGTAGCGCTAAAGCCGGTATGGCATCAGGATTTACCTTTATTGACAAGCTGGTTCTTTCACTGCGTTGGTAAGCCTGCTACTTTGTGTGTTTATTCATTCTAATGGACGATATTGCGATGAAAACGCACCGCGTAAACGAGCTGATTGAGCTGTTACAGCCAGCTTGGCAGGAGGATCCGGATCTTAAATTGATTCAGTTTTTGCAAAAGCTGGCAAAGGAAGCCGGTTTTCAGGGCAGTCTGGACGAACTGAGTGATGATATTCTGATCTACCATCTGAAAATGCGCGGCAGCGCCGGCACTGAGCAGATCCCTGGCCTGAAGAAAGACTACGAAGAAGACTTTAAAACAGCATTACTGCGCGCCCGCGGCGTGATAAAGGATTAACATTCGTGCGATACGGTGAACCCGTTGCTCGTGAAGCCTATCATTAATGCTACTATTTCTCATTCCCGGCACAGTGATGTCACCAAAAGAAACCGAATGTTGTTATGAACAACTCTGCTTTTAATTTTCAGACCCTGTCGCCCGACCTGATTATGGACGCGCTGGAAGGGATTGGCCTACGGGTCGACTCCGGGCTAACCGCACTCAATAGCTATGAGAACCGCGTCTATCAGTTTATGGATGAAGATCGTCAGCGCTATGTGGTGAAGTTTTACCGGCCCGAGCGCTGGAGCGCGAAGCAAGTTGGTGAAGAACACCAGTTTGCCCAAGATCTTGCTCTGGCGGAGATCCCCGCAGTTGCTCCTTTGCTCCTGCAAGGGCAAACATTGCATACGCACAGTGGTTTCTTTTTTACTGTCTTTCCCAGCGTTGGGGGGCGGCAGTATGAGATTGATAATCTCGATCAGCTGGAGTGGGTGGGGCGTTTCCTTGGGCGTATTCATCAGGTGGGCAGTGAAAGCCTGTTTGTTGAGCGCCCGACAATGGGCATTGAAGAGTATCTGACTGCACCGCGTGAGGTACTTGCTGGTTGTGAACTGTTGCCGAAGGCACAGCGAGAAAGCTTTCTGAAAGCGGCCGATACGCTGATTGAAGCGATTAAACAGTGCTGGCATTTGGACTGGCAGCCGCGTCGTTTGCACGGTGATTGCCACCCAGGCAATATTCTGTGGCGTGATGGCCCGCTGTTTGTTGATCTTGATGACGCACGTAATGGCCCGGCTATACAGGACTTGTGGATGCTGCTGCACGGCGAACGTCGCGATCGCTTGATGCAGTTAGATGTTCTGCTGGAGGCTTACTCAGAGTTCGCCGAGTTTGATCAAAGTGAATTGGCGTTGATCGAGCCGCTGCGTGCGATGCGTATGCTGTACTACTTGGCATGGGTCGCTCGCCGCTGGCAAGATCCTGCATTCCCTAAAAGTTTTCCGTGGATGGCGGAGTCTGATTTCTGGTTATCTCAGACGACGGCATTCACCGAGCAGGTTAAGCTGTTGCAGGAACCCCCTCTGCAGCTGATGCCAATGTATTGAAGCTTTAACACAATGGAGAGTTTAGTCTTATGAAGAAAATATGGTTGGCACTCGTTGGCATGGTAATGGCATTTAGTGCCTCGGCTGCGCAGTTTAGCGATGGCACTCAGTACGTAACCCTGGATAAGCCAGTGACCGGTGAACCTCAGGTGCTGGAGTTCTTTTCCTTCTATTGCCCGCATTGCTATCAGTTTGAGCAGGTTTATCACGTTTCTGAAAATGTGAAAAAAGCACTGCCTGCGGGCACCAAAATGACCAAATACCACGTTGAGTTCCTGGGGCCGCTGGGCAAACAGTTGACTCAGGCATGGGCTGTTGCAATGGCGCTGGGCGTGGAAGATAAAGTCAGCCCGTTGATGTTTGAAGCGGTGCAGAAGACCCAAACTGTGCAAACCCCGGACGATATCCGCAATGTATTTGTGAAAGCAGGTGTGAGTGCGGCGGATTATGACGGAGCATTGAACAGCTTCGTGGTTAAATCCCTGGTGGTTCAACAGGAGAAAGCCGCAGAAGATCTGCAATTGCGTGGCGTCCCGGCTGTATTTGTTAACGGTAAATACATGGTTAAAAACGATGGTCTGGACACCAGTTCGATGGATGCTTACGTGAAGCAATTCGCCGACGTGGTTAAATACCTCAGCCAGCAGAAGTAACCGAGATTAAACGTTAAAAAGCCGGCTTAGCCGGCTTTTTTTTCTCTATTGCCGCTTCAATTTATCAAGCAGGCGATCTTTGTCCTGCCACAGGGTATTGAGCCAAAGTTGGAAACGTCGCTTGAACTGCTTGTCGTTGAAGTAATCCCCATGCAGGTTTTCATCGATTGGCAGCAGCTCAATTCTCACCACAATGCGTTTCAATCGACCGCATAACATATCCATAAACGGCCGCTCAGTATTATCCGGATAAAGTAGGGTGACGTTTAACACTTTATCGAACTGCTTACCTAATGCACTGAGTGTAAAAGCAATACCTGCGGCTTTAGGGGCCAGTAAATTGCGGTAGGGGGAATTGCTTTTAATTTTCTTGGCTTCAGTAAAACGCGAACCCTCTACAAAATTGACGATAGTGGTCGGACGTTTACGAAACTTCTCGCAAGAACGGCGTGTGGTTTCGATGTCATTGCCGCGCTTTTCAGGGTGCTTGAGTAAATAGCCACGCGAGTAGCGTTTCATGAATGGCATATCCAGCGCCCAGCAGGCCAGACCGACAAAGGGTACCCAGGCTAGCTGTTGCTTAAGAAAGTATTTATTCATGGGAATATGGTTACGGAACAACACGCAGAGCACCACAATATCCGACCAGCTTTCGTGATTACTGATCAGCAGATACCAGTTTTTACGTTGCAGCCCTTCCAGCCCTTCAATATCCCAACGCAGTTGCCCGTTAATTCGCAATAGCAGTGCCAACCCTACACACCAGCACCACATCATAAAATCGGCAAAGGCTGAGATGCGTTTCCACACGGCAGGAAAGGGCACCAAGAGTTTAATGATGCCGGCCAGTGTGATTGGGATCGAACACAGTACGGTCACCAAAATGGCGAGCAGGGCAGAAAGTATAAAAATAACAGGGGATAACAATCTTGGCATGGTTATGGGCTGACGGTTGATGAGAACAGCGTTACATGCCGGTATGCATGAACAAAAAAATATTTTAACAGAAATTAAAGAGGGAAAGTGCCTGTTAACAGTAACTGTTTTGTCGCGGAAGAAATAGGCAGTTGCTGCGTTTTCGTGCAACCTTTTCATCTTGTGCTATGGTAATTGAGGCGCCAAATTTGATGAATAGTGCGATTAAAATTGAGTGCAAGTTATATCCACAAATCGTGTAAAAGTCGATAATCACTCCTAACGAAAATAGCGCCATTTAACGCAGTGATTTAAATAGGAATTTTATTTCCCATTATAACGATAAACGCATCGTTATAATTTATTGTCTTTTCTATGCACAAAGTTATCCACAGGTAGGATCTTGCGGATCGCTTCGCAGAATCACATGATTTTTATCCTTAATGCACGCTAAGGTTCGTCTCAGGCGGCCAGCTATGGCATTCTTACCGCTATGTCCGATCACGATAAAGATAAAGTAACGCTATGGCCCAGATTGCAGAAAACCCATTAATCCTGGTTGACGGTTCCTCGTACCTCTACCGCGCTTATCATGCCTTCCCTCCGCTGACTAACTCTGCGGGTGAACCGACCGGGGCAATGTACGGCGTGCTGAATATGCTGCGCAGCCTGCTGTTGCAGTATCAGCCAAGCCATGTTGCGGTGGTGTTTGATGCGAAAGGAAAAACTTTCCGCGATGAGCTCTTCGCAGAATATAAATCGCACCGGCCACCGATGCCGGACGATCTGCGCGCGCAAATTGAGCCGCTGCACAAAATGGTCAAGGCCATGGGGTTACCGCTGCTGGTCACGCCTGGCGTGGAAGCAGACGACGTGATAGGTACGCTGGCACAGCAAGCCGAAAAAGCGGGTCATGCGGTGCTGATCAGCACCGGTGATAAAGACATGGCGCAGCTGGTCACACCGAATGTCACCCTGATCAACACAATGAACAATACGATCCTCGGCCCACAGGAAGTGTGCGACAAGTATGGCATTCCTCCAGAGTTGATCATCGACTTCCTGGCGCTGATGGGGGATGCCTCGGATAACATACCTGGTGTGCCTGGTGTGGGCGAGAAAACGGCTCAGGGGCTGTTGCAGGGGCTTGGTGGGCTGGATGTGCTGTATGCCAATCTGGACAGTATTGCGACGCTCAGTTTCCGTGGCGCCAAGACGATGGCGGCCAAGCTGGAACAACACAAAGAGATGGCCTACCTCTCCTACAAGTTAGCGACCATCAAGACTGACGTCGAGCTGGATCTCACCTGCGCCGATCTCGAAGTGTCTTCGTTAGACGTAGACGCGTTGCAACAGTTGTTCAAACAGTACGAATTTAAACGCTGGCTGGCAGATGTTGAGGCCGGTATCTGGCTGGAAGGTAAAAAGGGGACTGGCGTGAAAGCCGCCAGTGCGCCAAAGGCCATTGCGGCAGTTGAAAAAGAGCCTGCCGAAGCGACGTTGTCGCAAGAGGGCTATGTCACCATTTTGGATGAAGACACGTTCGCCGAGTGGTTGGAAAAACTTAAAAAAGCCGACGTGTTTGCCTTTGATACTGAAACCGATGGCCTGGACACACTGACCGCAAATCTGATCGGCCTGTCGTTTGCTATTGCCCCGGGTGAAGCGGCTTATCTGCCCGTGGCGCATGACTATCTTGATGCGCCAGTGCAGTTGGACCGCGACCATGTGTTGGCCACTCTGAAGCCGTTACTGGAAGATGAGAAAGCGCTGAAAGTCGGGCAAAACCTGAAGTTTGATATGGGCCTGTTGGCACGTTATGACATCCGTCTGCGTGGTATTGCCTTCGACACCATGCTGGAATCCTACGTGCTGGACAGCGTGGGAGGCCGTCACGACATGGACAGCTTGTCCGATCGCTATCTTGGTCATAAAACTGTGACCTTCGAAGAGATTGCCGGTAAGGGTAAAAAACAACTTACCTTCAATCAAATCGCATTGGAGCAGGCGGCACCTTACGCTGCCGAAGATGCCGACGTCACGCTGCAGTTGCATTTGGCAATGTGGCCACAGTTGCAGGAAAGCGCCGAACTGTTGACGGTATTCAATGAGATAGAAATGCCGCTGTTGCCGGTGTTATCACATATAGAACGGACCGGGGTGCTGATTGATCAGAGTATTTTGGCTACGCATTCTATCGAACTGACCAAGCGCTTGGCTGAATTGGAGATTCAAGCCCATGAACTGGCGGAAGAGCCATTCAATCTGGCGTCGACCAAACAGTTGCAGGCCATTTTGTACGAAAAACAAAAGCTGCCGGTATTGAAGAAAACCCCGGGTGGTGCGCCGTCGACCAACGAAGAAGTATTGGCGGAATTGGCACTGGATTACCCGTTACCGAAGGTGATTCTGGAATACCGTGGGTTGGCAAAACTGAAAACGACCTATACCGATAAATTGCCACTGATGATCAATCCGGTCAGTGGGCGCGTGCATACTTCCTATCATCAAGCGGTGACGGCGACAGGGCGGCTATCTTCCAGTGATCCGAACCTGCAGAATATTCCGGTGCGTAACGACGAAGGGCGCCGCATCCGTCAGGCATTTATTGCCCCAGAAGGTTACCGTATCGTTGCTGCCGACTATTCTCAGATTGAACTGCGCATTATGGCCCATTTGTCTCAGGATGAAGGGTTACTGAAGGCTTTTGCGGCTGGCGAGGACATCCACCGTGCCACCGCCGCAGAGGTGTTTGGCCTGCCACTCGACAAAGTGACTAACGAACAGCGTCGCAGTGCGAAGGCGATTAACTTTGGCCTGATTTATGGGATGAGCGCATTTGGTCTGGCGCGTCAGTTAGGGATCCCTCGTGGTGAAGCTCAGCGTTACATGGATCTCTACTTTGAGCGCTATCCAGGTGTACTGGACTACATGGAGCGTACTCGCCAACAGGCGGCCAGTCAGGGTTACGTCAGTACGCTGGATGGTCGCCGGCTGTATCTGCCAGACGTAAACTCCAGCAACGGCATGCGCCGTAAGGCGGCCGAGCGCGCGGCGATTAACGCCCCAATGCAGGGGACCGCTGCGGATATTATCAAACGCGCGATGATTGAAGTGGATGCCTGGTTGCAAGCCCAAGAGAAACCGCTGGTACGTATGATCATGCAGGTACACGATGAATTGGTGTTCGAGGTGCATGAGTCGGTGATTGAAGAATCCAGCCAGCATATTCGCGAGCTGATGGAAAATAGCATGATGCTGGCAGTGCCGCTGAAGGTGGACGTAGGCGTGGGTGCTAACTGGGATGAAGCCCACTGATCATGTTGAGGTTCGCCAGCCATATCCACCTTGGATCTGCTAACTGGCGATAACCTAAGCAGTTTTTGTAATTAAGCTACAAGATACGGCGATTGTTTCTCCAACCTCGCCGTTATTACGCGCTAAACTGTGTAAGTAAACTACAAAAAATTCTTTTGCACTGCGAAAAAATCATGTAAAGTTACTCGCGTAGGGTACAGAGGTAAGATGTTCTATCTTTCAGACCTTTTACTTCACGTAATCGGATTTGGCTGAATATTTAGCCGCCCCAGTCAGTATTGACTGGGGCGTTTTTTATTGTAAAAACAAAGTAAAACCATCGTTTTCTCTTATCTCCCTCACCCTATTCTGCTTCAACAAATCTTCTGTAATTGCCCGTTTTTCTTACTCTTCACATTAAATCGCTATAAGAATTTATGATGGCTTTTGGTCATAACTGTAATTAGATAACGAAAAATGCCTGAGCTCACAGGTTTTTGAGCATAAAAAAAGCCGATGTGTTTTCACATCGGCTATTGCGGTACCTGCGGTATTTTATTCGCCAGCGGTGTCGTCATCTTCTGGCAGCACTTCCGGTGGGATCTCGTTAAACCAGGTATTCAGTTTTTGGCTCAGCTTGTCGACGCCGATTTTTTTCGGTGAAGAGAAAGCTTCAACCTGGATATCGCCCATAAATGGCACGACGGCTTCACGTACCATATTGAGTTGTGCCTTACGCGCACCGGATGCCAACTTGTCTGCCTTGGTCAGCAGAACCAGTACCGGAGTGCCTACATCGACGGCCCACTGAATCATCTGCTGGTCGAGGTCTTTTAATGGGTGACGGATATCCATCAGCACCACCAGACCTTTCAGGCAGTTGCGCATTTGCAGGTATTCACCCAAAGCACGCTGCCATTTGCGTTTCATTTCTTCAGGCACTTCCGCGTAGCCGTAGCCGGGCAGGTCGACGAGGCGAATGCCTTCTTCAACCTCGAACAGGTTGATCAGCTGCGTACGTCCCGGCGTTTTACTGGTACGCGCCAGGCTTTTCTGGTTGGTCAGTGTATTTAACGCGCTGGATTTACCGGCGTTGGAACGGCCGGCGAACGCGACTTCAATACCTTCATCCCCCGGCAGGTGGCGAATATCGGGCGCACTGGTGACGAAATGGGTCACATGGTAATTGTAATTCTTGCTGGTCAAAATTTTTCGTCTCCGTGAGGATGGCTAACTGGTTGGCGATTATAACTGCATCAGCGGTAAAAATGGTGTGTTTCTCTGTTTTTAAGCGCCAAGCTAGCAGGGCATGGCTGTGGGGCCTGCTCACACGTGTGAGACATTCGCCATTCGAATAGTGGGTAATGTCGCTTTATTCGAAAGCTGTTTTTTTTATTTTAATTAAAAAACAAAAAGTTAATTATCCGCTGCATTCTTCGATATGCCAATTACACGGCAGATGCCTTGAGCGTAAGCGTTGATCGCGTAAAGTAGCTTTTAGCACAAGGCTGTGCCGGATTAAGGAACATCCAGGAAGGGTGATAAATCTCATGGAGAGCACGGGGCGTGCTGATGAGTACCAGGAAGAATACAGAAGGAACTGATCTGTTTGCATCTGAATATGCAAATAGCACAAGGATGGTGAAGTCACTGCAATTGGGATGCCAGCAGGAAGCACGCTCAGGAGGAGCGAATGCGTACGGATTGCGCCATGGACGATTTTCCTTTCAGGATGAAGGATGTAGTGTGGCAGGGAATGCGGTTATAGCAAAAGGAAAGACCAGGATGTTGAGTGTGCGCAGGGATCGCGTAGCAGGAATATCCTTCGAAAGAAGGGGCAAATAGGCGGCGGGTTTAACCTGCCGCCTTTTTTCTTTGTTCGCTTTCTGCTAGATTCCGCCGCAATCGTATAGCATCTATCTCTATACTGAATCTACATACCTAAGAGCATACGCTATGAACCAGCCATCAAAAGCACCTCGCGCCCCACGCAGCAGCGCGGCGACGTCGAAAACCAAAAAGAAAAGCCGTGTGGAGCTCGATCAGGAAGCCCGTGAACGCAAGCGTGCAAAAAAACGCCGTGGTCTTGCTTCCGGTTCTCGCACCCAGGTTGAGTCCGCGAAGACGAAAAATAAAGCAGGGGCAGAAACCAAAGATCCGCGCATTGGCAGTAAAGTGCCGGTAGCGCTGGTGGTTGAAGCCCAGCCAAAAGCCAAACCGCAGGCAAAACCAAAAGCTGAAGCGAAACCTAAACCTCGTCTGTCGCCGGAAGAAGAATTGGCGAAGTTGGAAAATGATGAGCGTCTGGATGCACTGCTGGATCGCATTGATGACGGTGAGACGCTGAATGCTGAAGATCAGTCCTACGTTGATCAGACACTGGACCGTATCGATGCCCTGATGGAGCAGCTGGGTATTGAGTTGGGCGACGACGATGAAGAAGAAGAAGAAGAGAAGCGGGAAGATATCCTGAAACTGCTGAAAGGCGGTAACCCAAAAGACGTAATTTAACGCGTCATGTGGTTGATCCTGACAATAGCCCTACTCTTGATGTGTTATCTGCTGTGGTTATTCGGTAAACTATGGCGGCTGTCTAAACGTAAATCACGTTACCGCAGCGCTTCCGCGGCCAGACAGCGTAGACAACTGCCCATTTCCCGGCCCGGTAGGAAAAAATATCGGAAGGAGTGAGCATGTCAGAACAGGCAATTGTCTGGGATCTGGCCCTGATCCAGAAATATAACTATTCAGGGCCGCGTTACACCTCATACCCCACAGCGCTGGAGTTTAACCAGGACTACGACGAAGCGGCGTTTCAACGCGCCGCGGTGCGTTATCCTGAGCGCTCTCTGTCGCTGTATGTACATATCCCTTTCTGCCACAAGCTCTGCTATTTCTGTGGCTGTAATAAGCTGGTGACGCGTCAGACACACAAGGCGGATGAGTATCTGGCGGTGCTGGCACAGGAGATCGCCCAGCGCGCCCCCCTGTTTGCCGGGCGTAAGGTTGGCCAGTTACACTGGGGCGGCGGCACACCGACCTACCTAAGCAAAACGCAAATCAGCACGCTGGTAGCGCAGTTACGGCAACACTTTGATTTTCTCCCCGATCTTGAAATGTCGATCGAAGTCGATCCGCGTGAGATTGAGCTGGATGTGCTCGATCATTTACGCAGCGAGGGCTTTAACCGTCTGAGCATGGGTGTGCAGGACTTCAATAAAGACGTGCAGCGGTTGGTGAACCGCGAGCAGGATGAAGCCTTCATCTTTGCGCTGATTGCCCGCGCCAAAGCACTAGGCTTTAATTCCACCAATATCGATCTGATCTATGGATTGCCAAAGCAGACACCAGAGAGCTTTGCTTACACCCTGCAGCGGGTGGCAGAGCTAAATCCGGATCGTCTGAGCGTATTTAACTACGCTCATATGCCGAATTTATTCGCGGCCCAGCGCAAAATCAAAGACGTGGATTTGCCGACGGCACAGCAGAAGCTGGATATCCTGCAACAGACCATCGCCTCCCTGACCGAATCGGGTTACCAGTTTATTGGCATGGACCACTTTGCACGCCCAGATGATGAACTGGCGGTGGCGCAACGTGAAGGAAAGCTGCACCGTAATTTCCAGGGGTATACCACCCAGGGCGACAGTGATCTCCTGGGGCTGGGGGTTTCGGCCATCAGCATGCTGGGTGACAGCTATGCGCAGAACCAGAAAGAGCTGAAAACCTATTACAGCCGCGTTGAAGCGCAGGGCAATGCACTGTGGCGCGGCCTGGCTATGACGGAAGACGATTGTTTGCGGCGTGAGGTGATCAAAACGTTGATTTGTAACTTTAAGCTGGACTACCTGGCAATAGAACAGCCGTTCGGCATCAGCTTCGCCAGCTATTTTGCTGAAGATTTGCAACTGCTGGCGCCGTTTGAACGTGACGGGTTGGTGGAACGCAACGAGCAGGGTATCCGTGTTACGCCACGTGGCCGGTTACTGATCCGCAATATCTGCATGTGCTTTGATATCTACCTGCGTCAGCAGGCGCGCACGCAGCAATTCTCTCGGGTTATTTGAGGAATAAAAAAACAGCCGCATTAGCGGCTGTATTTTCGATTAACTATTTAACTCAAAAAATTAATCAGTGCTGCGCACAGCACCGCAGCCACGGCTGCCTGTGGCGTGTGGCTGGCAGCGGAGCCAAGCGCTGCACCTTGGGAAATGAATGCGACAAATGAGTCCAGCATCGAGAGCCTCCAGAGTGTGCGCTTCGATCATACTGCTGCCTTACTGGCTGTAAAGTCTGACATAGCGGTTTTTTTGTGCGCCAGATTGCGTTTTCTATAATCAATCACGCAAACTATTCCATTCCCAACTCTTTTAATTTACGCGTTAACGTATTGCGGCCCCAGCCCAGCAAACGTGCGGCCTCCTGCTTATGCCCTTGGGTATGACGCAGTGCCGTGGTGAGCAGCGTGCGTTCCATTTCAGGCTGTGCTTCTGACAGCAAGTTTTGATGACCGGAGCGCAGTGCGCGGTCGGCCCACTGTGCCAGCAATGTGGCCCAGCTGTCTGGCAGACTGTGGCTGGTGGTTTCTGGCGCAGAGGTCTCAAACAACTCACTCGGCAGATCCTGAATCAGCACCTCTTGCCCGGCGGCCATCACGGTTAACCAGCGGCAGGTGTTCTCCAATTGACGCACGTTGCCTGGCCACGGCAGACGAGTCAGAGCCGTTTCGGTCTCTGGATGCAAATTCTTCGCCTCAACGCCCAGCTCTTTTGCTGCCACCTGCAGGAAGTAGCGCGCCAGGCGCGGAATGTCCTCACGGCGCTCACGCAATGGCGGCAGGTGTACACGTATCACATTGAGACGATGGAACAGATCCTCACGGAATTTGCCTTCTTGTACGCGTAATTCCAAGTTCTGGTGTGTCGCGGCGATGATACGAACGTCTACCTTAACCGGGGCATAACCGCCGACCCGATAGAATTGGCCATCTGCCAGAACCCGCAGCAAACGGGTTTGAACATCCAGCGGCATATCGCCGATTTCATCTAGGAACAAGGTACCGCCGTCAGCCTGCTCAAAGCGGCCCTGACGGATCTGATTGGCACCGGTAAAGGCCCCCTTTTCGTGACCGAACAGTTCGGATTCGATCAGGTCTTTGGGTATAGCGGCCATATTTAATGCGATAAAAGGCGATTTGACGCGCGGGCTGTGGCGGTGCAGAGCATGAGCCACCAGTTCTTTACCTGTGCCGGATTCACCGTTGATCAACACGCTGATCGACGAGCGTGATAGACGTCCGATAATACGGAACACATCCTGCATTGCCGGGGCTTCGCCGATAATATCCGCTACCGGATCGTTAGCCGGCTGGCTGCGCGCCGGCTGTTGTTGTTCCTGATAATGACTGATAGCACGTTCGACCAGTGCGACAGCTTCATCGATATCAAAAGGTTTTGGCAGGTAATCAAATGCCCCTTGTTGATATGCGCTGACAGCGGCGTCCAAATCCGAATGTGCCGTCATTATGATGACCGGAAGCATAGGGTGGCGCTGCTTTATCTGCTTGAGTAATGCAAGACCATCCATGCCGGGCATGCGGATGTCAGACAGCAACACGTCAGGTGTTTGCGTGGACAGGGCTTCCAACACCTCATTGCCACTCTCGAAGGTCACGCAGCTCACACCCGCCCCAGTGAGTGCGCGTTCAAGCACCCAGCGGATGGAGCTATCGTCATCGACGATCCAGACTATCCCTCGTTGCATAGAAAACCTCACTGACGAATAGGCAGGTACACCGAGAATTCGGTATGTCCTGGCCAACTGTTAAATTCAATTTTTCCGCAATGTTGATCAATAAGATTACGGGCGATGGATAAACCCAAGCCGGTTCCGCCTTCGCGGCCACTGACCATTGGGTAAAACAGCGTGTCTTGTAACTGCGCCGGCACGCCGGGGCCGTCATCCTCTATATCGATACGTGCTGCCAGCCGGTAACGACTGCCATGCAGGGTGATCTGGAACGCGGTGCGGGTACGCAGCGTGATGGTGCCGCCAGCCGGCCCCAGTGCCTGCAGAGCGTTACGGGTAATGTTCAGCAGAACCTGTTCGATTTGATCCGGATCGTGTGCCATTTCTGGCAGGCTGGGGTCGTAATCACGGACCAGCGTCACGTTATCGGGTTTCTCGAGAGCCACCAGTTGGCAAACGCGTTCTGCGACCTGATGAATACTTTGGGTAATGTGCTGGCCAGGCCGTTGTGGGCCCAGCAGGCGATCAACCAGGTTGCGCAGGCGGTCGGCCTGTTCAATGATGACCTTGGTGTATTCGGTCAGTGATGGATCAGGCAGCGCTTTGGCCAGCAACTGCGCCGCGCCCCGTAAACCACCCAATGGGTTTTTGATCTCGTGTGCCAGACCACGGACCAAATCACGCGCGGCAACTTGTTGTGCGTGTTGTAACTGTTCCTGACTCAGGCGGCGTTGGTTATCCATCGGCGCCAGCTCGACCAAGATGTAGCCTTCAGGCAGCGCCTGGGCGGTCAAAGAGAGGATGTGCGCACGCCCGTCAACCACCAGGGTCACTTCGTTATCGGTAAAGCCCTGACCGGCGTGCAGGCTCTCACGCATCAAATCGACGTTCAGTGAGAAGTAGCCGAGCAGATCGGGTAACGGCGTACCGAAAAGTTTACGGGAGCTCTGTGCCAGCAGTTGTTGTGCTGCCGGATTGGCGTAATGAACCGCCAGTGAGTCATCCAACAGCAGAATGCTGTTAATGAGCGAATTGAGGATCTGCCCTGCGTCGGGCAGCTTGCCAGTTGCCATATATGCCCTTCATCTTTCAAGACGCAGCGTTGTTGGCTGCTCTTACTCACACCAGTCACTTGGCAGACCAAGCTCCTGTCGGTTGGCTCGGTTGCCGCCTAGCTGCACCTTGAAATTCATTGGGCATAGCAGACGACTGCACCTTTTTAGTGCATTTATCCTACTCCATCCGTCATGTACGCGGTATGGAATAGTTTTGCAGAAAATATGGTGGAGAAAAAAACCCATCCGAAGATGGGCAGAAAGTTTCCACGGCAACAAAAAAGACAACTAAATCTGGGCGCCGTCCGCAGACGGCGCGGTAAAACTTAAACGCTGTAGTAGAGTTCGAATTCAACCGGGTGTGGCGTCATGCGAACACGATCCATTTCTTCTTTACGCAGGTCGATATAAGCGTCGATCGCGTCGTCGGTGAAGACGCCGCCACGGGTCAGGAACTCGCGGTCTTCGCTTAATGCAGCCAGCGCTTCATCCAGGGAGCCTGCAACTTTTGGAATTTCAGCTTCTTCTTCCGGTGGCAGGTCATACAGGTTTTTGTCCATGGCATCGCCAGGGTGGATTTTATTAATCACACCGTCCAGGCCTGCCATCAGCAGAGCTGCGAAGCACAGGTATGGGTTAGCTGCTGGATCCGGGAAGCGAGCTTCGATACGACGCGCTTTCGGGCTAGCTACTACCGGAATACGGATAGAAGCGGAGCGGTTACGGGCTGAGTAAGCCAGCATGACCGGGGCTTCGTAGCCTGGGACCAGACGCTTGTAAGAGTTGGTGGTCGGGTTGGCCAGGGCATTGATTGCTTTAGCATGCTTGATGATACCGCCGATATAGAACAGGGCAGTTTCAGACAGGCCGCCGTATTTGTCGCCAGCGAACAGGTTCGTGCCGTTCTTGGACAGAGACATGTGGCAGTGCATACCAGAACCGTTATCACCGAACATTGGCTTCGGCATGAAGGTCGCTGTTTTACCAAATGCGTGAGCCACGTTGTGAACCACGTATTTGTAGATTTGGATTTCGTCAGCTTTTTTGGTCATGGTGTTGAAGCGGGTTGCCACTTCGTTCTGACCTGCAGTTGCCACTTCATGGTGGTGCGCTTCAACAACCAGACCCATTTCTTCCATGGTCAAACACATGGTAGAACGGATGTCTTGTGAAGAGTCGACCGGAGGAACTGGGAAGTAGCCGCCTTTCACTGCCGGACGGTGGCCTTTGTTGCCGCCATCGTATTGGGTGCCTGAGTTCCATGCGCCTTCGATATCGTCGATAGCCACGTGGGAACCACGGATGCTGCTGCCGAAACGAATGTCATCGAACAGGAAGAATTCTGGCTCTGGCCCGAACAATACGGTGTCCGCAATGCCGGATGAACGCAGGAAGTCTTCTGCACGCTTGGAAATGGAGCGTGGGTCACGGTCATAGCCTTGCATGGTGCCTGGCTCAAGGATGTCGCAACGAATAATCAGGGTAGATTCTTCGAAGAACGGGTCCAATACCGCCGTGCTGGCGTCTGGCATCAGCACCATGTCAGATTCGTTGATACCTTTCCAACCGCCGATCGAGGAGCCGTCAAACATTTTACCTTCTTCGAAGAAGTCGGCATTCACCTGGTGAGCAGGGATGGTGACGTGTTGTTCTTTACCCTTGGTGTCAGTGAAACGCAGGTCTACGAATTTCACTTCATGCTCATTCAGCATCGTCAAAACGTGTTCAGCGGACATACTTAACTCTCCCGGATTTATCATTGTCGTCGTCGTGGAACGAATCTGTGAAACTGGCTTTTTTTGCCTTGAAAAGACTAAAGCGAAAACTGTGCCAACTTTGCGAAAGCGTGTTAAACGCCTTTCTGTGCGGGTTTTGCACAGAATGAGTATGCACCATTAGTGACATATTGCACTTAAATGGTGCAATCAGTGCGAGGTGGGGCACTGTAATGGTGCAAAAGTGCACCAGATGATGCTTTTTGCACCGTGAAAGGGATCACATACTGACCTGTACACAGTTGTTTATAAGAGACTGTTGTGATCTTGTTTAGTCCCTCGCTTAATACGTGTACAATAGCGCGCTATTTCTAATGCCTGAGGCAAAGCTGTGATCGAAAATTTGCGTAACATCGCCATTATTGCCCACGTTGACCATGGTAAAACCACCCTGGTTGATAAGCTGCTGCAACAATCCGGTACTTTCGGAGAGCGTGTAGAAGCCACCGAACGCGTAATGGACTCCAACGATTTGGAGAAAGAGCGTGGGATTACCATCCTCGCAAAAAACACCGCCATTAATTGGAAAGACTACCGCATCAACATCGTGGATACCCCAGGACACGCCGACTTCGGCGGTGAGGTTGAGCGTGTGATGTCAATGGTTGACTCGGTGCTGCTGGTTGTGGACGCAATGGATGGCCCAATGCCGCAAACCCGCTTTGTGACCAAAAAAGCGTTTGCTAATGGTCTGAAGCCGATCGTGGTAATCAACAAGGTTGACCGTCCAGGCGCACGTCCTGATTGGGTTGTTGATCAGGTCTTCGACCTGTTCGTTAACCTCGACGCGACCGACGAGCAGCTCGACTTCCCAATCATCTATGCTTCTGCACTGATGGGGATCGCGGGTACTGACCACAATGAGATGGCGGAAGACATGACCCCGCTGTATCAAGCGATCGTGGACCACGTGTCTGCACCGCAGGTTGAGCTCGAAGCACCGTTCCAGATGCAGATCTCTCAGCTGGACTACAACAACTACCTGGGCGTGATCGGCATCGGCCGTATCAAGCGCGGTAAAGTGAAGCCAAACCAGCAGGTCACTATCATCGATAGCGAAGGTAAAACTCGCAGCGGTAAAGTGGGCAAAGTGCTGGGCCACATGGGTCTGGAGCGTATCGAGTCGACCCTGGCTGAAGCGGGCGACATCATCGCTATCACCGGTCTGGGCGAGCTGAACATTTCCGACACCATCTGTGACACCTCTGCAGTGGAAGCACTGCCAGCGCTGTCTGTCGATGAGCCAACCGTAACCATGTTCTTCAACGTCAACACCTCACCTTTCTGCGGTAAAGAAGGTAAGTTCGTGACTTCACGTCAAATCCTTGAGCGTCTGAACAAGGAATTGGTGCACAACGTTGCGTTGCGTGTTGAAGAAACTGAAGATGCTGACGCATTCCGCGTATCTGGCCGTGGTGAACTTCACCTGTCGGTTCTGATCGAAAACATGCGTCGTGAAGGTTTCGAACTGGCGGTATCCCGTCCGAAAGTTATCTTCCGTGAAATCGATGGTCGTAAACAAGAGCCGTTTGAGAACGTGACCTTGGACATCGAAGAACAGCACCAGGGTTCAGTCATGCAAGCCATGGGTGAGCGTAAAGCTGACCTGAAAAACATGGATCCAGACGGTAAAGGCCGTGTGCGTCTCGACTACGTGATCCCAAGCCGTGGCTTGATTGGCTTCCGTAACGAGTTCATGACCATGACCTCTGGTACCGGTCTGCTGTACTCCACCTTCAGCCACTACGACGATGTGCGTCCGGGTGAAGTTGGCCAGCGCCAGAACGGCGTGCTGATCTCTAACGGCCAAGGCAAAGCGGTAGCATTCGCCCTGTTTGGTCTGCAAGATCGCGGCAAGTTGTTCCTGGGCCACGGTGCGGAAGTGTATGAAGGCCAGATCATCGGTATTCACTCACGTTCTAACGACCTGACAGTGAACTGCTTGACCGGTAAGAAGCTGACCAACATGCGTGCTTCTGGTACTGACGAAGCAACTACCCTGGTCCCAGCTATCAAGATGACCCTGGAGCAAGCTCTGGAGTT
This sequence comes from Serratia sp. CoH_134_PS_4, assembly GCF_058190535.1. Classification (NCBI taxonomy): domain Bacteria; kingdom Pseudomonadati; phylum Pseudomonadota; class Gammaproteobacteria; order Enterobacterales; family Yersiniaceae; genus Serratia; species Serratia sp. CoH_134_PS_4. The sequence goes on from NZ_JBXWKI010000014.1 coordinate 18,243, forward strand.
CATCGATGATGACGAACTGGTAGAAGTGACGCCAACCTCGATCCGTATCCGTAAGCGTCACCTGACGGAAAACGATCGTAAACGTGCAAGCCGCGGTCCTAAAGACGCTTAATCGCTGATTTAGTCTGCAACACTTAGGGCGCGTCCAGCGCCCTGAGTTTTTTCCTCTGTCTTTTCTCATTTCTGCCGCGTGCTATACGCTTTTCCTCCTGCTCTCTATTCAGCCTCTGTTTTTCCCGCTACAGTAAAATCTCACCGGCCCATCAGGAGAGGACTATGCTGTATATCTTTGATTTAGGTAATGTGATCGTCGATATCGATTTCAAACGTGTACTGGGTGTATGGAGCAATTTAAGTGGTACGCCGCTGGCCGTATTGTCTGAGCGTTTCACTATGGGTGAACTGTTCCAACAGCATGAGCGTGGTGAGATCAGCGACGAAGACTTTGCTGAACGGCTGAGTGATGAAATGGGTATCGCCCTCAGTTTTGAACAATTTGCTACCGGTTGGCAGGCGGTGTTTGTTGCACTGCGCCCGGAAGTGATCGACATCATGAAGCGCCTGCGCAGTGAAGGCCATCGGGTCGTCGTCTTGTCAAATACCAACCGTTTGCACTGCAACTATTGGCCACAGCACTACCCTCAGGTTGCTGAAGCTGCCGATCATCTGTACTTGTCGCAGGACATCGGCATGCGTAAACCGGATGCCAACATCTATCTGCATGTACTCAACGCAGAAAATACTGCACCCGATCAGGCCGTATTTTTTGATGACGTGGAGGCGAATGTGGCAGCGGCTGAAGCGCTAGGGATTAAGGTCGTACACGTTACCGATCGTGACGTGGTGCCTGCGTATTTTGCCCAATGACCACGAAGCGTTAAGCTTAAGGCGTATATGCCTGTCGTCTTTCAAGCCGCAGCGTTGTTTGCTGCACGTACTTACCCCGGTGACTTATTAAGGTAAGGCTCTGGGGATCCCTACGCTTGCTGCCTGGCTGCAACTTGAAACCCATCGGGTAAAAAAACTGACATCAAGGGGTACCCATGTCATTTTTCCGCCGTAAGAAGCTGCCTTCTGCGATCAAACCTAGCGTCACCTTTGGGCGGTTGTTGATTAAACGGGTCGACAGTGATGGACTTACCATGCTGGCGGGTCACTTGGCTTACGTCTCTTTGTTGTCACTGGTACCCCTTGTGACGGTGGTGTTCGCGCTGTTTGCCGCGTTCCCGATGTTCTCTGACATTAGCGTCCAACTGAAAAGCTTTATCTTCTCTAACTTTATGCCCGCTGCCGGCAATATCATTCAAAGTTATTTGGAGCAGTTTGTCGCCAATTCCAACAAGATGACGGCCGTCGGTACCTGTGGGCTGATTGTCACTGCATTGTTGCTGATTTCTTCGGTAGACAGCGTGCTGAACACCATCTGGCGCAGCAAGAACCAGCGGCCGATAGTCTTCTCCTTTGCTGTGTATTGGATGGTGCTAACCCTGGGGCCACTGTTGGTTGGCGCCAGCATGGCCATCAGTTCTTATCTGTTGTCACTCAACTGGTTGGCGCAGACTGGGGTCAACAGCCTGGTGGATCAGGTGCTGCGTATTTTCCCGTTGATCCTGTCGTGGATATCGTTCTGGCTGCTGTATTGCATCGTGCCGACGGTACGCGTGCCACCTAAAGATGCGCTGATTGGCGCGCTGGTCGCGGGGCTGCTGTTTGAGTTGGGCAAAAAGGGGTTTGCCCTGTATGTCACCATGTTCCCGTCTTATCAGTTGATCTATGGCGTGCTGGCCGTGATCCCCATTTTATTCCTGTGGGTCTACTGGAGCTGGTGTATCGTGTTACTTGGCGCGGAAATCACAGTGACAATAGGGGAATACCGCGACTACCGCCAACAGAAGGCGGAACAACAGGATCAGCCACCAGAAGGGCAGTTATGATTGCGTTAATTCAACGGGTGTTAAATGCCAGCGTTACGGTCGATGGACAGACGGTAGGCAACATAGGCCCCGGTTTGTTAGTGTTATTGGGCGTGGAGCAGGATGATAACGAACAGAAAGCCGTGCGCCTGTGTGAACGTGTGTTGGGGTACCGCATCTTTGGCGATGAGAACGACAAGATGAATCTCAATGTCCAACAGGCAGGAGGTAGCCTGTTGGTCGTGTCGCAGTTCACGTTGGTGGCGGACACGCAAAAGGGCATGCGTCCGAGCTTCTCACGCGGTGCGGTACCGCAGGAAGCCGATCGGTTATACCAATATTTTGTTGGCCAGTGCCGTGAGCGCGGTATAGAAACCCAAACCGGTGAATTTGCGGCCGACATGAAAGTCGCGCTGGTGAATGACGGGCCGGTGACGTTTTGGCTTCAAGTCTAAGAGTGTTGGGAGAGAAGGCGTCTATGTATCACCTACGAGTACCGGTAACAGAACAAGAACTGAAGGATTATTACCAGTTCCGCTGGGAAATGCTGCGCAAGCCGCTGCACCAGCCGGTGGGGTCGGAAAAGGATGCCTATGACGCCATGGCGCATCACCAAATGGTGGTGGACGAAGGCGGTAAAATTGTCGCTATCGGGCGGTTGTATATCAACGCCGATAATGAGGCAGCCATTCGTTTTCTGGCTGTCGATCCCACGGTGCAGGACAAAGGCTTGGGGACGCTGGTGGCCATGACCCTGGAGTCGGTTGCGCGCCAGGAAAGCGTGAAGCGTGTGGTCTGTAGCGCCCGTGAGGACGCGGTGGATTTCTTTGCCAAACTTGGCTTTGTTAATCAGGGTGAGATTACCGCACCGCAAACCACGCCGATTCGCCACTTTCTGATGATTAAACCCGTGGCGACGCTGGACGATATTTTGCATCGCCCGGATTGGTGCGGCCAGTTGCAGCAAGCCTGGTACGATCATATTCCGCTTAGCGAGAAGATGGGGGTGCGCATCAGTCAATATACTGGCCAGCGTTTTGTCACCACCATGCCAGAGATTGGCAACCAGAACCCGCACCATACGCTGTTTGCCGGCAGCCTGTTTTCCCTTGCTACGCTGACGGCCTGGGGGCTGATCTGGTTGTTACTGCGTGAACGCCATCTGGGTGGCACCATTATTCTGGCGGATGCTCATATCCGTTACAGCAAACCTATCACCGGCCGACCGCGAGCGGTGGCGGACCTTAGCTCATTGAGCGGTGATCTGGCGCGTTTGGCACGCGGTCGTCGTGCGCGCGTACAGGCAGAAGTTCATCTGTTTGGTGACGATGACCGAGGTGCGGTGTTTGAGGGTACTTACATGGTATTGCCTGCCGAACCCGAAGTGCCCCTGGATCAGGGGGGATGCGAGGCAATAGATAATTGATATTGTGGCCCTCTCAACGCAACCCAGAGAGGGCCAATCAACCATTAAGGCAGTTGCTGGTTAACCGTCTGGCCGTCGCGGGCGGTAGCTTGCAAATGGCCCTGCAATGAAGCCTTAAACGGTCCATCGCTGTTCAACAAGCCTTTCAACTGTAGTTGCAGATTACCGTCACCCTCCAGTGGAACAGGTTGCCATCCCCATTGCTGCAGAGTATTTACCGGTACTGAACGGCCATTCAGCGATAGCGCAAAGGGTTTGCCCGGCAGCTGTTCTATGGTGGCTTTGGCTTCCAGTAGCCCCTGCGGCATAAAAGCGCTGAGATCGGTAACGTTGATCTGCCCGTCATTGGCGTTCAGAGCCAGTGATGGACGGCGAACGTCGATCTTATTGAAGGTGGCCTCACTGCCGTTCAGGTTGAGTGTACCGGACCAGATGCCCCATTGGTGGTCGCGTGCCAACAGCAGATTGCTGCCGTAACCGTCCAGTGCGGTTACCTGGAATGGGAAGGCAGGGTTGATATCGATGATCAGATTGCGGTTGGTGGTCAACTTACTGACGTATACCTCTGCCAACCAGTGTGGCAGCGGTTGCAACCACAGTGCACGCCAGTTACTCGGTAAGGTGTACTCCAGTGCGGCGACAGCCACTTCATCCAGTTGCAGACGGTTGTTGGTACGCAGCCAATTGCCGGAGGTGCGCAACAGCCCGCCTTCCCAGCGGGTGGTGAACTGCTGAATAGCGATGCCAGCGGGTGAGAGTCGCATATTCATGATCGGATCAATCAGGTGGACGCCACCGTTGATCAGGTCACTGGCGTTGAAGTTGAGCGAGCCGTCCGGGCTGCTCCAGTCGCCTTGTTGGAAGGTGACGTTTTGCAGCGACAGGTCGAGATCGTTGAATGCCCACTCTTTTCCTTCCAGTCGCGCATCGATCAAATCAAAACGTTTAAGTGTGATTGGCGGCATGGCGGTGAAGCGCTGCCAGAACTGCTCCAGCGTGAGTGGCGTCTGTAAACGCACGCCGCTCAGACGCAGTCGTTCCACCTGCCAACTGCCGTCGGCACCCCGAGTGGCTACCCCCGTCAAATCACCTTGCGCCAGATCGGCACCGAAGTCGCTGAGCTGCAACTGATTCTGTTTAAGTTCGCCCTGCACCAAGACTTTTGAGGCGGGGATGCCGTTGAGTGTCATTGAGCCCGCGCTGAACTGGAACTGATTATCTTCACCCAATGGGTGGCCCGCTTTGGGTTGCCATGGTGTGATGCCAGCACTGACTTGTTGCGCGTTGAGCTGCCAGGTTTCATCGTTGGATTGCAGCGCCATATTGCTCAGTTGCAATACATCGGCCCGTAGTGGCAATGCTGCATCTTGCTGTTGGAGGTTAAGCGTACCGTCGCGCAACGTAACGCTATGGAAAAAACGGGGCTCGGTAATTTGGCGCAGGCTGAGACCGAGATCCAGACGTTTGGCGACCAGCGCTTGTGGTCCATTCTTTTTCGCCAACTGAACGTCTTCCAGGCTGATTTGGCCCGGTTGGTTCCATGAGTGGGAGAGCTTCGTCACCGAGAGGCGATATTCGCTGTGATCGCTGACCCAGCGGCTTAACCAGCCGGCAGCCCAGCGGGTTTGCCCGATGACGTACAGCAACGCAATGGCAAGCACTACCAGCAGTAGCAACGTCAGCAACAGTTTCCCGATAAATTTCATCGTCTACATCCGCGTCGGTCAAAAAAGATACCCTGTTTATGCCGTAATTAGCCGGGCATCTCAAGTGCAATGGTCTGATAGGCAATAAAAAACGGCCGCAAGCGGCCGTTTGATAAGCAATGTGGCGATTATTGCTTTTCGTGTTCGTGCGGGAATAACAGGTTCAGCACGATAGCGGTAATACCGCCAGCGGCAATGCCTGAAGAGAGCAGGGTTTTCAGCCAATCCGGTGCGAACTGTAAGATCAGCGGTTGCTGAGAAACGCCCATGCCAACGGCCAGGGAGAGTGCCATGATCATGATCGCGCGGCGGTTCAGTCGTTCACGCGACACGATGCGCACACCCGATGCGGCAATGGTGCCGAACATCACGAGGGTCGCACCGCCCAGTACCGGCTCAGGAATGTGTTGCACGAAACCGGCCACCGCCGGGAACAAGCCCAGCGCGATCAGCATCAATGCCACCACAAAACCCACATAGCGACTGGCAACACCCGTCAGTTGGATCACGCCATTGTTCTGACCAAAGCACGAGTTGGGGAACGTATTGAATACTGCGGACAGCATGGAGTTCAGGCCATTGGCGAGCACGCCACCCTTCAGGCGCTTCATATACAGCGGGCCGCTCACCGGTTGTTCCGATACGTCAGAGGTCGCGGTGATATCCCCGATGGTTTCCAATGACGTGACCATAAAGATCAGCATCAGCGGTAGCAGCAGATTCCAGTCAAAGCCCAAACCGTAATACAGCGGCGTTGGGATGATAATTGCGGCTGTCTCGGTGGCCGGCTGAGTGTCTGGCAACATCCCCATGACCCAAGCCAAAAGGTAACCGACTGCCATGGCGATGACCAACGAGGCGACGCGAAGGTAGGGGTTACGCTGGCGGTTAAGCAGAATAATGACCAAGAGTACGGCCCCGGCCAACATCAGGTTTTTTGGCGCGCCAAAGCTGTGATCATTCATCGCGGCATAGCCGCCACCGATGGAGGTTAGCCCAACCTGGATCAGCGACAAACCGATAATCATCACCACAATGCCAGAAACCAGCGGGGTGATGATGCGACGCGCCAGATGCAGCACGCGCGATAACAGGATTTCGGTGCAGGAGGCGACCATCAGTGTGCCGAACAGTGCCGCCATCATGGTAGGGACATCGGCCCCCCCGTTTTTCAATGCCAGCCCACCCATAATCAGCGGTGAAACGAAGTTAAAGCTGGTGCCTTGAATCGAGAGCAAGCCGGAACCGACCGGTCCCCAGGTTTTAATTTGTAGGATGGAAGCCAAACCGGAAGCGAACAATGACATGCTGATGATGTGCTGGGTGTCTTGTGCCGGTAGACCTAATGCCTGGCAGATCAACAGAGCAGGGGTGATTACCGCAACAAACATCGCCAGCAGGTGCTGACCGGCGGCAAACAGGGTTTGCGGCAATGGCGGTCGGTCTTCCAGGCGATAAATGAGTTCGCTATTGCGCAGCGTTGAGGAGGCTTTTTGCTCTGCATCGAGCTCGGCGGATGGCATGGTCATGATGTGGCATTTCCGGAAACGGCAAAGCAGGCATTTTAATGATTTACCCCGCAAAAGCAAACGGTTGCGCGTTACTATTCTGTTAGCATTATCGGCGGTTATGTCGCATTTTCGTTCATTTTTTCTTGTGTTATCAGCGTTTTTTACTTCTAATCCTGCACTCATCAAGTTTTAAAAACTAAGCGGTTTTCTATAACTTATTATTTATTAATTGGATCTTTTCCCTTACATGGAGTACCTGGATGTTTCATCTTGATACTTATGGCACGTTAGTCGCGGCAACATTGGTTTTGCTCCTTGGGGGCAAATGCGTCACAAGCATCCCTCTGTTAAGAAAATACACCATTCCCGCACCTGTCGCCGGTGGCTTGCTGGTGGCTATCCTGTTATTAGCCCTGAAAAAATTCGCTAACTGGGAAATCAGCTTCGATATGTCGCTGAAAGACCCTTTGATGCTGGCCTTCTTTGCCACTATTGGTCTCAATGCCAACCTGGCGCGGCTGCGCGCGGGCGGTAAGGCATTGATGGTATTTCTGTTTGTCGTGCTGGGCTTGCTGTTGGTGCAGAACGCGATCGGCATCGGCATGGCAAAAATGCTGGGTCTGGACCCGTTGATGGGTCTGATCGCCGGTTCCATTACCCTGTCCGGCGGCCACGGCACTGGGGCGGCCTGGAGCAAGCTGTTCATTGAGCGTTACGGCTTTGAAAATGCCACGGAAGTTGCAATGGCCTGCGCCACCTTCGGGTTGGTTTTGGGCGGCCTGATCGGCGGTCCTGTGGCGCGTTATCTGGTGAAGCACTCTTCTACACCGGAAGGGTCTCCGGATGACAGCGTTCAGCCAAGCGGTTTTGAAAAACCGGAAAGCGGCCGTTTGATTACCTCGCTGGTCATGATTGAAACCATCGCGATGATTGCCATCTGTTTGAGCCTGGGTCAGTTTATTTCCGGCTTATTGAGTGGCACGGTGTTTGAACTGCCAAACTTTGTCTGTGTGCTGTTTGTTGGTGTGATCCTCAGTAACACACTGGCCTTCACCGGTTTCTATACTGTGTTTGAGCGTGCAGTATCGGTGCTGGGCAACGTTAGCCTGTCGCTGTTCCTGGCGATGGCGTTGATGAGCCTGCGCTTGTGGGAATTGGCTTCGTTGGCACTGCCAATGCTGGCGATCCTGGCAGTACAGACGTTGGTGATGGCACTGTACGCAATCTTTGTTACCTACCGGGTGATGGGTAAAAATTACGATGCCGCGGTACTGGCTGCGGGTCACTGTGGCTTTGGTATGGGTGCGACGCCGACGGCGATAGCCAATATGCAGGCGATTACCGATCGCTTCGGTCCATCGCACCTGGCGTTTCTGGTGGTGCCAATGGTGGGGGCGTTCTTTATTGATATCGCCAACGCGATTGTGATTAAACTGTATCTGCTGTTGCCGGTGTTCCCGGCGATTGGCTGATTCACCGGCCGTCATAACGAAAAAGGCGCCTGCGGGCGCCTTTTCTATGCCTGAATGTCAGGCGTTGGAGTAGCGAGCTTTCTCAGGTAACCAGCGCTCAACCAGCGCGCGGGCATGTTCCGGGTACTGTTGGTGGATATGGCGGGCTACGCGTTGTACTTCCGGGATCATAGCCTGGTCGCGCAGTAAGTCAGCCACTTTAAACTCTGCACTGCCGGTTTGGCGTGTGCCCAAGAGCTCGCCTGGCCCACGAATTTCCAGATCGCGCTGGGCAATAACAAAGCCGTCATTGCTGTCCCGCAGTACTTGCAGGCGCTGCTGAGCGGTTTTGCTTAACGGCGTTTTGTACAACAGAACACAGTGTGATGCCACAGCGCCACGGCCCACACGGCCACGTAACTGATGCAACTGCGCCAGCCCCAACCGCTCTGGGTTTTCGATGATCATCAGGCTGGCATTTGGCACGTCAACACCCACCTCGATCACCGTCGTAGCCACCAACAGTTGCAGTTCGCCTTGTTTAAAGGCCTGCATTACCGCCTGCTTCTCTTGTGCTTTCATGCGTCCGTGCACCAGCGCCACTTTCAGCTCTGGCAGCGCGGTTTTCAATTCTTCCCACGTGGCTTCCGCCGCCTGAGCTTCCAACAGCTCAGACTCTTCTATCAGTGTACAAACCCAGTACGCCTGCCGCCCTTCTTCCATACAGGCGCTTTTTACCCGTTGAATGATATCGGCACGCCGGGTGTCCGGAATGGCGACGGTCGTGACCGGCGTTCTGCCCGGTGGCAGTTCGTCTATGACCGATGTGTCGAGATCGGCATAGGCCGTCATCGCCAGCGTGCGAGGGATTGGCGTGGCAGTCATGATCAACTGGTGGGCATGGAAACCTTGCTCTTCGCCTTTCTCCCACAGCGCTAAGCGCTGGTGTACGCCAAACCGATGCTGCTCATCGATGATCACCAGCGCCAGGCCGGAAAATTGTACCTGTTCCTGGAAGATGGCGTGGGTACCAACCACCATGGAGACCTGCCCGCTGGCAATCGCTTCTTGTTGTGCGATGCGCGCCTTGCCTTTTTGCTTACCCGCCAGCCAGCCGACTTCTAATCCCAAGGGTTCAAACCACTGGCGGAAGTTGTTGGCGTGTTGTTCGGCCAGCAGTTCGGTAGGTGCCATTAATGCCACCTGCTTGCCGTGGGCGATAGCGCGCAGTGCCGCTAATGCCGCGACCAGCGTTTTGCCTGAGCCAACGTCGCCCTGCACCAGCCGCATCATCGGGAAGCTTTTTTGCAAATCGGCCTCGATGTCGGCCACCACGCGATCTTGCGCGCCGGTGGGGGCAAAGGGCAGTTGGGCGAGGAATTGTTTTTTAAGCCGGTCGTCCGGCATCAGGGGGAGCGCCTGATAGCTTTGCGCACCGGCGCGTACCGCCAGCATGCTGAGGTTATGTGCCAGCAGCTCTTCCATGATCAGGCGTTTTTGTGCGGGGTGTTTACCCAGCTCCAAATCTGCCAATTGGATATCCGGCGGTGGGCGGTGCAGAGTATGCAACGCCTCCGGCAGGCTCATTAAGCCACCGCTCAACTCCGATGGTAGCAGCTCGGTAATCGCACAGGTATCCAGCAATTCCAGCGCTTGATCGGTCAGCTTGCGAAGCGTGGCCTGCCGTATGCCTTCGGTGGTTGGATAGACCGGGGTCAGTGATTCTTGCAGCTCAACCTCGCTGCTTTCCCCCTGAATACGGTATTCCGGGTGGATAATTTCTGCACCATGATTACCGCGTTTAACTTCACCATAGGCGGTTACGCGACGGCCTGTTGCCAGGCTATTTTTCATCGCCGCATTGAAGTTAAAGAAGCGCATGGTGAGCAAGCCGGTGCCGTCACTGATCTGGCAAGTTAGCATGCGTCGACGACCAAAACTGATGTCAGTACGCAGAACTTCGCCTTCTACCGTGGCAAAAATGCCCGGCTGCAGGTCGTTAATTGGATAAAGCCGGGTGCGGTCTTCGTAGCGTAGCGGCAGGTGGAGCAGCAGATCCTGAATGGTTTCCAGGCCAATTTTGGCCAGTTTTCCCGCCTGGCTGGCACCAACCCCGGAAAGTGTGGTGAGTGGGACAGCATCCAGCAGGCGGCCTTTCATTTGCGTACCGTGGCTTGCATGGTTGCCCACCATTCGGCATCGGCGATCACTTGGCCTTGTTCGTCAATGTGCGGGCGCGACAGTTTTTTACGTTTCGCCACGTTGGCCAGCACCGGATAACCACCTTCAAACAACAGGCGCTGCTGTTCTTCCTCATCGAGCATGCTGTGCTCGCGGCGATACAGACCGGCATTTTGTCGCTGGCGTTGCGCTTCATACAGGATCAGTGCTGAGGCGACGGAGACGTTGAGTGATTGCACCATACCGATCATCGGGATAATGATGTCCTGATCGGCAAGCTGTAGGGCTTCTTCGGTAATACCGGTTTTTTCCTGGCCCAATAACACACAGGTAGGGCGGGTGTAATCCACCTCGCGGAAATCCACGGCACGATCTGACAGGTTAGTCGCCAGAATTTGCATACCTTGAGCTTTCAGGTGGGTCACCGCGTCGGCGATGGTGCGATGGGTTTTTACATTAACCCAGCTGTTACTGCCCGCTGCGGAGGAAACCAGGGTACGCATGCGTGTGGTTGGCCATACTGCATGCACCTGATGCACGCCGACGGCGTCGGCGGTGCGGATAATGGCGGAGACGTTATGCGGTTTATGCACCTGTTCCAGGCAGACCGTCAGATCCGGCTGCCGGGTAGCCAGCATTTCACAAATCCGCGCATAGCGTTCAGGGCTCATAGGCGCTAATTTCGGTTACGGTTAACTTTAATGACATCCGGCATGATACGGATTTTACGCATAATATTTGCCAGATGAATACGATTACGGGTGGTCAAGCGGATAAAGGCGCTGTAAACCCGACCGTCTTTTTCTTCGGTATTCAGGCTTTGAATATTGGACTCAGCCGCATTGATGGCCGCCGTCAGGTTGGCCAGCGCGCCCTGATGGTTAAACATGTCCACTTTGATTTCGGCGATAAATTCTTGCTCGATGTCTTTATCCCATTCTACCGCCATGAATTTCTCAGGCTCTTTTTGGTAGCCGCGGATATTCCGGCAGGATTCATGGTGGATCACCAAGCCTTTTCCTGGGCTGACATGGGCAATGATCGGGTCACCCGGAATCGGTCGACAGCATTTTGCGAAGGTGATCAGCACGCCATCGGCACCCTTGATCGCCAGGTTACGAACCCCGGAGGATGACCCCAGATTGGACTGGTCACCCTGCAAGTTTTTCGCTACCACAACGCTCATGGCGTTACCCAGGCCAATTTCTGCCAGCAGATCGTCCAGCGTCGCCAGCTTCATGCGATCCAACTCGTGTTGGATATTCTCTTGTGGGATCTCTGCCAGTTTGCGACTGCCGCCCAGTGCATGATTCAACAAACGACGGCCGAGGCCGACTGAGTCGTCGCGCTTGAGGTTTTTCAACATCTGGCGAATTTTGGCGCGTGCTTTTGAGCTGACAACAAAGTTGAGCCAGGCGGCGTTTGGTCGCGCACCCGGGGCCGTGATGATTTCGACCGTTTGGCCGCTGGTCAGTGACTGCGACAGCGGATACGGCTGGCGATCGACACGTGCACCGACACAGGCATGGCCAATATCCGTGTGCACCGCATAGGCGAAATCGACCGGTGTGGCCCCTGCAGGCAATTCAACGATGCGCCCCTCTGGGGTGAAAACGTAAATCTCATCTGGGAACAGATCGGATTTGACGCTCTCGATAAATTCAAACGAGCTGCCGGCACTTTGTTGTAGTTCCAGCAAGCTTTGCATCCAGCGCTGAGCGCGGATTTGTGCCGTCGTGCCGGTTTCGCCCTGTTCTTTTTCTTTATAAGCCCAGTGCGCGGCAACCCCCATTTCGGCCATCTGATCCATATCTTCAGTACGGATCTGCACCTCTACCGGCACACCATGTGGGCCGATCAATGAAGTGTGCAGCGATTGATAACCGTTGGCCTTGGGAATGGCAATATAGTCTTTTACCCGACCCGGGCGTGGTTTATACAGGCTGTGAGCCTGGCCCAGTACGCGGTAGCAGGTATCGACTTCCTTCACGATTACACGGAACGCGTAAATATCCATAATTGAATGGAAACGCTGTTCTTTCAGGTGCATCTTGAGGTAGATGGAATACAGGTGTTTTTCCCGACCGCTGACGCGGCAAGGAATACCGGCTTCGGTCAACCGGCCTTCGATCTCGGCGAGAATCTTCTGGATCATCTCTTTACGGTTACCGCGTGCGGCTTTCACCACTTCTTTGATGACGCGGTAGCGGTTTGGGTACAACGCTTCAAAGCCCAGCTCTTCCAGCTCGGTTTTAAGGTGGTGAATACCCAGACGATGGGCCAGAGGGCTGTAAATTTCCAGGGTTTCACGCGCGATACGCCGCCGTTTGTCGGGGCGTAGCGAACCGAGGGTGCGCATGTTGTGCGTACGGTCGGCCAGCTTGATCAACACGACGCGGATATCCTGCACCATCGCCATGATCATCTTGCGGAAGTTTTCCGCCTGAGCTTCTTTTTTATCCTGGAATTTCAGTTTGTCGAGCTTGGATACGCCTTCAACCAATTCGGCGACGCTTTTGCCGAATAGCTGTTCCATATCCTGATAGGTGGCCGGGGTGTCTTCGATGACGTCGTGCAGCAGGGCTGCCATCAGCGTCTCATGATCGAGACGCATTTCCGCCAGAATACAGGCCACGGCGACCGGGTGAGTAATGTAGGGCTCACCGCTGGAGCGTGTCTGTCCCTCGTGAGCATCACGTGCAACGAGGTATGCCTGTTTGAGGCGCTTAATCTGCTCCTCAGGCAAGTAACGTTGAATCAGCAGATTCAGGCTTTCAAACAGGTACAAAGGCAGACTCGCAGTCTAATTAACGACGACCTTCAGCAATCGCGGTAACCGCTTGAATTTCAGCGGCTTCTTGCTCTTGCTGTTCCTGACGATCACGAACATCGAGGATCTGGCTGGTGATCAGGCCTTCTTCGATTTCGCGCAGTGCGATAACGGTGTACTTGTCGTTTTCTTCAGGAACAAGTGCATCTTTACCGCCAGTCTGGATTTGACGTGCCCGACGAGCAGCGACCAACACCAGGTCAAAACGGTTACCAATTTTCTCTACAGCGTCTTGAACAGTTACGCGTGCCATATTTGTGCTACTCCACAGGTGACGAAAAGACTGGGCATAATACTGAAACTGTCTTCAGTCTGCCAATAGTTTGCTGATTAAAGCGTCATGCCGCAGTAATTGGCGGCCTAAACGCAGGCGTTCGGCGCGAATAATGGTTTTCAGATCGGACAGGGCCAGATCGAAATCATCGTTCACAATTAAATAATCATACTCCGCGTAGTGTGTCATCTCTGCCACAGCTTGCGCCATGCGCTTGGCGATCACTTCATCAGAGTCTTGTCCGCGGCCACGCAGGCGACGACCAAGTTCTTCCTTTGACGGCGGCAAAATAAAGATGCTGCGCGCTTGCGGCATTTTGGCGCGGATTTGCTGTGCGCCTTGCCAGTCTATGTCCAGGAAAACGTCTACGCCGGTCGACAGCACCTGTTCAATAGCCGCACGTGACGTACCGTAATAGTTACCGAACACTTCGGCGTGCTCAAGAAACGCATCCTGCTCAATCATTCGGCAGAATTCTTCTTTTGAGACGAAGAAATAATGATCGCCATGTTGTTCACCCGGGCGGCTGTCGCGCGTGGTGTGCGAAACCGAAACCTGTGTGTCGTACAGCGGTTGCGTCTTTAACAAAGCCTGAATCAGACTTGATTTCCCTGCGCCGCTAGGGGCAGAGACAATATAAAGCGTGCCTTGAGCCATGATGATGTTCGTTGATAGCGGTTGATATGCCAATAACAGCGGATGTGTATTTTCTCCGCACAGTATACACGGCTAACGCGTCGGGTGCAGCGTTAGCTCGCATTTTGCCCGTCTCTTTGTGCTGAAAAAACCTCAAACCAGCAGGTTTGCGCAGCGTATCGCTAAATTTCTTCGGTTTTCTGCAATGTGCCAAATCTTTCTCGAGCTGCTTTGCGGAACGGCTGATTGGGCATTGCCGCCTCCTGACGTTGTGGTTTTACTGCCGGTTATCAGGGAGGTGCACAATGTACAAAGGTGCCGGGCGTATCGGAATGACTCTGCTGTGCGGATTGGTATTCAGTGGAGACCTGTGGGCGGAAAACTGCCCAACGTGGCGGCCAGAGCGGCTGCAACTGGAGATTAGTACGCTAAAAAACCAGCTTGAGCGTTGGGATGTGGCGTATCACCAGCAGGGCAACAGTTTAATTGAAGATGAGGTGTATGACGGTCTGCAGAAAAAACTGCAGATATGGCGACGTTGTGCTGGGACAGCGCCAGCAGATGAGTTCACTCCGCTTTTGGTTCCGGGCAAGGTCCCGCATCCCGTTGCGCATACCGGGTTGCGCAAACTGCCGGATTCTGCGGCTGTGGCCCAGTGGGTAAATGGCCGTCGCGATCTCTGGGTTCAGCCAAAAGTGGACGGCGTCGCTATCACGCTGGTTTATCGTGACGGAAAATTAACGTCGGCGATTAGCCGGGGAAACGGACTGAAAGGCGAAAACTGGCTGGAAAAGGTGCGGGCTATACCGGCGGTGCCTGCCAGCATTAAGAATGCCCCACAGACGCTGGTGCTGCAGGGAGAGCTGTTTCTGATGATGAACGATCACCAACAAAAGCTCAGTGGTGGTCTCAACGCCCGGGCCAAGGTCGCTGGAGCTCTGATGCAAAATAAGCTCTCGCCACTACTGCAGCAGATTGGTCTGTTTGTCTGGGCTTGGCCAGACGGTCCGCAGGACATGGCGCAGCGTTTAGGACAGCTTGCTGCAATGGGCTTTCCTCTGGCACTGGCTTACTCGCAGCCGGTGAACTCATTAGCCGAGGTGCAACAATGGCGCACACGTTGGTATCAAGCCGCGTTGCCGTTCGTCACCGATGGTGTGGTGATTCATCAGGCTAGCTCACCGAGTGGCCGTTACTGGCAAGCGAAACCCGGTGGTTGGGCCGTCGCCTGGAAGTATCCACCGACACAGCAGGTCGCGCGGGTCAATGGCGTTGATTTCAATATTGGCCGCACCGGAAAAATTGCCGTTGTGTTAAGGCTAGAGCCCCTCAGAATGGACGATAAATGGGTAACACGGGTGAACCTCGGTTCCCTACCCCGTTGGCGGCAGTTGGCGATTGTACCCGGCGATCAGGTCACGATCAGCCTGATGGGGCACGGCATTCCGCATCTTAATAACGTGGTCTGGCGGGGAACGGATAGGTCGGTGCCCAGTGCCCCATCCGCTGAACGTTACCATCCGTTGAGTTGTTTCAGCTGGCAGCCTGATTGCCGTCAGCAATTTCTTGCCCGGTTGGCGTGGTTAAGTGGCCCGCAGGGGCTGAATCTTCGAGGCGTCAGTGAATCTACCTGGCGGACGCTGATTGACCGGGGATTGGTACGACACCTGCTGGATTGGTTGGTGCTGACGCAAGAACAACTGATGTTGACCCCCGGCATAGGCGACAAGCGCGGACAGAGTATTCACGGGCAATTTCAGCTGGCGCGGCAGCAGTCTTTCGCGCGTTGGCTGGTTGCTTTAGGTGCACCGCTGTCCCCGCAGCAAGCGATGACGCTGAAAAATTGGCATCAGACCCGGCAAATATCCCCTGATGCGTGGCGTAAAGTAGCGGGTATCGGCGCTAAAAGGGCACAACAAATTGTCGTGTTTTTCCAGCATCCGCCAGTTCTGGATCTGATCGGTACGTTGGCATCCCAAGAAATTGAGGGCTTTGCCAATATCCAGTGATGTGACATTACTCTGCAGGCTCGTCGGCAATGGACTTCAACGTTGCCTGCGGGGACGGTGAGGTATGGCGTAGAAAAACAAAAACGATGCCCCCGGATATGGCTGCCAACAGGGCCAGAATATACAGCAAGCTATGAAACGCAGCTTCGTAGCTCTGCTTTAACGCTACAGCATCTATCTTCAGCAGTGCCGCGGCCTGGGGCAGATCGCCCATCGCTAACCGGTGAGCCCCGGCGACAGTGTCGGCCAGTGGCATGACTGGCAGATGCCGTTCAACCAAGGTCGCCAGCAAGGCACCCACGACGGCCAGTGCGATGCCTTCGCCCGCGACCCGAATGGTGCTGAAAATACCGGTGGCCATGCCTGCGCGTTCCTTCGGCACCACGCTGACCGCCAGGCCATCCATCAGGCCCCAGGGCAGGCTGATGCCACAACCAATGATCAGTAACGGCAGGATCAGCCTATAAAATGGCTGCCCTGGTGCATATTGAGCCAACCCTACCAGGCCGAAGGCGCAGATCAGTAAGCCCACACTGGCAATGATGCCAGCGGAAAAGCGGTGCGCTAGTAAGCCAGCCAGCATCGGTAACACTAATAGCGGCGCAGAGAGTGCGAGCATAATGATGCCAGTATCCAGGGGGCTGTAACCCTCGACGCCAATAAAACGTAACGGGAGTAAAACCAGCAGCACAACATAAGAATAGGCAGGGGCGGCGGCCAGAAACTGCACGCCGACAAAGCGTGGATAGCGGAATAAAGACAGATCGAGCATCGGTCTGCGCACACGGCGTTCGATCAGAATAAAGGCCAGCATTGAAAGTAGCGCGCTACAAAACAGCGCGATGATCCCATGGCTATTCCAGCCGCTTTCGGGAGCCTGAATGATGGCGTAAGTCAACAGCGTCAAAGCCAGGGTGAAGGCCACCGCGCCGGGCCAATCAAGTTTGGCTGCCGCCGGATCGCGCGATTCATGCATATAGCGTGTGCCGGTCGCCAGGGCGATGGCGCTGAGTAACGACACGCTGGTAAAAATCGAGTGCCAGCCAAAGTGCTGTACCAAAAAACCGGCCATCACCGGGCCAAATGCCAGCCCGACGCCAAACGTAGTGCCCAGCAGGCTGAAGGCTTTGGTACGTTCAGCGCCATCAAACACCTGCGCCAGGCCTGCAGTTCCTCCGGCAAATGCTGCCGCTGCGGCAAAGCCTTGCAAGGCACGGATCAGATCAAAGGCAATAATGTCCCGAATCGCCAGCATGATCAGTGAACTCAGCGTCAATACCGCCAGGCCACTGACGAATATGCGTTTACGACCAAAGCGATCGGCGAGCGCACCGGCGATCATCAGACTGCAGCCGAAAGTTAGCATAAAGGCGTTAGTGACCCAGTTGAGGGCCACTGCACTGCCGCCCAGGCTGGTGGCGATAGCAGGTAGAGAAACTGCCGGCCCGGTAAAGTTAATCGGCATGATTAACCCCGCCAGGCAAACGGAGAACAGGATGATCCAGCGCTGGGGGTGAGCAGGCAGCGTTGGGTGGGGCTCTGGAAGGCTCAGAGGTTTAGTCATGGTTAGCTCCAGCTAAAGCATTGTTGGCTGGGTTGGATGATAGGGTGGATTTAATTGGCTAAAAATGGGGCTTTATTCCACTCTTTAAGGACAATAACTCTCTAATTGGAGCCTCTATGGACAGCCTCAGCGGTTTATTGGCGTTTGTTCGCGCTGCCGAGCTACGCAGCTTTGTTGCCGCTGGTGAACGGTTAGGCGTATCGGCTTCTGCGGTAGGGAAAAGCGTAGCCAGGCTGGAGGAGTCATTGGGCGTCAGGTTGTTTAACCGCAGCACCCGTCGCATCAATTTGACCGACGAAGGCGCCCTTTTTTTTGAACGTTGCCAGCGCATTGTTAGTGAAATTGAAAATGCCGAGGCTGAAATGGCCAGGATCTCTGATGCGCCACGTGGCAAGCTGCGGGTGAGTATGCCGGCGGTTGGCTATCGGATGCTGGTGCCGCTGCTTTCTGAGTTTACCGCGTTTTATCCCGAGGTGGAGTTGGATGTGGACTTTAATGACCGGATAGTAGATCTGATCGCTGAAGGCATTGATGTGGCGGTGCGCGGTGGCGAGCTGGCGGACTCTCGGCTGATGGCTCGCAGATTGGGGCCGTTCCGGCTGATACTGACGGGGGCACCGGAGTACTTCCAGCGCCGTGGCATGCCCCAGAGGCCTGAAGACTTGCTTAACCATGCCAGCTTACGTTACCGCTACCCGGGTGGCCAGCAACTGCAGGCGTGGAACCTGTCAGAGGGTGAGCCTGTTTCCCTTCGAATACCGGTGACGCTGAGTTTTAACAGCATTGAAGCGCTGATTCATGCCGCCCAAGAAGGGTTGGGCATCGCTTATCTGCCGGATTTTACGCTATGTCAGCCAGTTGATGCACGGCGGCTGGTTCCCGTGTTGGAGCAACACACGCAGGAACAGGGGTTTTTCTCCGCGCTATGGCCGTCAAACCGACATATGCTGCCCAAGGTTCGAGTCTTCGTCGACTACCTGGCACAGCATATGTTGCCGCTGCGCTGAACCCGGTTAATGGTCCGGGTGCTGATAATTAAATACCGGCAGACCCAGACGAAAACGCAGGGCGATCAACCGGGCGCTGAGACCAGCAACCAGGGTGATGATTACCACCATATTATGCGGCAGACTCAAGTGTTGCAGGCCGATGTATAGCCAGGCTGCGGCAAAGGAAATACCGGCGTAGATTTCTTTCTGGAATACCAACGGAATACGGTTGCAGAGCATATCACGCAGTACACCGCCGAATACGCCGGTGATCACGGCGGCAATGGCCGCGATGATGGCGCCGTGGCCCATATCCAGAGCAACTTGCGCACCGATGATTGAAAATACAATCAGGCCAACGGCATCCAGCACCAGAAACAACCGACGCAGGTGCCGCATTAACGGTGCAAACCAGGTGGTCACAATCGCAGCAATCGCAACGATAACGATATATTCAGGATGTTTTACCCATCCCAGCGGGAAATGCCCGAGCAGCATATCGCGCACTGAACCGCCGCCGATTGCCGTGGCCGAAGCGATAATGATTACGCCAAACATATCCATTTGACGACGGCCAGCAGCCAATGCGCCGGTCATGGCTTCGGCAGTGATGCCGATGATATAAAGAATGCTCAATAACATAAGGTATTCACAGGATGGGCGGGAATGAGTGTCATGGTGAAAGGGTAATCGCCTGCGGGGTCTGTCGCTACTGAGTTTTTCTAACTGATGACATTTCGGATTACTTTAATTAATCCTTTCGCGTTTTACTTTACTGGTTTATCGCCTTTAATCAGCTTTATTTATTCATAGAAGCATTAGGTATTTCGCGTTAGTTTCTGTTGCTAACTATGCTTCTTGCATGTGATCACGCAGCGGTGTGCTGATGGTGCATCTCCAGGTTAATGATACTCAATAATGAGGAACATGAAGATAAAATGAAAAGAACCCCCCTGCTAATGACGGCCGTAGCGACGCTCTTCTTCTTGAACGGTTGTGTTGCTCCGGTTCAGCACAGTGCGCCGCAAAAAGTGGCGAGCTGCCGTGTGGGCGATCCCATGACGCAGACGACGCTTTATTTCGGCCTGAATCGCCCGACCGGGCCGGCGATTGGTGCTGCAGAGTGGCAGAGTTTTGTTGATCGGCAGGTGACGCCACGCTTTAAAGACGGGCTGTCGGTATTTGACGCTAAAGGGCAATGGTTGGGTCATGACGGCAAGTTGGCACGTGAAAACAGCAAAGCGCTGATGCTGATTCATGCGTCGGGTAATGAAAGTGAAACCAATATAGAGGCGCTGCGAAGCAGCTATAAGCAACAGTTTGCGCAGGATTCCGTGATGCGCGTGGACGCGCCAGTGTGTGTAGCGTTCTGATTGCCCCCCGGCCCGTAGGCCGGGAGGTTTGTTTACAGCACCAGCCCGGCGATGGCCGCTGAAAGCAGGCTAACCAGCGTTGAACCGTAAACCAGCTTCAGACCAAAACGAGACACCACGTTGCCCTGTCGCTCGTTAAGCCCTTTGATCGCCCCGGCGACAATGCCGATTGAAGCAAAGTTGGCGAAGGACACCAGGAATACCGACAAGATACCCAGGCCCCGCGGTGACATTTCCGCTGCAATTTTCTTCAGCTCGATCATTGCCACAAATTCATTGGCTACCAGTTTCGTCGCCATAATGCTGCCAGCACGCAGCGCATCAGGTGCTGGAATGCCGATCAGCCAAGCTAATGGGTAGAATATGTAGCCCAGAATTTGCTGGAAGCTGATGCCGAACACGGCGGAGAATAAAGCATTTACCGCAGAAATAAGCGCAATAAAGCCAATCAGCATGGCAGCGATAATCATCGCGATCTTGAAGCCCGCTAAAATGTATTCACCCAGCATTTCGAAGAAGCTCTGATCCTCATGCAGCTTGTTCAGTTTTAGCTCAGGTTCATCGTCCAACTGATAAGGGTTGATGATCGACAGAATAATAAAGGTACTGAACATGTTGAGGATCAGTGCCGCGACCACATATTGCGCATCGATCATCGACATATAGGCACCCACGATAGACATGGATACCGTCGACATGGCGGTTGCTGCCATGGTGTACATGCGGCGTGGCGAAATATCACCGATGATGCCTTTGTAGGCGATAAAGTTTTCCGACTGCCCAAGCACCAGCGTGCTGACGGCGTTGAACGACTCCAGCTTGCCCATGCCGTTAACCTTGGACAGCAAGGTGCCGACCAGGCGGATGATCAGCGGCAAAATGCGGAAATGCTGCAAAATACCGATGAGCGCGGAAATAAAGATAATCGGGCACAAAACACCAAGGAAGATAAATGCCAGTCCGTCTTTGCTCATACCGCCAAACACAAAATCAGAGCCTTGCGCGGCATATGTCAGCAGTGTTTCAAAGAAGCCAGCGACGTGCTTGATGACGCCGAGACCGCTTTCGGAATGCAGAAAGAAATAGGCGAGTGCGCCTTCAATGACCAGAAGCTGAATAATATAACGCAGGCGTATTTTTTTACGGTCGTTGCTGACCAGCAGCGCCAGGGCGATGATCACCACCAGGGCAAAAATAAATTGCAGAATTTGTGGCATAAAGAGTCCGTACGGCTAAACGGGCAGGAAAAAACACATTTAGCCACAGCTTGGCCCGCCTTTCATTACCTTGGGTGATAATTGGAATAAAATACTTTCAGCCAGCGAGATACGTTGCCAATGACCCTCCATGGCCTCTTAGTCACAGTTTTTCATAAACAATGCCAATCCCCACGTAGCATCCGGCGTGCATTTCTTTATGGTTCGCGATGTTGGCCGGCTTAACGTCGGGGAATAAACATTGGGAATGCCGCGCTACCCAGAACATAGTCGTAAAAAAGCCCGCGAATGCGGGCTTATTCGAATGAAGGAACGTATCACTCGATGTTTTGGATCTGCTCGCGCATCTGCTCGATCAGCACTTTCAGCTCGATAGCGGAAGTGGTGACTTCGGCATTGATCGACTTGGACGCCAAGGTATTAGATTCGCGGTTGAATTCCTGCATCATAAAGTCGAGGCGGCGGCCCACGGCTTCTTTTTTCTTCAGGATGTTGTGCGTTTCTTTTACGTGGGCTTCCAGGCGGTCCAGTTCTTCGGCGACGTCAATACGTTGCGCCATCAGCACCAGCTCTTGCTCCAGGCGGGTGTTTTCCAACTGCACCTGAGCCTCTTCCAGTTTGCTGACCAGACGCTCACGCTGCCATTGCAGGATGTTGGGCATTTGGGCGCGTACCTTGACCACTTCGGCGCTGACGCCGTCCAAACGCTGTTCGATCAGCAATTTTAGTGCAGTACCTTCGCTTTCACGCGCAACGATGAAGTCATCCAGTGCGCCATCCAGTGCCTGCATCAGCTGTGCGCTGATAGCGTCCAGATCCTGCTCTTGGGCGGACATCACACCAGGCCAGCGCAGTACGTCGATAGGGTCAATTTCACCTTCGTCGCTCTGCATTTTGACCCAGTTAGCAGCCTCAACCAGCTGCTTTGCCAGTTTTTCGTTCAGGATCATTGAGCTTTGCGCGCTCGGATCCAGTTCGAAACGCAGGTTGCACTCCACTTTACCGCGGGTCAGGCGACCACGGATACGTTCGCGGATCACCGGCTCCAGGCTGCGGAATTGTTCCGGCAGACGGATGTAGGTTTCTAGATAGCGTTGGTTCACGGAACGCAGCTCCCAAGCTGCGCTGCCCCATTCACCCTTGATTTCACGCCGGGCGTAGGCGGTCATGCTGCGGATCATTGATGCGTACCCGTAATAGGAAAAGATGAACCGATTATAGCGTTGGACCTGCGGGCAGGATAGGCATTACGTCACGAAGCCCGTATAATGCGCAGCCAAACGTTGATTAGAAGCCGGAGAGAGCCCATGCGTCCTGCAGGCAGAGCACCACAACAAGTTCGCCCACTGACACTGACCCGTCACTATACCAAACACGCTGAAGGCTCAGTGCTGGTTGAGTTTGGCGATACCAAAGTTTTGTGCACCGCCACAGTAGAAGAGGGCGTTCCGCGCTTCCTGAAGGGTCAGGGGCAAGGGTGGATCACCGCTGAGTACGGCATGCTGCCGCGTTCTACCCACAGCCGTAACGCCCGCGAAGCGGCCAAAGGCAAGCAGGGCGGCCGCACGCTGGAAATTCAGCGTTTGATCGCCCGTTCGTTACGTGCGGCGGTTGATCTGAAAAAACTCGGTGAATTCACCATCACGCTCGACTGCGACGTATTGCAGGCTGACGGCGGTACCCGCACCGCGTCTATTTCCGGTGCCTGCGTTGCGCTGGCTGATGCGCTAAATGCGCTGGTGGCCAATGGCAAGCTGAAAGCCAACCCAATGAAAGGGTTGGTTGCGGCGGTCTCCGTCGGTATCGTTAACGGCGAAGCGCTGTGTGATTTGGAGTACGTCGAGGACTCCGCAGCAGAAACGGATATGAATGTAGTGATGATGGAAGATGGTCGCATGATCGAGGTGCAAGGCACCGCCGAGGGTGAGCCGTTTAGCCACGACGAGCTATTGGCGCTATTGGCGCTGGCCCGAGGGGGCATTGAAACCATCTTCCAGGCGCAGAAAGCGGCGCTGGCAGATTAATTTTTAAGGCGACTCAAGAGTCGCCTTTTTTACGCCCGACGTTCGGGTGGCAGTATTCACAGATCTAACCGACCAGATGAGGAGAAGCAGTAATGAAAGCCTATCAGCGCCAGTTTATCGAGTTCGCGCTTAACAAGCAGGTATTGAAATTCGGCGAGTTCACCCTGAAATCCGGCCGTACCAGCCCGTATTTCTTTAATGCCGGTTTGTTTAATACTGGGCGTGATCTTGCGCTGTTAGGGCGCTTCTACGCCGAAGCATTGATTGATTCTGGCATCGAATTCGATTTGCTGTTTGGCCCGGCTTACAAAGGGATTCCTATCGCCACGACCACGGCTGTTGCACTGGCGGAACATCATGACCGTGATGTCCCTTACTGCTTTAACCGCAAAGAAGCCAAAACTCACGGTGAAGGCGGGACGCTGGTGGGCAGTCCGCTGCAGGGCCGAGTCATGCTGGTAGACGATGTGATCACTGCCGGAACGGCGATCCGTGAATCGATGGAAATCATTGGCGCGGGCGGTGCAACGCTGGCCGGGGTACTGATCTCGCTTGACCGTCAGGAACGGGGTCGTGCGGATATCTCTGCTATTCAGGAAGTTGAGCGCGATTATCACTGTAAGGTGATTTCCATCGTGACGCTGAAGGATTTGATTGTTTATCTGGAAGAAAAACCGGAAATGGCCGATCACCTGGCGGCGGTGCGTGCTTATCGCGAGCAGTACGGCGTTTAACGCACGCTTTATTCAGCCGGGCGCGCAAAACGCGCCCGGCGTAAGGTTTATTGCAGCTGTGCCGCCAGCAGTGGCCAACGCCCTTCGAACTCTTGTGTTGGGCGGTAGCGGAATTCGGAACGAACGTAGCGTGATAGCATACCTTCGCAGAAGGCCAGCAGTTGGCTGGCCAACAGCGTTTCATCTACGATAAAACCTTTACCTTCACGTAGCTTGCGTTCTTTCAGCACCTGGCGCAGCTGTGCCTCAATGCGTTCAAACAGCTGATTGATTCTCCCCTGCAGCCGATCCTGTTCAAACATAAGTGCGTGACCGGTCATAATACGCGTCAGGCCAGGGTTGCGTTCGGCGAATCCCAGTACCAACAGCAAAATCAGACGCAGGCGGTTAAAGGTCTCTTTTTCGTCCTGCAGGATCAGGTTGATGCGCGTTATCAGGCTGTCTTCAATAAATTCGATCAGACTGTCGAACATCCGTGTCTTGCTTGGAAAGTGCCGGTAGAGTGCAGCTTCGGAGACGCCAACGTTAGCGGCAAGTTTAGCGGTGGTAATACGCTGGTTGCCGTCGCTGGACTCCAGCATCTGGGCTAATGCCTGCAGTATTTCCTCGCGCCGGTTCCTTTTGGTATTTTCTTTTTCTGCCATGTCTGATTAGACCCTTGCTAAAACTGCTTAGACTTTCGGAAACCCGGGCACCGGCCGTTACAGAGCGTTCTCTGTAGGGCTTATGTGATAGCTTTTTTACGATGCTGGGGTCAGCGGCCTTAACGACCTGTACTCTCCATGCGCCCTGGTGTGCGCTGTAATCGTTGTCGGCCAAACCTTGCCGTAGAGATGTCCTTCTCTCTGAGGTGGCAAGGTTTCAGGCGACGTTTCCTTGTCGGTACTTAGGTATTGAGCAGCGCTTACTGGCGACCGGAATGGCCAAAGCCGCCTTCGCCACGTTCACTGCTGTCGAACTCTTCAACCAGATTGAATTCGGCTTGTACAACAGGCACAAATACCATCTGTGCGATGCGTTCACCGGGTTCAATCGTGAAGGATTTCTGGCCACGGTTCCAGACGGAAACCATCAGTTGGCCCTGGTAATCAGAGTCGATCAGGCCGACCAGATTGCCCAGTACCACACCGTGCTTATGACCTAAACCTGAACGCGGCAGGATCACCGCAGCCAGACTCGTGTCGGCGATGTGGATAGCCAAACCGGTAGGTAACAACGTGGTTTCACCCGGAGCCAGTTCTTCGGCGTTGTCCAGGCAGGCACGCAGATCGAGACCTGCCGAGCCTGGGGTTGCGTAGGTCGGTAAAGGGAAATCCTTTCCAATACGCGGGTCGAGGATTTTAACGTCGATTTTTTTCATCATAACGGCTGACTATCTCGTCTATTAAACGTTGGCCAAGGAGTGCTTTGTCGCTCAGCGCCAGGCGCTTTTCTCCATCCTGCCAAAAAAGGTGCAAGGCATTGGTGTCGCTGTTAAACCCATGCTCTGCAAGCGATACATCATTGGCGCAAATTAAATCCAATTTCTTACGCGCCAGTTTTTGTCGCGCGTATTCTTCCACATTCTGGGTTTCGGCGGCAAACCCCACGACAAAGGGGCGTTTTTTCGTCATCGCTGCGACGCCTGCAACGATATCGGGGTTTTTTACCATTTTGAGGATGATTTCATCACCCTGTTTTTTTATTTTTTCATCGGAAATTTGTTCGGCACGGTAATCGGCCACGGCCGCACAGGAAATAAAAATATCCTGCTGAGCGGCGCGTTGCTGCACTGCCTGCTCCATTTCCAACGCGCTGATGACATCTACCCGGGTGACATGTGGTGGTGTCGGTTGGTTAACCGGCCCGGCAATCAACGTGACCTGCGCACCGCGTGCTGCGGCGGCCCGGGCGATGGCAAAGCCCATTTTACCTGAACTGTGGTTGCTGATAAAACGCACCGGGTCCAGCGCTTCACGGGTTGGACCGGCGGTGAGCATAATCTTCAAATGTTGCAGATCTTGCGGTGCGGAGAAATGATTGTTTGCCAGTTCAACGATATCCAGCGGATCAATCATGCGGCCTGGGCCGACGTCGCCACAGGCTTGACTACCGCTATCTGGCCCCCACAGCAGCATACCGCGAGCCTGCAGGGTTTGCAGATTGGCCTGGGTAGCGGCGGCGCGGTACATCTGTTGGTTCATGGCAGGTGATGCGGCGATCGGTGCAGCGGTGGCCAGGCAAACCGTTGTCAGCAGGTCGTTGGCCATGCCAGCGGCGACGCGTGCCAGCAGATCGGCGGTGGCCGGTGCCAGTATGACCAGGTCTGCCCATTTGCCGAGCTCGATATGCCCCATCGCGGCTTCGGCTGCGGGATCCAGCAGATCATCTGAGACCGGATAACCGGACACGGCCTGTAGCGTCAACGGCGTAATAAAGGCCTTCGCCGCATGGGTCATTATCACACGCACTTCCGCGCCTCTGTCACGCAGGCGACGTACCAGTTCCGGGCATTTGTAAGCGGCGATACCGCCACTGATACCCAGTACAATATGTTTGCCGGAGAGTCCCGTCATCATGATTGTCCGATTGAATCCGAAAGATGTGCCATTTTAGCATAACCGCCAGGCGGGTGAGCGATTCCACTGTATCTGCATCCCGTTACATCATAGGTTGCGCAGCACTTCGCAATGTTATCAAGCACCTGTCGTCGGCTTCTTTGTCACATGGCATGCTGTGGCATTTTCGGGAGGCGATGATGAGCAGTCAGGTAATCACCTTGTGGCCAGATACGCTGGCACCACGGGAAAAATTGTTGCACTACGGCGCGTCGGCGCTGTCCGATGCCGAACTGTTGGCCATTTTTTTACGTACGGGGTTTCCTGGCGTGCATGTTATGCAGTTGGCGGAAGAGTTACTGGTGCAGTTTGGCTCGCTTTATCATCTGATGTCAGCGGATCATTCGGTTTTTTGCAGCTACAAGGGGTTGGGTAATGCCAGCTATACCCAACTTCAGGCCATTTCAGAGTTGGCGTTCCGCTTCTTTTCCAGCCATCTGGCAAAGGAAAATGCCATGCTTAACCCCAAAATGACCCAGCATTATTTGCAAAGCCTGCTGGCCCATCATGAGCGAGAAGTGTTTTTGGTATTGTTTTTAGACAATCAGCACCGTGTTATTCGCCATCAGGAGATGTTTGCTGGTACCATCAGCAGCGTTGTCGTATACCCGAGAGAAATTGTGCGCGAAGCGTTGAAGGCTAATGCGGCCGCCATTATTCTGGCGCATAATCATCCTTCGGGTAAGGCTGAACCCAGTCATGCCGACCGTTTAATAACAGAGCAAGTGGTAAGTGCCTGCCTGTTATTGGAGATCCGAGTGCTCGATCATTTGGTGATAGGTCGGGGTGAATGCGTCTCTTTTGCCGAGCGCGGATGGCTTTAAGCGATTTTTTCGCGATCCTTGTGGGATCTTTAGCTGTTCGGGACTTGAGCACTTACGCTTCAGAGCGTATACTACGCCACCTTTGAGAATCTTGGGTTTGGCGTAAGAGCCTATCTCAGCAGGTTTCTAACCTGATGTGTGGTTTCTGACCTGATGACGAGAGTCTCCTCAGTATGAAGTTTGCTGAGATGGGCTCTAAAAGCCTGACGAGGCGGCC
Organism: Serratia sp. CoH_134_PS_4; assembly: GCF_058190535.1. Lineage (NCBI taxonomy): Bacteria > Pseudomonadati > Pseudomonadota > Gammaproteobacteria > Enterobacterales > Yersiniaceae > Serratia > Serratia sp. CoH_134_PS_4. Next base: position 45,719 of record NZ_JBXWKI010000014.1, read on the forward strand.
ATACCCTATACGAAGCTCGAGCTGATTTGATTTTTGGAGAATAGACATGTCCCGAGTCTGCCAAGTTACTGGCAAGCGCCCGGTGAGCGGTAACAACCGTTCCCACGCAATGAACGCGACCAAACGCCGTTTTCTGCCGAACCTGCACTCACACCGTTTTTGGGTTGAGGCTGAGAAGCGCTTTGTAACGCTGCGTGTATCTGCTAAAGGTATGCGTGTTATCGATAAGAAGGGTATTGAGACGGTCTTGGCCGATCTGCGTGCCCGTGGTGAGAAGTATTAAGGAACTGCATCATGGCTAAAGGTGTTCGCGAGAAGATCAAGCTGGTTTCTTCTGCTGGTACTGGTCACTTCTATACCACCACGAAGAACAAGCGTACTAAGCCGGAAAAATTGGAACTGAAGAAATTCGATCCAGTTGTCCGCCAGCACGTGATCTACAAAGAAGCTAAAATTAAATAATTTTAGTGGATTAATAAAAACCCGGCCTTGGCCGGGTTTTTTGCGTTATAAGGGATACCCATTGCCTGTTACTTACATAAATGATCTACAGGGGATGTGAAGCTACATAAGCTGTGCTGCTTGGAATCATAGGGTAGAGAAAAGCAAAGGGGAGCGTGGAATGCCTGAATTACCAGAAGTTGAGACCAGCCGTCGCGGTATTGAACCTTATCTTGTCGGTCATAGCATTCAATATGCCGTGGTGCGCAATGCACGTCTGCGCTGGCCCGTTTCCGAGCAAATTCTGGCGCTGAGCGACCAGCCAGTACTCAGTGTCCAGCGACGCGCCAAGTATCTTCTCATTGAACTGGCGAGCGGCTGGATTATCGTTCATCTGGGGATGTCTGGCAGCCTGCGCATGTTGGCCGAAGAGACAGAAGCGGGTAAACACGACCACGTTGACCTGGTTATCAGCAATGGTATGACGCTGCGTTATACCGATCCGCGCCGCTTTGGTGCCTGGCTATGGTGTGACGATCTGGCGGCAAGCAACGTGTTGGCCCATCTCGGACCGGAACCCTTGAGTGATGCGTTTAACGGCGCCTACCTGTTCGAGAAATCTCGCAACAAGCGTACGCTGATCAAACCCTGGCTAATGGATAACAAGCTGGTGGTGGGGGTTGGCAACATCTACGCCAGCGAATCGTTGTTTACCGCAAGGATCCTCCCAGACCGCCCGGCAGGCTCGTTAAGCAAAGTGGAGGCTGACGTGTTGGTGGAAACCATTAAGGCTGTCTTGCTGCGTTCTATTGAGCAGGGAGGCACGACGTTACGTGATTTCCTGCAGTCGGACGGCAAGCCTGGCTATTTCGCGCAGGAATTGCAGGTATATGGTCGGGCTGGTGAACCTTGCCGCGTATGCGGTACACCAATTGAATCGGCCAAGCACGGGCAACGCAGTACTTTCTTCTGTCGGCGTTGCCAGCGTTGATTATTGTTTGGCGAGTTTCTCGAATAATGCCTGAGTGACCACGTCCGGCAAGAAAGGGGCGATATCGCCGCCGTGACGTGCCACTTCTTTTACCAGAGAAGAAGAGATAAACGACCACTCTTCGGAAGGCATCAGGAATACGCTTTCCAGCGTGGGCATCAAATGGCGGTTCATATTCGCCAACTGCAACTCATATTCAAAGTCAGAGACTGCACGCAGGCCGCGAACCAGAATATTGGCATTCTGATGAGCGGCAAAATGTGCCATCAGTTCACTGAACCCCAATACTTCCACATTATCCAGGTGTGACGTCACTTGAGTGGCTAAGTCTACGCGCTCTTCCAGCGTGAACAGTGGCTTTTTGCTCGGACTGGCCGCGATAGCCAGGATGACGTGATCGAATATTTTTGACGCACGCGTCACCAAATCCAGGTGGCCGTTGGTCATGGGATCGAAAGTACCGGGGTAGATGGCTTTACGGGTCATGATTCACTTCTCTGAATAGTTGCGGCCCAATGCCCAGAGTGCGGCATATTTATTGAAAGTATATTGCGCGTTGACCACCGCTAACAGCAACCCCTGTTTACCGTCCAGGAAGCCAGCCCGCAGCAGCCAGGTTTTGCAGAACGCACCCAGGGTGTGGGTGATTATCGAAACATAGCTGCAGCGCTTACCGGCCAGATGGCGCTGATTGGCCCATTCTTCGGCATAACGCAGTTGTTTACGCTGAAAGGCAAAGAAATCACGGCAGGTCAGATGGAGCAGATCGCCGCTCAGCGGCACGACTTTCGCCCCGTTGATATGAAGTGATTCGTGTACCAGATCGTCGTTATAGCGGTAGCGTTGGTTGGCATACAGACGGTTGACACGATCTGGGTACCAGCCGCTGTGGCGCATAAAACGCCCGAGGAACAGGTTACGGCGCGCGCAGCTGTAGACGTGGTTATCGTCCGGTGCGGCGAGTGTCTGTTCAATGGATTGGCGAAGTTCGGGCGTAACACGCTCATCGGCGTCGATCATCAAAATATAGTCGTTGCAGGCGTAACTCTGTGCCAGCTGACGCTGTTTGCCGAAACCTTGCCAGTCGGTATGAGTGAATACTTTGGCACCCAGATCTTCGGCAATGGCGACACTGTTATCTTCGCTACCTGAGTCGAGCAGAATGATTTCATCTGCCCATGCTACGGAGCGAAGACAATCCGGCAGCAGCCCGGCTTCGTTCTTGGCGATAATCACCACCGACAGGCTTTTGCGGTTGCTCATTTAATGGCTCCGTGGCGGCAGGTGCGGTTCCAACAGTTGCAGCAGGCGCTGCAGCGCTCCCTGATTTTGATACAGCACTTCTACCGCGTGACGGCCGTAATAGCGACGATAGTCTTCGTCGGTAAGTAGCGTAGTCACTTCCTTGACCAACGATTCTTCGTCGGCCACGGTGATCAATCCCCCGGCTTGCGACAGCTTGGCGCAGATATCCTTAAAATTGAAAGTATGTGGGCCCATCAGCACGGGGATGGCGTGTGCGGCGGCTTCCAGTGGGTTATGCCCACCGCGCTCCACCAGGCTGCCACCCACAAAGGCCAGATCGGCAATGCCATACAGTAGCATCAGTTCACCCATGGTATCGCCGATTACTACCTGGGTTCCGCCGGAAGGGATTTCGCCGCTGCTGCGCAGGGTGTAACTGAAACCGGCTTTTTGCACCAGCTCTTTGGCGGTAGAGAAGCGTTCTGGATGACGTGGTACCAGGATCAGCAGCAAGTCAGGGTGTTTTTCCAGCAGTTTTCGGTGCGCAGCCAGCAGAATACTTTCTTCACCTTCATGGGTACTGGTGGCGATCCACACTGGGCGGCGCGGTGCCCATTGACGACGCAACGTGACGGCTCGGGCTGCCAGCTCTGGAGTCACGGAAATATCGAACTTCAGGCTACCGGTCACGGTGAGTTGTGAGCGCTTAAGGCCAAGTTCAACAAAGCGCTCACCGTCTTCCTGGTTTTGTGCGGCGATCAGCGTAATGCGGCGCAGCATATCACGGACAAAACCGCCGATTTTTTTATAACCGGCGGCAGAACGGGCGGAAAGGCGGGCATTGGCGATCACCAAAGGGATCTGACGCTGGTGTAGTGCGTTGATCAGATTCGGCCACAGCTCGGTTTCCATAATGATGACCAGTTTTGGATTCACTTGATCCAGGAAGCGGCGCATCGAACCGGGCAGGTCATAAGGCAGATAAACATGGTGAACGTCTTTACCGAAGGCGGATTGCACACGCTCTGAACCTGTCGGCGTCATCGTGGTCACAGTAATCGGTAAATAAGGGTAGCGGTGGCGGAGCGCGCGGACCAATGGAATAGCGGCCAGCGTTTCACCTACGGAGACGGAATGTAGCATGATGCCGCCCGGAACGACTTTCCCGGCGCAGAAACCATAGCGTTCTGCCCAGCGTTTACGGTAGGCTGGAGCTTTGCGGCTGCGCAACAGTAAGCGAAGCCAGATCAGGGGTTGGATGAGGTAGAGTAGTACCTGATATAAACGCAGCAACATTCTATCAATTTCATTTATATGGGTTATTCAGAATAGTACCATAACTGGAAGGGAAAGGCGCTAATTTGGTAACCTTGGGTGTCAGTTTCAGACAACAGGCGAGAGATTTCGCTGATAGGCTTGGAATGAAGAATATTTTAATTATTCGCCGTGACAACATTGGCGATCTTGTTTGTACTACCCCGCTAATCGAAGGGGTGAAAATTGCCTATCCGGATGCCAAACTTTATCTGTTAATCAATAAAGTCAGCCAGGATGTTGTAAAAAATAACCCCCATCTTGAAAACGTGTTTGTCTATAAAAAGGCAAAGCACAAGGCGAAGAATGAAACCACATTAGGGGTTTATTTTGAGCGACTGATGATTTTTTTGAAACTGCGAAAAATAAAATTCGATGCGGCGATCTTGGCTAACCCCGTTCCCTGTAAGTACAGCCTGCGATTGGCAAAAATGGCGGGTGTCAGTAATATTATTGGCGCAGATTTGGGGACGTCTGATATTCATCATCCTTTCCGCAAAGAAAATTTCAGTGGCAAGCACCAGGTAGAACACACTTACAGTTACCTCTCGGCCATTACTGAACAACATATTCCGATTCCCCCGGTACGGGTGTTTTTGACCCCGGAAGAGCGCCAACAGGCCGCGAAGCGTTTGCAAGAATACCTGCCACCGGTCGATCGATTGTGCGCTGTTCACATCAGCAGTCGTAGCCCTAAACGACGTTGGCCTATAGAGCGCTATGCTGAAATTATCAACCGCTTACTTGCTGAGAAGAACACGGGTGTCTTGATTTTCTGGTCCCCGCAGGGGACATTGACGCCGGACGATATCGGCGATCAAAAACGCGCAGAGCAACTGTTGGCGCTGTGTCAAAATGAGCGTGTAGCACTGTATCCAACGGCGTCAGTACGTGAATTACTGGCCGGTTTCGATTTATGCGACAGAGTGCTGTGCAGTGACGGTGGACAAATGCACCTGGCTGCGGCACTGAATAAAGATATGGTTGTATTCTTTGGCGATACGGATAAAGAATCTTGGCACCCCTGGTCTGGGCGTTATCATATTCTGCAAACTGAATCGGGCGACTGTATTGATGTGCCCGTTGATGATGTCTGGGATAAAATACAGGCATTAAATTAATTATAAATAAGGCAGGGTTTCCCCTGCCTTTAATTTATTTTTTGAGGTCCAGGTACTGCTGGCAAATAGGGGTTAATCCATAGTTCAGCAATTGGTCATGATTGATTTTGGGTGGTTTGGCGTAAATTTCTGCCATTTTTTCTGCCAATGATTTTTCATTGAGCTCCGCCAGTGCGTTATCCATTCCCGCTTTTTCCAGAATTTCCGCAGGCCCACCCGGACAGCGAGTGCTGACTACCGGCGTATCGCACAGCAGGGCTTCCACCAGCACGTTGCCAAAGCCTTCACTGTCAGAGCTGAGCACCAACAATGATGCATGGCGAATAAACGGATAGGGGTTAGCCTGGAATCCGAGGAAGAGCACACGCTCTGCGATACCTAATTGGTTTGCCAGCTGTTTCGCTTCTTCTATGTTAGCTTCGCTGCCGGTTCCAACCAGGGCCAATGGCGCCTGTATGCCCGACAGCGCATAGGCTTTCAACAAACGATCGTGCCGTTTGTGTGGATGAAAGCGTCCAACGTGCACCAGGTAATCCTGGCCAGCCAGCTCGCAGGGGGCTGCTGCTTGCTGTGCAATAGCATCAATATCGAACGGGTTGTTGATCACGGCTAACCGGCTTGGATGGATCGGCAGGTTTTGCTGTAAATCGTTCCCTACGGCCTCTGAGACGGCAACCATATTTCTGCCTTGGTAAACCGCAGCGATTTTCCGCTGTTTCAACCAACGATCCAGCCCTTTGCGGTGACCGAGATAGGACGTCGACAGGATGCCATGAATGCAGAACCACAGGCGGTCTGAGGAAAGCAACTTGCTGCGGCTGACGATGCGATCGGTTTTATGCAGGTTGGAGAACACCAAATCATAGATGCCATGTTGGCGCTCAATGTCGGCTATCGCGTGATCCAGTGCGGCAGCACGGCGTGATAGCTCCGTCACTTTACGCCAGGGTGAGCGATTGTGATCGGCGACGACCTGATAGTGAATACCGGAGGGGATCGGGTAGTTACAGACATCGCGTAATGAAATCAGGCTAACGTCATGGCCCATTTGCTGCATGCCCTGGCACAGTGTTAGCACCACTTTTTCCGCGCCTCCACCGGGTAGGCCATCGATAATCATCAGAATACGCATAGTTAATCCAGCAGCCGGTTATAAAGGGATATCAGCTGTTCCGACAGGTGAGCCGGGGTGGCCGACATAATACGCAATCTTGCGGCCTCACCCATGGCGGAGCCTAAAGCCTGACGCGGTAACGCCGCGATCGCCTCAATCAGCGCGGGGACGTCGAGAGCATCGGTGACAAAGCCATTATGCCCTTGGGTGATAAACTCAGCACCGCCGCAGGTGGTACTGGTTATGACCGGTAAGCCGCAGGACATGGCTTCCAGAATCACGTTGGGGAAAGGATCATACAGCGTGGGTAGCAACAGCGCATCGGCAGCTTGATAAAACGGCAGCGTCTGTTTCTGTACACCCATAAACCGCACGCGATCGCTGCAACCCAGTGATTGCGCCAACGCCTGATAGCGTTTTTCGGCCTTGTCTTTGCCGACCACCAGAAGATAGCTGTCGGTGGCTGCAACGGCACGGATGGCGGCGGCTAAGCCTTTACGTTCAAAACCGGAGCCGACAAAGATCAGGCAATGCGCCTGTTGTGGGATCTGGTACTGCGCGCGAAGCTGCTGGCGCTGCTCAGCCGTTGCAGGCAGGAACTTTTGATTATCAATGGCGTTGTAGATCACCGTAATTTTATCGGCGGGTACGCCAAAATCATCGATGATTTCCTGTTTAATCATTTCGGCGTTGCAGATGACGGCTTTCAATTCTGGGGCGGCGTACATTGCGCGCTCTGCACACATCACATAACGGTGATAACGATTTGAGAACAGCCATTTACGGCGCCATTCCGGCAGCAGGCGGGCGCGTTGTAACAACCAGCGGCGGTGTACGCCATCGCCGGCGCGGTAAATATCACAGCCGGGGATACGCTCATGGCTCTGTACCAGATCGAATTCTTCTTTCTGCCACAGTGCTCTGGCCGCTTCGGCAAAGCCGCGCTCACGGCTAATACGGCCGAATTTCAGCGGATTGCACAGGTGGATGTGCCAATCAGGATTGGCATCACCCTGCCATTCGCGGGTGATAACGTTCAGGTCGAGGTCTTGTTGTTCCAGTGCCTCGAGGGCGCGCGAAACGAAACGCTCAGCCCCACCGTCTGGGCGGTACTTTTGGCGAACGATCGCCAAACGAAATGCTTTCATACCAACGTGCTCCGCGCGGCTGCAATCACCACGTCTGTAGGAATAAGGTCCAGATACCGTTCATCGGTGCCGGTATTGATGGCGTCTGGATCGGGCAAGGTGCCGTAGTCTCCGGCCCAGATCACGCGGCCAATCACCTGCCATGGGCGCCAAAACACCAGCTTGGAAGGGCCAAACAGCGCAATGCAGGGGGTTTGCAGTGCGGCGGCCATGTGCATAGGCACTGAATCTACGCCGATAAACAATTTGGCGTGATCGATCAGAGCTGCCAGTTGCCGCAGCGTCAGTTGGCCAGCCAATGAAACCACACCTTGTGCCGGGCAGAGCGCCAGAATACGCTCCACCATGGCCTGCTCTTTTGCATCTGGTCCGGAAGTGATCACCAACCGGTGGCCGTCAGCCTGCAATGCACTTATCGTGGCGGCCATTTTTTCTTCACTCCAGCACTTGAAGAACCAGCGTGAGGTCGGCTGTATCACGATAAAGTCATCGGTAATGCCCTGTTGTTGTAACAGTTGCTGGCAGGTTTGCCAGTCCTCGGGCGGATAACTCATGATCACCTGTTGGCTGACGGTTGGCAGGCCTAAGGGGTGTAACAGCGACAGGTTTTGTTCGACGGTATGGAGGTGGGCGTGATCAGTAACCGGCACCAAATGTGTGTGGCAATGACGCCATAAAAAACCCTGCCGCTTGGGGAAGTCGAACCCCAACCGGATGCGTGCCCCGGTCAGCCGGGTGAGAAGGGCACTGCGCCACTGATCGGCCAGATTGACCACCAGATCGTAACGCTGCGCCTTGAGCTGCCGGATCAGATTAAGCTCATGATTCAGATGTGCTTTTGCCCCCTGTTTTTTCCACTGGCGATCGATAACGAAGACATTCGACAGTGCGGGGTTGCTGGCCAGCATATCCTGGGTTTCTTTATACAGCAGTACGTCAATCTGCGCTTGCGGGTAGTTTTGCCGCAGAGTATTGATGACCGGAGTTGTCAGCAACATGTCGCCGTGGTGGCGAAGTTTAACGATCAGAATACGCTGTATCGAGGTATCAGGAGCTAAGGCTGGCGCGTCGTTCATCATGAGTCGCTTTCTGGGAAACCAATGTTTGATTCTAAATGACCCGATCGCATGTGGCTACTGTTGCACAGTTTTCTTGCCGTGAAGTGAAAAAATAACGCGCGAGGGAGACAAAAGGCCTTCAACGTTGTCCAAACCAGGCAGTAAAGTCGTTTGCCCTGGCGAAACGCCCTGCGTAACATAATGCATTCTGTTGATATCAGGCTCGATATTTATGACTAAACCGGCGTTTCTCATCACCATTGATACCGAAGGCGATAATCTGTGGCAAAACCACGATCGCATTTCGACCGAAAACACGCGATTTTTGCCGCGCTTTCAGGCGCTGTGTGAGAAATATGGCTTTAAGCCAGTGTACCTCACTAATTATGAAATGGCGGTGGATGCAGAATATGTCGAGTTTGCTCGCGATGTCATTGCACGTGGCTGTGGGGAAGTGGGTATGCACCTGCATGCCTGGAACAGCCCGCCGTTAACGCCCTTGACCAATGACGACTGGCGCCATAAGCCTTATCTGATCGAGTATCCGGCCGATCAAATCCGTGCAAAAGTCGATCATATGACCAAGCTGTTGGAAGATAGCTTTCAGACCAAGATGCTCAGCCATCGTGCCGGCCGTTGGGCGTTTAATGAATATTATGCTGCTTTGCTGTTGGAATATGGCTATCAGGTAGATTGTTCGGTTACCCCGCGTGTTAACTGGCAATACTCCCCGGGTAACCCACAAGGCAATGGCGGTACCGACTACCGCCATTTCCCATCACACGCCTATTTTATCGATCCTGACAATATCGCCAGGGCGGGTTCCTCATCACTGCTGGAAGTACCGATGAGCATCCAGTATAAACATTCGGCGCTGATGAATGCGCTGAAACAAGGTTACGATCGCTTACGTGGCAAGCAGCGCTCGCCGTCGGCGAATTGGTTGCGGCCAAGCGGCGGTAATCTGGAGAAAATGAAGTCGGTGGTGGAGCGTTGTCTGGCTCAAGGCAATGACTACGTTGAATTTATGCTTCACTCTTCCGAGTTTATGCCGGGCGGCAGCCCGACATTTAAAACGCAGCAGGATATTGACGTGTTGTACCGTGATTTGGAGCAGCTGTTTGCCTGGTTGCAGCAGCGTACGGTGGGCATGACGCTGGCCGAGTATTATCAACTTAAAGTGAACTGACATGTCGAAAAAATGGAAGATTAAGCTCGCGGATTGGTTTTTGCGCCGTTATACCGCTAAGTCCGGCCGTTTCCAGGATAAGACGACTTTCGACAGTCGGCTTCAGTTTGACAACATCGTCATCTATTCCACCACGGCGCTGGGCGACTTTATGTTTAATACGCCTGCGTTACGTGCAATGCGGGAGCGCTATCCCGACGCGCACATCACGCTGGTGGTGCATAAAAAGAATCAGGAGTTGGTTGAGAACGGTCGCTACTATGATCGTGTGGTGTATTGGGACAGTAAAATAAAAACCATGCGCCCGCTGTTGAAGTCATTACGTGAGCATCAGCCGGATTTGGCGCTTATCCTGCATTCACATCTGCCGTATGACATTATCAGCGCCGTATTATCCGGGGCCAAATACATTATCAGGGATAATTACAGTTCCGGTATTTGTGGGCTTGAACCCTGGTTGACCAATTACATCTTCCATTACTACGGTCACTTTATTCGTCGTAAGCTGGAGCTGATTTCTATCCTGGGTTGCCGCAGCGATGATCCAACAATGGAAATTCCAGCGCCTTACCAGCCGGGTGTAAAAAGCCGCGATCGCTGTACGATTGGGTTTCAGCTGGGGGCTTCAACCGAGTCACGTTGCTGGCCTGTATCACATTTCGTCCGGCTTGCCGACGAACTGGTGGCTAAGCAGGCCAACGTGCGTATTGTGCTGATTGGTGGGCCTTTTGATGACGGGAAGGCACAGCAGTTCCTGAATCAGGTCAATCCTGAAACCCGAGCTTGCGTGGACAATAGGATTGGGAAAACGGGGTTACAGGCGTTGTTGACGTTGATCGACAGTTTCCACGTCCTGATCACCGGCGATACCGGGCCACTGCATCTGGCGGTCGCGCTGAAGGTAAAAACCATCAGTCTGTTTGTGACTGCCGACTCACGTTCTACCGGACCCATTCAGGATTTGGAGCTTCATCGAATTATTCAGGTATCTCGCACTGGCTATACCATGCCGCTTGAGGCGGAAAGCCCAATGGGCGTGATCCAGCCACAGCGGATTTACGATGAGATAGTGGATCACCTGTCGTTGGATAAGGCGTGAATTTAGCGCTTTTTTAATCGCCAGCGGATTTTTGACAAACAGGTATCTACCCACGCGTAATGCATTTGCCGGATTTTTTTACGTGGCACCGCGCTATTACGGCATACGTCGGCCAGGCGTTTAAAGATATGCAGCGCCTCAGCTGGGTAATAGTAGTAGCCATACAATACCTTCGACATGCTTTTCACCTCAGAGAAACAGTTGGCGAGCATTAACGCCGCCAACTGTCGCAACGGTTCATCCCCCGGATGCTGGTCAATAAAGAGCAGCATCTTGTCGATAGCAAACAGCATATCTTCAATGTCTTTGGCTTTAACATTACGGGTAATCCCGTGACTGTTGTCGCGATAAAAATAAAGCACGTGATCGAGATGAGCAATTTTCTGGGTTTTGAAATACTGGAAAGGCGTGAAGATCACGTCTTCATAACGCCGACCGTTTTCAAATGACTCACCCTCAAGCAGACTTCGTCTATAGACCCGGCTCCAGAGGTGCCACATCGAGTTGGCAAACAAAGGGGTGAGGCAGGCAAGGCCGTGATTAGCAAAATCATAAACGCTACGCTGTATGGTCGTAACGGCGGGTTGCACTGGCGGAATGTCGGTAAACTTCTGGTAATTGAAATCGATCAGATCGTCTTCATCGGCAATCAGCAGTGGACGCAGGATGCTCAGATAGTCGTCACTCAATAAATCATCGCCATCAAGGAAGGTAATATAGCGCCCTTGAGCATGATGCAGCCCGACGTTGCGGGCGTTGGCGATACCCCCATTTTTTTGCGAGATAAAGGTGACATGCGGATGCTGCCATTTGGCCAGCAGTTCGCTGACTCGCCCAGCGGATGCATCTGTTGAACCGTCATCAATGATGACCACTTCAATATCATCGCCAATCTGGTTGAACAGCGAACTCAGGCTGGCGACCACGAAGTCTTCGTTATTGTAAAATGGCACAATAACGCTGAGCAGAGGCGGCGAAGAGTGCATGGTTTTAATCCTGCGCGGGTGGCGTTTTCTTCACTGACAGTACGCTGGCAATAATCGCCAGGCAGAACATGGCAGTGCCTTCGGTGCTGAAGAAGATGACGTCGCTGAGCCCATATACAAACAGGCTGAATGTCACTCCCAGCAGTAATGCGTTGCGGTAGGGCTTAAGTGAAGAAACAAGTAGGCCAACGTAGAGCGCCAGTAAAAACAGCACGCCCCAGACCCCTTTGAGTGAATAGGTCTCTAGCAGTTCGTTGTGCAGATGCACGTTGATGTAAGGCATGACACCATACAATTCTGGCTGTTTGGCAACTATAGCTTTGATTTCCTCCCCGCGTTGTTCTGCAGATTGCCCTAACGGCGCCATAGTACCTGTGCGAACGCCAATGATTTGCATCGAAAGACGGGACATAATTGAGTTATCGATTTCGGGAGTATTCACCAGTTGCATATTAGTTTTAAAATCGGCAATACGTTGTTCTATCTGTGATTTGAAAACGAAGCCGCTAACGAGCAGTAACAGCGGCACTGAGGCGACCAACAGTATCTTATGCTTATGGGAGATCAGGTTCTTCGTCGCCAATATCGACAGGGCAACCGCAACCGGGTACACCAGCATTGCCGCCCGCGTTCCGGTGAGCACCAGCGTTGAGAAGGTGAATAAGAAGCCGATAATGTACAACGGGATGCGGTATTTTGTCCGTAGCATCAGTATTGACTGCATCATCACCAAATTGATGGCGGTAATCAAATAGGCGGCAACGGTAGCGCGATCGAAGTTAATCTCTACGCGACCAATATCCAGCCACAAGCCCTGATAGAGGGAATAACCGTTGACCGCAATGCCTGCCAGCAACGCAATTACAATGAATGCGCGTTGCATGCAAAGACGTTCATTTACCGCAATCAGCAAAATAAATGCGGTGGCAATCTGCAATTTACCGGTCGACATATAAGAGCGGTAAATATTAATGTACTCGCCCGGCTGTTTGAAATACTGCAACCAGAAAATACTGCCCATACCTACGCAGAAGAACAGAACAGGCACGATAAGGTTTCTTTTGTTTTTAACGTAATACTTTAGGTTTAAACATACGGCGATGAACGAGATATAACTGGAAATATAAAAGATATTGCGCCCGGTGTCGGAGCCGAAGGGGATAGTGCAAAACGCGATAGCACATCCCAAATAGATCAGATAACTGAAGGCAGGGTGCGGTGTGGTTTCTTTGAGTAGCATGGGGCTTGGTTTCCGGCTCACATTACGGTTGGGCAACAAATGATTTTAGCGCGTCATCAAACTCGGTTTTGAACAAAGCATAGCTGAAATGTTCGATGGGATAGCGCTGTGCGTGTCGGCTCATGTTTTGATAGTCTGCGGGATTCATCAGTTTTTCCACCGCATCTGCGCACTCAAGGTGCGACAACAACTTAGGCATTACCAACGTATCACTAACCGGGTCATAAACATCGTGAGGGAAATCCACCTTGATGCCCGTTAGCCGTTGGTGTTCTTCAATCGTTACCGAGGGGGTCAAGCCAATGCCGCAGAGCCCGTCTTTAATCACTTCAGGCTGGCCATCGACCTGCGGGAAAATTACCGGTACGCCAAAATACAGCGATTCCATACAGGATAAGCCGAAGGGCTCGGTGATTGGCGTACTCATATAGATATGCGTGCGGTTGAAGAAATCCGCTACGTTATCCTGGAAACCGCTGAAGGTGACTCGGTCGCCCAGTTTGAGTTTTTCCGCCAAGGCTTCAAATTCAGCTCTGTCTGGCCCCTTGCCTGCAATTTCCAGGGTGACATCGTGCCCGCGGCGCAGCAGCTCCTGCATCATCAATAATGATACGCTGATGCCTTTCAGGCTGACCAACCGTGACGCAGTACCTATTCTGATCGGTTTGCTGAGCGGTTTCAGGCTATCGCTGATCCCTGAGGGCGTTTTCAGTCGATTGATCACCACGTGATTCGGGCAGGGCAGATTGAACCGCAGCGCCATCACCCGTTTAGAGGCGTAGGACGCCGAGATACAACCGTCCAGCATGGCCAGAAAACGTAATGTCTTGTGGTTTTTCGGATAGCGCCATGAACAGCCATGGTCGTAATAAATCATTTTGCCGCGTTTAGGCTTAGCGGCCAGACCGGGCACCAAATCCCAAACGATGACCACGTCGGCGTTGGCCTTCTCGATTTTTCTTTTGAGCAGGTATTTGCGCAAGAATTGTGGGCAACGCAGCGGCAGTGAATTAATCAGCCGGTTGGCAAATGTGACTTTCTGGTCAGGCATTTGACGGCGGATCTCTTCGCCGATCTCACTGCTGATACAAATCACCTCGTTACTGCCGTCGGTTGTGTCGTTGATATACTGCAGGAACAGGCGTTCAACACCGCCCATTTTCCCTAAGTTGATAATGTGCAGCTTTTTCATCCAATAACCTTTTGCAGCTCGTCCCAGACGGAATCGGCGGTGATAGTCGCCATGTTTTTTTCCGGAGATATCAGGGAATGTTGATTCTGCCCGTAACCACCTATCAAGCCTGGATCTGTGGGCCCAAACAGCGTGATGTTCGGCCTGTCGAGCGCGGCGGTCAGGTGGCTGAGGCCGGTATCGACCGAAACCACGCCTTTTGCGCCGGCCAGCACTTCGGCAACCTGCTGCAGGCTAAGCTTTGGCAAAACTTCCACATGCGGGAAGCCTTCCGCCAAACGCAGTGCACGCAGGCGTTCGTGTTCCGCACCCCACGGCAATTTGATCTTCAGCCCGCTTGGCGCCATCAGTTTAATCAGATCGCGCCAATGAGATTCCGGCCAGTGTTTATCATCGCGGGTGGTGGCGTGCAGAAACACCAGATATTGCCCGGCGTCGGCCGGTAGATGATTGAGAAAGCGGGCGGCAATGGCGTAATCGCCGACGCTGTCGGGTTTTTCGTAGCCCAGACTTTTGGCGAACAACTCACGCGTACGTTCGACGGCATGTTGCCGCTTGTCGATGTCATGGCGAAAGTTGTAGAACCAACTGGCAAAGGGTTCGCGGGCGCTTTTGCTGTCCTGGCCATGCTTGCTGCCTTTGGCGATACGGGTGATCAGCGCCGCGCTTTTGATTAGCCCCTGGGCGTCTATCACCGCATCGTAGTCGCGCTCTTGCACCACACGTTTGAAGTCACAACGTTGCTGGCGGGTTTCACTGCCAAACCAATTTTTGCGCCAACGGCGGATTGCCACCGGGATCACACGGTCCACCGCCGGGTGCCAAGTGGGAATTTGGCTAAACCCCTCCTCTACCACCCAGTCAAAACGGATGCCGGGAATGGCCTGCATGGCATCCGTTAACGCCGGTAGCGTATGGAGTACATCCCCCATGGAGGACGTTTTTACAATCAACACCTGCATGCTTATTCCTCGCTGGCGGCAAGTAACGGCGTCAGCGCGTCCAACACCTGCTGTGGCTGTATATCGATCAGGCTTTGATGGTAACCCTGATCGGCATCGCCTTTGCGTATCTTATGGTAACCACTGATTAAGCGGATCACTTTGGCCTTGTCGGACAGCGGTGGGGTGAAGTCCGGGCTACTTGGGCCATACAGGGCTATCAGCGGTTTGTTCAATGCGGCTGCAACGTGCATCAGGCCGGAATCATTGCTGACCACAGCCGAACAGGAAGCGAGCAGGATCACCGCTTGTTCAAGCTGGGTTTCCCCAGCCAGGTTCATGCAAAAACCGCGTGCGTCGTCATCCAGCGCCGCGCGAATTTGCTCGCCCGCCTCATTATCTTTGGCAGAGCCAAACAGGGCGATTTGATAGCCTTGGTCGATCAACTTCTGCGCCAGAGAGGCATAGTGATAATGTGGCCAGCGTTTTGCCGGGCCAAATTCGGCACCTGGGCAAAAACCGATAATCGGTCGGTGATCGGTCAGATTGAAGGCGGCGGTGGTTTCCGCAATTTCTTCGTCGCTGACCTGCAGTTGCGGCCACAATAGCGGCTGCGGCAGATCTTCTGCGCGTTGAATGCGCTGTTTGTCGTAGGCCAGCGCCACATAACGTTGCACCATCAGCGGGAAGGCGGCCTTGTCCAGCACGCGAACATCATTCAGCAGGCCGTAGCGCATTTCCCCGCGCCAGCCGGTGCGCTGCGGCACGTTGGCAAAGAATGGCACGAGTGCGGATTTGAATGAGTTTGGTAACACGTAAGCGCGATCGTATCCGTTAGCGCGGAGGGCATGCCCCAAACGACGACGCTCACCGAGTGCCAATGCGCCGTGGCCTAACGGCATCGACAGCGCTTGATTGACTTCCGGCATACGCGCCAGTAATGGACGGCACCAGGCCGGTGCCATCACATCAATTTCTGCCGTCGGGTGCTCGGCCTTCAGGGTGCGGTAGAGACTTTGCGACATCATCATATCGCCAACCCATGAAGGGCCGATAACCAGTATTTTCATACCCGGGGTGATTCCCTTCAGCTTAAGCGGTGCGGTTTAACCAAGCCATGTACTCTTTCACGCCTTCGGCGACCGTTTTGAACGGTGCGTCATAGCCGGCAGCGCGCAGCTTGGTCAGATCGGCTTGGGTAAATGCCTGATAGCGGCCCTTTAGCTTTTCTGGGAACGGGATATTTTCTACCGTACCTTTCTGATGGAAGTCGACGACTGCGTCGGCCACGGCCTGGAAGGTTTCCGCCCGGCCGGTGCCGCAGTTGAAGATGCCGGAGACGCCGCTTTTCCAGAACCACAGGTTCACGGCTGCCACGTCGCCAACGTAGATAAAGTCACGCTTGAAGTCTTGGCTGCCGTCGAACAGTTTTGGATTCTCACCGCGGTTGATCTGGTTGTTCAGGTGGAATGCGACGCTGGCCATACCGCCTTTGTGGCCTTCACGTGGGCCGTAAACGTTAAAGTACCGGAAGCCGCAAATTTGTGAGTCGGCTTGCGGTAGGATTTCGCGTACATACTGGTCGAACAGGAATTTGGAATAGCCATAGACGTTCAGCGGCTCTTCGAATTGACGCTCTTCGATAAATTCTTCACGACCGCCGTAGGTGGCTGCAGACGAGGCGTACAGGAACGGAATCTCACGATCCAGGCAGTAATGCAGCACATCTTTGGAGTACTGATAGTTGTTGTCCATCATGTACTTGCCGTCCCACTCGGTGGTGGACGAACAGGCACCTTCGTGGAAGATTGCATCGATTTCGCCCAGATCGTCACCGGCCACGATATTGGCGATGAAATCTTCTTTGTCGATATAGTCGGCGATGTCGAGATCCACCAGATTGGCGAATTTGGTGCCGTCTTTCAGGTTATCGACCACCAGGATATCGCGATACCCTGTGTCATTCAGCGCTTTAATGATGTTGCTGCCGATCATGCCGGCGCCACCAGTAACGATAATCATTGGGTTACCCCTGTTATTCTGCCCGGTGGGACACGGTGCCCCACGCTCAATGCCGCTTATAATAGCATTTCATGTCGCCGCAAACATCGGACGGGCTCCGAATATCCCGAGATGTCGAGTCCGGCAGCACTTTGCCGTGATATCTGCTGCAATTTTCATATTCTCTCCCGCAGTTTCTCGTCAGTTTGGTTACAAATCAGTAAAATATGTTGAAAACAGACCAATCCTGGAGATAACCGAATGTCCGCGTCTTTTTATCAGCAGTTGGAACAACAACTTGCAACCACCCGTAGCGAAGGGCTGTTCAAAGAAGAGCGCATTATCACCACTGCTCAGCAGGCGGATATTGCCGTTGCTGATGGCCGTCATGTGATTAACTTTTGCGCTAACAACTATCTGGGTTTGGCTAACCACCCGGCGATGATTGCCGCGGCCAAGGCTGGCATGGACAGCCACGGTTTCGGTATGGCGTCGGTACGCTTTATTTGTGGGACTCAGGACAGTCATAAACAGTTGGAGCAAAAGCTGGCTGATTTCCTCGGGATGGAAGACGCTATCCTGTACTCCTCCTGCTTCGATGCTAACGGTGGGTTGTTCGAAACCCTGCTGGGCCCGGAGGATGCCATTATCTCTGATGCGCTGAACCATGCGTCGATCATTGACGGTGTCCGGTTGTGTAAGGCAAAACGTTATCGTTACGCTAATAACGATATGACCGAATTGGCCGCACAGCTGAAGCAAGCCAAGGCTGACGGTGCACGCCACATCATGATCGCCACCGACGGTGTGTTCTCAATGGACGGCGTGATTGCCAACCTGAAAGGGGTTTGCGATCTGGCGGATCAATACCAGGCGTTGGTGATGGTTGATGATTCCCACGCGGTGGGTTTTGTTGGTGCTCATGGGCGTGGTACTCACGAATATTGCGACGTGATGGGGCGTGTTGACATCATTACGGGCACGTTGGGCAAGGCGTTGGGCGGGGCTTCTGGCGGCTATACCGCGGCGAAGAAAGAGGTGGTGGAATGGCTGCGTCAGCGTTCGCGTCCTTATCTGTTCTCCAACTCGCTGGCGCCGGCGATCGTTGCCGCTTCGATTAAAGTGCTGGAACTGCTGGAGCACGGTGACGCATTGCGTGATCGTCTGTGGGCCAATGCGAGCCTGTTCCGTGAAAAAATGACCGCGGCAGGCTTTGAGCTGGCCGGGGCCGATCACGCCATCATCCCAGTGATGTTGGGTGAAGCAAAACTGGCGCAGGATTTCGCCAATGCGCTGCTCAAGGAAGGCATTTATGTGACGGGTTTCTTCTATCCGGTGGTGCCGAAAGGCCAGGCGCGCATCCGTACCCAGATGTCCGCCGATCATACCCCGGAGCAAATTGAACGTGCGATTGCGGCGTTCATTCGTATCGGTAAAGATCTTGGCGTTATTGCATAAGGTAAAACCATGAAAGCATTGTCAAAATTGAAAGCGGAAGAAGGGATTTGGATGACCGATGTGCCTCAGCCGGAGCTGGGCCATAACGACATCATGATTAAAATCCGTAAAACTGCGATCTGCGGTACCGATGTTCATATTTATAACTGGGATGAATGGTCGCAGAAAACCATCCCGGTACCTATGGTGGTCGGCCACGAATACGTGGGTGAGGTGGTTGCCATCGGTCAGGAAGTCAAAGGGTTCAACGTCGGTGACCGTGTTTCCGGTGAAGGCCATATCACCTGCGGCCATTGCCGTAACTGCCGTGGCGGCCGTACGCATCTGTGCCGCAACACGACGGGTGTCGGTGTGAACCGCCCTGGTTCGTTTGCTGAATATCTGGTGATCCCGGCGTTTAACGCGTTCAAGATCCCAGACAATATCTCCGATGAGCTGGCGTCTATTTTTGACCCCTTCGGCAATGCGGTGCACACCGCACTGTCATTTGATCTGGTTGGCGAAGATGTGCTGGTTTCCGGTGCTGGGCCGATCGGCATCATGGCCGCAGCCGTGTGTAAACACGTTGGTGCTCGCCATGTGGTGATCACCGATGTTAACGAATACCGTCTGGATTTGGCGCGCAAAATGGGTGTGACCCGTGCGGTAAACGTCAGCAAAGAAAATCTGAACGACGTGATGGCTGAATTGGGCATGACTGAAGGGTTCGACGTGGGGTTGGAAATGTCCGGCGCACCACCGGCATTCCGTTCACTGCTCAACGCGATGAACCACGGTGGCCGCATTGCCATGCTGGGGATTCCGCCGTCTGACATGTCGATCGACTGGAATCAGGTGATCTTCAAAGGGCTGTTTATCAAAGGGATTTACGGCCGTGAGATGTTTGAAACCTGGTACAAGATGGCTGCACTGATCCAGTCTGGTTTGGATCTGACGCCGATTATTACCCATCGTTTCTCTATCGACCAGTTCCAAGATGGCTTTGACGCCATGCGTTCCGGTCAATCCGGGAAAGTGGTGTTGAGCTGGGATTGATTGTAAAAAAGGCCGGAATCCCGGCCTTTTTTTATGCTTTTGGTTTCGCTGGTGCAGTGTCCGCCCAGCGTTGCCACTGGCGTTTGATGAATGTCACCGCTGGCGATTGCGCTACGCTTTCACCGATCACGTTAATCACCGTGCTCGCGTTGACTTTTTCTTTCGGCAACTTGACCTTACACTGCTTGATGCCACCGGTGAACGGGTTCTTCGGCTGTGGTTTCGGCTGTTTTACCGGCGGTGGAACATAATTATTGCCGCCGCTGCTGTTGCCCTGTGGTTCGTTGAGCAATGCGCTGGGTTTTACCAGCACGATATCCGCTGGTAGCGTTGGTAGCATTTGCTGCAGCACCTTCACGGTGGCTGGACGCGGGTGACCAATCGCGATGGCCGATCCCGTACGGCGTGCCAAGTCTACCGCACGGTTGAATTGACGTCGGATATCGGCTTCGTTGGCAGTATCGTCCAGGAACACCTTACGCTTGATGACCTTCACGTGCGTTCCGGCCGCCGCTCGGGTAGCTTGGCTGTTACCGATGGTCATGCTGTCGAGGAAATAAAGCTGATAACTGTCGAGTGCCTGCATGACTTTTTGCATGCCTGGCAGGCTAGACGTCATGGCGCTGCCCATATGGTTATTCATACCCACCGCATAGGGCACATTATTAACCGCATTGCGGATAATGCGCTGGACCTCTTCGCTACTCATGGAAGGCTGCAATGTATCACGTTCCAACGGTTGCTTGCTGAGCGGTGCCATTGGCATATGAATCAGCACTTCGCGGCCCTGACTGTGGGCGCGGGTGGCCATCAAACGGGCATGGGGGGCATTAGGCAATACGGCGATTGATATCGCCGTTGGCATTTGCAGTACAGCGCCTTCTTCATGCGGACGATAACCCACGTCATCGATGACGATGGACAGTTTCCCTGCCTGTGCAGTGCAGACTTGCAACAGACAGCCAATCAGTACGACAGTACGGGTTTTGATATAGCGCAAATCTATCTTCCCAACCACGGTAGTGGGTTAACGGCCTGACCTTGGCGACGAATTTCGAAATAAAGCGATGGTGTGCCCTGACCCCCGCTGGTGCCGACTAAGGCTATCGGTTGACCTGCTCGCACCTGCGCACCGACGTTGACCAGTGCACTTTGGTTATAGCCATACAGGCTCATGTCACCCTTACCGTGTTCGATGACGACAACCAGCCCATAACCTTGCAGCCAGTCGGCCAGCAATACGCGGCCATCGGCGATCGCTTTTACTTCGCTGCCTTCTCTGGCCTCAATGACCATACCTTTCCAGCGTAACTCACCTTGCAGTTGTTCGCCAAAACCGTGCAGGGTGCGGCCGCGTACTGGCCATATTGCTTGCCCGTTTGGTCGGCCCAGGCCGCCGGTTCGGGCCATCAGCGAGCGGTCGGCTTCGCTTGGTTTATAGCTGGTGCCGGTTTTTTTCGCTTGCTGCTCTTTAACACGAACCTGTTCACGTACCTTGGCCGCTTCACGTGCTTCGCGTTCAGCACGAGCACGGGCTTCACGTTCGGCACGCGCAATCTGGTCTCGCATGCGGGTTTCGTTCTGGCGTAGTTCCACCAGACGTTGCTGATCTTTTTCCAGCGAGGCTTCGAGTGCGGTTAGCGTTTTCTTACGTGCGCCGCGTGCCTGCTCCAGCTTTTGCTGCTGTGTTTGTTGCTCGCCTAACAGCGATTTTTGCTGGCCTTGCTTGGCCACTAGCGTTGTTTTCTGCTTCGCCAGTTCGGCACGGGTTTGCTTGAGTTCTTCAATCGTTTTTTGCCGTGCTTCGTTCAGGTAGCCGAAGTAGGCCAAAATACGCTCGCTGCGCTGGCTCTCTTCACCACTAAGAACCAATTGCACTGCGCTGTGCTGTCCTTGTCGGAAGGCAGCATCAAGCTGTTTTGCGAGGATATTCTGCTGGGTGGATTGCTGTTTTTGCAGCTTGGCAATTGAAGCGTTCAAACCGGAGATGTCTTTCCCCAACTGGTTCAATGTGCCTTGCGTGTCGCGTAACAGGCGGCTTGCCTGTGCGATAGTTTTTTCTTGCTGCTTCAGTTGATCCTGCAAAGAGCTGCGCTGTTGTTGCTGCTGCTTAACCGCCTTTTCTTTCTCGGCGATACTTTGCTGGATGTCTTTGAGTTGGGATTTGTTGTCTTCCGCAGCCTGGCTGGCGAGCGGCAACAACAAGACGCCAGCGTAAAATACGCTGGCGCACATGGTGGTTAACTTCCTTGGCGCAGTGCGTTCAGGCAGCGATTGGCTGCCTGTGTTTGCGCTTCGGGTTACCCTTGATAGTGCAAAAAACGCCTTTTCCCTCATAGGGAAGGATTATTCCACGATGAACAGCGGCTTACCAGTCATCTCTTGCGGGATTTCCATTCCCATCAGTGTCAGCATGGTTGGTGCGATGTCGGAAAGCTTACCCCCATTGACTGCGCTGGCAGGCTTGCCGATGTAAATCAACGGCACGGGCAAGCTGGTGTGGGCGGTATGAGCCTGACCGGTTGCCGGATCACGCATTTGTTCGGCGTTGCCGTGATCGGCGGTGATCAACAGCTGCCCATCGGCGGCCTTAACCGCCTCGACAACCTGAGCGATGCAGTTATCCAGCGTTTCTACCGCCTTCACTGCCGCGTCATAGACGCCGGTGTGCCCCACCATGTCACCATTAGGGTAATTACATATGATGGCGTCGTATTTGCCGCTGCCAATGGCGGTCAGCAGTTTGTCGGTCAGCTCTGCGGCACTCATTTCAGGTTGCAAATCATAGGTAGCGACCTTCGGTGAATTGACCAGAACCCGATCTTCCCCAGCGAAAGGTTCTTCAACGCCACCGTTATAGAAGAAAGTCACGTGCGCGTATTTTTCGGTTTCCGAGATACGCAGTTGCGTTTTGTCATGCTTCATCAACCATTCGCCGAAGGTGTTGTTCAGCGATGCCGGTGGATAGGCGCAGGGGGTTTTGATATCGGCGGCGTATTCGGTCAGCATGACGAAATCACCAAAGTTGATGACGTTGTCGCGCGGGAACCCGTCGAAATCTTTATTGACGAAGGCGCGAACGATCTGACGTGCGCGATCGGCGCGGAAGTTCATGAAAATCAGTGCGTCGCCGTCATTGAGCTCGGCGGCCGCTTCCCCCGCAGCCTGGAGTACAGTCGGCTTCACGAATTCGTCGTTTTCACCGCGCTGATAGGCCGCCTGCAGGGCAGCAACCGCGTTGTCGGCAACGTATTCGCCCTTGGCCTGAGTCAGCAGGTCATAGGCCAGTTGCACGCGGTCCCAGCGGTTATCACGGTCCATGGCGTAATAGCGGCCAATCAGCGACGCAATGCGCCCGGTACCCAACTTGGCAAAGGTGTCGCTAAAGCGTTGCAGGGAGGTTTCTGCACTGCGTGGCGGGGTATCACGGCCATCCAGAAAAGCGTGCAGATAAACGGCTTTGGCACCGCGCTGTGAGGCCAGTTCAATCATCGCCATAATATGGTCTTCGTGGCTGTGTACACCGCCCGGTGACAATAGCCCCATGATATGCACCGCTTTGCCTGCTTGAACGGCTTTATCGACCGCGGCCGTCAGCGTTGCGTTGGTGAAGAAATCACCTTCTTTTATTTCCTTGTCCAGTCGCGTCAGGTCCTGATAAACAATGCGCCCGGCGCCCAAGTTAACATGACCAACTTCAGAGTTGCCCATTTGGCCGTCAGGCAGGCCGACATCCAGTCCAGACGCGGCGATCAGTGTGTGCGGCTGCTGTTGCCACAGACGATCCATCACCGGTGTTTTTGCGTTCAGAATGGCGTTGTCCTGTTGCTCCTCGCGGTGGCCATAACCGTCCAGAATCACCAGTACCATCGGCTTTTTGTTACTCGACATTGCATTAACCTCGTTATGAACTTCTAAGTTGTGAATAGCCATCAATCCGCGATCGGGTTGATGGCTATTCACCCTCGAAAACTGCCTGATTTTACAACGTGGCCGCTTAAAAAGAGCCCAGAGAGATCAAAGTTGCAGTGAACAAGGCGGCCTTTTATGCTCTGACACCGAGAATTTCTCAGCGTGGCCCGCAGTTTCTGCAATAGCGCTTGCTTATTGGCTGTATTTGCTGCACTCGGCAGGTATACTCTGGAACCTTGAGTTATTTTTTCCCTTAACTGACGGGAGTTGTTATACCCCATGCTGCAAGAAATTATGCAATTCGTTAGCAAGCATCCCATACTGAGCCTGGCCTGGATTGCCCTGCTGGTTGCGGTGATCGTCATGACGTTCAAGAGCCGTTTCTCAAAGGTGAAAGAGATCACCCGTGGTGAAGCCACTCGCCTGATTAATAAAGAAGATGCCGTTGTGGTAGATACCCGCAGCCGTGATGATTTCCGCAGAGGCCACCTGGCCAACGCCATCAACCTGACCGCCAGCGAAATCAAAAGCGGCAGCCTGGGCGAGCTGGAAAAACACAAGGCTCAGCCAATCATCGTGGTTTGTGCCAATGGCACGACCTCCCGTGAACCTGCAGAAAATCTGAGCAAAGCCGGTTTCGAAAACGTCACTACGCTGAAAGACGGCATTGCCGGCTGGAGCGGGGAAAACCTGCCACTGGTGCGCGGTAAGTAATTGTTTAACGTATTTGAGGTGGTAATTCATGGCTAACATTGATATCTACACCAAAGCGACCTGCCCGTTCTGCCATCGCGCCAAAGCGTTGCTGAACAGTAAGGGCGCTGCGTTTAACGAAATCGCCATTGATGGCGATAATGAAAAACGCGAAGCGATGATTGCGCGCAGTGGGCGCACCACCGTGCCTCAGATTTTCATCGATGGCCAACATATCGGCGGCTGCGATGATTTATATGAACTCGATACTCGTGGTGGTCTGGATCCGCTGCTTTAAGCGGGCGGCTGCCGGTTACTGAGTGTCAATAAGGACGTTTAACCAAGGGTATTACACACATGTCAGAACAAAACAGCACAGAGATGGCTTTCCAGATTCAGCGCATTTACACCAAGGATATCTCCTTCGAAGCGCCAAACGCTCCGCAGGTTTTCCAGCAAGAATGGCAGCCGGAAGTTAAACTGGATCTAGATACAGCTTCCAGCCAGTTGGCTGACGAAGTGTATGAAGTTGTACTGCGCGTAACCGTGACTGCATCTCTGGGTGAAGAAACTGCGTTCCTGTGTGAAGTGCAGCAGGCGGGCATCTTCTCCGTAGCGGGCATCGATGGTACGCAGCTGGCGCATTGCCTGGGTGCATACTGCCCGAACATTCTGTTCCCGTATGCACGTGAGTGCATCACCAGCCTGGTTTCTCGCGGTACATTCCCGCAGTTGAACCTGGCACCGGTTAACTTTGACGCGCTGTTCATGAACTATCTGCAACAGCAGGCGGAAGGCGAAGGTGCCGCACCACATCAGGATGCCTGATGAACACCGTCAATGCTTCAATGACCGTTATCGGTGCCGGCTCGTACGGCACCGCATTAGCCATTACGCTGGCGCGTAATGGCCACTCTGTGGTGCTGTGGGGCCATAATCCCGAGCAGATTCAAAAAATGCAGCGCGATCGCTGCAACCAGGCATTTCTTCCCGACGTCGCTTTCCCCGACACGTTATTGCTCGAAGCCGATCTGGCGCACGCGCTGGCTGCCAGCCGCGATGTGCTGGTGGTGGTACCCAGCCATGTGTTCGGCGATGTGCTGCGTCAGTTAAAACCCCATCTGCGCCCGGATGCCCGCATCGTGTGGGCGACCAAGGGGCTGGAAGCGGAAACGGGCCGGTTGTTGCAGGACGTAGCGCGTGAAGCGCTAGGTGATGCTATCCCGCTGGCGGTGGTCTCAGGGCCGACGTTCGCCAAAGAACTGGCTGCGGGTTTGCCGACCGCGATTGCATTGGCCTCCACAGATGCGCAGTTTGCCGAAGATCTGCAACTGTTGCTGCACTGTGGCAAAAGCTTCCGCGTTTACAGCAATCCCGATTTTATCGGTGTACAGCTGGGCGGGGCCGTGAAGAACGTGATTGCCATCGGCGCCGGCATGTCAGACGGCATCGGTTTTGGTGCTAACGCACGTACTGCATTGATTACTCGCGGCCTGACGGAAATGAGCCGCCTCGGCTCGGCTCTGGGGGCTGATCCTTCGACCTTTATGGGCATGGCTGGTCTGGGCGATTTGGTGTTAACCTGCACCGATAATCAATCGCGCAACCGTCGCTTCGGTATTATGCTGGGGCAGGGGAAAGGCGTGCAAGAAGCGCAGGACAGCATCGGCCAGGTTGTCGAAGGCTATCGCAATACCAAAGAGGTATTGGCGTTGGCACAACGCTACGGCGTGGAAATGCCGATTACCGAACAGATTTACCAGGTGTTGTATTGCCATAAAAATGCCCGGGAAGCCGCTCTGAGCCTGTTAGGGCGCACCAGAAAAGATGAAAAGCACAGCGGGTAATTTATAACCCTGTGGCTTAACATTTGACGGGTATAAACCGATATGCTGGGCGGCATGCCGACCCAGCAATTGTTTTGGGCCACTTGATCGCGATGCGATGCGGTGGCCTGTTTTGCAAGGCGGAGAGGAACCCGATGTCGTCAGAAGAGTTAGAGCAGGTCTGGAATAGCATCAAATCAGAGGCGAGAGGGCTGGCTGAATGTGAACCGATGCTGGCTAGCTTTTACCATGCGACGCTGCTCAAGCACGACAATCTGGGGGGCGCACTCAGCTATATTCTGGCAAATAAGCTGGCGAATCCAATTATGCCGGCCATTGCGGTGCGCGAAGTGGTGGAAGACGCCTATTTTGCCGATCAGCAAATGATCGCTTCGGCAGCTCGCGATATTCTGGCGGTGCGCCTACGCGACCCGGCCGTCGATAAATATTCTACCCCTCTGCTGTATCTGAAAGGCTTCCATGCACTGCAAGCCTATCGCATTGGCCACTGGCTCTGGTTGCAAGGGCGACAGGCGCTGGCTATTTATCTACAAAACCAGATTTCGGTCGCCTTTGGCGTGGATATCCATCCGGCCGCCACTATTGGCTGCGGCATCATGCTCGACCACGCTACCGGCATTGTAATCGGTGAAACGGCCGTGGTAGAAAATAACGTGTCTATTCTGCAGTCTGTCACCCTTGGCGGTACCGGGAAAACCAGTGGCGATCGCCATCCGAAGATCCGTGAAGGTGTGATGATTGGCGCCGGTGCTAAAATTCTCGGCAATATCGAAGTGGGTAAAGGCGCAAAAATTGGCGCTGGCTCGGTAGTGCTGCAATCGGTGCCGCCGCATACGACGGCGGCTGGTGTACCAGCACGTCTTGTCGGTCGACCGGAAAGCGATACGCCATCCATGGATATGGATCAGTACTTCAACGGTAACAACCATGGATTTGAGTACGGCGACGGTATTTAACCCTTTCGCATAACACATCAAACAGGGGGAGCTTTGGCTCCCCCTGTGCTTTATTTCTGCGAAGGAAGCTTAGCCCTGTTTCGGGAACGCGACCGTGTCGGCGACCATTTCATCGATTGCGGCTTTGACTTCTTCTTCCGTCACGGGTGCACTGTCATTGCTGACAGTTCTGCCGTAACTCTTGCGTACGACTTCCAGTACGGTCTTGCCGGTATCCTGATCGATCAACTCAGCTTCGAGGAACAGCGTCGTGTTTTGCGTACGGTGGCCCGTTGCGGCCATGGTGCTGGCAACCACTGCGGCAACCGGCACCACTTCATAGAATTTCATATCTTCATTTTCGGCAGAGACAGCCGTAATCGCCACTTTGGCGATCAATACGCGAGGCCCCGCCGGGCTATTGAGTATGGTGGTGCGCTCGGCTACCGCTTTTCTCAAACTTTTGTCGGTGTAGTGCCTAATTTTGTCTAGCGTCTGTTGGCTGATGCGGGCGTTAGGTTTCGCCTCTGGGTAATAGACTATGGGGGTAAAATAGACACCCCGATAGTTGGATTCTTTAAAGTTAGGATCGATCCAGCGTAGCGTTTTATGGCCGCTTGGTGAGCTGGTTTCCTGCAATTTACTGTAATCAGACAGGAATCCTGAGTACTGCTCTGTTGTTGTTACTTTTGATGCACAACCTGCCAGCAACAGGCCTGCTGCCAGGACCGCTGCGGCAACGCACAAGCGTTGTTTTTTCATACGATTTCCTATGGTGAGTGTCGATAACCCTTACAAAACATAGTTCATTATCTTCGGGCGCAGTGGGTGTTTTCAGCGCCGTGTGTGCGATGTTTCAGGCCAGTTTGTTGGGATTGTGATATTTGGCGTGTTTTTTATCTGTGGTACTCAGTGTTTGCGACAGTAAAAGCAATGCTGCCTCTGCATTTTCCTGTGCGATCACAATGGCTGATTGCCATTGTGGCAGTAGCGGCCAGAGATCTTGCTGATGTTCTGCCATCTGGTACCAGACAACATGATCGTGCCAATGGCCGAGGGTGCTTTGCGCCGTTTTCAGGTGGGCGATAGCGTCAGGCGTGATGAGGCGAAATTGGGGGTAGGCATCCACGACATAGCGCAGGTGCTTAACCAAGAGACGTAATCTATGCCGATCGTAATACGAGTCGGCAAGCGCCAGGCGCACTTGTTTTACCTGTTGGGTTATCTGATGGGCTATACGGTGTTTTGTATGCCGATGCTTGGTTATGAGGAACATGTTTAGCCAGGCATGCAGCAGTGTGGGGAGGCGGATAAGTAGCGGTAACGATGTTAAAGCGAGCTTGCGGCTTTGCAGTTCGGTCTTGCGCGTATTGGCCTGCCACGTTAACTGATGCTGATCCAGTTCGGTAATCAGCACTTCCAGATCGCGCATTGGCGTGGTGATTTTCCCCAGCTTGGCAGCGGCATCGTCGAGCTGCGCAACACCCGGAGTGCCGCGCAATGGTCTCAGCAGGCTCCTGAGACGCCGCAGGTTGATACGTACGTCGTGCAGAGCCTCGTGGTCTGTTGCGTCAGGTAAACGCAGCAGCGCTTGATTCAACGCGCTCTCGAGCTTGCGCGCTTGCGTGATAATACTCTTGACCAACACCATGTTGTGTCCCCAGAGAAGTCATCTTTAAAGATTATCCTCCCTGAAGTAGACACTGTCATTGGTTAAGATTTGATCACAGCGCCTGCGTAGTCCAGCTGCCGCCAGGCTTCGTACACCACGACCGCAACGGCGTTAGACAAATTCATGCTGCGACTTTGCGCTTGCATGGGAATGCGAATTTTTTGTTGTGCGGGTAGCGCGTTCAGGATATCAGCAGGCAATCCACGGGTTTCCGGGCCGAATAGCAGGTAGTCGCCGGCTTGATAGCTGACCGCGCTGTGCGCCGGGGTGCCTTTGGTGGTCAGGGCAAACAGCCGTTGAGGATTTTCGCTGGCAATAAAAGCGGCATAGTCGGCATGTCGTCGGATGTTGGCAAATTCATGGTAATCCAGCCCGGCACGACGCAGACGTTTATCATCCCACGGGAAACCCATCGGCTCTATCAGATGCAGTTGAAAGCCGGTATTGGCACACAGGCGGATAATATTGCCCGTGTTAGGTGGAATCTCAGGTTCGAATAAAACAATGTTCAGCATGTAAAAAGCCCCTCATGACGAGGGGCGCAGAATAGCAAAATCTGACCGAGCTGTCTTAGCCGATCAGCGTTGGTGCAGGGGTAACCACAGCACCAGTCGCAACCCGCCGAGCGGGCTGTCTTCCGCTTTCACCCAGCCGCGGTGCTGATTGACTGCCGCTTCTACGATCGCCAAACCCAATCCTGTCCCACCGGATGCGCGATCGCGTGCTTCGTCGGTACGATAAAATGGCCGGAATATTTGCTCGCGATCTTCCGTACTGACACCAGGACCATCGTCGTCAACCACAATGGTGATGCCCTGGTTGTCCGCGCTGAAGGCTACCGCAATGTGAGTGTTTGAGTAGCGCAGGGCGTTACGCACGATGTTTTCCAGCGCGCTGTCGAGCGCACCCGCATTGCCGAACAGCGTCCACGGGCCGGGAGGGGAAGTGACCTCCAGCTGTTTACCCATTTGTTCAGCTTCAAAACCAGCATCATCCAGTACGTCAGCCCAAAGCTCGTTGGCCAGCAACCGCTCACGCACCAGCTCGCTTTTCTGTTGCCCGCGCGACAGCACCAACAGATCGTTGATCATTGAGTCGAGGCGCTGTGCTTCGGTTTCGATACGTGCCAGCTCATGCCCTTCGCCGTGGCGGCGGCGCATCAATGCGGTAGCCAACTGTAGGCGGGTCAGCGGTGTACGCAGCTCATGTGAGATGTCAGAAATAAGCCGTTGCTGCGCGGTCATCATCCGTTCCAGTGCACTGACCATTTGGTTGAAGCTGGCACCGGTTGCCAGAAATTCTTGCGGCCCGGCCTCCAGTTCTGGGTGCTGTTTCAGGTTGCCTCGTGCAACATCATCGGCAGCATTCTTCAGTTTACGTGCCGGCTTTGCCAGGCTCCAGGCTAGCCACAGCAGCAGTGGGGCGCTGATTAACATGGTGACGATCAGCAGCAGCAGCGGCCGGTCGAACATCAGGTTGATAAAATCGGATTGCGGGCTGTTGGCGGGGCGGATCAGGTACAGCTGGTAATTGTCTTCACCGTCGCGAACGGAAAATGGACCAACCAGCTCAACGCGGCCGTATTTTTTCTTCTTGGGATGATCGGAATTATCAGACTGGCCAATAAAATTACGCACCAACTGCATTTCGTTGCGCTGCATGTTGCCAATCACCCGGCCTTCGCTGGTAACCAGAATGAGGCGCTGCCCAGGCGGGGCCCATTTTTCAATGGCACGGAATAAGCGGCGCCACCACATCAGATCGTTGGCCGGATCGTTTTGCAACTCGGCCTCGACATGTTGTTCCAGCATTAGCCCCTGCCGCTGCTCGCTGTCCAGCAGCGAGGTCATTTGGCGGGAGTCGAGCTTGGGCACCATCAACACCAACATCAGCACCAGAGCTAATGTGAACCAAAAAATGGCGAAGATGCGTGCCGTCAAACTGTTGATCATGTTGCTGATACCATTAAATAACCCCGTCCGCGCAAGGTTTTGAACCACGGATGGCCATCTTTGCGGTTCGGGAGTTTACGTCGCAAGTTGGAGATATGCATGTCGATGGCGCGGTCGAAAGGCGTCAGTCGTTTGCCCAATACTTCCTGGCTCAGCAGTTCACGAGAGACCACCTGGCCGAGATGCTGTGCCAGCAGGTACAACAGGGTAAATTCGGTGCCGGTAAGATCCAGCGTTTGACCGTCAAAGCTGGCTTCCTGGCGGCCTGGGTTGAGCTGCAAACCGTCAACGTCCAGCGTGGGTGCGCCGGTATCGACATTTTGCTGCTGTTCGCTCCAGTTGGATCGGCGCAGAATCGCACGAATACGCGCGACCAGCTCACGATCGTTAAACGGTTTTGGCAAGTAGTCATCGGCACCCAGTTCCAGACCCAACACGCGGTCCAATTCGCTGCCGCGTGCGGTCAGCATAATGACGGGTGTCTGGTGGTGCTGACGCAACTCTTTTAGCGTATCGATACCGTTCTTCTTTGGCATCATGATGTCGAGCAACAGTAGATCAATGGAGCTGTCCAGAAGCGACAACGCCTGTTCACCATCGTAGGCTACGACGATAGTAAAACCTTCCATTTCAAGAAGTTCTTTTAACAGCGAGGTCAACTCGCGGTCGTCGTCAACTAACAGAATTTTGTTCATTGTATTTTTTCCTCCTGACGCAAAATACGTCATCAACTGTTGGCATTCCATGACTTTACGTAGTTTTACATGCACTGACGCATGTTTGCAGGTGCAGCAGTACACTGCTCCTCGTTGATTCGCAAAGTGAGAAAGCACGAGGAGTTAAAATGCGTAAGGTGACCGCATTAGTTATGGCATCAATGCTGGCAATAGGTTCTACCGCTGCGTTCGCTGCTGACACTACATCGGAAACTGTACCGACTCCCGGAAACGACGCGATGACCAGAGCGCCTGGTCAGCACCACATGTTTGACGGTGTTAGCCTGACTGAACAGCAGCGGCAGCAAATGCGCGATTTAATGCGCCAAGCGCGCCACGATCTGCCTGGTGTCAATGTAGCTGAAATGGAAGCCATGCATAAACTGGTAACCGCAGACAAATTTGATGAAGCCGCCGTGTATGCCCAGGCGGAAGAGATGGCTCAGCAACAGGTTAAGCGCCAGGTCGAAATGGCCAGAGTACGCAACCAAATGTATAACCTACTGACGCCACAGCAAAAAAGTGTTTTAGACCAGAAACATCAGCAGCGTATGCAGCAGATGGAGCAACAAATTTCTGGTTTGCAGCAAACTTCTGCCCAGAAGTTAAGTATGACTGAGTAGTCCCCTGTTTTTCCTTGCCATAGACACCATCCCTGTCTTCCCCCGCCATGATGGCGGGGTTTTTTTTGTCCATCATTTCGCTATATTGACCCTCTCAACGTTCAACCGGGATGGGTTATGGAACCGCAATATGCGCGTTTGGTGAAGTCTGCCGCGCTAGCTGCCACCGCGTTGGCCTCAATACTGTTGCTGATCAAAATTATTGCCTGGTACCACACCGGTTCGGTGAGTCTGTTAGCGGCTTTGGTGGACTCGCTGGTGGATATTGCCGCGTCATTGACCAACTTGTTGGTGGTGCGCTACTCGCTGCAGCCGGCCGATGAAGAACATACCTTCGGGCACGGCAAGGCAGAATCATTGGCCGCGCTGGCACAAAGCATGTTTATTTCTGGCTCGGCGCTGTTCCTGTTTCTGACGGGCTTCCAGCATCTTTATTCACCTGAAACGCTGCGCGACCCTGGCATAGGTATTGTGGTTACGGTTGTTGCGTTGTTTAGCACTCTGTTGCTGGTCACCTATCAGCGTTGGGTGGTCAGAAAAACGCGCAGTCAGGCTGTGCGAGCAGATATGCTTCATTATCAGTCAGATGTCATGATGAATGGTGCTATTCTTATCGCGCTTGCGCTAAGCTGGTATGGTTTCCAACGGGCGGATGCATTGTTTGCATTGGGAATTGGCGTTTACATTCTTTACAGCGCGCTGCGGATGGGTAATGAGGCTGTGCAATCGCTGCTGGACAGGGCATTGCCGGACGAAGAACGCCAGGCCATTATTGAGGTGGTTTCCTCTTGGCCAGGGGTGAAAGGCGCACACGATTTACGCACCCGCCAATCCGGCCCGACACGTTTTATTCAGTTGCACCTGGAGATGGACGATGGGCTGCCGCTGATGCAGGCGCATATTCTGGCCGAGCAAGTAGAACAGGCGTTGCTGCATCGTTTCCCAGGGGCGGATATTCTCATCCACCAGGATCCTTGTTCTGTGGTGCCAGCGGGCCAGCAGGGGCGTTGGGAGCTATAATCAGTACAGGGACGGTGAGATTGCATAGCGCGCAAAGAGTGGCGTTAGCTCAGCGTGCCATGACAGTTTTTTACCGCAATATTGCGTGACTTGAATCAATTCAGCTGGGTGTTTTTGCTATAATATCCAGCAATAAAGCCGTAAAGCTGGTTTTCTGTAGCCTGAGTGGTTCCAAGACAATCGGCGAATACAGAATTCTTAAGAAATTGCATCTACAGTTCAGAGGTAGTCATGATCAAGAAAATCGGTGTACTGACGAGTGGCGGTGATTCGCCGGGTATGAACGCTGCGATCCGTGGCGTTGTGCGTGCTGCACTTTCGGAAGGTCTGGAAGTTTTTGGTATTTACGATGGCTACCTTGGCTTGTACGAAGACCGCATGGAACAATTGGACCGTTACAGCGTGTCCGATATGATCAATCGCGGCGGCACTTTCCTCGGCTCAGCCCGCTTCCCAGAATTCAGAGACGACAGCGTACGCGCCAAGGCGATTGAAAACCTGCAAAACCGCGGCATTGATGCGCTGGTGGTTATTGGCGGTGACGGTTCCTATATGGGTGCCAAACGCCTGACGGAAGAAGGGTTCCCTTGTATCGGCTTGCCAGGCACCATCGATAACGACGTGGCCGGTACCGACTACACCATCGGTTTCTTCACCGCGCTTGAAACCGTCGTGGAAGCCATTGACCGCCTGCGTGACACCTCGTCTTCTCATCAGCGTATCTCCATCGTTGAAGTGATGGGCCGCTACTGCGGCGATCTGACCCTGGCGGCAGCCATTGCCGGTGGTTGTGAATTTATCGTGTTGCCTGAAACTGAATTCAACCGTGAAGACCTGGTTTGCGAAATCAAGGCCGGGATCGCCAAAGGCAAGAAACACGCGATCGTGGCGATCACGGAGCACATTTGCGATATCGATGAGCTGGCTCGTCATATCGAACAGGAAACCAAACGTGAAACCCGAGCCACGGTGCTGGGCCATATTCAGCGTGGCGGTTCTCCCGTTGCTTACGACCGTATTCTTGCCTCTCGCATGGGCGCTTACGCTATCGAACTGCTGCTGCAGGGCTACGGCGGGCGTTGCGTCGGTATCCAAAACGAGAAGATGGTGCACCATGACATCATCGATGCGATCGAAAATATGAAGCGTCCGTTCAAGGGCGACTGGCTGGAAACAGCGAAAAAACTGTATTGATCCCGTCTTAATCCGGGCAATAGAAGCCTCCGCATGCGGAGGCTTTTTTTATGTCTTTGTGGTTATATTCCAGAATCGTATAGCCCAACATTTTTTATTCTTTAATTGGTGGGAAAGTTTCTGGCAGGCTCTGATGCTAAATCAACCGATTGAGGTTGCGATTATTTTCCTGGGAGAGCGAGTCAATGCGTAAATGGGGTGTAGGTCTGACAATCATGTTACTGGCGTCCGGTGCCATGGCGAAAGATATCCAATTGCTGAACGTTTCATATGACCCGACACGTGAGTTTTATCAGGAATATAACACCGCATTCGGCAAATATTGGCAGCAGCAGACTGGGGATAACGTGACGGTGCGGCAGTCGCACGGCGGCTCAGGTAAGCAAGCGACGTCGGTGATTAACGGCATTGAGGCCGACGTAGTGACACTGGCGTTGGCCTACGATGTGGATGCTATCGCTGAGCGAGGCCGCATCGATAAAGAGTGGATCAAACGCCTGCCAGACAACTCGGCACCTTATACCTCGACCATTGTGTTTCTGGTGCGCAAAGGAAACCCAAAACAAATTCATGACTGGCCGGATTTGATCAAACCAGGCGTGTCGGTGATTACACCGAACCCGAAAACCTCCGGCGGGGCGCGCTGGAATTACCTGGCAGCCTGGGGTTATGCGTTGCATCAAAACAATAATGATCAGGCCAAGGCACAGGCGTTCGTTAAGGATCTGTATAAAAACGTTGAAGTACTGGATTCCGGTGCGCGTGGCTCAACCAATACCTTCGTGGAACGCGGAATCGGTGATGTGCTGATCGCTTGGGAAAATGAAGCGTTGTTGGCAGAAAAAGAGCTGGGTAAAGACAAATTTGAAATTATCACCCCGAGTGAATCGATTTTGGCCGAGCCAACCGTGTCGGTGGTAGATAAGGTGGTTGATAAGCGTGGTACCCGCGATGTGGCTACTGCTTATCTGAAGTATCTGTATACGCCGGAAGGGCAGACTATTGCGGCGAAAAACTACTATCGCCCACGTGATACGTCAGTGGCCGCCAAGTTTGCCGAGCAATTCCCGAAACTGAAGCTTTTCACCGTGGATGACACTTTTGGCGGTTGGACACAGGCGCAGAAGGTGCATTTCGCGACGGGTGGCGTGTTTGATGAAATCAGCAAACGCTGAGCGTGAATGAGCCACAATAAAAAAACCCCGGCAAGCCGGGGTTTTGTCATTTATCAGCCGAGTGAACTCAGGCTTTTTTAGCGGCAGCAGCGGCTTTGACGATCACAGCGAAAGCATCGGCTTTCAGTGATGCGCCGCCAACCAGCGCGCCATCGATGTCTGGCTGGGTGAACAGCTCGGCGGCATTCTTATCGTTCACGGAACCACCGTACTGGATGATCACTTCTGCAGCGACGGCAGCGTCCTGTTTAGCGATGTGATCACGGATAAATTTGTGTACGGCTTGTGCCTGCGCTGGGGTAGCAGACTTGCCGGTACCGATGGCCCAAATAGGTTCGTAAGCGATAACTGCGCCTTTGAACGCTTCAGCGCCCTGGGTTTTCAGCACGGCGTCAATCTGGCGTGCGCAAACTTCTTCGGTTTTACCCGCTTCGTTTTCTGCGTCAGTTTCACCGATGCACAGTACAGGGATCAGACCGGCAGTTTTCAGTACGGCAAATTTCTCGGCGATCGCAGCATCGGTTTCTTTGTGGTAAGTGCGACGCTCAGAGTGGCCGATGATGATGTATTGCGCGCCAATATCTTTCAGCATGTCAGCGGAAACTTCACCGGTGAATGCGCCGGACAGGTTGACGTCAACGTTTTGTGCGCCCAGAGCAATGCGGCTACCAGCCAGCGCGTGTTTGGCTTGGTCCAGGTACATGACTGGCGGTGCGATAGCAACGCCACAACCGTCAACGCTGCTCAGTTCATTGCGCAGAGCGGCAATCAGTTCGTTAACCATGTGAGTGCTGCCGTTGAGCTTCCAGTTACCCATAACTAATGGATGACGCATGTTTTTTCCTCCAACAAGGGAACGCGAGAGTCGAAATAACCACTGCCGGACCGGCAGTTTACCTGCCCAACAGTATAGAGATGATTAAGCACGAAGGCTTTGCTTTTCGTCATTAAATAGCCCGCTGTTATGGCTCGGATAACGTCAGCTTAACCGGTTCAACAGCGAAAGTTACCCCTTTATCGCCGTTGTCTGACACAACATAACGGATCGCACCGACCTGCTGTTGGTAAAAGCGTGAACCTTTGCCTTTTTCCAGCAGGGTGGCCACTTTGCCCAAGCTTTGATCCACCGTGAGTGCCGTTTCAAACTGGCGCATCAGCGCGGCCATGTAGCTAATAGCAATGGTGCGAGCGGCTTTTTCTTCGCCGGTCTGTTGCAGCGGCAGGTGGGTAATTTGTAGCGTTTTGATTTTGCCGGTGCCTTTTTCCAGTGCGGTAGAGGCGTAGAGATTTTCGTTCAACTTGCTGGCGGCGCGCGTCAGCAGCGGGGTGTCGTCTTCGGCCGTTGCGATAGCGCGAAACTCACCGATCGGTAATTTCGGGTTGTCGCGATTATACTTTTCGCGGAATTCCACCACCGTCAGATCAAACGTCGGCGCTCCGGCGAGCAGGTACGGCGCGGTAGGCGACGCACTGACGGCGGCATCCGGCGGATCGGCCCAGGCGCTGTTGATACTCAATAACAGGCAGGCGATGGCGATGGTTTTTCTCAACATGGTATACACGGCATCAAGAACAAAGATGGCTCCGATTAAAGCGATAACCGAGGGGGATTGTCAAAGATCCCGTGCCATTATCGCTTGCTGGCAGGAAAGCTGTGCGTTACTCCGCGTAATGCAGGGCGGAAACCTTCGCCATGCCGCGCCTATGTTACACTGCACGGCAGATTATGGGCAGGCTAACAACGCAGGATTCAATGACAATACAACAGTGGTGCTTTTCGTTTAAAGGCCGAATTGGGCGGCGTGACTTCTGGATTTGGATGGTGCTGTGGCTGGTACTGATGGCGGTGGCTTTTTCTCTTGCCAGCCGTGAGCTCGTGGATATCCAGACCATTGCCTTCTTTATCGTCGGGCTGCTATGGCCAACGGCGGCGGTGTTGGTGAAGCGGCTGCATGACCGTAATAAAGCCGGTTGGTGGGCGCTGTTGCTGATCGTCGCCTGGTTGCTGGCGGCCGGAAACTGGCAGATGCTGGCACCGGTTTGGCAGTGGGGGGTAGGGCGTTTTATCCCGACGTTGATCATTGTGATGATGATGATCGATTTGGGCGCGTTTGTCGGCACGCCCGAGGATAACCGGTTTGGCCCACCGGCCAAGCCAGTGAAGTTCAGCGCAGACTGAGGATACGGGTTACCAGTAATGTTCGCTGGTGATATGGCCTGGCTTGCGGCGCAGATGCTTGCGCATCTGCCGCTGATCTTTCAGCGTCTGCTGGGTATCCCGCACCATTTGCGGGTTACCGCACAACATGACGTGGTCCGTTTCAGCATTGATCGTTAACCCTACCGCGGCTTCCAGTCGGCCATCCTCAATCAACGCCGGCACACGGCCCGTCAGTGAGCCGGCGACTTCCTCACGGCTTACGACAGTCTGAATGCGCAGTTTGCCGTTGTAGCGCTGTTGCAGCTGTTGCATCAGCGGCAGGTAACTGAGATCGCGTGCAAAGCGGGTGGCATGCACCAGTACCAGATTCTTGAAACGTTCCAGGTCTTTACCCTCCTGCAGAATGGATAGGTATGGGCCGATAGCCGTACCCGTTGCCAGCATCCACAGGGTGTCGCATTCCGGCACTTCGTCCAGCACGAAAAATCCGGCAGCGTCTTTGGTGACCATCACTTCCGACCCCGGCTGTAGCTGATTGAGACGTGGGCTCAGTTTGCCTTCCGGCACGGTGACCAGGTAAAACTCCAGGTTCGGATCGCTGGGGGCGTTGACATAGGAATAGGCGCGTTGCACGCGCTCGCCGTCAATTTCTAGCGCCAATTTGGCAAATTGCCCTGCGATGAAGGGGGCAATGGGGGCGTGGACGGTAATACTGAACAACCCGTCGGTCCACTGCGTGACTTGCGTAACCTTGCCATTAACCCAGTCAGCCATACTCTAAAGCTCCAATGGTCGAATCAAATAAGCGCAATGTCGTGAGCCGGAAATGGCATGTGCGGTACGCTCTATGCGATAGCTGTGACCAAACAGGCGGTGAAACAACTGCAGTTCCGAGTCGCATAGGCTGCTGCAAGCGGTGGCTGCTACGCCAATAGGGCAGTGGTTTTCTACCAGTAGCATACCCTGCGGATGTTCAAACAGCTCGGCCATATAACCATCGTGTTGCCGCAGGCGCACGAGCCGGTTGAGTTTAGCCTGATGGCAAGCCTCCTCGGACAGTTCTTCGGCATAACGTTGATAAAGCTTATCTTCACGTACACTGAGTAACTGTTCTACCCCTTCAGCGCCAAACAGCTGATTCGCAGAATCCAGTAGCGCCGCCGCCAATGTATTGTGGCAATCGGCGAACTGGGCATGACCCTGATGGGTCAGCGACCAGTAGCGCGTAGGGCGACCCACTTTAGTGCGTGCCTCTTCGTAGCAAACCAACTCACGTTTTTCCAGGGATTGCAGATGCTGACGGATGCCCATGGGGGTGATATCCAGACGCTCAGCCAACATTTTGGCGGAATGCGGCCCCAAGGTTTTTAACTGCAATAAAATCAGCTCTGGTGTCTTCATTAACCCAATCCCTATGGCGTTATTTTATTTCAAGATGATGAAAATAATTATCGATTAAATGCTAAAGGTAAACTACTGAAAGTTTGCCATTGTTAACTCTTAAGCGTTAGACGTACAGTTTAATTTACGTGGCTGGTTGCCTTTGCTGCCACTGTGACCAAGATCAATATTTGCCTGAAACTCGCTAAAAAAATTAAATTTGTTAGCTTATGCCGCCATAGAGGGCTGCTCGCCGTTCTGGCCGAATTTCGAGCCAGAACGGGACGCTGTGACGAGTTAATACGTTAACGAAGATAATGAGAAAAATAGAAAACTTTCACCTGCTGGTGATGCTTACCCTGTTGGTGGCTGTCGGTCAGATGGCACAAACCATTTATGTTCCCGTTGTTGCTGATATTGCCAAAGATCTGTCGGTGCGTTCAGGTGCAGTACAGCGCGTGATGGCGGCATATCTGATGACCTATGGCTTCTCGCAACTGATTTACGGCCCGCTGTCTGACCGTATTGGCCGCCGCCCGGTGATCCTGGCTGGGATGATGATTTTCATGATCGGTGCACTGGGCGCATTGTTGTCCAACAGCCTGACGATGCTGGTTGCTGCCAGTGCTATTCAGGGGATGGGTACCGGCGTGGCTGGAGTGATGGCACGTACCATGCCACGTGACCTGTATGCTGGTACATCACTGCGATACGCCAACAGCTTGCTTAACATGGGTATCCTGGTGAGCCCACTGCTGGCGCCGATCATCGGTGGGGCATTGGCGATGGTCTTTGGTTGGCGTGCCTGTTATGCCTTCCTGCTGGTGCTGTGTACCGGTGTCGCTTTTGCCATGTTTCGCTGGCTGCCGGAAACCCGACCGCAGCAGACCGAAAAGCGGCGAATGCTGGCGAGTTTCCGCAAGTTGTTGGGCGATAGCACCTTCAGTTGTTATTTGGTGATGCTGATCGGTGCACTGGCGGGGATTGCCGTGTTTGAAGCCAGCTGTGGCGTGCTGATGGGGGGCGTGTTGGGCTTGAGCGGTCTGACCGTCAGTATTCTGTTTATCCTGCCTATACCGGCGGCATTTTTTGGTGCCTGGTACGCCGGTCGAGACGGCAAGACCTTCCACAGTCTGGTGTGGCACTCCGTCATCAGTTGCCTGTTGGCAGGTCTGATGATGTGGATCCCCGGGTGGTTTGGCGTGATGAATATCTGGACGCTGATTGTGCCGGCTGCATTGTTCTTTTTCGGTGCTGGCATGATGTTCCCGCTGGCCACGACGGGCGCGATGGAACCTTTCCCTTATCTGGCTGGGGCCGCAGGCGCGTTGGTCGGTGGCATGCAAAATATGGGTTCTGGCCTGGCGACCTGGCTTTCTGCCATGTTGCCACAGACCGGGCAGTTCAGCCTCGGTTTGCTGATGTTTGCCATGGCACTGTTGATTCTGCTTTGCTGGTGGCCGTTGTCGAACCGAATGCAGCACCAAGGTCATACCGCATAAAACGAGCAGGGCGCCATCGGCGCCCTGTTTCATTACAGCAGGAATTCGTGCAGTGCCGGGTCTTTGCGATCCAGATAATGGGTTGAACGAATGCGGCGAATGGTGCGTGATTTACCGCGGATTAACAGCGTTTCCGTGGTGGCCATATTACCTTGACGGCTGATCCCTTCCAGTAGGTCGCCTTTGGTGATACCGGTCGCGGAGAAAATGACGTTGTCGTTGCGCGCCATGTCATCGAGCATCAACACCTTACCGGCTTCAATCCCCATCTCTTTGCAGCGTGCCAGTTCTTCTTCGCCGATGCGGCGATTCTCGGCACTTTCCCCCTTCACCTGGTGGCGTGGTAACAGCCGTGCCTGCATATCACCGTCCAGTGCGCGGATGACCGCCGCGGAAATCACCCCTTCAGGTGCGCCGCCGATGCCATACATCACGTCGACTTCGCTGTCAGGCATACAGGTCAGGATAGAGGCCGCCACGTCACCGTCAGGGATGGCAAAGACGCGGACCCCGAGCTGTTGCATGTGCGCGATAACGCCGTCGTGTCGCGGCTTGGCCAGCACGATCACTGTCAGCTGCGACAGAGGTTTACCCAACCGTGCTGCTACATTCTGCAGGTTCTCTGCCAGTGGCAATGTGAGATCGATGGCGCCGCGTGCTGCCGGGCCGACCACCAGCTTCTCCATGTACATGTCCGGCGCGTGCAGGAAGGTACCGCGATCGCCTACCGCCAATACCGCCAGCGCGTTGGACTGGCCCATGGCGGTCATGCGGGTGCCTTCGATCGGATCGACTGCGATGTCTACCGCGTCACCTTGGCCACTGCCGACCTGCTCACCGATATACAGCATCGGTGCTTCATCAATCTCGCCTTCGCCGATCACGATGCGGCCATCGATATCCACTTTATTGAGCATAATACGCATGGCGTTGACCGCCGCGCCGTCAGCGGCATTCTTGTCGCCGCGTCCCAGCCATTTGTAGCCCGCCAGCGCGGCGGCTTCGGTCACGCGGGAAAATTCGATGGCTAATTCACGTTTCATGGCAAAACCTGTCTGTGAGAAGGAAGAAAATATCGGCAAAGTTTATCACAGGGGCTACGGGGAGGGCGGTGCAAAAAAAACGCGCCGCCCGAAGGCAGCGCGTGATAGGGGTTAACAACGCAGAGCGACGTTAATCGTGTTCTTCCCATGCTTGTGCACGGGCAACCGCTTTTTTCCAGCCGCTGTAACGGAAGTTACGTTCGGTGGTTTCAATGCTCGGACGGAATTCGCGCTCGATAACCGCCTTGCTCTTCACCTCATCCAGGTCATTCCAATAGCCGATCGCCAGACCCGCCAGGAAGGCTGCGCCCAGTGCAGTCGACTCACGCACTTCAGGACGCTCTACACGGGTGCCGAGGATGTCAGACTGGAACTGCATCAGGAAGTTGTTAGCAACGGCGCCACCGTCCACACGCAGCGATTGCAGGCGGGTGTTGGAGTCAGCCTGCATGGCATCCAGCACGTCGCGCGTTTGGTAAGCGATAGACTCCAACGTTGCACGGATGATGTGGTTGCTGTTCGCGCCGCGAGTCAGACCGAAGATTGCACCACGGGCATACGGGTCCCAATAAGGGGCGCCCAAACCGGTGAAGGCTGGCACCACGTACACGCCATTACTGTCTTTCACCTTGGTGGCAAAGTATTCGGAGTCGGCTGCATCACTGATCAATTTCAGTTCATCACGCAACCATTGAATAGACGCGCCGCCGATGAATACAGCCCCTTCCAGCGCGTAGTTCACTTCGCCGCGTGGACCGCAAGCGATAGTGGTCAGCAGGCCGTGGTTAGAACGTACCGCTTCTTTGCCGGTGTTCATCAACAGGAAGCAACCGGTGCCGTAGGTGTTTTTCGCCATGCCCGGTTGAACGCACAGTTGGCCATACAGCGCCGCCTGTTGGTCACCCGCGATGCCGGCGATTGGAATACGTGTACCGCCTTTACCCCCGATGTTGGTCTGGCCGTACACTTCCGAGGAAGGGCGGACTTTTGGCAGCATGGCACGCGGGATATCCAGCGCTTCCAGCATGCGCTCATCCCAGTCCAGCTCATGGATATTGAACATCATGGTACGCGAGGCGTTGGTGTAATCGGTCACATGCACCCGCCCTTGGGTCATTTTCCACACCAGCCAGGTATCGACGGTACCGAACAGCAGCTCGCCGCGTTTGGCGCGTTCACGGGCGCCTTCTACGTTATCCAGGATCCATTTAACTTTGGTGCCGGAGAAGTACGGGTCAACCACCAGGCCGGTGTTGTGACGGATGTACTCTTCCATGCCATCGCGTTTGAGCTTCTCGCAAATGTCAGCGGTACGACGGCATTGCCAGACGATGGCGTTATAAATTGGCTTACCGGTCTCTTTCTCCCAGACGATGGTGGTTTCGCGCTGGTTGGTGATGCCGATACCGGCGATTTGATCGGAATTGATGTCGGCTTTCGCCAGCACTTCTACCAGCGTTGAGCTCTGCGATGACCAAATCTCCATCGGGTCATGCTCAACCCAGCCCGCTTTCGGGTAAATCTGCGTGAACTCACGCTGGGATACCGCAACAATATTGGCATCGTGGTCTAGCACTACGGCACGTGAACTGGTGGTTCCCTGGTCGAGCGCGACAATGTATTTTTTTTCTACAGTCATGATTTTAGTCCTGCTGTTGTTAACCGTTTTAAACTGTGCCAATCACGCTTTACGCTGCTGAGCCTTGGCGGCGGGTTTTTCTTCTTCTACGCAAACGTCACACGGCAGATTGCGGCCAATGAGCATGCGGTAGCCGAAGGCACCCAGGCAGGCCCCGATGATTGGACCAAAAATTGGCACCAGGAAGTACGGAATATCACGTGCACCGGTGAAGGCCACTTTGCCCCAGCCCGCCAGATAAGCGAACATTTTAGGACCGAAGTCACGCGCCGGGTTCAGAGCAAAGCCAGTCAATGGTCCCATAGAGGCGCCGATCACGGCAATCAGAATACCAATTAACAGAGGGGCCAGTGGGCCACGCGGAATGCCGTTGCCGTCGTCGGTCAGCGCCAGGATCAGGCACATCAGAATTGCGGTAATCACGGTCTCTACCAGGAAGGCCTGGCCGACAGAAATGTGCGCGTTAGGATAAGTGGAGAAGATGCCAGCCAGGGCAAGGCTTGCATCACTGCCGCGAACCATATGATTGGCTGCTTCAAAGTCGTAGAACAGGTTGTAATACAACCCGTAGACCAAGGCTGCTGCGCAGAAGGCTCCGGCGATCTGCGCGACAATGTAAGGAAGTACTTTGCGTCCGTCAAAGCAGGCGAACAGCCACAGTGCGATGGTGACTGCCGGGTTGAGATGCGCACCGGAGATGGCAGCGGTCAGATAGATAGCCATGGCAACGCCGAGGCCCCAAATGATACTGATTTCCCATTGGCCGAAGCTGGCGCCAGCCAGTTTCAGCGCGGCAACGCAGCCTACGCCAAAGAATATCAACAGGCCGGTGCCGAGGAACTCAGCGATGCACTGG
The DNA here is from genome assembly GCF_058190535.1 of Serratia sp. CoH_134_PS_4. Taxonomy (NCBI): domain Bacteria; kingdom Pseudomonadati; phylum Pseudomonadota; class Gammaproteobacteria; order Enterobacterales; family Yersiniaceae; genus Serratia; species Serratia sp. CoH_134_PS_4. The sequence continues at coordinate 89,612 of NZ_JBXWKI010000014.1, forward strand.
CCTTTTAGGGTCGGACTGGTGGTTTGGCTCATAATGTTGTTGTCCTGCAAAACGGCGGTTATAGGTTTATAGGCTCAGCGAGCGTATCGATTTGGCCTATGGGTACAGTTTTTTCATCTCGTCCAATTATTAATTGAGGACGTGATGTAAATTTATCGTTAACGAACATAAACGAGAAATAGCGAAATCAAAATGTGTGTGCTTCGTCATAAAATTGAGCGAATTCGCGTCGTTCTGTGTTCTTTCTGCGCCATAAAAGTGTGATCTGACCAGTGCTTTCGCCACCGATTGTTAACAAACCGATTTTGCGGGCTGCGGGTATTTTCAGTTTTTGCTGATGGCGAAGGCAGGAAAATTGCAACAGACTGCGCGATGAGCCGGATGTTGCTAGACAGTCGGGGACAGGCTACTTACAATCGTTTTTATCGAAAGAAGCGTTTTATCGGGACAGGCGCGTTATTTTCAATAAAAGCGTGTGTCACTTGGCGCGATGCATATTCGCAGCAGTTGCAACCTGAGTTGCGGCCGTTACCTATAGATGTACGCCTTGCTATCATGAGGGGACTGAAGCATGTCATTTGAAGTATTTGAGAAATTGGAATCAAAAGTTCAGCAGGCGATCGATACCATCACCCTGCTGCAGATGGAAATTGAAGAGCTGAAAGACAAAAACAATACTCTGTCTCAGGAAGTTCAGGCTGCCTCTGGCAACCACGAATCGCTGGTACGTGAAAACCAGCAACTGAAAGAAGAGCAGCACGTATGGCAAGATCGCTTGCGCGCGCTGTTGGGCAAAATGGAAGAAGTCTGATTCCGTATTGCACGATCGAAAAGGGCGCCTTAGGCGCCCTTTTTCATATCTGAAGATTACTCGATGTCGAGCGGGTCTTCAGACAGAATAATACCGGTATTGTCGGCGTACAAATGGTCACCGGAGAAGAACGTCACACCGCCAAAGTTAACGCGGATGTCGCTTTCACCAATGCTTTCACTGGCGGCGCCGACAGGAATGGCTGCCATCGCCTGAATGCCGATATCCAGTTCTTCCAAATCGTCCACCTGACGCACGGCACCGTAGACCACGATGCCTTCCCATTCGTTCTGGGTTGCCAGACGCGCCAATTCTGCATTGATCAGAGCACGGCGTACTGAGCCGCCACCGTCAATCACCAGAACGCGACCGCGCCCGTTTTCTTCAAGTAGCTCGAATAACAGGCCGTTATCCTCAAAGCATTTCACCGTAGTGATTTGCCCGCCAAATGAAGTACGCCCGCCAAAATTGGAGAATAGAGGCTCAACTACGTTCACCTCTTCATGATAGATGTCGCAAAGTTCGGAAGTATCGTATTTCATAGGATTTTACGTCTGTTTGCCGCTGGAATAACCAGTATATCCCTTTATTCGCCCTGTTGGCAAAATCATCAGTTCGATGTCTAACTGAGCACCACGCCGATAGCGAACAGCACATTGGCCAGAAGAGCTGCCTTGACCATGTGTTCCAGCATCGGCCGCATACCGGCTGGTGTTGGATCGCGCAGCACGCGCAGGCCATGGCGTACCAAGAGGGGGATCGCCAGCACAAACAGCCAGCCCCACAGGCTATGCAAATTAAGCAGTGTGAACAGCGCGAAGCAGGCTACGGCCCCGATCAGCAACGCGACGTGGTAATAGCGCGCATTCTGTGGCCCAAGGCGTACCGCCAGGGTATTTTTACCGTTGGCACGATCGCTTTCGATATCGCGCAAATTGTTGATGTTGAGCACTGCGGTTGCCAGCAGGCCGCATGCGGTGGCTGGTAGCATCACAATACTGTCAAACGTGTGGGTTTGCAGGTAGTAGGTACCCGCTACGCTCAGCCAACCGAAGAATACCAGCACCGAGATGTCGCCTAGCCCCAGATAGCCATAGGGTTTGGTACCGACGGTATAGGTAATGGCTGCGACGATAGAAAGCCCACCCAGTACCAGGAAGCCCACGACGTCGCTGGGTTGTTCACAGGCGACGGCGATCAGTGAACAGCCTGCGATGGCGATCAACACCACCGTCACCACCAGAGCGCGTTTCATCTGCGCTTGGGTGATCATGCCTTTTTGCATACCGCGTAGCGGCCCGATGCGGTCTTCTTTGTCGCTGCCTTTTACCGCATCGCCATAGTCGTTCGCCAGGTTGGAGAGAATTTGCAGTAGGCCGGCGGTCAACAAGGCCAGCAGTGCGACGCCAGGTTTCAGGCTGCCTTGCCAGGCGGCAATGGCGGAACCGACGACGATAGATGCAAAGGCCAGCGGCAAGGTGCGTGGCCGTAAACTTTCAAGCCAGGCTCTGGCCGGTGAGGTGGTTGTTGATGAGCTCATTTTTCGCTTCAGAGTAAGTGGCTGTGTCCGTTAGAAATAATTGTGGGAGGCAATGCCTCCCACAGATGACTGACTGGACATGATTGAGCGATTATAGGATAAAACGACTCAAATCTTCATCTGCTACCAGTTCATCCAGATGATTACGTACGTAATCCGCATCAATTGTAATGGATTGACCGTTAATTTCACTCGCATCATAGGAAATATCTTCCATCAGACGCTCAAGCACGGTGTGTAAGCGACGTGCACCGATGTTTTCGGTCGTTTCGTTAACCTGCCATGCGGCTTCAGCGATACGGCGGATGCCTTCAGCGGTGAATTCGATATTCACGCCTTCAGTACCCATCAGCGCTTTGTATTGCTCAGTCAACGACGCGCTTGGTTCGGTCAGGATACGCTCGAAATCTTCAGTGGTCAGCGCTTGCAGCTCAACGCGGATTGGCAGGCGGCCCTGCAGTTCCGGAATCAAGTCTGATGGGCTGGCGGTCTGGAACGCACCGGAAGCGATAAACAGAATGTGATCGGTTTTCACCATGCCGTGCTTGGTAGAGACAGTGCAGCCTTCCACCAGTGGCAGCAGGTCACGCTGCACGCCTTCACGAGACACGTCAGGACCGGAGCTTTGGCCACCACGCTTACAGATTTTGTCGATTTCGTCGATGAACACGATGCCGTGTTGCTCAACCGCTTCAATTGCTTGCTCTTTCAGCTCTTCCGGGTTAACCAGTTTGGCGGCTTCTTCTTCTACCAGCAGCTTGAAGGCTTCTTTGATCTTCAACTTACGTGGCTTCTGTTTTTGACCACCGAGGTTTTGGAACATTGATTGCAGCTGGTTGGTCATCTCTTCCATGCCGGGAGGTGCCATGATTTCTACACCCATCGGCGCAGCAGCCAGATCGATCTCAATTTCTTTGTCGTCCAACTGGCCTTCACGCAGTTTCTTGCGGAATGCCTGGCGAGCAGCAGACGGCTCTTGATGTTCTTCCGCCTGGCCCCAGTTGTTCTTGGCCGGTGGGATCAGCACGTCGAGAATGCGTTCTTCCGCCAGTTCTTCGGCACGGGTACGGTTCTTATCGATCGACTGCAAGCGCACCATTTTGATCGCGGCATCGGTCAGATCGCGGATAATCGAATCCACTTCTTTGCCGACGTAGCCCACTTCGGTGAACTTGGTGGCTTCAACCTTGATGAACGGGGCGTTAGCCAGTTTTGCCAGACGACGGGCAATTTCAGTTTTACCGACACCGGTCGGGCCGATCATAAGAATATTCTTTGGCGTGACTTCATGGCGCAGCATCTCGTTAAGCTGCATCCGGCGCCAGCGGTTACGCAGGGCAATGGCAACGGCACGCTTGGCTTTGTTCTGGCCAATGATGTAGCTGTCCAGTTCGCTGACGATCTCGCGCGGGGTCATTTCAGACATAGTATTCGATCCTTACGCTTTGGAAGGCAATTCTTCAATGGTGTGGAAATGGTTGGTGTAAATACAGATATCACCGGCGATGTTGAGGGACTTATCAACAATTTCGCGGGCGCTCAGTTCGGTATTTTCCAACATCGCACGAGCGGCTGCCTGGGCGTACGGGCCGCCGGAGCCAATCGCAATCAAATCGTTTTCAGGCTGGATCACGTCACCGTTGCCGGTGATGATCAGCGAAGAGTGTTCATCTGCGACAGCCAGCAGGGCTTCGAGTTTGCGCAGCATGCGGTCAGTACGCCAGTCTTTCGCCAGTTCAACGGCGGCTTTCACCAGGTGACCTTGGTGCATTTCCAGCTTGCGCTCGAACAGCTCAAACAGCGTAAAGGCATCCGCTGTACCACCGGCAAAACCAGCAATCACTTTGTCGTTATACAGGCGACGTACTTTCTTGACGTTGCCCTTCATTACCGTATTGCCCAAGGTGGCCTGGCCATCGCCACCGATCACTACCTGGCCGTTGCGGCGTACGCTTACAATTGTTGTCACGAGCAGACCCTCGTTGAAGACGGAAAGAAGCCCTCGCAGCATCTGCTTGCGCAGACACTACGAGGCATATTGAGAGTATAGATGGGGGGGGATTGACGCTTTTCAACCCCCAACGGAGAGGGGAATGCAACTTGACATGCCTACGCCCTTCAGGCGCGACAGGGTTTTGTCCGCAACAGCCCGGCTGCTGTAAGGGCCGAGCACCACGCGATTCCAGCCACCACCCGCCGTAATGCGGCTTTCGATGCCTTCAAACGCCAGGCGTGCACGCACAGACTCTGCCTGATCGGTCGCACGGAATGAACCGCACTGCACCATCCACTTCTGCTTCGATTCTGGCTTGGTTTCCTGCTTGGCCGTTTCCTGACTGACTTCCGGCTTGGCCTCAGGTTTCGGCTGCGGTTTTGGTTCAGGGTGCTTAACCTGCACCGGCGGTTGTGTGACCGGTTGCGGCTTAGGTTTCGGCTGGGCCTGTTGCTGCACAGGTTGCGTCGTCGCGCCGTTGTTGAACGGATTACGCGGCTGCGTTACCTGTGGTTGCTGCTGTATGGGTTGTTGCTGTACCTGCTGTTGTTGCATTTGCTGCTGACGGTTATTACGCGCTGCGGCTTGTGAAGGATCGTTATACGGCACTTCATTGAGCTGCGTTGGGCGCTGTTGCATATCCGCCTGCATCTGATCCAGCAGTTGGCGCTGTTCAGCCGTCAGCTGTGTTTTGGAACTGGCTTCGCCGCCGGCCGTAGGTTCGGTCGGGGTTTGTACGCCAATCTGACGATTTTCCAGCTCTTTGATGTAGCGCCAACGCTCTTCCGGTTTCGGCGGTAGGCCGTTACCCGGACGCGTGTTGTGCACAGGCAGCAGCGGCGCGTCATCCGGCTTGTTGTGCGTAATGAAATAGAGGCCACCGATAAAAATCACCAGCAGTGCGACGGCCAACGCCAACACGGTTTTGGAGACCTTCGGAGAACTGCGTTTTTTACGGCTGGGGGGTTTACGCTTAGCTCCTGCTGCGCGCCCACGGCTTACATAGTCTTTTTGTGCCACTATTATTCCGCTGTGTCCTGATGAGGGGATAAGTCCGTCATGTTACTGAACCCTAAAATATTTGACTAGCGTTTAGGGGCAGCGGTGCTGCCTCTGATAATCAATTCACTGTCCAAAAGCCGGGAGCCGCTTGCCACGGTCTGTCCGTGCAACTGCTCCAACAGCAACAGCATTGCTTGCTGGCCAATCTGGTAGCGCGGTTGAGCCACTGTGGTTAACAGTGGATCGCAATATTGCGCCAATTTGATGTCATCAAAGCCGACGATGGAAAGGTCTTGCGGTACGCGCAGCCCCATTTTTTTCGCCTGCGACAACACGCCGATCGCCATGACGTCACTGTGGCAGAAAATTGCCGTCGGTGGTTTTGGCTGTGCCATCAGCGCCGCCAGCGCCTGAGCGCCGGCTTCGTAGGTGAAATCACCCCGGGTAATATAGCTGCTTTCGACGCTAATGCCATTACGACGTAGCGCCTGAATGTAACCTTGCAACCGATAATGGCTGAGCGGCATCTGTTCAGGCCCGGCGACACAGGCGATTTGTTTGTGTCCGAGCTGATGTAAATAATGTACGGCTTCGAAGGCTGCCGTAAGATTATCGATGTGTACCGTCGGCAGTTCCAGTTCCGGAGCAAACTCGTTGGCCATCACCATCGGTGGCAGATTACGTTGTTCTTCTTTACTGGCATCGAAGGGTAAGTTTGAGCCGAGCAGCAGCATGCCGTCGATTTGTTTGGTAATAATCAGATTAACAAAGGTGCGTTCCTGCTGATTTTGCTGCGCACAGTCGCCAATGAGCACCAGATAGCCCTGTTGCGCCGCTGTTTGCTCGATCCCCTGGATCACGTCGGCAAAAAACGGATCGCAAATGTCGGGGACGATCACCAGGATGGTGCGGGATTCGTTGCGTTTGATATTACGGGAGAGGGCGTGGGGAGAATAGCCAACGGCCAGCACGGCCTGTTCCACTTTCTGACGCGTCGGCGTTGACACCTTTTCCGGATTCATCAACGCACGCGATACGGTTGCCGTTGAAACGCCCGCCATTTCGGCAACGTCTTTCATGGTTGCCATGGATAATTCTTTCTTGTGTTCCAACGCCTTTCTCCTTGCGTTAGCCCCATGCCAACGCGACTGCTTCAGTTTGCTCACAAATTCTGGCGTGCGGTGGTGTTGTTATGATTTAGCGCCATCCGCGCTTAAACATTCGGTCACGGTGCTGCAATCGGTGACAAAATTGCCTTCACAGACATTCTAAACAGAATATGTCCTGCCTTTGTTACCTAATTTGCATAAAAAGTGTGACCCAGGAAGGTTTTTTAGCGTTCGCTCGCAATTTCAAGGGTAAACGTTTGCATTGCATGAACTGAATCAGACTTTTCTGGGTTCAGCTGTCTATCGGATCGATGTCTAGCGTCCATTTCACCTTACGTGCCTGTGGCAGAGTGCCGACCAGTGGCAAGGAACTCTTCATCAACTGTTGTAACACCCGCCGTGAAGGGTGTTGCAGCAAGAGCTGCCAGCGGAAGCGCCCACCGCGTTTCGATTGCAGTGCAGGAACTGGCCCCATCACCCAGAGCGAATCATCTTTTAGTGGGCTGGCTTCCAACAGATTACGCAGTTGCTGCAGGAATTGCGGCGCCTGCTGGTTATCGTGATCTTCCGAGCGCACGATGATATGGCTGGTATACGGCGGAAGGAACACACTATTGCGTTCTGCCAGTGTCTGTTTGGCAAAGGCATCGTAGCCCTGTTGAAGCAGTATTTGCAGTAACGGGTGTTCCGGGTGGTGTGTTTGCAACAACACCTCACCCGGTTTCCCCGCGCGGCCTGCTCGGCCTGAAACCTGGGTATACAGCTGGGCAAAGCGCTCGGCGGACCGGAAGTCAGCGGAGAACAGTGCACCGTCAACGTCCAGAAGTGCCACTAACGTTACATCTGGGAAATGGTGGCCTTTTGCCAACATTTGAGTGCCGATCAAAATGCGTGAACCGCCACGGTGGATATCTGCCAGGTGCTGTTCGAGCGAGCCTTTACGGCTGGTGGTATCGCGATCGATACGGGTGATTGGCGTTTCCGGGAACAGTGGCGCCAGCTCATTTTCCAACTGCTCGGTGCCGACACCGACTGACACCAGATGCGTTGATCCACACTGTGGGCACTGATGGGGCACGGGGCGTTGGCTGTCACAGTGGTGGCAGCGCAGTTGCCGCTGGTTCTGGTGAAAGGTGTAGTAATGATCGCAACGTTGGCATTCGGCGATCCAGCCGCATTCATGGCACAACAGCGCCGGTGCGTAGCCGCGTCGATTAAGGAACAGCATCACCTGATTGCCGGCTTTCAAATGGTGTTGCATGCTTTTCAGCAACGGCTGCGACAGACCCACTTTTAGAGGCAGGCCTTTCAGATCGATCAGGTGCTGCGTCGCGGGTTTGGCGTTGCCGGCGCGCTGGGTGAGTTTAAGCTGGCGATATTTGCCCAGTTGCACATTGTGCAAGGTTTCCAGCGCCGGCGTGGCGGTGCCCATCACCATGGGGATGTTTTCCTCACGGGCACGGAATACCGCCAGGTCGCGAGCGTGATAACGCCACCCTTCTTGCTGTTTATAAGAACTGTCGTGTTCTTCGTCGATGATGATCACGCCCAGGTTTGAAAACGGGGTAAACAGCGCCGAACGGGTGCCGATGACAATCGCTGCCTCGCCACTGCGGGCGCGCAGCCATACCGCCAGTCGCTCGCTGTCGTTGAGGCCGGAGTGCAGTACCTCCACCGGGGCGTTAAAGCGCTCGCGAAAGCGGGCAATGGTCTGCGGCGTCAGGCCGATTTCCGGCACCAGTACCAGCGCTTGCTTACCCTTGGCCAGAATGTTTTCCAGCACGCTGAGATAGACTTCAGTCTTGCCGGAACCCGTGACCCCGGCCAACAACCAGGTGGCGAACTGATCGTCTTCGCTGCGGATGGCGCCTACGGCCGTGGCCTGTTCGGTGTTGAGCCGCAGCCGTTCACCCAGTACTTCAAAGCCTGGCCGCCAGTCCTGAGTTGCGACTGTCTGGGCGCGTAAGTCGACTAATCCCTTAGCGCGTAACGCTTGCAACGCGCTTTCGGTTAACTCCAGCTCACTGACCTGATGACGATAGACAGGACGCTGCAGCAGCGCGGCGAGGGCCTGTTGCTGTTTAGGCGCACGTTTCAGGCTTTCCGGTAGGGTGGCACGGCCCTGCTCGGTGGCAAACCACTGCCATAATGGCGCGGTTTCGGCGGGCTTTCCCTGGCGCAGCAGGATCGGCAGTGCGTGAAACAGCACTTCGCCGATGGGGTAATGATAATAGTCACTGGCCCAGCATAGAATACGCCACAGGCTGGTTGAGAACAGGGACGCATTGTCGATCACGCTGTCGATCGGCTTGAGTTTATCCAGCGGTAATTCGCTGGTCTCGCTACAGCCAGTGACGATACCTATTGCCCGTTGTTTGCCCCAGGGAACGCCCACGCGTGCGCCAACTACCGGCTGCAGACCTTGCGGCAGCAGATAGTCGAAAGTGCGGGCGAGGGGTACCGGCAAAGCAACGTGAACAACAGGCATGAGGTCATCCAGAGTAAAAAAAACAGTCCATCAGTTTACACGGCGCATCGGCAAATGTACGGATCCGATTGCGCGGCACTTTTAATTCTGTATAATTTGCCGCCTTTGGTATAATTCGATACCAAATTTATTATCAACCACGTGTGGTGTCTGGCGAAACAGGGCTGGATAGCGACACGGCCTTAACTGAGGTTTCCCATGAAACAAGGTATCCACCCAAAATACGAATTAGTTACTGCTAACTGCTCTTGCGGTAACGTGATCAAAATCCGCTCTACCGTGGGTCACGATCTGAACCTGGACGTTTGTGGCGAATGCCACCCGTTCTACACTGGCAAGCAGCGTGACGTTGCTACCGGTGGCCGCGTTGACCGCTTCAACAAGCGTTTCAGCGTACCAGGCGCTAAGAAATAAGATTTCTTATCGTCAGATGAAAAAGGCGCCTTCGGCGCCTTTTTTCGTTTCTACCCTCTGCATTCGCAGACCGGCACTTAATATTCCCAGGTATCGGGATCCACACCCAATTCACGCATCAGCAGTTTCGCGGCTTCCGGGATTTCATCGCTGCGTTCTTTGCGCAGGTCTTCGTCGTTCGGCAGCGGCTGGCCGGTAAAGGCGTGCAGAAATGCTTCGCACAGCAATTCGCTGTTGGTGGCATGACGCAGGTTATTGACCTGGCGACGTGTCCGTTCATCGGTGAGGATTTTCAGAACCTTCAGCGGAATGGATACCGTGATTTTTTTTACTTGCTCGCTTTTTTTACCGTGTTCAGCGTAAGGGCTGACATACTCGCCGTTCCACTCAGCCATGGGACACCTTAAATTTGTCAGAAAAATTACAAAATTCTAAAAACCGGCCAATTATGCCCGATCTTCACTGTTCTCACTAAATAAATGTCAATTTTACGCGACCAGGGTCACTGAATGCTGACGATCAATAGGTGTCGCCTATGCATTCCGGGTTAACATCGTATCGTCATATCAAACTGGCATAATTTTAGCGGGTATTATGGCTTTGCTCAATCTATACGCAAAGAAGTTTAGATGTCCAGATGTATTGACGTCTATCGTTGCTGCGATTAATCTTTAGGCCTTATTCATCCGAATCCCGAGAGCCGAGAGACCCTATGACGCGTAAACCTGCCACGATTGCCGTACGTAGCGGCCTGAACGATGACGAACAGTACGGTTGCGTTGTTCCGCCGATCCACCTATCCAGTACCTATAATTTTACTGACTTCAATCAGCCTCGTGCTCATGACTATTCACGCCGCGGTAACCCGACACGCGATGTGGTGCAGCGTGCACTGGCCGAGTTGGAAGGGGGGGCTGGGGCCGTGATGACCAGTAGCGGGATGTCGGCGATCCATCTGGTGACGACCGTGTTCCTGCAACCCGGCGATCTTCTGGTGGCTCCGCATGACTGTTATGGCGGTAGCTATCGTCTGTTCGACAGCCTGAGTAAGCGTGGTGTTTACCGCGTGCTGTTTGTCGATCAGGGGAATGAAACGGCATTACAGCAGGCGTTGGCGCAAAAGCCCAAGTTGGTACTGATTGAAAGCCCAAGTAATCCGCTATTGCGGGTGGTGGATATCGCCGCTATTTGTGACGCTGCCCATGCAGCAGGTGCGCTAACGGTGGTGGACAATACCTTCCTCAGCCCGGCATTGCAGCAGCCTATCAGCCTGGGGGCGGATTTGGTGGTGCACTCCTGCACCAAGTATCTCAATGGTCATTCTGACGTTGTGGCCGGAGCGGTCATCGCCAAAGATAAAGATCTGGCGGTTGAGCTGGCCTGGTGGGCCAATAATATCGGCGTGACGGGTGGTGCGTTCGACAGCTATTTACTGCTGCGTGGCATGCGTACGCTGTCACCACGCATTAAGGCAGCGCAACAAAACGCCGAAGCGATTGTCAGTTATTTACAGCAGCAACCCTTAGTGAAAAAGCTGTATCATCCTTCTCTGCCACAGAACCCTGGGCACGAGATTGCACGTCGTCAGCAACGCGGCTTTGGCGCGATGCTCAGCTTTGAACTGGACGGTGACGAAGCGCTATTGCGCCGTTTTCTGTCTGCCCTTGAGTTGTTTACTCTGGCAGAATCGTTGGGCGGCGTAGAAAGCCTGATCTCGCATGCAGCGACCATGACCCATGCAGGTATGGCGGCGGAAGCCCGTGCGGCGGCCGGTATTTCCGAAAGCCTGCTGCGTATCTCCGTGGGTATTGAAGACAGTGAAGATTTGATTGCCGATCTGGAACGAGCCTTCCAGGCGGCGGCAACGAGGTAAGCATGAATGCAATTGCGGTAGCAGGGCCGGTGAGCGGGCGTCAACTGCACAAGTTTGGCGGCAGTAGCCTGGCGGATGTGAAGTGTTATCTGCGGGTGGCCGGGATCATGGCCGAATACAGCCAGCCAGGCGACATGATGGTGGTGTCGGCGGCCGGCAGTACCACCAACCAACTGATCAGCTGGCTGAAGCTCAGCCAGAGCGATCGCCTTTCTGCACATCAGGTTCAGCAGACGTTACGCCGTTATCACAGCGAATTAATAAGCGGTCTGTTACCGCCGGAAACCGCTGAGCCATTGATCGCCGAATTTATTCAGGATCTGGAGCGTCTGGCAGTCTTGCTGGACGATAAGCTCGACGACGTCATCTACGCTGAGGTGGTTGGCCATGGCGAGATCTGGTCGGCACGCTTGATGGCAGCGGTACTGAACAAGCTGGACATGCAGGCGGCCTGGCTGGATGCGCGCGATTTCCTGCGTGCGGAACGCGCCGCTCAGCCGCAAGTTGACGAAGGCCGTTCTTATCCGTTGTTGCAACAGTTGTTGGCCCAACACCCGGGTAAACGTTTGGTGGTGACCGGCTTTATTTCACGCAACGACGCCGGTGAAACCGTGCTGTTGGGGCGTAACGGCAGTGACTATTCTGCAACCCAGGTCGGTGCGCTGGCCGGGGCGGAACGCGTGACCATTTGGAGTGACGTGGCAGGGGTTTACAGCGCCGACCCGCGCAAGGTAAAAGACGCTTGCCTGCTGCCACTGCTGCGTTTGGACGAAGCCAGTGAACTGGCGCGTTTGGCGGCACCTGTGCTGCACACCCGCACCCTGCAGCCGGTATCCGGTAGCGATATCGATCTTCAACTGCGTTGCAGTTATCAGCCGGAACAAGGCTCAACGCGTATCGAACGTGTACTCGCTTCTGGCACGGGGGCGAAGATTGTCACCAGTCATGATGATGTGTGCCTGATTGAGCTGAATGTTGCCAGCCAACATGATTTTAAGCTGGCACAGAAAGAACTGGATCTGGTGCTCAAGCGTGCGCAGATCAAACCGCTGGCGGTAGGTATTCATCCGGACCGTAACTTGATACAGCTATGCTACACCTCGGAAGTGGTGAACAGCGTACTGCGTACGTTGCAGGATACGGCGCTGCCGGGTGAACTGCAGCTGCGTGAAGGGTTGGCGCTGGTGGCGCTGGTGGGGGCCGGTGTGTGTAAGAACCCGCTGCACAGCCATCGTTTTTATCAACAGCTGAAAGACCAACCGGTAGAGTTTATTTGGCAGTCCGAAGATGGCATCAGTATGGTGGCGGTGCTGCGCAAGGGGCCTACCGGGTTACTGATTCAGGGCCTGCACCAAAGCCTGTTCCGTGCCGAGAAACGTATTGGTCTGGTGCTGTTCGGCAAAGGCAATATCGGTGCACGTTGGCTGGAGCTGTTTGCCCGCGAGCAGAAAAATATTTCCGCCCGCAGCGGGTTTGAGTTCAGCCTGGCTGGCGTGGTGGACAGTCGCCGCAGCTTGCTGAACTACGATGGCCTGGACGCCAGCCGCGCATTGGCATTCTTTGAAGACGAAGCGCAAGAACTGGACGAAGAGTCACTGTTCCTGTGGATGCGTGCGCACCCGTTTGACGATTTGGTGGTGCTTGATGTCACCGCCAGTGAAAGTCTGGCTGAGCAGTATCTGGATTTCGCCAGCTATGGTTTCCATGTGATCAGTGCCAATAAGCTTGCGGGGGCATCCTGTAGCGACAACTATCGCCAAATTCGCGATGCCTTCGCCAAAACGGGCCGCCATTGGTTGTATAACGCCACGGTTGGTGCGGGCCTGCCTGTCAATCATACGGTACGAGACCTGCGCGACAGCGGTGACAGCATTCTGGCGATAAGCGGCATCTTCTCGGGTACGCTTTCCTGGTTGTTCCTGCAGTTCGACGGCACGGTGCCGTTCACCGAGCTGGTGGATCAGGCGTGGCAGCAGGGGCTGACAGAACCGGATCCACGGGTTGACCTCTCTGGTCAGGACGTGATGCGTAAGTTGGTGATCCTGGCGCGTGAGGCGGGTTACGATATTGAACCGAACCAGGTCCGCGTCGAATCGCTGGTGCCTGCAGGGGCTGAACAGGGCTCTGTCGATCAGTTCTTCGAAAACGGCGATGCGCTGAATCAGCAAATGCTGCAACGTTTTGAGGCCGCCAATGAAATGGGGCTGGTGCTGCGACACGTGGCGCGCTTCGATGCCAATGGCAAGGCGCGTGTCGGCGTGGAGGCAGTGCGTCCTGAGCACCCGCTGGCGTCGCTGTTGCCGTGTGATAACGTGTTTGCCATCGAAAGCCGTTGGTACCGAGACAATCCACTGGTGATCCGCGGTCCGGGTGCGGGTCGTGATGTCACCGCCGGTGCGATCCAGTCAGACCTTAACCGTTTGGCGCAACTGCTTTAATTTCCTTGTGGGTGCGGAGCCTCCGCACCCCTCGTTTTTCCTGCCATAATTATCCTTGTTTTGAATATGAAATTCTTTCTCTTAACGGGTGAGGATTAATCACCTTATTTCCCTCATTTTCCTGTTGACTCTTTAGCCAACATACGGCATTTTCTATCTAGACGTCTAAACGTATAGACGCTTATTAAAATAAAGCAGAACAGTGATCGATAAGAGGCGGACAGGGTATGAGTTTTTTTCACGCAAACCAGCGGGAAGCGCTGAATCAGAGTCTGGCGGAGTTAAACGGTCAGATTAACGTATCATTCGAGTTCTTCCCGCCGCGCACCAGCGAGATGGAAGACACCCTGTGGCAGTCCATCGATCGTCTGAGCAGCCTGAAACCTAAATTTGTCTCTGTGACTTATGGCGCAAACTCCGGTGAGCGTGATCGTACCCATAGCATTATCAAAGGGATTAAGGATCGTACAGGCCTGGATGCGGCTCCCCACCTGACCTGTATCGATGCCAGCCCAGATCAGCTGCGTGAGATTGCGACCGACTATTGGAACAGCGGTATTCGCCATATTGTGGCCCTGCGTGGTGACTTGCCACCGGGCGGCGGAAAGCCCGACATGTATGCTACCGATTTGGTGGCTTTGCTTAAAGATGTCGGCGATTTCGACATTTCGGTTGCGGCTTATCCTGAAGTGCATCCAGAAGCCAAAAGCCCGCAGGCGGACCTGATTAACCTGAAGCGTAAAATCGATGCTGGTGCGAACCGTGCGATTACCCAGTTCTTTTTCGATGTGGAAAGCTACCTGCGGTTTCGTGACCGTTGCGTTGCGACCGGCATTGACGTGGAAATTGTGCCGGGCATTCTGCCGGTGTCCAACTTCAAGCAATTACAGCGTTTTGCCACCATGACCAACGTGCGGGTGCCGAGCTGGATGACCAGCATGTTTGAAGGGCTGGATGACGATGCCGAAACCCGCAAAATGGTCGGTGCCAATATCGCGATGGACATGGTGAAGATCCTCAGCCGCGAAGGGGTGAAAGACTTCCATTTCTATACGCTGAACCGCGCCGAGATGAGTTATGCCATTTGCCACACGCTGGGTGTGCGTCCGGCGGCTATTGCCTAATTTTATTGATGAATGATGAAAAGGGCGCTGTGTAATGACAGCGCCCTTTTTATTGGAAAAAAACGGCCCCTGAAAGCAGGGGCCGTACTTTGTCGCTTAACCTAGCCGGTATTGCGCATCCCGGCGGCAACGCCGGCAATGGTGACCATTAGCGCTTGCTCAACGCGGGCATCTGGCTGTTCTTGCTGGCGTGAACGGTGTAACAGTTCAGCCTGCAGTACGTTCAGCGGATCGGTATACACGTTACGCAGCGCGATGGATTCGGCGATCCACGGCAGATCTTCCATCAGGTGTGCATCATTGGCGATTGTCAGCACCACTTTGATGTCGCTCGCCAATTGGTCGCGTAACTGTTTGCCAAGTGGCCACAGTGACTTATCGACCAGACGTTGATCGTAGTATTCCGCTAACCACAGGTCTGCTTTGGCGAAGACCATTTCCAGCATCGCGATGCGGGTAGAGAAGAACGGCCAGTCGCGGCACATCGCTTCCAATTGATCCTGCTTGCCGGCTTTTACCGCTTCTTGCAAGCCGGCACCGGCACCCAGCCAGGCGGGCAGCATCAGCCGGTTCTGAGTCCAGGCGAAGATCCACGGGATAGCGCGTAGGCTCTCTACGCCGCCGTTTGGCTTGCGCTTGGCCGGACGTGAGCCCAGAGGCAGTTTGCCCAACTCCAATTCCGGCGTTGCAGCGCGGAAATATGGCACAAACTCCGGATTCTCGCGTACGTAGCCGCGGTACATGTTGCATGAGGTGTCTGACAACTCATCCATCAACGTGCGCCACTCTTTCTTCGGTTCTGGCGGCGGCAACAGGTTGGCCTCCAAAATTGCGCCAGTGTAAAGCGCCAGGCTGCTGATGGTGACTTCCGGCAGACCAAATTTGAAGCGGATCATCTCACCCTGTTCGGTGACGCGCAGGCCGCCTTTCAGGCTGCCCGGCGGTTGCGACAGCAATGCCGCATGCGCCGGTGCACCGCCACGGCCAATTGAGCCACCGCGGCCGTGGAACAGCGTCAGTGCCACGCCAGCCTTCTCACAGGTTTTGATCAGCGCATCTTGCGCGCGGTACTGCGCCCACGATGCTGCCATTACCCCGGCGTCTTTCGCCGAATCAGAATAGCCAATCATCACCATCTGTTTGCCCTGGATAAAGCCGCGGTACCAGTCAATATTCAGCAACTGGGTCATCACGTCGTCGGCGTTATTCAGGTCGTCGAGGGTTTCGAACAGCGGTGCGACTGGCAGCGCGAATGGGCAGCCGGCTTCTTTCAGCAACAGATGCACCGCCAGCACGTCAGAGGGGGTGCGAGCCATGGAAATCACGTAGGCGGCGATTGATCCCTGGGGGGCTTCGGCGATCACCCGACAGGTTTCCAGCACTTCCTGGGTGTCGGCGCTCGGTTCCCACTTCAGCGGTACCAGCGGGCGTTTGGAGTTCAGTTCGCGGATCAGGAATGCCTGTTTATCGGCTTCCGACCAGCTTTCGTAATCACCCAGGCCGAGATAGCGCGTCAGTTCGGCGATAGCTTCAGTGTGGCGTGTGCTTTCCTGGCGAACATCGATACGCACCAGGGGGACACCAAAGCAGCGTACGCGGCGTAAGGTATCGAGCAACTGGCCATTGGCGATGATGCTCATACCACAAGCCTGCAGTGACTGGTAACAGGCAAACAGCGGTTCCCACAGTTGCTCGTTATTGACCAGCAGGTCATGCGGTTTCAGTACACGCTCGCCTTTAAGGCGGCCTTCCAGATAAGCCTGAGAACTCATCAGCTGGCTGCGCAACTGCTTCATGATCTCGCGGTACGGCTCCTGCACTTCGTCACCACCGGCACGTGCACGCAGTTCTGGCGTACATTCGGTCATCGACAGCTCAGACACCAGCACCTGAATATCGCGGGTGAACAAGTCGCAGGCCTTCCAGCGGCTCAGCAGCAGCACGTGTCGGGTAATTTCGGCAGTGACATTGGGGTTGCCATCGCGGTCACCGCCCATCCAGGAGGTGAAGCGTACCGGTACGGCTTCTGCCGGCAGGCTGTAATCGATGGAGTTTTCCAACTGTTCGTTGAATTCACGCAGGAAGGCAGGCACACCTTCCCACAGGCTGTTTTCGACTACCGCAAAGCCCCATTTCGCTTCATCGATAGGTGATGGGCGATGCTTACGGATCTCGTCGGTATGCCATGACTGGGCGACCAATTGACGCAGGCGGCGCATGATCTTGTTGCGCTCGTAATCGGCCAGATCGTTATGGTCCAGTTGGCTGAGGCAAGTGTTAACTTCAACCAGCTTGTGGATCAGGGTGCGGCGGGTAATTTCCGTCGGGTGCGCGGTCAGCACCAGCTCGATGGAAAGCTGAGATACCGCATTTTGCAGCTCTTTGGTGCTGAGCTTTTTGTCTTTCAGACGAGTGAATAACTGGGCCAGCGCCTCTGGGTTGCTGGCCGCCTCGCCATTGGGCGAAATGCTGTGGTACTGCTCGGCGACGTTCGTCAGATTGAGAAACTGACTGAATGCACGCGCAACGGGCAGCAACTCGTCGTTGGACAGGTTTTGTAAGGTAGAAAGCAGCTCTTGGCGATGCGCTTCGTTACCTGCACGTGAAGATTTGGAAAGCTTACGGATAGTTTCAACGCGATCGAGAATATGCTCGCCCAGCGCTTCTTTGATGGTATCGCCGAGCAATTTGCCGAGCATACTGACATTACTTCGCATTGCCGAATATTGTTCGTTCATATAACCCCTGACCCAGTTCTGTATTTACCCTTCATCTTTCAAGCCGCAGCAGCGTTGGCTTCACGCTCCCATCTCTGTCACTGGGTTGATCCAGGCTCCAGGGGATTTACGTGTTAGCCGCGTGACTGTGTCCTGAAATCTATTGGGTAGATGATTTTTATCTTGTAAGTAAATTTCACGTGCCAGGCGAAGAGCGCCTGTTTCATCTCGCCACGTTCCTGTCCAATCGTCAATTGACACTATTTTTAGCAAAAAAACATCAAAATCGGCGCGTTTTCTGAAATTTAATTACGGCGCACCGGTTATCAGTCTGGCTTATTTCATTATTTTCTACTTCTTAAGTGGTAGGGCGATGATAAATCATCAACCCTGGCCTACGTAAGGTTTATTGGCGGCAGAAGTGATCAACCAACTGACCCAGCAGCTTGCGCGTGGGTTCGATAAAGCCGGTATCAATGTATTCATCTGGCTGATGCGCTTGGTCGATAGAGCCGGGGCCCAGCACCAGCGTCGGGCAGACCTGTTGGACGAAGGGGGCCTCGGTGCAATAGTTGACCACTTGCGTGCGGGTACCCAGCAGTTTCTCGATCACCGCCACCATATGATGGTCGGTTGGGCACTCGTAACCCGGTACCGACGCATGGAGCTCTTCAATGCTTAGGCGCCCCGGCCAACGCTGGCTCACCGGCTCCAGTGTCTGATGCATCAATTCATTGATGTTGTCGAGCGTCATACCTGGCAATGGGCGGATGTCCAGATGCAGTTCACAGCAGGCGCAAATGCGGTTGGCTGCGTCACCGCCGCTGATATGACCGAAGTTCATGGTTGGATAAGGTACGGCGAAGGCTGGGTTGTTGTAGCGCTCCTGCAGTGTTTTACGCAGTTCCATCAGACGGCCAATAGTGTCATGCATCAGATCGATGGCATTCACGCCGCGTGCGGGATCGCTTGAGTGGCCAGACTGGCCGACGATACGGATAGCATTGGCCATATGGCCTTTATGCGCGCGCACCGGTTGCAGTGAGGTCGGTTCACCGATAATAGCGAAATCTGGACGGATGCTGGTTGAAGCCGCGAAATAACGTGCTCCGGCCATCGTCGTTTCTTCATCTGCGGTGGCTAGAATGTATAACGGCTTGGTCAGTTGGCTGGCGTCGATGTCACGTACCGCATCCAGAATAAAGGCAAAGAAGCCTTTCATGTCGGCGGTGCCCAGCCCGTAAAGCTTATTGTCGTGCTCGGTCAACGTGAAGGGATCGCGCGTCCAGCGGCCTTCGTCGTAAGGCACGGTATCGGTATGACCCGCGAGCAGCAGGCCGCCGCTGCCTTCACCAATGCTCGCCAGCAGATTGAATTTTTTGCGGCTATCCGGCACTGGCTGCACGTCGACACGGAAGCCTAAATCGGCAAACCATCCGGCCAGCAAGTTGATTAATGCTTCATTACTCTGATCGAGGGCGCCATCAGTGGCGCTGATCGACGGAGTGGCGATCAACGCCCGGTACAGCTCAATAAATGGAGGTAATTTCATCTTCACTGTTGACAGCCTTTGGTTAGGTTGGTATCAATATTCATGCATTTATTGTGAATAAAAATACAGTAAGCTGGAGCGTAAGGGAACCCGATTCCCGGATGATTATAAAAACATCAACGCTCGACCTCGTGGGTGAACGGCGAAACAACGCTGGTGAGCCTGGAAACCTGGGTCGAATACGACCCTACGCACGTCAAGAAGGTGAAAGGCCCCATGTTGAATACGCTGATTGTCGGTGCCAGCGGTTATGCCGGAGCAGAGCTCACGGCGTACCTCAATCGTCACCCACACATGAACATAACCGCTTTAGCGGTTTCAGCGCAAAGTGCAGATGCAGGAAAATTGCTTTCCGATTTGCACCCCCAGTTAAAAGGGATTGTCGATCTACCATTACAGCCGCTGGTTGACGTTGCCAAAGCCGCCGAAGGTATCGACGTGGTGTTTTTGGCCACGGCACACGAGGTGAGTCACGATATTGCGCCAGCTTTCCTGGCCGCAGGTTGCGTGGTGTTCGATCTGTCGGGTGCATTCCGTGTGAAAGATGCCGCGTTCTACAGCCAATATTACGGTTTTGAACATCAGCACGCTGATTTGCTGGACCAGGCTGTCTATGGCTTGGCTGAGTGGCAGAGCGAAAAAATTAAACAGGCACAGCTGATTGCCGTACCGGGTTGCTACCCGACGGCGGCGCAATTGGCGTTGAAGCCGCTGATCGATCAAGGTTTGCTGAACCTTGAGCAGTGGCCAGTGATCAACGCGACCAGTGGCGTCAGCGGTGCCGGCAGAAAGGCCAGCGTCACGACCAGCTTCTGTGAAGTGAGCCTGCAGCCCTACGGTATTTTCAACCACCGTCATCATCCAGAAATCGTCGCGCACTTGGGCGTGCCGGTCATCTTTACGCCACATTTGGGTAATTTCCCGCGTGGTATTCTCGAAACCATCACTTGCCGCCTTAACGCCGGTGTGACCGCGCAGGACGTGGCCGCCGTATATCACGCTGCTTACGACGATAAACCGCTGGTGCGGTTGTACGACCAGGGCGTGCCGGCGCTGAAGTCGGTGGTCGGGCTGCCATTCTGTGATATCGGCTTTGCCGTACAAGGCGAGCATCTGATTGCTGTGGCGGCGGAAGACAACCTGTTGAAAGGCGCTGCCGCTCAGGCGGTGCAATGCTTGAATATCCGTTTTGGGTTCCCGGAAACCCAGTCATTACTTTAATGAATCACCAGCGTGGGATGTAAACAGCGATGAATCCGTTAATTATCAAGTTAGGTGGCGTGTTATTAGACAGTGAAGAGGCGCTGGAGCGTTTGTTTACTGCGTTGGACAGCTACCGCCAGCAGCATCAGCGCCCGCTGGTGATCGTCCACGGCGGCGGTTGTGTGGTGGATGAGCTGATGAAACAGCTTTCTTTGCCGGTGGTGAAAAAAAATGGCCTGCGTGTGACCCCGGCCGATCAGATCGGCATCATCACTGGCGCGCTGGCGGGCACTGCCAACAAAACCTTGCTGGCATGGGCGGTCAAGCACCAGATTAATGCCGTGGGCCTGAGCCTGGCAGATGGCGGCAGCGTCACCGTGACCCCGCTTGATCCGGCGCTGGGACACGTTGGTAACGCGCAACCGGGCTCCCCGGCGCTGCTCAATACCCTGCTGGGCGCCGGTTATTTGCCGGTGATCAGCTCCATCGGTATTACTGCCGATGGGCAGTTGATGAATGTAAACGCCGATCAGGCGGCGACGGCTTTAGCCGCGACGCTGGGTGCGGATTTGATCCTGCTGTCGGATGTCAGTGGCATCCTCGACGGTAAAGGGCAACGCATCGCAGAAATGACGGCGCAAAAAGCGGAACAACTGATTGCCCAGGGCATCATCACTGATGGTATGGTGGTGAAGGTGAATGCGGCGCTCGATGCGGCCCGCACCCTCGGTCGCCCGGTAGATATCGCCAGTTGGCGCCATGCCGATCAGCTTCCTGCACTGTTTAACGGCGTGTCAATTGGCACCCGGATCCTCGCTTAAATTTAGAATTAAAAAGGAAAAGACCATGCAAAACAAAGGCATCAAAAAAATCGTTCTGGCGTACTCTGGCGGTCTGGATACTTCAGCCATCATTCCATGGCTGAAAGAGAACTACGGCGGTTGCGAAGTCGTCGCGTTCGTAGCAGATATCGGTCAGGAGCGCGGCGATCTGGAAGGTGTGGAGCAAAAAGCCCTGCAATCCGGTGCCTCTGAGTGTCACGTGGTTGACCTGCGTGAAGAATTCATTCGTGATTATGTTTACCCTGTGCTGCAAACCGGTGCCTTGTATGAAGGCAGCTACCTGCTAGGTACTTCAATGGCACGCCCGATTATTGCTAAAGCGCAGGTTGAGCTAGCGCTGAAAGTCGGTGCTGACGCGTTGTGTCACGGTGCAACCGGCAAAGGTAACGACCAGGTCCGTTTCGAAACGACTTACACCGCGCTGGCGCCACACCTGAAAGTCGTCGCACCTTGGCGTGAGTGGAACCTGCGTTCCCGTGAAGCGCTGTTGGACTACCTGAAAGAACGTAATATTCCGACGACTGCGTCGCTGGAGAAAATTTACAGCCGTGATGAAAACGCCTGGCATATCTCGACGGAAGGCGGCGTGCTGGAAAGCCCATGGAATGCACCGAACAAAGACTGCTGGGTCTGGACCGTAGACCCGCAGGAAGCGCCGGATCAGCCTGAACACGTGACCATCACCGTAGAGAAAGGCTGTGTGGTGGCGGTGAATGGCGAAGCATTGAGCCCGTATAAATGTCTGGAAACCCTGAACGTGTTGGGCGCCAAGCATGGCGTGGGCCGTATCGATATCGTAGAGAACCGTCTGGTCGGTATCAAATCCCGTGGCTGCTACGAAACCCCGGGCGGCACCATCATGGTTGCTGCACTTCGTGGTGTCGAGCAACTGGTTCTGGATCGCGATAGCTTCAAATGGCGTGAGCAACTGGGCCTGGAAATGTCCTACGTGGTTTACGATGGGCGTTGGTTTGCCCCACTGCGTCGCTCACTGCAGGCTTCTGCCGAGGCACTGGCCGAAGAAGTTAACGGCGAAGTTGTGCTGCAGCTGTACAAAGGCCAGGTGACGGCGATTCAGAAAAAATCTGCCAACAGCCTGTACTCGGAAGAGTTTGCCACCTTCGGTGAAGATGAAGTTTACGATCACAGCCACGCGGGCGGCTTTATCCGTCTGTTCTCACTCTCTTCACGTATTCGTGCGCTGAACGAGAAAAAGAATAAATAATCGATTGGCGTGACTCTGCAAGGGCGCAGCATGCTGCGCCCTTTCGTATAAAATTTATACCCCAAATAATTCGAGTTGCAGGAAGGCGGCAAGAGCGTGAGTCCCGATGAGCTTATATCGGTAAGTGATTCGGGCGAGCGCGCGCAGCCAACACATCTGTAGCTCGAAGTATGACGGGTAGAGGAGTAAAGGTATGGCACTTTGGGGCGGACGGTTCACTCAGGCGGCAGATCAGCGGTTCAAACAATTAAACGATTCTCTGCGCTTTGATTATCGCTTGGCGGAACAGGACATTGTGGGCTCCGTGGCCTGGTCGAAAGCGCTGGTTACCGTCAACGTATTGACGGCAACCGAGCAGCAACAGCTTGAGCAGGCATTGAACGGACTGTTGGCAGAAGTGCAGGCCGATCCGCAGGCGATTGTCAGCAGCGATGCTGAAGATATTCACAGCTGGGTGGAGCAGAAGCTGATCGACAAAGTCGGCGATCTGGGCAAGAAATTGCACACCGGGCGTAGCCGTAACGATCAGGTCGCGACCGATCTGAAGCTGTGGTGTAAAGAGCAGATTGGCGATTTGCATCAGGCCATCGTGCAGTTGCAACAGGCGCTGGTGGAAACGGCCGAAGCCAACCAAGATGCCGTGATGCCGGGCTATACCCACCTGCAGCGTGCTCAGCCGGTGACCTTTGCCCATTGGTGTTTGGCCTATGTGGAAATGCTGGCGCGTGACGAAAGCCGCTTGCAGGATACGTTGAAGCGTCTGGACGTCAGCCCGTTGGGCAGTGGCGCATTAGCAGGCACCGCCTACCCGATTGACCGCGAGCAACTGGCCGGCTGGCTGGGTTTTGCCTCGGCAACCCGTAACAGCCTGGACAGCGTTTCCGACCGCGACCACGTGCTGGAACTGTTATCCAATGCCTCCATTAGCATGGTGCACCTGTCGCGCTTTGCCGAAGACCTGATCTTCTTCAACAGTGGTGAAGCGGCCTTTGTCGATCTGTCTGATCGTGTGACGTCGGGCTCCTCGCTGATGCCGCAAAAGAAAAACCCGGATGCGCTGGAGCTGATCCGCGGTAAATGTGGCCGTGTACAGGGCGCATTGACCGGCATGATGATGACGTTGAAAGGCCTGCCACTGGCGTACAACAAAGACATGCAGGAAGACAAGGAAGGGCTGTTCGACGCGTTGGATACCTGGATGGATTGCCTGCAAATGGCGGCTCTGGTGCTGGATGGCATTCAAGTGAAGCGTCCGCGTTGTAAAGAAGCGGCAGAACAGGGCTATGCCAACTCGACCGAACTGGCGGATTATCTGGTCGCGAAAGGCGTGCCGTTCCGTGAGGCGCACCATATCGTCGGCGAAGCGGTAGTGGAAGCCATTCGTCAGGGTAAGGCGCTGGAAGCCCTGCCGTTGACCGATTTGCAGAAATTCAGCGCGGTGATTGGTGACGACGTGTACCCGATTCTGGCACTGCAGTCTTGTCTGGACAAACGTTCGGCCAAGGGGGGCGTTTCTCCTCAGCAGGTCGCCAGTGCGATCGCCGCAGCGAAACAGCGTTTGGCTTAAGTGGCGAAGGGCAGCCCAGCGCTGCCCTTATCGATTATTCCGCCAACCGAGCACACAGATAGCGGTTCAGGCTGACGCCTTCTTCTATAGCGCTAATCGCCAGACGGCGATGTTGTTCCGATGTCATACGCAGTACCAGCTTGCCGCTGAAGTTTTTTTCTGCCAGTGGCTGAGGCGGTATTTCCCCCTGCGTGAGCATGTCGTTGATCACCTCGCGAACCAGCTTCTCAATGCCATCCAGCGCTGCGGTGCGGGTTGTGGCTAGCCATGACAGGGACGGAAATTCGGTACAGAGCCCGACATACTCGTTGTCCGCAACCGACCAGGTGATGCGATAAGTGTAATGCTCATACTTTTCCATGCTCTTCCTCCATTCTGGTCAATGCGGCAATAACCTGTTTAACCTGATACACCTTTGCCATGCCGCTGTTTCCGCGTTGTATATTGATCCGGGGATCTCCCGGCCAGGGCATGCGGTAAACTCGGTGATTACCACTCCCCAAGCGCGGTTCACCAAACCAGTGCGTACATATTTTCACTAACTCGGTAAACCTGATGCTGCTTTGTCGTCGTTGTAGATCGACAATGACACACCTGATTCCTTTCATGTTTGCATCTCATTTTAGTACTGTTATTGATATCACTTCAATGTTTAAGTATAAAAAATGACCGGGCGGGTGCGGAGTCGCAAGTAGGTGGGGAATAGAATGGAATAGGGTGCACAATAAAACCGGGCGCGATGGCCCGGCGGGTATTGATGGGGAAGGAAAAGATTACTCGCCTGGGCAGCGTTGACAGCGCTCCACCTCGGCCTCGCCCAGCTTGAGTTTTGCCTGCAGATCGCGCAGTGCGGTGCGCAGCCCTTCTTCTATCACTGGGTGATAGAACGGCATGTCCAGCATCTGGTTAATGGTCATTTGCTGTTGGTGCGCCCAAGCCAGCAGGTGAGCGATATGCTCAACGTCTGGCCCCATCATTTCTGCGCCGAGGAAACGCCCTGTGCCTTGTTCACCGTAGACGTGCAGAATGCCCTTGTTACGCAGCATCACCCGTGAACGTCCTTGGTTTTCGAACGAGACTTCACCGATTTCAAAACAGCCGCAGGCGCTGAATTTCTCGTTAAGTTCGCGGAAGGTGGAGCCCACCATGGCGATCTGCGGATCGGAAAATACCACCGAGATCGCGCTGCGGCGCAGGCCTGGAGTGACTTCCGGGAAGCTACCGGCATTGCTTCCGGCAATGCGTGCCTGATCGCTGGCTTCGTGCAGCAGCGGCAGTTGGTTGCTGGCGTCACCCGCGATAAAGATATGCGGCACGTTGGTTTGCATCGTCAGACGGTCGGCCTGTGGCACTCCCCGGCTATCGAGTAGCAGGCGAGTGTTTTCCAGGCCTAGATTATCGACGTTCGGTCGGCGACCGGTGGCGGCCAGGACGTAATCCACCATGATATCCTGCGGGTTACCCTGCAGATCACGATAGCGGATAAATACCTTGTCGCCTTCGCGTTGCATCATCTCCACTTTCACGTCGGCATCGAGATAGAACTCTTCACCCAAGGCGTTGGCGGCGTAATTGCGTACTGTACTGTCAGTTAACGGACCGACGGCGCCACCAACGCCAAATACCTTGGTTTCTACTCCGAGCCGATGCAGCGCCTGGCCCAGTTCCAAACCAATTACGCCTGGTCCGAACACGGCCACAGATTGTGGCAGGTCATCCCAATTGAAGACGTCGTCATTGACGATCAGCTTGTCACCCAGATCATTCCAGGCTGCTGGCCAGCTTGGGCGGGAACCGGTGGCGATAACGATGCGTTGGGCTACGATGCGAGTGTGTTCATCCACCTGCAGAGTGTTATCGTCGATAAAGCGGGCGTAACCTTGAATTTTGTCGACGGCCGGGATCTCGTCTACACCCTCCAGTACAAAGCCGACGAAGCGATCGCGCTCGCGTTTAACGCGGTCCATGACCTCGCGGCCGTTAACGGTGGGTTTACCGGCAGGATAAACGCCAAAGCCCGGAGCACGTTCGATTTGATGCACTGCCTCAGCGGCAGCAATCAGTAATTTGGATGGCATGCAGCCAACGCGTGCGCAGGTGGTGCCATAAGTTCCGCCCTCGATCATCACCACGCTTGGGGTGGCAAGCTTGGCGGCGCGATAGGCGCCCAGACCGGCGGTACCGCCGCCGATGACCGCGACGTCAACATTCAACTGTTTCATATCCGCTCCTGAAAGCTAAAAAAAGGGCGGGCCGGAGCCCGCCAAAGTTCACGTTGGCTTTGTTATTACTTATAAATCAGGCTGACAGGAAAGTTTCCAGGTCATCGCTACCGCCAATATGGCGACCGCCGATAAACACCTGCGGTACGGTGGCACGGCCGGTGACGGCGCGCAGGCTCACCGTGGTGGCGTCCTGCCCCAGTACGATCTCTTCATACTGGATGCCACGTTCTTGCAGCATTTGTTTGGCCTTGGCGCAGAATGGGCAGCCCGGTTTGGTAAACAGGGAGACCGACTCTTGTACTTTGAATTCCGGTGCCAAATATTTCAGCATGGTGTCGGCATCGGACACTTCAAACGGGTCGCCTGGCTTGTTAGGTTCGACGAACATTTTTTCTACTACGCCATTGCGCACCAGCATCGAATAACGCCATGAGCGTGGGCCAAAGCCCAAATCGGCTTTCTCGACCAGCATGTTCATGCCTTTGGTGAACTCACCGTTGCCGTCTGGCACGAAGGTGATGTTTTCAGCATGTTGATCGGCTTTCCAGGCATTCATCACAAAGGTGTCGTTTACCGAGACGCACAGGATGCTGTCAACGCCGTGTTGTTTGAATACGCTGGACAGCTCGTTGTAGCGCGGCAAGTGGCTGGAAGAGCAGGTTGGGGTGAATGCACCCGGCAGCGAAAAGACGATGACAGTTTTATCTTTGAACAGGTCATCGGTGGTGATGTCAATCCATTGGTCGCCCTGACGGGTATGGAAGGTAACCTGAGGAACTTTTTTGCCTTCTTGACTGGTAAACATGAATTAACCCCTTAATTAGGAAAAATAATTTTTAGCTATTAGCGTGGTATCGCTTCGTTGGTTGACATTATTGACGTCGGGGCTTGATAGATCTAATCGCTCATTGCTATCTTATCTATCGCCATGAGCTATCGTGGTCTGGAGGGAAACAATGAATATTCGTGATTTAGAGTACCTGGTCGCCTTGGCCGAGCACCGGCATTTCCGCCGTGCCGCCGATTCATGCCATGTAAGCCAACCCACACTCAGTGGGCAGATCCGCAAGTTGGAAGACGAACTGGGTGTGATGCTGCTTGAACGCACCAGCCGTAAGGTGTTATTCACCCAAGCGGGCTTGTTGCTGGTGGAGCAGGCGCGTACCGTGCTGCGCGAAGTCAAAGTTCTGAAAGAGATGGCCAGCCAGCAGGGCGAAGCTATGTCCGGGCCGCTACACATTGGTTTGATCCCGACCGTCGGGCCTTATCTGCTGCCGCAAATTATACCTACGCTGCACAAAACCTTTCCCAAACTGGAAATGTATCTGCATGAAGCGCAAACCCAACAGCTGCTGGCGCAACTCGACAGCGGTAAACTGGACTGTGCCATTCTGGCGTTGGTGAAGGAAACAGAAGCCTTTATTGAAGTGCCGCTGTTTGATGAACCGATGAAGCTGGCAGTCTACTCCGATCACCCATGGTCACAGCGCGACCGTGTGGCGATGCCAGATCTGGCGGGGGAAAAGCTATTGATGCTGGAAGATGGCCATTGCTTACGCGATCAGGCAATGGGTTTTTGCTTCCAGGCAGGGGCGGACGAGGATACCCACTTCCGGGCGACCAGCTTGGAAACGCTGCGCAATATGGTGGCGGCCGGCAGCGGCATTACCTTGTTGCCTTCACTGGCAGTACCGCCACAGCGTGAGCGTGATGGCGTTTGCTATCTCGACTGCTATAAACCGGAGCCGAAGCGCACCATTGCATTGGTGTACCGCCCCGGCTCCCCATTGCGCAGTCGTTATGAGCAATTGGCCGAGGCGATCCGTGAACACATGCAAAACTACCTGGGCGCTACGCTAAAACAGGCGGTTTAAGCCGTTCAGTGCTGCGACACGGTAGGCTTCAGCCATGGTCGGATAGTTGAAGGTCGTATTAACGAAATATTCGATAGTATTGCCTTCACCTTTCTGTTCCATGATCGCCTGACCGATGTGGATGATCTCTGCCGCACGTTCACCGAAGCAGTGGATCCCGAGGATCTGCAGGGTGTCGCGATGGAACAAGATCTTCAGGCTGCCGACATTCATCCCGGCAATCTGCGCACGTGCCAGGTGCTTGAACTGTGCACGGCCCACTTCATACGGCACTTTCATCGCCGTCAGTTCCTGTTCGGTTTTACCTACAGAGCTGATTTCCGGAATGGTGTAGATACCCGTCGGAATATCTTCGATCAGATGCCCACTGGCTTCACCGGAAGAAATTGCCTGCGCGGCAATACGCCCCTGATCGTAAGCGGCGGATGCCAGGCTCGGATAGCCAATCACGTCACCCACGGCATAAATGTGCGGCAACGCGGTTTGGTACATGCTGTTTACTTTCAACAGGCCACGGCTGTCCGATTCCAGGCCCACGTTTTCCAGGCCCAGTGAATCGGTATTCCCCGTGCGGCCGTTGGCGTACAGCAGGCAATCTGCTTTCACTTTTTTGCCGGACTTCAGGTGAACAATGACGCCGTCATCGGTGCCTTCGATCTTCTCGAACTCCTCGTTGTGACGGATCACGACGCCGTTGTTCCAGAAGTGGTAGGACAGTGAGTCTGACATTTCCTGATCGAGGAACGCCAGCAGGCGATCGCGGGTGTTGATCAGATCTACCTTCACGTTCAGACCGCGGAAGATCGACGCGTACTCACAACCGATCACCCCGGCACCGTAAATGATGACGTGGCGCGGTTCGTGATTCAGTTCGAGAATAGAGTCGCTGTTATAGATACGTGGATGATTAAAATCCACGCTCGACGGGTTGTACGGACGTGAACCGCAGGCGATGACAATATGATCGGCGCGGATGGTGTCTTGAGTGCCATCCATATAGCTAACGCTGACGGTATTGGCGTCGATAAAACGCGCATCGCCGGCAAACAACTTGCATTGGTTACGCTCATAGAAACCTTGGCGCATCCGGGTTTGCTGGTTAATGACGTTATCTGCGTGGCGTAAAATATCAGGGAATGTCGCGCTGAGTGTGCGTGAATTGTTGTAAAGCGGGTTCTGGTTGAATTCGATAATGCGGCTAACGGCGTGGCGGAGAGCTTTGGACGGGATAGTACCCCAATGAGTACATCCACCGCCTACGTTATTGTACCGTTCTATCACGGCCACGCGGGCGCCCTGCTTCACCAACCCCATAGCGGCACCTTCACCACCTGGGCCCGAGCCAATGACTATGGCATCAAATTGATAGTGCTGTTGCATAGGGGAGAGACCTGTTCTTATACAAAATTACAACGGTATCTTAACATCATAGCGCTGAGTGCCCAATCACCATTAGGCTTTTTGAGGCAAAGCACAAATGGTGCAGGCTGAAACTGTGACAGGGCGCGTTTGTATAAATGCTGTTGCAATAAAATTTGCTATATTGCCGAGTCTACGGCGTTAGACTGAGAAAATGGATCTTATCTGGATATGCATATGGGCGTCAGAGCACAACAAAAAGAACGGACTCGTCGTTCCCTCATCGAGGCGGCCTTCAGCCAGCTAAGCGCCGAACGCAGCTTTGCCAGCCTGAGCCTGCGTGAAGTCTCGCGTGAAGCCGGTATCGCACCAACGTCATTCTACCGCCACTTTCGTGACGTGGATGAGCTTGGGCTAACCATGGTTGATGAGAGCGGGTTGATGCTGCGTCAACTGATGCGACAGGCTCGTCAGCGTATTGCCAAGGGCGGCAGTGTGATCCGCACCTCTGTTTCGACCTTTATGGAGTTTATCGGCAATAACCCCAACGCCTTCCGTTTGTTGCTGCGTGAGCGCTCCGGTACATCGGCGGCTTTCCGTGCGGCAGTGGCGCGTGAGATCCAACATTTTATCGCCGAACTGGCGGATTACCTCGAGCTGGAAAACCATATGCCGCGGAGTTTTACCGAAGCGCAGGCAGAGGCTATGGTGACCATCGTATTTAGCGCCGGTGCTGAAGCGCTGGATATCGACATTGATCAACGTCGTCGGCTTGAAGAGCGTTTAGTGTTGCAACTGCGGATGATTTCCAAAGGTGCTTATTATTGGTATCGCCGCGAACAAGAAAAAACTTCTGTATCCCACGTATAAAAAGGTAGAAAGCGATGGAAAAACCAGGCCGTGAGAATGGCACCTTACTGCTGGCGTTGATTGCCGGCCTTTCAATTAACGGTTCGTTCGCCGCGCTGTTCAGTTCGGTGGTGCCGTTTTCGATTTTCCCCATCATTGCTTTGGTATTGGCAGTGTATTGCCTGCATCAACGTTATCTGCATCGTGCGATGCCGGACGGTATGCCGAAGCTGGCCGCCGCCACCTTCTTGCTGGGGGTGCTGTTGTACAGTGCGATAGTCCGGGCCGAATACCCGCAGATAGGTTCTAACTTCCTGCCGGCGATTGTTTCTGTGGCGCTGGTGTTCTGGATTGGTATGAAGCTGAAGGCGCGCAAGACGCTGGATGAAAACACCCCGGTTTAATGGGCGTAAGCAGGGGCGCCGCAAGCACGGCGCCCCTGTCTGATTAAACGCGTTTTTCCAACAGTACGCCGCATTCCATATGATGGGTGTACGGGAACTGATCGAACAGCGCAAGGCGGCTGACCTTATGCGTTTCCTGCAGCGTCTCCAGATTAGCGCACAGCGTTTCCGGGTTGCATGAGATATACAAAATACGCGGATAAGCCTGCACCATTTTCACCGTTTCGTCATCCAGCCCGCTACGCGGTGGATCGACAAAAATGGTTTCGCAGTTATAGCTGCTCAAATCGATGCCTTTCAATCGATTAAACTCGCGAACTCCGTTCATGGCTTGGGTAAAGTCTTCCGCCGCCATGCGGATAATCTGCACGTTATCGATATGGTTCGCCGCAATATTGTATTGCGCCGCCGCGACCGAGGGTTTGGCAATTTCGGTCGCCAGCACCCGTTCAAAGTTCCGCGCCAGTGCCAATGAGAAGTTACCGTTGCCGCAATACAGCTCCAGCAGATCGCCTTTAGAACCGGCGGTCACGTCCAGCGCCCATTCCAGCATCTGTATGTTCATCGCAGCATTCGGCTGGGTGAAGCTGTTTTCCACCTGGCGGTAAATCATGTCGCGGCCGGCAACAGGCAGAACTTCGTCTACGTAATCCTGATCCAGCATGATTTTCATTTTTGACGCACGGCCAATCAGTTGCAGGTCAAAACCCTGGGCGCGAAGACTGTCACGCAGCTTTTCCGCTTGCTGTTGCCAGTCATCGTCCAATTTACGGTGATACAGCAATGAGGCAATGATTTTGCCGCTGCGGGTCGACAGGTAGTCAATCTGGAACAGTTTGCGGCGCAGAATAGGGTCCGGTTTGATGGCGGCAATCAGCGCGGTCATCAGACGGTTAATTAATTCGCTGGCAGCAGGGAACTGCTCGACGCGAATACGCTGCTTGGTCTGCTGGTCAAACATGATGTGGTACATCTCGTCTTCATCATGCCAGATGCGGAATTCGGCGCGCATACGGTAGTGGCTCACTGGCGAGCGGAACACTTCCGGCTCGGGTGCCGTGAACGGTGACATCAGCGTCTTCAGCCGGGCAGTTTTCTCCGCCAGTTGGTCATCGTAACGTTCAATAGGCAAATTCTCGGGCGTCATGTTTCTTCTCGTCAGGCAAATTTGATCAGCGGGGATTGTAGGGAATCAGCCCGTGAAGTCCAGTTTTGTCGTGTTTATTATTTGTAACATTGGTAGCAGTCTAGACATCTATTTACATTGATCGTAGCATTGTCGTCCGGCCTCAAGCAGCGAGTGAAAAGGGAATCCGGTGTGAATCCGGAGCTGACGCGCAGCGGTAAGGGGAAGTCACGGCGATAGCGTTTTACGCAGACACTGTCCATTGCAGGATGGGAAGTCATCGCCCGGTGTAGGTAGCTCAAGCGCCACCTGCAACTCCCAAGCCCGAAGACCTGCCGGTGTTACGTCGCAATGCCCGTGGTCGTCGCGAAATACCGGCCATGATCCTGCGGCATCCGCCAATTAAGTTTGGATGCTTTTTCATGACAATTACAAAAAATACACTGCTGGCGGTGGTTTCCTCCGTTACGGCTTTTTCTGGATGGGCGCAAGACAGCACTACAGCTAATAACAGCGAGAACCTGGTGGTTTCCGCTAACCGCTTCCCACAGCCCGTCTCTTCAGTGTTGGCACCCACTTCCGTCGTCACCCGCGATGAAATCGACCGCTGGCAGGCAAAAAGCCTGACCGACGTAATGCGCCGCTTGCCAGGGGTCGATGTGGGGCAGAATGGTGGCCTGGGACAAAAAAGCTCGCTGTTTATCCGTGGGACCAACTCCAGTCACGTTCTGGTGCTGATTGACGGCATCCGTCTTAATCAAGCCGGCGTCAGCGGTTCTTCCGACCTTAGCCAGATCCCGATCTCTCTGGTGCAAAAAGTTGAATATATCCGTGGCCCACGCTCAGCCGTCTATGGCTCAGATGCCATCGGTGGTGTGGTCAACATTATTACTACCCGCGAAAAGAACGGCAGCACGCTTTCCGCCGGCGTGGGTTCAAATGGCTATCAGGCCTATGACGCGTCCACTCAGCAGCAGCTGGGCGACAGTACGGTAGCGACGGTTGCCGGGAACTACACTTATACCAAAGGTTATGATGTCGTGGCGAACCTGCCGGACAGTTTTGGCAACCCGGCGCAACCCGATCGCGACGGTTTTATGAGTAAATCGCTATATGGCGGCATAGAGCATAAGTTTAATGAGGCGTTCAGCGGTTTTGTGCGTGGCTACGGCTATGACAACCGTACGGCTTATGATGGCAATTACAGCTATTCTGACCCGGCACATTTTGATGCGTTGCCTGATACCCGCCAGCTCTATAGCCAAAGCTGGGATAGCGGCCTGCGTTATCAAGACGGTATTTATGCTACCCAGCTGATTGCCAGTTATAGCCACAGCAAAGACTATAACTACGATCCTAAGTATGGTCCTTATTCTGCTTCCGCTACTTTGGATGATTCCACACAATACAACGTGCAGTGGGGCAATACGTTCCAGGTTGCCAAGGGTAATATCAGTACCGGTGTTGATTGGCAGGATCAGAAAATTGAGCCAGGTACGGCTTATATTACTGATAGCAAGAGCCAACGTAATACGGGACTTTATCTGACTGCGCAGCAACAAATTGATGCCTTTACCTTGGAAGGGTCTGTACGGGGTGATGATAACTCGCAGTTTGGTTGGCATGGCACTTGGCAAACCAGCGCGGCGTGGGAGTTTGTTGAGGGTTATCGCGTTATTGCCTCTTACGGTACTGCGTTTAAAGCACCAAATTTAGGGCAACAATACGGTAGTTTTGGTGGCAACCCGGATTTGAAGCCAGAAGAAAGTAAGCAGTGGGAAGGTGGCTTTGAGGGATTGACCGGGCCAGTTACCTGGCGCGTCACAGGCTATCGTAACGATATAGATAACCTGATCAGCTATGCATCCAGTGGCTCTGGTTCTGCTTATTACAACGTTAATAAGGCAACCATTAAGGGTGTAGAAGCTACAGCTTCCTTCGATACCGGGCTGTTTACCCATCAGATTGGTTATGACTATGTTGATCCACGCAACGCCAAAACCAATGAGGTTCTGCTGCGCCGCGCTAAACAGCAGGTGAAGTATGAATTGGACTGGCAGGTCTATGATTTCGACTGGGCGGTAACCTACCACTATCTGGGGGAACGTTATGACGGCGACTACAGTGGTTACACGACGCGTACTGTCAAACTCGGCGGTGTCAGCCTGTGGGATCTCGCAGTTTCGTATCCGGTCACATCTCATCTGACAGTTCGTGGTAGAATTGCCAACCTGTTTGATAAAGATTATGAGACGGCTTATGGCTACGCTACTCCAGGAAGAGAATACTACCTCACTGGAAGCTATACCTTCTAACACCACCGCGAAGGCCCGTCCGACGGTGCTGGTATTTGATTCCGGTGTCGGCGGGTTATCGGTGTATCAAGAGGTTCGGCAACTGCTGCCGGACCTCCACTATATATATGCCTTCGATAATGTGGCATTCCCCTACGGCGAGAAATCCGAAGAGTTTATTGTTGAGCGCGTGCTGGAAATTGTCAGCGCGGTGCAGCAACGGCATCCTCTGGCGATTGTCATCATCGCGTGCAACACTGCCAGTACCGTATCTTTGCCAGCCTTGCGTGAACGCTTTACCTTCCCTGTCGTCGGCGTAGTGCCTGCCATCAAACCCGCTGCTCGCTTAACCGCCAATGGCGTGGTTGGCCTGCTGGCTACCCGCGGCACCGTGCAGCGCACTTATACCCATGAGTTGATTGCCCGCTTCGCGACTGATTGCAAGATAGAGCTATTAGGGTCATCAGAACTGGTGGAACTGGCGGAAGCCAAACTGCATGGCGAAGCTGTACCGCTGCCGACGTTGAAGAAGATTCTTCATCCATGGCTGAGTATGCGTGAGCCACCAGATACTGTCGTGCTCGGTTGTACCCACTTCCCTCTATTAGCGGAAGAGTTAATGCAGGTGCTACCAGAAGGAACGCGGCTGATTGATTCCGGTGCAGCTATTGCCCGTCGTACCGCTTGGCTGATTTCGACGCAGGAAAATTTGGTGTCGACGCAAGAAGAGAACCTGGCGTATTGCATGGCGTTAAATGAAGACACTGACGCTTTATTGCCCGTTCTGCAGGGTTATGGCTTTAAATCGTTGAAAAAACTGCCTGTTTAAGGCCGTTTTGGTTAAATGTTCAACGGTCGGAAAAAATATTGAAATTAGGGGTTGCGGCCTTCTGAGAACTCCCTATAATGCGCCTCCACTGACCGGGAACAACGACTCCTCTAACGAGAAC
>NZ_JBXWKI010000015.1:0-112528 GCF_058190535.1 Serratia sp. CoH_134_PS_4
AAAGCGTGCGTATTGCCTGAAAACACAACCCGCTACGGGGGAGACTTACCCGAAATCTGATTTATTCAACAAAGCCCATCGAACGCTACATTCTGGGGGAAAACTCGTCGTATAACGACATCGGGCCGTGGGACTACGCCAAACTGCCAGCGGTACTCAACACCCAAGCAACGCCGTTCAGCGTGTCAGTTGAAACCACCCAACAGTTGGAATTAGCGTTGGAGCACGCCTCACGGCAAGATCGGTTGGCGTTTATCGAAGTGAAGGTGCCCATGATGGACACCCCGCCCGTGATGAAAGAATTCTGCAACCGCTGCAATAACTTTAACTTCGGCCTGACCAATCCACGCCGCGCATAACGGCGCCCAGCCCGCCGTTGCTCAGGTAACGGCGGGCTTTCCCAGTGCTTGCACAACCTGCCGCTGCAACGTCTGCAGCAGCGGCTGTTGCCGCTTGGCCCCCAGACGCAATGCATGTGCTACCGCCGGTAATGGCAGCATGTGATCAAAGGCCGTTTCAATCTGTACTCGCCGATCGATAGACTGCTGGCTGAGTAATCCAACCCCCATTCCTGCAGAGATGGCAGCCAGCATCCCCGCCACCGATGGGCACTCCACCGACACCTTATAAGCGATCCCCGCGGCCCTTAGGCGCTCTTCAGCCAATCGACGGTAAAAACAATCCGGCCCGTAACTGACCAGCTTTAGGTTATCTCCTGGCTGATAACGCCAGCCGGGTGGCACACACCAATGAATAGGTTCCGTCGCCAACACGATATCTTCTGCACTCAGTGCATCACAAAACTGCTGATGCAGTACCAGGTCTAACGTCCCATGATCCAGCGCGTTTCGCAGCACATGACTTTGCTCAATCACCAACTGTATATCAACCTGCGGATGCTCATGAGTAAATGCCGCCAACAAGGCCGCCAACTGGGGCAACGACATCTGTTCTGTGGCACCAAAACGCACCGTCCCCTGCAATAAAGAAGGGGAAAAATGCGCCAACGCCCGATCGTGAGCATGCAAAATTTGCCGCCCATGCGACAACAGCGCCTCGCCATCCACAGTCGCGGTCAAGATACTGCCCTGACGATCGACCAGAGTCCGGCCCAACTGCTCTTCCAGCCGTTTGATTTTCCAGCTCACCGCCGACTGGCTGAGATTTAGCTGTTGTGACGCACGCGTCATGCTACCGGTGTCGATAACACTTTGCAGTGCCCGCAATGCATCAATAGATAAGCGCTGGTTCATAGGCCTAATCATGACAAAAATTGGATTTAACTACCATAACTTGTCATTAGCGTCATGGAAAGACGATGGGTATGGTTTATGTACAAGGCCAAAACGGGAGGAGCTTCATGAATGGCTTAGCATCTTTGCTTAATCAGCAGGTTATCATCAATGGTCATCGTATTGCTGCCGGCGTACATGGCGTGGGCGAACCTTTGGTACTGGTGCATGGCACCCCTGCCCACTCGATAATCTGGCGGGATCTGTTGCCCCGATTGACATCGGCAGGCTTCAACGTCCATATCTACGATTTGCTGGGCTACGGTGCCTCGGAACGTCCATTGTCAGCAGATACCTCAATTGCCGCACAAGCGGAATTACTGATCGGCCTATTGGACCATTGGCAACTGGCGTCCACCCACGTGTTTGGCCACGATATTGGCGGTGCATTGTCGCTACGCGCAGCTTTTAGTCACGCCGAGCGTTTTCGCTCGCTGAGCATTGCGGATATTTGCAGCTATGATTCCTGGCCTTCGCCTAGCTGGCGCGGCATCCGTGATAACTATCGTCAGTATGCCGTCTTGGACGCATCGCAACATGCGCAAATCCTAACGCGACAGCTGGAAATGGCGGTGTTCAATAAATCCCAGATGACGGGAACGCTATTACAACAGTATCTGGCGCCGATCGTCGGCGTGGTCGGCCAACCCGCATTTTATCAACATCAAATCGCCCATTACGACGCCCGCTATACTGATGATTTCGCACTGCGTTTGCCGGAACTACGTTTGCCGGTGCAAATTCTGTGGGGGGAAAACGACGAATGGCAGCCGGTCAGTTACGCTTACCGTTTACAAGGCGACATTCCCGGAGCCAGGTTGCAGGTAATCCCGCAGGCGGGGCATTTTCTCATGGAGGATGCACCGGAAACCCTAGCTCAACAGCTGGTCGCATTTATTCATTCACTTTAAACCGGGCGAATAGGCTCAGGAGTACATGATGCAATTGATAGGCATGCTGGATTCACCCTACGTGCGCCGGGTCGCCATTTGTTTAAAATTATTGGGGATCGCGTTTGAGCACCATGCCATTTCAGTCTTTAGCGGCTTCGATCGGTTTAAAGCCATTAACCCGGTAGTGAAAGCCCCGACGCTGGTGCTGGCCGACGATCAAATCCTGATGGATTCTTCCTTGATCCTGGAATACGCCTCAAGCATCGCCCCCACAGGGAAGATCTTGCTGCCGACCCAGGGTGCAGAGCGGCTACGTGCCCTACAGCTCAACGGCTTGGCACTGGCGGCCTGCGAAAAAACGGTGCAAATCGTTTATGAACAGCAACTTCGCCCGCAAGAAAAACAGCACCAGCCTTGGCTGGATCGTATTCAGAACCAACTGCTGGCCGCCTATGCCGAACTCGAAAAGCAGTTGCCACAGGCCGCAATGCCTGACTGGATGGGCAGCGCAGAGGTCAGCGTGGCTGTTGCCTGGAGCTTCACCCAACTCATGCTGCCCGGGCAGATAAGCGCCGAGCAACACCCTGCATTGGCGGCATTTTCCGCCAATGCAGAAAAACACCCGGCATTTGTCAGTACTCCGCAGGTTTAACCCGCTGAAGCGCGCGTCATGCAGCGCTGATGCCGCTCATCCACCCGCTTGGCGAACCAGGCGGTGGTCAACTTACGGGTGATTTTCGGGCTTTCCAGTTGAATACCCGGCAGCATTTCCCGCGGTAATTTCTTGCCCGTGCTTTTCTCCGCCAAGGCATAGACCCGCTCATACAGGTCAGTGTCAGAAAACTCGAACCTATCGCCCTTTTCCAGCGCCCGACGAATCGCCGAATCACTCATATTCAGCCGTTTGCCGAGGGTGCGCACTGCCAGCTCAGTGGTGCCGGGTTTATCCGTACCGTAGTTGATCAAATCGCCATCCAACGCCAACGGAATGCCCGTCGTTCGGCTGACTGCACTCTGGAACGCCGCGTTGCGGCTGGCGTACCAACCGGCATTGAAGTCGGCGAAGCGGTAAATCGGCTGACTGTAGTTAGCGGGGTAGCCCAGCAAATGGGCGATACCAAAATACATGCCACCACGGCGGCTGAACACTTCACGGCGAAGGGTGCCGTCAATCGGATATGGGTAGCCTTTGGCATGCGCTTCGGCGAAGGCAACGCTCACCTGCATCGGCCCAGCGGTATGTACCGGATTCAGGTTACCAAACAGCGTTTGGCCCATCGGCACCGAATTTATCATGTCATCAAAAATATCGCTAAGATCTTTCTCGGTACGTACCTTATCCAGACGTTCGCTATAACTCTTACCGTTCGGTGATTTGATCAACAAAGCGGTATGCACCAGGAAATTAGGAATATGCAGCTGATCAGCACGGCGGTCGATCTCTTTCCAGGCAATTTTTGGTAGCCCCGGTACCGGCGGATTTGCCTGGAAGGTCGACTCCTGCTCGGTGACCGCCAAAACCGAACACAGGTTTTGAACGCTAGGTTCAATGCCCTGCGCAGCAAAAGCGGCGGTGATGTCGGTGGCCCACCCTTGACGATCGGCCGTATTGGCCGGCATCAGCCTTACCAGTTGGGCTTTAACGTCTTCCGGGCGTTGTACCGGTGTCGTAGTCTTAGTGGTACAACCGACCAGCACCATCAGCGCAGCCAGGCTCAATGGACGCAAAGTCATCGGGTTGATAAAACGGCGAATAAGCATCTTTTCCCTGATCGTTTTAGCATAAACTGCACTGACGTTAGCCCAGCGGAGGGCCGTGATCCAGTTTAAATATGCCCTCGGCTATCAGAACCAGGCTATGACAGGACATTAATCGTAAAGGAATAGCGTAATGATTGAACTCATAGACATGAGCCAACAGGACTTCGAGCGTTATCGCGTTCATGGGATCGAAGAATATGCCCAGGATTTGGCGCGTTCGTTGTCGTTGAGCCAAGAGCAAGCCCGAATAGAGGCCACAACATCTTACAACGATGCGCTCCCCAATGGGTTGGCAACACCACACCATCGACTGGTTTGCGCTCGCTTAAGTGGGTCTACGGAAAAGATAGCCATCGTCTGGTACAGCATTAAACAACGCACCTTCGGCAGGCAGCTGTTTGTCTACGATTTTGAAGTGGATACTGCCTGGCGGGGCAAAGGCTATGGCGAGAAAATCCTTAGCGCAGTGTTGAATGCCGGACGAGCTGCCGGTGCAGAATATGCCGAGCTGGCAGTTTTCGACGACAATCCGACGGCGACCCGTCTTTATACTCGGCTCGGCTTTAAGGCCGTCAACACACGAATGCATCGTAAACTCTAAATCACGCCTTTGATGATATCAGGCATGTTCAAAGCCCCCATAAACATGTATTTTACATGCAACATATAAAATCATTTTATTCGCCCACCCTGTACGGCAATACAGAACCTGAGGAGAGATGCATGACCGAGCTGCTGCGTTATAAAACCCTGCCGGAATGGAACAGCACCACGCTGCCAGAGAGTTTCCAGCAAAAGCACAACACCCAAAGTGGCACCTGGGCCAAACTCACCCTACTGAGCGGCACACTGACCTTCGCGCTCATGACCGAAGAGGGCGAAACCACCGAAACCTGGCAGTTTAGCCCCGAAAGCCAACCGCCGTTTATCGAACCGCAGCAATGGCATCGCATCGTTTCATTTTCCGATGACATGACCTGCCAACTGGCGTTCTATTGTTCGCCTGAAGATTACTACCACAAGAAGCATCAACTGACGCGCACCCATTCCGAAGTGATTGAGGCCGCGCAACGTATCGCGCCCGGTAAAACGCTGGATCTGGGCTGTGGCGGCGGACGCAACTCGCTCTACCTCAACCTGAAAGGCTTCGATGTCACTGCCTGGGATAAACACACTCCCTCTATTGATAATCTCAACGCCATTATCGACAGCGAAGGCCTGTCACATATTCGCGCCAGCGTGCAAGATCTCAATACACACGGCTTCAGCGGTGAGTACGACTTTATTCTTTCCACCGTGGTATTGATGTTCCTCAACCCGGCGCAGATCCCCGCACTGGTGAAAAACATGCAGGACAGTACTGTCAGTGGCGGTTACAACCTGATCGTCGCGGCGATGGATACCCCAGACTACCCTTGCACTCTGCCCTTCCCGTTCACCTTTAAGCCAGGTGAATTGAACAATTATTACGCTGGCTGGGACGTGCTTAAATACAACGAAGACGTTGGCCAACTGCACAAAACTGATGCTGCCGGCAACCGTATTTCTTTGCGTTTCGCCACGCTACTGGCACGCAAGCCCTAACATTCCTGTACTCCCCGTCCAACGGGCTCGTGCCTGCCTGCGCCGAAATGCGGCAAACAACATGAAGTTTATTACGTTGCCAACCCGTGGCTGCGGCGTTAGGATCGCGCCCGGCTACGGGTGTAGCCAGTGAAATGAGTTGTCAGTTCCGCGCATGGAGAGGTAATTGTGTTAGAAAGTTTTGGCGTCCTGAATCTTTGGACCTATCTGGTCGGGGTGATTTTCATCATCATTTTGCCAGGCCCGAATACGCTGTACGTTTTAAAAACCGGTGTTACACGTGGCGTACGCGCTGGCTATACCGCCGCACTGGGCGTGTTTATTGGCGATGCTATCCTGATTTTTTGCGCCTATATTGGCGTGGCCTCACTGATCCGCACGACGCCGTTTCTGTTTACGCTGGTGCGATTTCTCGGTGCGATTTACCTGTTGTTCCTGGGTGCAAAAATTCTCTATGCCACCTTTATCCAGAAAAATGCGGAGCAACATCCCCAGGTTGAAGGCGGCCATAGCATCCTGCGTAAATCACTGACGCTCAGTCTGACCAACCCGAAGGCGATCCTGTTTTATGTTTCGTTCTTCGTGCAGTTCATCGACTTTGACTATGCCCACACCGGCCTGTCGTTCACCATTTTGGCGTTGATCCTCGAATCGGTCAGTTTTATTTACATGACTACGCTGATCTTCAGCGGCGCCATGCTGGCACACTTCTTTAATCACAAGAAAGGTCTGGCAAAACTGGGTAACGGTCTGATTGGTCTGTTGTTCCTGGGTTTCGCTACCCGCCTGGCAACCCTCAGTTCCTAGCCTCGCTCACAACGGCTGACTTGCTCAGCCGTTAGCCCTCCCCCGTTATGTCACGCAGGACAAACCGATTGTCAGGCAGACCAAAGTCGATCTTCTCAACCTGCTGTAGACTTTCAAGGTTAACGATTTACCCAAAATAATTGGCGTGGTATCAGGGCAGCCCGCGCGAGAATCCCGGTGCGCTTACACCAGTCGGTGATTCGGATGAGTGCGGCCAACGCAGGTATCGCGTCAAGAATTAAGGGTACGACCTTTTTTGTCTGACAGGAGGGCGTATGCCTGACAATACCCTAGCAGTGATGGACAACGTTTCACGTTTTCTCGATCGTCATCATGGGCTGTATATCGACGGCCAGTGGTGTGAATCCAGCGCCGAAGGTCGGTTGGCAGTGTATAACCCCGCCGATGGGCAACAAATTTCCTCCACCGCAGACGCCAACGCGCAGGACGTCGCACGCGCCGTCCAATCGGCCCACAACGCGTTTACCTCTGGTGTCTGGGCGCAACGCTTACCCGCAGAGCGCGAACGCATATTATTGCGCTATGCCGATCTGGTTGAGCAACACACTGAAGAGCTGGCACAGCTGGAAACGCTGGAACAAGGCAAGTCGATCAATATTGCCCGTATGTTCGAGGTTGGCTGTACGCTGAACTGGATGCGTTACACCGCCGGGCTGACCACGAAAATCACCGGCCAGACACTCGATGTGTCAATCCCGATGCCGCCGGGCGCCAAATATCAGGTGTATACCCGTAAAGAACCGATTGGCGTGGTCGCCGGTATTGTGCCGTGGAACTTCCCACTGATGATCGCCATGTGGAAAGTGATGCCAGCGCTGGCCGCAGGTTGTTCTATCGTCATCAAACCGTCGGAAACCACCCCGCTTACCGTACTGCGCATGGCAGAACTGGCAACCGAAGCCGGTATTCCGCCAGGCGTATTCAACGTGGTGACCGGTAAAGGCAGCGGTTGTGGCAAAGCGCTGACAGAACACCCGCTGATCGCCAAAGTGAGCTTCACCGGTTCCACGCCCGTTGGCAAAGGGATCGCACGTGCCGCGGCGGATCGTCTGACACGCGTGACCCTCGAACTCGGCGGCAAAAACCCGGCTATCGTGCTGAAAGATGCCGATCCACAACAGGTCATCGAAGGCCTGATGGCTGGCAG
Source organism: Serratia sp. CoH_134_PS_4 (assembly GCF_058190535.1). Classification (NCBI taxonomy): domain Bacteria; kingdom Pseudomonadati; phylum Pseudomonadota; class Gammaproteobacteria; order Enterobacterales; family Yersiniaceae; genus Serratia; species Serratia sp. CoH_134_PS_4. The sequence continues at coordinate 7,506 of NZ_JBXWKI010000015.1, forward strand.
CTTCCTCAATCAGGGTCAGGTGTGCGCCGCCAGTTCGCGAATTTATATTGAAGCGCCGATCTATGACACTCTGGTCGCGGGGTTCGAGCAGGCGGTGAAATCACTGTCCGTTGGGCCGGGAATGGATGCCAGTGCGCAGATCAACCCGTTGGTCTCCAGCGATCACCGCAATAAAGTGGCCGCGTATCTGGATGACGCCAGATCCAAACATGCGGAGCTGATCAGCGGCGCATCCGGGCCAGACTCACAGGGGTTCTATATCCCCCCTACGCTGGTGATTAACCCGGATGACAAGCTGAACCTGACGCGCGAAGAAGTCTTTGGCCCGGTGGTCAATTTGATCCGCGTCGCGGACGCCGAAGAAGCCTTGCAAAAGGCCAACGATACCGACTACGGCTTGACTGCCAGCCTGTGGACCACCAGCCTGCAATCGACCATGGCTTATACGCCGCGCATTCAGGCCGGTACGGTTTGGGTCAACACCCATACGTTGATCGACGCCAATATGCCTTTCGGTGGGTTCAAACAGTCGGGCAGTGGGCGTGATTTTGGCCCGGATTGGCTGGATGCCTATACCGAATCCAAATCAGTGTGTATTCGTTACTGATCGTGCCCCAAAGCATCAGTAGCCCATTTTATGAGGCTACTGATGCTGTTTGCGGTATTCGCTCGGCGAGACGCCAAAACGGCTTTTGAAAGCAGTAGAGAAGTGGCTGTGATCGGTAAAACCCCAGTCATAACCGACAGTCGCCAGCTTTTGTCGTTCCGGTGCACGGCGCAAGGCCTGTGCGCACAGATCCAGACGGCGGTGCTTGATATATTGCGCCACCACCAACCCCTGGCGGGAAAACATCCGATACAAACTGCGTACCGATACGCCCAACTCACTGGCAATCCATTCCGGCCGCAACTGCGGCGATTGAATATGCGTATCGATAAACGCCAGCGTTCGGGTGAAGCTGCGAGGGTGGCTATCAACCTCAACCTCGCGATCAACCAACGCCGGGCGTAACAGCGTCGCGACGGCGCTCAGTATCGCTTCGCTCTCCGGTGCGCTCATCAGCGGGTCCTGCATACAACCCAGCACCAGCTGCCGGCTAAGTCGCACTACGCTGCTTTGCGCGTCGAGACGCCGCGCACACTGCACATCGGCCCCGTGCGCCGAGGGTTCGAAATAACTGCGTGGCATCAATAACGAAATTTGGCGGGAATCTTGTTGAAAGGTAAAGCTGCTGGTACGTGAAGCGTCGATCAAGGTAACGTCGCCGGCGGACAGTACCGCCTGCCGCTCCCCCTGTTCCATCAATGAACTGCCACGCAGTTGAAAGACGGTGAAAAAGTGCGAACCGTCGCTGCGGGAAATCTCTTGAGGGGTACGATACAAGCGGGTGTGAGCGGCATCAACCACACTCAGACGTAGCGCATGGGCGCGGAACTCTTGCATCGCACCGCTAAACCCTGGCCCCAGCGTCTTGGCGCAAAACCGGCCGCAGGCGGAGTTGATTTTCGCCAGCCACTCCTCAAAGCCAACTTCCCTGCTCTGGGCGGAAATTGTCATGGCTTTCCCCTTCAAACATCAGCGATAAACGCTGTCGAACCGCAAGCGGCATTGAACAGAAAACCAACATAACAATCCGATAACATACAATCAATGCCGTGACCGGGATCTGGCGCAGGGATCACACATTGCTCCCACCACACGGGCACAGTCATCAAATTGACACCCAGCCGTCATGTAACCATCACATGACTCGCCAAATATAGAGCTCAGTTTGCTGACAGCCACCTTCACACCATGGGTATTCCTAATGAAATTATTACAAAAATCTGCGCTGGCACTGTGTTTGTTCACGGCTGCCGCCCTGCCTGCGTTCAGCGTTTATGCCGCCGAAGATGCACAACCCTTCACAACCTCACAGCAGGTTGATCTGACCCAGATCCTGCCGCCACCGCCGGCCAATGACTCCGTGCAAACCAAACGGGAACTGCAAGAAGTCGTGGATATGCAGCAGAAACGGACGCCGGACATGGCCACGCAGGCCAAGGCAGATGCGGAAGAGAATGTGTGGGTATACAGCAATGTGATGGGGCCGAAATTCAATGCCCAGGCGCTGCCGGTACTGAGTGCTTTCTTTGATCGCGTTGTCGCGACAGAAGCCGCCGTGGTTGATCCCGCCAAAGACTTCTGGAAACGCCCGCGCCCACACATGCTGGACAGCCGCATTGAACCGATCGTAAAACGCTCTACCTCCGGCTCCTGGCCTTCCGGTCACACCACGCTGGGCACGTTGATGGGCATTACGCTGGCCAATATGGTGCCGGAAAAGCGCGCCGAGATCATGGCACGCGCCTGGCAATACGGCGACAACCGCGTGGTTGCCGGTATTCACTATCCGTCGGATATTGAAATGGGTCGGATCGCCGGCAGCGTCATCAGCCAGCAGATCTCACACCAACAAGATTTCCAGCAGCAATACCAGCAGGCCCGCGAAGAACTGCGTCACGCATTGGGCCTGCCTGCCGCAAAATAATGCTTAAGGCTGGGTATCCAGCAAATAGCGAACGACGGCCGCGTACTCTTGTGCGTAGCCGTCGATGCTTTGACTCGACATACCGGCATTGTCGATCTTGTACTTACCGGAAACGTAAAATGATGGCGTTGCGCGTACATCCAGCGCTTTTACTGCTTCATTCTGCTTGGCAATCATGCCTTTCACCAGTAGGCTGTGGCGCGCATTCTCATAAGCCGCTGCGTCAACACCGGCGGCGGCAAACACCCGCTGAATATCCTCTTCACTGTTGATGGCACGTTTCTTTTGCAGCGCGTCAAACAGCATTCCTTCAATTTTATCCTCAATGCCCATCACCATCGCCACCGACCAGGCCTCGGTCAGTTCATTGCCTAATTTCCCCATCAGGCCAACGTGATACTTGGTCAGTTTGGTGCCCTCAGGCAACGCCTGGCTAACGGTGCTACCCACGTGGTAGGTATCAGCAAACTGGTAGCAAGGGCCGCAATAGAAGGAGAAGAATTCCACGACAGCCGGCGCAGAGGCCACCGGCTTATCCAGACGAGTATATTGTTCGCCTGCACGATAATCCGCCGCGGCAGCCAGGGTCGGAAGTAACAGCACCAGTAATGAACCGGCGATCAATCGATTAATTTTAGCCAACATACCTACTCCATTTCAGATGAGATCATTGTCCCTAACGCCGGTGTTTATAATCAAATTGTCGGCTTAAGGCCAGGCTTTATTACCTTATATTTATGTGGGATTGATGCACATCAAAGCCATAGCCTGGCCTGTCAGTGGCATTCTCCAGCCCAGGAACTATGCTTGAAAGAGGGCGCGAATTGCCGCTGGCGTGCCTGAGTCGAGGTAAAAATGACAGTAATTAATAAAGGTATTGGCGAATATGACTTCACCGCAGAGAAGAGGGACGGTGTGATCACCGGAACCATCAGCGGCGAATTCCCAGACAGCGATGCCAGCCTCCCACTGCTGCCTTTCACCGGTACCTTTTCGGCTACATCGGTCGCAGAAGCCATTGACGATATTACCCGGCAATTCCCTGATATAGAGCCAGCGATTATCGATTTATTACGAGATGAAATGCTCAGCGCCGGATATTAACTCGCGTTATCTCAATGACCGATATCCTCCCGATTAGAATAATCTTACTTACAGAACCTTTTCGGTTTCCCTACCTTTTCCCTATTGCTAACGCCCTTAGCAGAAGATGATACTAACGACCTCAATCTAAAGTTAAAAGGTTATATTATGCGTCGTATTCTGATGTTCATCAGTGCGCTGACTATTAGCGCCATGCTTTCCGGCTGTATATTCCCGCCACCAGGTGGCGGCGGTGGCGGTGGCGGTGGCGGTGGGCGCGGTGGCCCAGGCGGACCGGGGCACTATTTTAACGGGCCACGTTAAATAACGTTCATATCCCTGGCGCGTGACTTGAATATAAATTTAAGCCTGTAGGTCATCATAATGAAAAAAACACGCCTTATTATTTCATCCGCATTGCTATTAACCTGTGTATCGGTTTTTGCTGCGCCGCCTGCCAATGAATTTAACGGCAAGCCAGTGGTTCATCAGAATAATAAAAAACCTCATGACAATAAAGTACAGCCAAAATCACACCACAATAAAAAACCACTCAGGAAACCGGATAAGAAAGCGTCAGAAAAACGGGTTCAAGCGTTCCACCACGCGCGCAACGATTAATGTCAGTGATTAGGTCAGTCATGGCTAAACGATTCCCCCTACGCATGCGGCAGGAGGAATCGCTTACATCGCTTTAGCGCGCAGGGTATCGCCGCTGCGAATAAAATTGCCGGCGCCCAGATGATGAATAGTATGCAATTGCGGATCTGCGTCGGCAAAGTTCCAGCGGCCCCCCTGAAACACGCGTTCGTCTGCGGCGGCGGCAACCACCTCACCAAAACACGTATCGTATTTCTGCTGGGCACCACGTTCAGGTAACAGGCGACACTCCAACCACGCCACACACCCCTGCTCTATCAAGGGAACGCTCAGCGTAGCGCTGGGGAAGCTGACAATATTGAAGCGAGAAAACTTGTCTTCCACGTCTTGCCCCGAGATGCTGCCCACCGCATAGGTCGTGTCGATAAACATAGCCGCCGGGATGCAGATGCCAAATACGCCACTCTCTTCGATCATCTGTCGGGAATGCGCATTTTTATCGACCACGATAGCAATCCGTGGCGGGGTAAATTCAACCGGCATCGACCAGGCAGCCGCCATCACATTACGCCGCGCAGCATCCTGGCTTCTGCTGGTAATCAACACCGTCGGGCCATGGTTAAGCAAGCGGCTGGCATGTTCCAGTGCAACGGGACGAAAATGATTCATGGGAGGCCCTTATTGGTGTCTTTGGGTAATCAAACAGAAGGTAGTAACGGAGACTGTCTGTGTTTTGCAGTGTAGATCTGCGTTGCCGTGGGGATCAATCACGTTGGCGGCACAGAAGCACGGAATGTGTGCCTGTGATAATCCTGACGTTGCAGAAGCCTTGAGGTTTGACGAGGAAATATTGCGCCAGCATCCACTGGCGCAATAGGGTAAAACTAGTTTTTTGGCAGTTGAATGCGCACGACGCTTTCTGGTTTGCCGGCCTTGGTACTGGCACCGTCATTTTTCACGCTCACAAACAACACGTTGTTGCGGGTATCGAGCGCCAGGCTGTTCGGATGCGGTGGCAATTCTACCGTCTGCAGCCGCTTAAGAGTCTTGGAATCAAACACCGTCAACGTACCTACTCCGTGCTCGACGCGAACCCCTTTGCGGTTGGTGACGTATACCCGTTGATTGTTCTCATCCAGCAGCAGACCAATTGGCACCTCATCGGTCAGTTCGCTGGCCAAGACCTTGCCGCTGTCCGCGTCCAACGCAAAGACCCGGTGCCCGCTACTGCGCTTCACGTAGTCGTGCCCCAGATGCGTATTACGGTAATTGTCGCGATCGATCCCCTGATCCACACCCAGCAGACGGTTGTTCTTACCGTCATACACCAGGTTCAGCAATTGATCCGCCTGGATCTCTTTGGTGGACGTGATTGCCAGCGTATCGGCATTCAGCGTGATCAACTGCCCCTGCATATTGGAGACAAAGACGCGCCGCCCTTTCTCATCAAGCGTGATGCCTACCGCGTTATAGCCAAAACCGGGGATCATTTTCTCCAGTTTTTTGTTGCGGGTATCCACCACAAACAGCACGCTGTCCACCCCGAAGCCCAGTCCCGGTAAGAAAAGACGGCCAGTCTGCGCGTCGTACTTCATTTCACGGATACGGTACTGGTAGTCTTCCGTGATCTTGAAACGCTTAAGCTCCTCAAGTAAGAATTCCAGCCGTTTACCGCTGATGCCTGCGTCTTTATACGTCTTCTCAAGCATCGACTTTTCGGTCACCAGGATACTGCCCAGCGCACGATTGGTGGTGGTATCCACCACACCGACCGAGCCGTTAAACCCCTGGGTCAGATACAACCGGTGACCGGCATCATCCAGCGCCACGCCGAAGCCTTTCACCTGCAAAGGGATCTCCGCCTGCACCGCCAGCGTGGTCGGATCTAAACGCAACACGCGGGATTTTGCCTCTTCTTTCCAGTCTGGTGCACTGACAAACAGCGACTGCTGGCTCGGGCTATAAGCCATCTCCACCAGCGCCGACGACAACGGCTGGCGCTTGATATCCTCAGGTTTGATCCCTGTGTCACGGGCCTGTGCCGCACCGGCCACCACCAACGACGTTGCGATCAACAGCGACAGTAAAGCGCGAGGTGTTCCTATTGTTCCAGACATCCATTTATCTCCATGAAAGTAATAAAGTCAGTTAGGGTGAACAACGTCATTGCTGCGGTGCCGGTGGCAGGTCCGCAAGCGGCATATTCCCACCGTCCTGCTGGGAAAAATGCGCGAACACGTGCTGAATGGTCCCGGCGATCAGTCCCGCCTGTTGCGCGGTGTAGTGATCGGTCCGATAGGTCATCATCACGCGCAGGGATTTCACGCCATCGAGGTTCTCTTCCATCACTTCAAACTGCAAACCGAGCAGTGATTCGGTTTTCTCCGGCTCAATCTGGCGATACGCTACCGTGCTGCCGTCTTGCAGGGTGAATGCCCCATTGAGCTTGATGCGGCTGTGGATCTGGATGAACACTTCAAACATGTGATTCTTGCGATCGGCATGCGCGCCAAATAGCCCCTCTTCCACCAGGTCAATCGGAATATCGGTGTAGGGCATCGAGCCATTGATGGTGTTTTTGACCTGATCGATCAGGCCAGCCACCGTGAGTTGCTCGGCGAAGCGCACCCGGTGTACCACCACGGTAGTGAAGTAGCCAATGGTGTCGAAGTACTCAGCGTCGTTGCGCCCGGAAGTCGAGGTGCCCACCAGCAGATCTGCCGGGCCACCGAGAAGACGCAAAGCCGAGGTGATACCGGCATAGACCACGTTGAACAGCGAGGCATTGTTCTTTCTGGCCTGTGCGTACAAGCCGTCTGCCACCGCCGGGTCGACATCGAACTCCAACCATCCTCCGTTGACATCGGCCTCTGCCGGTACTGCTGGATGGTGGGAAGGCTCCTGTTGGAACAGCGGCTGCCCCACTGGCGCATCCCGCAGGTTATCGAGCCAGTAATCCAGGTGTTGCTGTGCGACGCCGCCCGCCTGCTGCTGCCGGGCAAAGGCATAAAACTGCGGCACGTCGTTCGTCCACTGTGGCTTCTGCCCGGCAACGCGGTAGCGATAAGCGATACCCAGTTCGTCCATCATCAGGTTCAGCGACCATTCATCCAGCACGACATGGTGGAACAGCAACGACAACCATTGCTGGCCGGTGGCCGCGTCACGCAGGAAGGTGGCACGCAGCGGCAGCTCGGTGGCGAGGTTGAAGCGGTGGTCGCCAGCATTGGCCAGCAATTCACTGCCGTTACCGGCCGGTGTTTCATGAGAGAAGCGGAACCAGGCATAGTCGAGCAATTCAGCCGCAGGCACCACTTGCTGGCATACCTCACCGTCACGCGTGATAAACAGCGAACGCAATACGCTGTGCCGTGTCATCACGTCGATAAATGCCTGGCGCAACGCCGTTTCGTCTACCGGGTCAAGGAAGCTGATGGCAAATGGCAGGTTGAAGATCTCGTCATGACCGAACGCCTCATACACTTTCCACAGGGAGTGCTGTGCCAGCGACAAGGGTGCCTGGACGGTGTCGCCCTGCTGTTGCATGACGCCTTCCTGGGCTGCCGGCGCTACAGCGGCCTGACGTTTGGCATAGACTGACAGCCCGCGGGCAGTGGCATGGCTGAACAGATCGTTAATATTGAGCTCTATGCGATGCAAGCTGAGCAAACGGCCGATCACTCGAGTAGCCACCAACGAATGCCCGCCGCGATCGAAGAAATCCTCATCAAGGGTCATCTCTGGCGCAACCAGGGCATCGCGGAACTCCGCCAAGATCAGTTGTGCAATAGCGTCGTTTTCTTGCCCATCATTTACGGGCAAAGCGTGCTCAACCACGGCTAACGGCGGCTCAATGGCAGGAAGCCGCGCCGTCGTGATCGTCCGCCCCGCAAGGAAAGCGACAAACTGTTCCAACAGGAATGGGGCCGCGTGCGGAGTTAAACGAGGATCCGCGCTCAGCTCAAGCACCACCGAATCCGGATCGGGCAGGCTCAGCGCCAGCACCAATTCAAAAGGCGTATGCAGAGGCGGCAACAGCAGACGTTCAGCATTGACGCCGTCAAGTTGCAGAGCCACTGACGGGTCCGCCAACCAGGTAACCAACAGTTGAGCCAACTGCGGATTAGGGGCCTCCGGCGTGTGCTGCGCCAGCAGTCGGCTTTCCAATTCGGGATCGGCAGACTGTAGCGTCAGGCGTTTCAACCGGGCAGCGCTCATCCACGCGTCCACGCCGTTTGCCTGTTGTGCATCGTCCTGTGGTACACAGAGTTGTACCGGCAGTCCGCCGGACTGGGCTGAGATAAAGCAGCCAAAACGCGTCGCGATCGCCGCCAACAACGTTGCCGGGTTATCAGCAACAGGCAGGATTTTACGCGCAACACGGGCCGCTATACGTACCCCGGCTTGTGCCAGAACGTCATCCTGCACAACCGACGTACGATAGTCCCGCAATGTCGCCGCCTGTCGCGCCCACGGCAGCACGAGATCGGTCACTTCCGGCAGTGGCGCAACCGGAGGCATCTCCTCAAAACCTTGCGCAGGGTCATTCCCGTTATACAGTGCTGATAACGTCTTCAATAACTGTCGGCATGACAACGTTTCCGCCAAAATATCGTGCGCCACAACGCCCAATACCACGCCGCTACCGGTGAAAACCCAAAAGCGTACCGGCGCTTCACGTGCCAATTCGAGAGGGGTGGCCTGTGCCTGCAGCAAACGGCTAACCGCCTGTTGCTCATTCGCCACAGACTGAATGTTTACCGGATTGAGCGCCGTATTACCGCGCAGCTTGCGTAAGCCTTGTTCGTCATCAAAGTCATAGCGAACATCCAGTTCCGGCATCAAGCGGCTCAGGGCTTCCAGCGCACTGACTAATCTGCCGATATCCGGTTCACCACCTAACCGCCAGGCCATTGCCTGCTGGCTCCCACCATCACCCCGCTGCTGGTGCATGAACCATGCCAGCTCTTCCGCTTCGCTCAGCGACTGAACGGCATCTGCCGCACGCTCGCCCAGTGCCTCGAACGCCAGATCCAGACGCTGGGCCTCATCATCGCTGAGAATATTGTCAAAATAACCGCTCACTGCTCTATCTCCTTGCGCCCGGTCAGCCCGGAACATCGGGGAAACGCTGGTCATTAAAAGGGGCGTTGATACGCCCCTTGCGCAGACTGGCTGTTACCGCATCAGAATGTCAGTTCAAGTGCCGCACCCACCATGCGTGGACGCTGCTGGGTTGCCGTATACACGTCATTGCCACTGACCATCACACGACGCTCTGAATCAAACAGGTTCTGTGCATACAGGGTGGCGCGACCATAGGCGAAGGTGTACGCCAGTTGGGTATTTGCCGACCAGTAAGAACCGATATGTCCGCGAGAGTCATTGTCATACTGCGAGTAGTAGGAATCAGAGAATGCGACGTTGCCGCTCAGTTCCAATCCGGCCATCAATTGGTACTTGGCGCCCATATTGGCGGTATAGGCTGGCGCACGCGCTAGCTCATGTCCTTCTACACCGCTGCCCGAGAACTTCTTGATCTTGGTTTTCAGCAGGCCAACGTTGGTAAACAGTTCGAAGTCCCAGCGCGGTTGCCAGGTTGCCCCCATTTCTGCCCCGTAGGTTTCCACCTTGTCGGCGTTGCGGATCACCGATGAGTCAGGCCCCAGGGAATACGGCAGCTGCATGTCCTTGTAGTCGTTATAGAAGATGTTGCTGGTCAGAATGACGTTGGCATCTTTTAGGTGATGGCGGCTGTACAGCTCATAGTTCCAGACATACTCAGAACCATAGGTATAGCTGACCACCGGCGTGCCAATAGTGATACCGCCACCACCGGCGTTATAGCCACGTGCCACCTTGGCACCGTAGGTCTGGGTATCCGTCGGCTTCCAGGCCAGATCGAGCTTCGGCAGGAATACGGTGTAGGTCTCGTCAAAGTCGATACGCACGGCTTTGCTGCCGCCGGTACGCTGACGGTGCTCACGCTCCAGGCGGCTGGCAGCGGTAAGGTCTACCTCTGGCGTAATGGCGTAGGTCAATTCGGCAAAGGCGGAATTGGTGTCGGTTTTATCCTTGAAGCTGGATCCACCGAAAATATTGACGAACTCATCCTGCTTGGCGTGGAAATAACGCAGCCCCGCCAATCCATGCAAACGGCTGCCCGGTCCGCCAAAGCGCGCGACTGGCTCGACATGCACCTCTTTACCACCGATTTCAGCATATTGGATGTTGTAGGCTGTCGGGCGGTTGATATTAAAATCGGTGTAAATCACCCGGTTTTCGAGCGTCAGGCTGTCGGATTGCTCCCAGGCCAGATCCCAGACGCCGCTGTTCATGTTGCTTTTAAACACCGCACGGCGCGGATCGTGGCGCAGGTTGGTTGGGTGGACTTGCGGGTTGAGGCTTTCGTTCTGTGGTGAGGTACTGCCAAAATGGTTAAAGGTCAGCTTGGTGGTCACATCACGCAGGCCAGCCGGGTTGAATAACAGTTTGGCACGCGCCGTGGTGGCTTCAATTTCTCGTGGATCGCCCACGGGTGCATAGGCGGGCAGGTCGACATCACTGCGGCGGCGCTGGCGATCGACGCTGACGCGGAACGCCAGTTGGTCTTCCACCAGCGGGCCGGAGGCCATGGCAGACAGCTGTGAAGAATGCTGATTACCCGCCCCGCCCTTGAAGGCGCTTTCCCAGTCAAATGTCGGATCTTTACTGGTCATCACGATGGCGCCGGCAATGGCATTACGCCCCTGAATATAGCTTTGCGGGCCGAGGAACACTTCAACACGATCCAGATCCCACAGCGACTGCGGGCCGAACGCCTGCTCGTTGTAAGTCAATGAGCGGCCGTCGAGTGACAGATTGAGGCGCGGACGGGTGCCGCTGAGGAAGGCATTGGCGCCGACATTCGGCCCGGAACCGTCAATACCGCGCACGGTCGGGAGATTGTTACCAATTCCCAAATCCACCACGTTGGGGGTCATGCGCAGCAAATCGGGGACCTGCAACGCATTGGGCATGGAAGATATCCGCTCGCTGTCAAAGACTTGCACGCTGGAGCCGGTATCAAAAATGCTGCGTTTAATTTTTTCACCGGTTACCAGCAGGCTCTCTGAGTCCTGCCAGTTGTCCTTACGTTTGCTGTCTGCGGCTTCCTGAACCTTTTCGTCCACTGCGGCGGCGTTAACGCTCCCTACAGATAAAGAACAAAGACCCAGAAAGAGTGAGGAAAATGCCCCAATGGCCTGTAAGCCTGCTTTTTCCTTGTTTCCTACGATTTTATGCCTTTGAGCCGCTGAATGCTTGCTCATAGATGTATTCTCCTTTCATCCCAGATGCACAAAAATTTACTTGTTTTCACATAGGTAACGACGCTGATTCTCACACTAACAATGGCATTACGGCCTTCCTGACCTTGCTATTGCATATCCCTGCCGCAGACGACCGCCCCACCCCAGACGCACAGCGGGCGAGAGCAGTTTTTTTGTCTGGAAACGTAAAGAAATGTTAATAATGATAATATTTTACATATTTTAATGCAAATCATTATCACTTAAGAAAATAACCGTGCAGATAAAAAGCCACAACGCACAGAAATAAAACCGAAGTTACCCGTAACGATAAAAACCAATAATTTCATTTAAAATGAATACAAAACATAACTATATTGGAATTAACAATTTCACCCATCGAGCAAAAACCGGTATTAACCGTATTATTTACATGCGTTATTGAAACAAATAAAAATAGTAATAATTTTCATTCCCATTAACATTGACATATATTCTTACAGTCTCTCAATACTGATGGAAACCCGATGAAAGCGTTGACCACGATGCAGGCTGCCTACTGGGTTGGCAGGCAATCTGAAGCGCCGCTGGGGGGCGTATCTGCCCACCTGTATGCGGAATTTAACTGCAGTGACCTGGACGTCGAACGACTGAGACAGGCCGTTACCGCTCTTTACCTGCATCACCCCATGTTGCGCCTGCGCGTGACGGCGGATGGCCAGCAGACAATCGATGCCAGTGGCCCTCAACATCGCCTGCATCTGGACGATTTTAGCCACGCCGATGCTCCTGATGTTGCCAACCGGCTAGCCCATAAACGCCAAACGAAAAGCAGCCAAAAATTGCCGCTGGAACAGGGTGTCCCCTGCGATATCAGCCTTAGCCTGCTGCCCGGTGGTCACAGCAGACTGCATGTGGATCTGGACATGATTGCCGGTGATGCGATGGGTTTTCGTGTATTGATGGAGGATCTGGCGCGTTTTTATCATCAATGCCCAACAGCACCCGATGACAGCAGTATTCCCTATTTTGATTACCTGGACCGTCACCGTGCCGACACGGCGCTACAGGCACGCCGCGCCCGTGCGCAAGCCTGGTGGCGTGAACGTCTGACTCAGTTACCGCCCGCACCGCATCTGTTGCGCACGCCGGATCGCTGCCGTAGCGATCGGCTGGCGCTGCAACTGAGCGCAAGAGAAACCCAAGCGCTGGAAGAGGCCGCCAAGGCACACCACGTCACGCTGTCATCACTGTTTCTGGCGCTGTTTGCCGTGACCGTCGGCCATGGCTGGAACCTGTCACGCTTCCGGTTGAATGTGCCGCTGTTCCACCGGGAAGCAGAAAACGTCGATAACGTCATTGGCGATTTTTCTAATCTGGTGCTTCTCGGCATCACGCTGAATCCGACGGAAAACCTGTCAACGTTCAGCCGCCGCCTGATGGACCAACTGGCGGAACTGATCGCGAACGCCGACTACCCCGGCGTCAGCGTGATGCGCGACCTGTCGCGCCTGCAAGGCAGCATGCAACCTTCGCCGGTGGTGTTTACCGCCGGTTTTGGCATCCACGGCAAAGCGCTGTTTTCTGATGATGTCACCCGCACCTTTGGTCCGCTGGAATGGGTGATTTCCCAGGGCCCGCAGGTTGCGCTTGATGCCCAGGTCGCGCACGCCAACGGCGGCATTCTGATCAACTGGGATGTGCGTCAGGACGCTTTCCCGGATCGGCTGCTGCCGCAGTTGTTCGCTACCTACGGTGCCTTGTTAAAACGGGCCGCCAACCAGCCGGACAGTTTCAACCAGCCGTTGGCGCAGTGGCTGTCACAATGTTCCGCGCAGGCATTGAGCCGCCAGGCGCCGGTACGCCAACTGTTACACCGGCTGTTAGCGCGCGTCGCGCCGGACACCCAGCTGGGTGATGACGACGACATCAACACCCTGCAGCTACCGCAGGATGGCCTGCTGGCCTTACTGGCCGTGCTTAACAAATATCTGTCGGTGGCACTGACCCCAGAAGATGTGGCGGCTCACCCTACCCCAACGGCACTTGCCGCCCTGATCTGTGAACGGGCCCCCAATGCCGCTGAAGGTGTGCACATGCTGCTAAAGGTGCTGGCACCCAAAGCTTGATATCGGTTCCGGGTGCGTGGCCTCACGCGCCCTGTTTTCTTTTTCGTTGGTTAGCGACAATAGGGAAATACCATGGAGACACCATTAAGCACGCTGCAGCAGGCTTACCTGCTCGGGCGCAGCGAACAATGGCCGCTAGGCGGCGTGGCAATGCACGACTTTCGCGAATATCGCGGTCTGCAGTTGGACGTGGCGCGGTTGGAAAACCGACTGAGTGAACTGGTGCTGCACTATCCGGCGCTGCGCACCTGTATCGATCCTCACCGTTTCACCCAGCATGTAAGACAGGAAGCCACGCTGAACCTGGATCGTCACGATCTGCGTGAGTGCGATCATGAGGTTGCACAACAACGGCTGGCAGCCCTGCGCGATCAATACTCGCACCAGCGGCACGATCCTACGCAGCCTTTGTGGCGTATCGCCGTCATTCAATTGCCGGAGATGCAGGACGCCCATCACGACAGCGTGGTTTTCACCAGCTTCGACGCGCTGATCCTCGACGGCCAGGGCATTTCTACCGTGATTGCCCGGTTATTTGACGACACCCCGCTGCGGCCCGTCGCCCCCCCGGCGCCACCCGCCGTCGCCAGCGCAGAACAGCGCCAGACGGATGCGGCCTATTGGCAGGCCAAGTTGCAGAACGTCACCACGCCGTCGGCGCTACCCTGGCGTACTCCGCTGGCTAATATCAAGTCTTCACGCTACCGCCGCGCCACGTTGACGCTGCCACGCGAAACGTTAAAACAGTTCTCACGCCTGGGCTCTGCCCACGCATTGCTGCGCAACAGCAGCCTGTCGGCACTGATCCTCGATACGCTGGCGCAGTGGACCACCGACGGCGAGCTGTGCGTCGGCGTCCCCGTCGCCTTCCCCGCTGCGGACGGCGCACTCAGCAACACCTCCACCTTCGTGGCGGTGCGCTATGCGCGTCAGGGTGGCACCTTTGTCAGCCGCGCGCAGGCATTGCAAGACGACGTATTAGGTGCGCTCGATCACCTGACATTTTCCGGTGTTGATTTGGCGCGACAGTTGCTGAACCACAGCCAGGGATCGCCTGCGCTGCCGGTGATCCTCACCAATTGCTTAGGCTGGGAGACGCTGCCAGCCAATGCCCCGGTGCGCTACCATGACGGCGTGACGCAGACACCGCAGGTGGCGATCGATATTCGGCTGACGCAGGACGCCGACAAGAATTTGCTGCTGTGCGTCGACTATGCCGAACAGGCACTGGACGGTGAGCAGGTACAGGCGATGCTGAGTGCGCTGCAACGCCGGATAACGTTAATGTGCCGGGACGGCGATTTGGAGATCGCTCCAGCGCAATTTATCGATTATCAGCACTATCGCCATAACCACAGCGAGACGGCATTTACCGCCTATCCATACCTGGCGCAGTTAGCTGACCGGCTGTTTAACGATCCACAGCCGCGACCGGCCTTGATCTGCGATCAACAGAGCCTGACATACCCAGAACTTGGCCGGCAAGTCGGCAGCGTAATGACCAATCTGCAACGGCGTGGCCTGAAACCTGGCAGCGTGCTGGCCTTGTATCTGGCACGCAGCCCAGAGCATGTGACGATCTCCCTCGCCTGTGCACTGCTGGGTATTATTTGGGTGCCGATCGACATCAACTCCCCCCCCGAGCGCACCGCTTATCTGCTGAGCAACTGTCGGCCGGATCTGGTAGTACACCAGGGTGAGCTGGAAACGGAGCACGGGGTAACGCCAGAAGAACTTTTGGCCCCCACGGCAGACGCAGCCAAGCTACCGGACAGCCAGACGCTGGCCGATCGCAGCGCCAGCACCGAGGCCAGTTATTACCTGTATACCTCCGGCACGACCGGCAAACCAAAATGCGTGGTGCTCAACAACCGCGCAACGGCCAACGTCATCGGCCAAACCCTGCAACGCTGGGCGGTTACCGCTGATGACGTGATGATCTCAGTCACGCCGCCGCACCACGATATGTCGATGTTTGATCTGTTCGGCTCGCTCAGCGCCGGGGCGACGCTGGTACTACCGGCACCGCATCAGGAAAAAGACGCCATCAGTTGGAACCAGTTGGTAGAGCGCCATCGCGTTAGCCTGTGGTGTTCGGTGCCCGCCATTTTGGAAATGCTGCTCACCTGCAAAACAGACGACAGCCTGCGCTCACTGCGCTTGGTGGCCCAAGGCGGTGATTACATCAAACCGGCAACGGTGCAGCTGTTACGTGGTTTGCGCCCCGACATCAGCCTGTTCTCACTCGGTGGCCCGACCGAAACCACCATCTGGAGCATCTGGCACCCGATTGCGGAACAGGATACCGGCACCGTGCCTTATGGCCAGCCGTTGCCGGCCAACCAATACTTTATCTGCCATGACGACGGCACCCATTGCCCGGCAGGGGTGGTTGGACGTATTCATACGGCGGGGGTTAATCTGGCATTGGGCTATCTGGAAGACGGCGCTCTAAAACAACATGACTTTGTCACCCTGGACGGCCCCGACGGGCAACCGCTGCGAGCCTTCCGCACCGGCGATCAGGGTTACTATCGTGCAGACGGCAATATTCTGTTCGCCAGCCGGGTAAACGGTTATGTGAAAATCCGTGGCGTGCGCGTCTCATTACCGGAGATTGAAGACGTGCTGCGCGGGCATGAGGCCATTCTCGATATCGTGGTCGTGGATTACCCAGGCGGCGACAATGCCGAAGCCACGCTGGGGGCGATGTACCTTACCCATGACGGCAAACCGCTGTCGCTAGCGGCCATCCGCGCCTTTTCCACCGGCTATCTGCCTTGCACCCATATTCCAACGCGCTTTATCCACGCCGAAACGCTGCCGCTTTCCGGCAACGGTAAAACGGACCGTCACCGCATCCGGGCGGCGTTCAGCGCTGAGCGTGCAGCTCCGGGGCTAAACGCCTGCGCGGCGCCGTTGCCACATGCACCCGCGGCAAACAGCGGCAAGATTTTGGCTATCTATTTGCAGGCCATCGGTGCAACGCCGCGCCCTGAGTGGGGGGAAGAAACGGCCTTTATCAGCATGGGGCTGAAGCTGCCACATATCCGGCAAGTGGCTACCCAGCTCAATGATGCCTTTGGCACCCGGCTCCCCCCCACGCTGCTCATTCCTTGTAAAAATGCGCGGGAGGTCGCAGCGCTGCTGGCGCGTTAACACTGTTTAAACGTCGTGGCGCAGCATGCTGCGCCCGCTCACAAAGGCAAATCGGGTCGAACGTGTTCGACCCCTACCGGTTGCGCTATTACGCCGGGTTATTCCCCCTCAGGCGGGCACCGCCATCAGTTCACCCACCGCGGTCTCCAACGCTTCTTCCCGCAATGCTCGCAGTAAAAAATCCTGCAGGGCGTTACCGTAGTCAGCAACCCCAATGCCAGGGAACTGCTGCACGTAGATATCAATATCCAGATGTAAATCGTCGGCATCGGTGCGCCCGCGGAAGGTCAGATTAGCGCCGTCACCCGAGCCACCCGCCAATACCTTGCGTGTGCTGTTGCACCCGCTGAAACCCGCAGGATCAAACGGCTGAACGTTGATAAACGGGGAAATAAACAGACGCGAAGCCGGCGTCACGCCACGATCGGCGGCGATCTGCCGCAGGCGATAACCGGCGTGGCTGCGTAGCTCACGCAAGGTCTGCGCCAGGTTGGAAAGAAAATGCCCGAGAGTCTCTTCCACGCGCAGCGACACCAAAAACGGCAGTGTATTGACCGCCAGTGCTGGTGTACTGGTCGCCTTGCTACTACGACGGTTCATTACCGGCATCCACATGGTGCGCGTATCGCCCTTATCGTGCGGTAGCGGCGGTAAGGTAAAGAACAGCCAGGCGGCGGACAGTGCCAGCAGCAAATCGGGCCAGCCGATGCCGCTACGTTCCGATAACCCACGCAGCCGCTGTGAGATCTCGCCCGGCAGCGCCGTGCTGGTGCTCAGACATTTCACGCCATATTCCCTGCCGCCTTTGCGTACCGTGGGTAACGTCTGTGACGGCGGTAAATAACGCTGCCAAAAAAGACGATCCTTAGTGCAGCGTTCAGACGTGGCATAGGCCAGCTCATGACGTTGGAAGGTGTCGAACGCCCCCAATGCTTGCCCTGCCGCACCCTTGCCAAGGAAGTGTGCATACAGCGCGGCGCAGCGGTGTTCGATCAGCGCCATGCCGAATCCATCGATGACGATATGGTGCGCACGAACGAACCAGATAAAGCGCGACGGCCCCAGTTTGATTAACCACATTGCCGCCAGCGGCCGATTGCACAGATCCATCGGTTGCCCAATATCCGCCTGGATCAAGCGCATCGCGGATAGGTAGGGATCGGGTTGCTCTTGCAGGTCGATACAATTCAACGCCGGTGCCCAGGAAGGATCATAACGCTGCTGCGGCGGACGGTTGCCAATACCCGCATTAAAGCGCAGTGCGAATGCCTGCGTTTCGGCAAGCGTGAGGGTAATCGCCCGGCACAGCGCTATCTCGTCTACCGCTCCGCGTAACTCAGTGGCATGGGCGACGGTGGAAAACGGCTGCCCGGGATGCAAAGTAAACTCTTCCCAGAAGTCTAACTGAGCCGGTGTCAGCGGCAGCCATTCTGTAGCCAAAACAGTTTCCGACATGTTACCTACCTTTGATAAGCCATAAACAAATGTTGAAACAACGGAAGCCAAAACCCCGCCGCCGCAGATTGCGTCTAATAACGGCCAATACGGGGTAAATACCGGATACGGCCTGCCGCCCTATACACAGGCTGCCTGGCGTGATCCTTTTTATTGTGGTTTGCGTGCTTGCCCCCCTGGCGCACGTAAAACGGGACGGCGCATCCGCCTTTTGCAAGGCCATGACAACGCACAGAAGATGTTTCGGTTCGGTTACAAATGAAAATGATAATAACACTTATTATCATTTTCATGAATATAGAACAACCTGTTCATACTGTAAATTTGCCTGACGGGGAAGGCTCTATACCGAAAAGCGCTGTTGAGGATGCTGTGACAAAAACAACAATCGACAGCTAGCTCCCATATTCGCGATCAATCACTTATATTTAAATTGAGGGCTGCCTGAATGCCACAGCGGCGGCAGTGTCCTCGATTAACCTGAGGGAGCCATCCATTTTATGCATTTTAAACAAAGCACTGTGGGTCTGTTATTGGCGGGAACCGGTTTGTTGGCGGCGGGCAGCGCACTGGCCGCCACGGATACTCTGGTCTATTGCACCGTGGCCTCACCGGAATCATTCAACCCGCAGCTTTCCAGCTCTGGGACCACCTTTATCGCGACGTCGCAGGTGTTGTACAACCGCCTGCTGACATTGCGTGAAAGCGATAAAACCCCGGCGCCCTCACTGGCGACCGAGTGGACCATCAGCCCGGATGGCAAAACCTACACCTTTACGCTGCGTAAAGGCGTGAAATTCAACAGCAACAAGTTCTTCACCCCCACGCGTGACTTCAACGCCGAGGACGTCGTGTTCACCGTGATGCGTCAAAAAGACCCCAATAATCCGTATCACAAGGTATCCGGCGGCAACTACGAGTACTTTACCGACACCGGGCTGGACACGTTGATCACCAAGGTCGAGGCAGTGGATAACGACCACGTGCGCTTTACGCTGAGCCAGCCTAACGCCGCGTTCCTGGCTGACTGGACAATGGATTTTGCGTCGATCCTTTCCGCCGAATATGCCGACGCCATGCTGAAAAAAGGCACGCCGGAAAATGTCGATAACTGGCCTATCGGCACCGGTCCGTTCGCACTGCAACAGTACAAACAGGACTCACTGATCCGCTACATCGCCAACCCCCATTACTGGCAGGGCGAAGTGGCCAGCAAGCACCTGATTTTTTCCATTACACCCAACCCGGAAACCCGGTTGGCCAAGCTGAAAACCAACGAGTGCCAGATCATCCCTGCTCCGCTGGCGGAGCAATTTGACGCCATCAAGAGCGACAAAAACCTGCAGTTGAACAGTATCGACGGCCTGAACGTCGGCTATCTGGCGTTCAATACCCAGAAGAAGCCGTTTGATAACGTGCTGGTGCGCCAGGCGCTGAGCTACGCGGTAGACAAAAAGGCGATTGTGGCTGCGGTATTTAAAGACAGCGGCACACCGGCCTATTCGATATTGCCGCCGGGCATGCTGGGCTATAACGACAAACTGCCTGAATACGCTTACAACCCGGAAAAAGCCCGTGAACTGCTGAAGCAGGCCGGTTTGGAGAAAGGGTTTGAGACCGACATCTGGTCGATGCCGGTGGCGCGACCTTACAACCCTAATTCACGGCGAATTGCCCAGATGATCCAAAACGACTGGGCGAAAGTGGGTGTGAAAGCCAAAATCGTCACCTGGGAGTGGGGCCAGTACCTGGCCGGGCTGCGCAAAGGGGAACAACAGAGCGCCCTGTACGGCTGGATGTCGGATAACGGCGATCCGGATAACTTCGCTACCCTGCTCAACTGCGCTGGCGTGCAAACCGGTGCCAACGCGGCCCGCTGGTGCGACAGCAGCTATGACAAACTGATCCAGCAGGCGATTCAGGTCAGCGTCTCTGCCGAACGCGCCAAGCTTTATCAGCAAGCGCAGGTGATTTTTGCCCAACAGGCTCCGCTGCTGCCACTGGCTAACGGCAAGGTGTTCTACGCCACCCGCAGCAACGTTAGCGGTTATGTGGTTGACGTTAACGGCAGTGACTTTGCCAAAGCCAAGGTAAACTGAGTGTGACTGCCGCGCCGGATGAAATTCGCATCCGGCGCTTTCCTCGCCTGTAACATTTCGTTACTCTCAGCAGCTAGACGATTTAACATCAAAAGGTAACCCGGTGCAGAACTCTTATATGCCAATGCAGATCCGCCTGCACTGGTTGGTGGCGATCCTGCTGGTCGTGACCTGCACAACGATTGAGCTGAGAGGTTTTACCCTGCCAGGCACCCCGTTATGGTACGTGCTGGTCGTGACCCACTTCAGTTGCGGCGTAACGGTCTTTGTCTTGATGATCGCCCGCCTGTTCCTGCGCTGGCGCCACACCAGCCCCGCTATTGCCCCTAAACCGGCAAAATGGCAAACCGGCGCGGCTCATTTGGTGCATAGCCTGATTTACCTCTTACTGCTGACACTGCCGGTTCTGGGTGTCTATTCCCGCTATCTGGGCGGTAAAGAGTGGTTTCTATTCGGTTTGCCAATGCCCTTTGCCGACGTTGCCGACCGCCCGCAGGCGCGGGCTATCATCGGCTGGCACAAGACGCTCGCCTCTTTTGGCTACTGGCTGATTGGGCTGCATGCCGCCGCTGCGCTGTTCCATCACTACATCGTGAAGGACAACGCGCTGGTGCGGATGCTGCCGTGGTTAAATAAGCGCTAATATCAAATGTTAATAAACCGCCCTGCGGCTGATAGACCCTTGGTTAAAGGGCTGTTTATTACAGAGCGCCTATTCCAGGTAAGAAAATAATCAAAGCAATAATAACCACATGCATACATATCAATTGAAATAATAAATAGCCTCATTAATTAGAGGAAGACCTGATTGCAGGCAAACAGGGCTGATAAATTTACCGTAGAAAAACATAACCCTCTGTAAGAAAATGAGTTATATCAACCCGCCAACTCGACCTTAAATTCAAGATAAAAAATTCTTATATGTCGAGTTGTATCTATTCCAGATTTTGACTAAGGTTATTCATACAACGAATATGCCAGCCAACTGGCCGACAACGTTAAAACAACATTCATTTTATACAGCTTAAAAACGCCAGTTAATTTTCGGGTTAACTCGTCATTTCTCATATCTATATGAGACGACAGAGTGCTGCCTATGACTTTATTAATTAGATCCCACCGACTACACACACAGGAAAGTTAATAGGGCTTTCCATTCATAAAAAGTCAGGAGAAAAGTAATGAAAGTAATGACTGGCATTATTCTACCGACAGTTGCCGCCATCACTATGGTTGGTATGGCACAGGCAGCAGACAGCAAACAACCGGTGACCGGCAAAGAGACGGTCACCCTGGAACACGTTCATGCCGTACAAGAAAATGGCAGCCCTGCACCCAAGCACGATGCCGCCTGTATGAAAGAGCTTTCGATGCCCACATCCAAGTATGTCGGCATGAAAGTCACCAGCGAATACACCGTTAACCCCAGCTCTATGATGATGTCCGCAAAATCTATGCTGCCGTCCCCAATGGCCACGCAGCCGATGGAATTGACGATTGATTTATCGGCACTGGGTCTGGAAGGGGTTTATGCGTTTGGTGCCTTTAAACCCAGCGCTTTACCGCAGGACTATGTTTATTTCACCATCGGCAAAGATTTTAAAAACCCCGTCAGCACCTTTATGATTATTAATAAAGGCAAAGAATATAACTGCGTTATTTCCAGCTCAAACAAAGCGATGAGCAAAGAAGAACGCAAGCATCTTATGGTTAAGAAATAGCGTGGGATATTGATGGGTAATAATGGGGGCGTGGGTGGTGTTTACTGTCCAGCCCCCATATTTGTATCTACTGTTATCATCGCTAAACTTTGCCGAGCTTTGATGCAAAATGCTCGCCCTGCTCAATCCCTGTGCACAGGTTCAGTGTATCTTGAAGGCCATATCTCCGCAGGTGACAGATTCAAAGCCTCGCCAATCAATCGCTCACCCTTCGGCCAATGCCGCGCCAGTGCATTGCCCAAAGTGGAGGAAGCCAGTCCCGCCTCTCTGGACACTGCTGACAACGTTGTTCCCTTCTTCTTTAAAGCAGCAATCACGTCCGCTGGGTGCCAATCACGTTTATCCATCATGCTTAATCCTCCTGGTTATCTGATGGCTTAATTATCCCGTTTTGGGATAATTGCAGCAATGGCAGATATTCGATTTTGGGATATCACTCGCGGAAAACGCCATGACTTCAGTTTATTCAACCGAGTATCAATTAGTTATAAAAATACTTCGGGATGCTCGTATAGAAAAAGGCATAACTCAGGCCAAGCTGGCCGAAGCGCTGGGCCGCCCGCAGTCCTTTATCGCCAAGGTTGAGAACGGCGAACGCAAGCTGGATGTGGTGGAGTTTGCTCTTATCGCCAGGCTGCTTGGGGTGGATGCTGGAGCGGTTATGGAACGGATTGGTGGGCGAATTCATTCGTTGTAATGTTTTAATCGAACCTACAATTTTCATATTACAAATGCGTAAATAGTTGGACTACCCGCTCATAGGACTTCGGCCGCTACGAGCGAGGAGCGGAAGTTCACTTTAAAGGTAACCTAATCCGCATGCCAAAGACTCCTTAAGGAAATTCGTGCGGATATCAGGCACATCTGTGATTCGAAATTAATGCCTTAAATTCATACTTTGGTTAAATTTAAAATTTAATATTCATAAATGTCGTATATATAGTGACGGAAATGGATGTAGATAATTTCTGCTCGCAGTAGTATTTAGCGCTTCAATTAATGCAACATATAGCTTAGTCGTTTTACCTCGCACGAAGCCATGAGTGTAAACTGGCCCATACCCAGGTGCTAAACTCATGGTTTTATGATTGCCATCTAATATCTGTATTTTTGTAAAAAAAAAGTTTTTATCGCAAAATAAACTTAGCTCATCGTGACCGAAAGTTATCACTTTGAAATCGGCATCAAATGGATAGTGCTGTTCTTGAATCTCGAATAATTATTTTTTAAGCAGCGAAACTGTACGGTATAGATGTATCATTTCTATGGAAACATAAGTACTCATTTTATTTGCCATGTACCCCCCACCGGGAGACATAATTGCAATGTCATCACTAAGGGCCGTAATCACATTGGCACCGCTACTTCGCAAGGCATTTCGCTCTTCCGGGGATAATGTCTGCCCTGTCACACCTCTAACTCGACACTGTTCAAGGAGATGTGGCCACTCATCGTATAAGGACTTGAGCAGCTGTTCATCAGAATAGATGAATTGTTTTTCTTCACTGTTATGACCGAACACTCCTAATAAATAAATGTCGTCCTGATCAACCTTTGCAAAAATAGTATTGCCAGTTCTTTCAATGTAGCGCTTATGCTTTCCAGTCTTTTGAGTTGTTTCACCAAGATGGAAATGATGTAAGCCGAAATCATTCAAAAAATCATCATTGAAATTAGCTCTTTCCAAATGATGACTTTGATAGCCGTTAATGTTGCTCCCACATTGCATTTTATTAATGAGCAAAGCAAAGCCATTTATGTTTTTTTCCGGAACAATCAAGGTGCTGTGAAAATGCACATTCCTTTTACGTGGTTCAATAAGCCTTTTATTCATGTTCAAAAGGAGAGATAAGTAGCCGTCAGTAGTTTCTTTAGGAACTTTGAAACCTGCATTAACAAGTTGCTGTTTGCAGATGTCTTCAATTGAACCATACAGACTAATGCAAATATTATTGATCATTGAATGCCTCTTTCCACCTATAGACAACATGTACTGCTTTTACATTCTTCAGTCAAAATTATCAGGTAATCTCTCGATAAAATCATTCATGATTTTTACTCGGCAAGCCTAATTATTGTGCATGCTAATCTGGTCATTTCCAAATCATTAATGTCTGCTCCTGGCACAAAGCCGACTGTCAGAGTAGGTTTCTTTGAGCCTGAAACGATGCCAATTCCGGTATGAACCCGATACAAAAAGGGCGCAGCATGCTGCGCCCCTACATTAAACCTAAACACCGAACCTAACGTTAACTGCGAACCAAATCGTCGCCATAACCGATCCACTTATAGGTGGTCAGTGCGTCCAGGCCCATTGGGCCGCGGGCATGCAGTTTCTGGGTGCTGACGGCCACTTCTGCGCCCAGGCCAAACTGGCCGCCGTCGGTGAAGCGGGTGCTGGCGTTGACGTATACCGCGCTGGAGTCCACCGCACGTACAAAGTGCTCGGCGCTGCTCAGTGAGCGGGTGAGGATCGCGTCGGAGTGGCTGGTGCCGTGGGTACGGATATGGTCGATGGCCTGATCGATGTCATCCACCAGCGCCACGTTCAGGTCCAGCGATAGCCATTCGTCGTCGTAATCTTCCGCCGCTACCGCCACCACCGTTGCCGGGCCGTCTTGCAACAGCGGCATGGCGTTCTCTGCGGCATGGAGAGTGACGCCGACCGCCGCCATTCGGGCGCTCAGCGCCGGCAGGAACTCTGCAGCGATATTGCGGTTCACCAGCAGCGTCTCCAGCGAGTTACAGGCGCTTGGACGTTGGATTTTGGCGTTTTCGATCACCGTCAAGGCTTTATCGAAATCAACGCTGTCGTCAACGTAGGTATGGCAAACACCGATACCGCCGGTGATCACCGGAATCGTCGACTGTTCGCGGCACAGCTTGTGCAGGCCCGCGCCGCCGCGAGGGATCAGCATATCGACGTAGCGATCCAGACGCAGCAGTTCATTCACCAACGCGCGATCCGGGCTTTCAATTGCCTGCACCGCCGCGGCTGGCAGGCCGCACTGTTCCAGCGCCTGCTGGATCACTTTCACCGTCGCCTGGTTGGTGTGGTGCGTTTCTTTACCGCCGCGCAGGATCACCGCGTTACCGGTTTTCAGGCACAGGCTGGCGACGTCAATGGTGACATTCGGCCGCGCTTCATAAATCACGCCAATCACGCCAAGCGGCACGCGGCGACGCTCCAGCTTCAGCCCGCTGTCCAGCAGGCTGCCGTCCAATACGTGGCCGACCGGGTCGTTCAAACGGCACACCTGGCGCACGTCGTTGGCGATCGCCGCCAGCCGCGCCGGGGTCAGCAACAGGCGATCAAGCAGCGCTTCGGTCATCCCGCTAGCGCGTGCCTGTGCCATGTCCTGTTCATTAGCCTGTAAAATCACTTCGCTTTCGGCTTCCAGTCTGTCGGCAATCACCGACAACACCTGATTTTTCTTCGCCGTGCTCAGCACCGCCAGTTGCCAGGAAGCCTGTTTGGCGGCCTTCCCCATTTGCTCTAGCATGCTCACTCCTTAACTGACTATCATATCGTCGCGGTGCACTGCCACCGGGCCGTATTCATAACCGAGAATTTCGCTGATTTCCTGTGAGTGATGTCCGGCAATCATGCGCATCGCGTCGCTGTTGTAGCGGCTGACGCCGTGCGCCAGATCGCGCCCCGCCAGGTTGCGAATGCGGATCACTTCACCACGGGAGAAATCGCCTTTAACTTCGCGGATGCCCTTCGGCAGCAGCGAACTGCCACGCGCCATAATGGCGTCGACGGCACCGTCGTCTACGGTGATCTCGCCGGCCGGTGGTGCACCAAAGATCCAACGTTTGCGGTTTTCCAGCGGGGTTTCCAGCGCATGGAAACGCGTGCCCACCGGTTTGCCTTCAATCACGTCGCCCACGACGCCTGGCTTGCTGCCGGCGGCGATGATCACGTCGATACCGGCGCGGCAGGCCACGTCAGCGGCTTGCAGTTTGGTCCCCATACCGCCGGTACCCAGGCCGGAAACGCTGTCGCCAGCGATGGCGCGCAGTGCGTCGTCGATGCCGTGCACTTCACGGATGAGCTCCGCCTGCGGGTTGTTACGTGGGTCTGCGGTGTATAACCCCTGCTGATCGGTCAGCAACAACAGCTTATCGGCCCCGGCGAGGATCGCCGCCAATGCCGACAGATTATCGTTGTCGCCCACCTTGATTTCTGCGGTCGCGACCGCGTCATTCTCATTGATTACCGGCACGATACGGTTGTCCAGCAGCGCCGTCATGGTGTCGCGTGCGTTGAGGAAGCGTTCACGGTCTTCCAGATCGGCACGCGTCAGCAGCATCTGCCCGACGTGGATACCGTAAATAGAAAACAGTTGTTCCCAAAGTTGGATCAACCGGCTCTGCCCAACCGCCGCCAGCAGCTGCTTGGAGGCGATAGTGGCGGGGAGTTCGGGGTAACCCAAATGCTCGCGCCCGGCGGCAATCGCGCCGGAAGTCACGATAACGATGCGGTGACCCGCTGCATGCTGTTGTGCGCACTGGCGTACCAGTTCGACAATATGGGCACGGTTAAGACGCAGCGATCCGCCGGTCAACACGCTGGTGCCCAATTTCACAACCAGTGTCTGGCTGCCGTTCATAGTGTTTCTGCCGTATAAGATGAGAAGAATAATACTAGGGACTTTGTAACAGGAGAGACGCGTTATGCCAACAGGCACAACGCGAAATCAGCAGAATACTTGTGGTCAAACGGGGTCAGGCGGAAAGTTTAATCAGTTTTTCTTTGAAATCAGCGGCGGGCTCTAACGTCAGTTCCATTGTGTTCAGCAGTTCGCCCAGGCGGCGGTGGAAATCACGCAGGGTAGTTTCCAGCTTGGTTTTGACTTCAGTATCTTTAATCTTTTCCGGCGTCCAATGCCCTTCTTTATCAAACAGGCCGAACTGATAGGCATAGGTGAAGCGCGTATCTTCAGCATGCAGTTCGATCCACCAGCCCCAAAACTCGCGTTTCTCTGGTGCGGGCTTAACATTGACGCAAACGGCTAAACAATCAAAGAAAAAACGGTCGTTCTCACACTGCCCTTCACGCAGATACGGCCCCAAGCTGGCGAAACGTTTCATTAGTCGGCTTTTAGGGTGACCACTCGGTAACGTCATTCTTTAACCTCCTCAATGTAGACCACTCTTTTTAACAAATTGTTAAAATTTAGCAACTATTTAACGCATTTTATCTTTCATCCAATGTGTCATCTGTAGCAATGCCTTGTGGAAACTGCTGTAGACAGGCGCGCGCGGTATGGCGATCAGCTTGCCGTCCATAGAAGACGACGCGATCAGTTGCGCTTCCTCTTTCGGGCTGAGGGGATCTTGATCCCAGTAACCGGCCAACATCGGCGTCGGACAGCGGCGGCCCAACAATCCCTGGGTTTTCAGCGAATAACTGTTCAGCTCAATCTTCAACACGTTATCCGACGCGTTGGCCATGCCCATGCGGCTGGCCAGCACGTCCATATACATATCCGGCACGTGTCGCTGCGTGTTGATGTCGCACAACAAGCGGTGCACCACCGGCCCCAGACAAGCCACACCCCGCAGCCGCTGCGGCTCCAGGTAGGCAAGACGGACGGCGACGTTGGCGCCGAAACGGAAGCCAAACGCCGTCACCCGCTGATGATCAACCCACGGCACCGAGGCCAGTTGAGTGAGCACCTGCTGGTGCAGGAAGCTGGAATCTTGCGTGAGTTTCCACTTATAAGAAGAACCGATAGAAGGCATATCAATGGTCAGCATGGCAATGCCATGCGGTGCCAGATAGTCGCGGAAAAAGCGGTGATAATCGGTCTGTAACGTGTCCAAACTGCCGCACATCAGTACCGTTGGGAACGGCGCTTCGCCTTTCTCTGGCATATGCAGGAACCCGGTGATACTGCTGCCGCCCTCAATGCGGAACTCCAGCTCTTTCAACTGGTACGGCAGTAACAGCGCGGCCTCTTCGTAGGCCCGGCAAGATAGCGCTTCAGCCTGTTCGGCCAGCTCATCCCCTTTCAGGTGCGGGTAACCGGCGATGCTGTAAAAATTGGCGGCGTTCAGCCAGTGCTGCCCACCGATCAGGGGATCTTGCTGTTCCAGCGCGCTCTGCTGCCAGCGCATGCCCTGGTGTACCCACTCGTAGATCCAGTTGCCGTTACGGTAACCGACCACGGTATCGAGCCACTTGTCGTTGGTGTGTTCCACATCTGCGACCGCAATGCGCGCCAGCACTTCGTTGATCTCGATCGGATCGACACCGCGCCAGGTCCACAGTAGGGGGTTAAGCATGCGATACCAGTTACTGACGGTATTGCCTTCTAGCGTGGAATGCAGCTCTGCACTGACTTTGTTGCGCGCACGCATGACCAGTGTCGAGGTCTCTGGGTGCTTAAATGAGGGTTTAAACAGGATTTCAGAAAGGTTGGCCTGTGCCATGGTAACAACAGCCTCCGTAAATCTGGCCGTAGGCCGCAAACAGCCTACTAATTAACTCGAGGTAGTGTACCGAACTCTGGCGCGATATACCCGTCATACTTGAAGCGACATCTGTGTCGGCCCCGCTCGCTTGCTGCCTTGATGCACACCCCATGGCCCAGTGGCGAATTCAGAAACAAAAACGCCCGGCAGAGCCGGGCGTTTTCACGAATCAGTGTGGCGAACTTAACGGCCGCCGATCGGTGGCACGAAGGTCACCGCCATGTCCCATGGCTGTTCGATCCAGGTGTCTTGCGGGATATCAACCACATAGTCATCCACCAGTGGGCGACCCGCCGGCTTGGCGAAGATGGTGACGAAATGCGCTTTCGGGTACATATCACGGATCGCTTTCGCGGTGCCGCCGGTATCCACCAGATCGTCGATCACGATAAAGCCTTCGCCGTCGCCTTCCGCACGCTTGAGCACTTTCATTTCGCGTTGGTTGTCATGGTCATAGCTGGAAATGCAGACGGTATCCACGTGCCGAATACCCAACTCACGGGCCAGTAAGGCTGCCGGCACCAGGCCGCCGCGGCTTACGGCAAT
Organism: Serratia sp. CoH_134_PS_4; assembly: GCF_058190535.1. Taxonomy (NCBI): domain Bacteria; kingdom Pseudomonadati; phylum Pseudomonadota; class Gammaproteobacteria; order Enterobacterales; family Yersiniaceae; genus Serratia; species Serratia sp. CoH_134_PS_4. The sequence goes on from NZ_JBXWKI010000015.1 coordinate 36,601, forward strand.
AATGCCTGTCCATTGGTCAGCAGGCAGCAGGCGGTGAGCCAGTTTGCGCGCTTGCATTTGCAGCATATCCCAGGTAACAACGTATTTTTCGCTCATAGAATGGTGTCCCAGCCAGCAGTGGTGCGGCTTACTCAGTAATCAGGGGAAAAAAGGTTGCGCGAGATTATAAAGACTGGGCGCACCAAATACCAGTTGAACCGTGGAATTCATAAGTAATTCGTCTGGTGATTGATGCTGAATAAATGAGCAATGACGCGTCAAACGAGTGTGATCAAGCGCTTAAACAGCGCAATACGGTACGGGCACCGTCCGGAATAAAGTGATATTCTCTGGAGATCGTGCCAAAGCCGCACAGATGCCCCTAACCCTAACCGAGCGGCATTCCCGCCTTGCCGAGAATGCTGTTACAGGAGACTTATAGTGTCTGAATTGTCTCAACTTTCACCACAGCCGCTGTGGGATATTTTTGCCAAAATCTGCTCTATTCCGCATCCTTCTTATCATGAAGAAGCGCTGGCACAGCACATCCTCGAGTGGGCGAAAGAGAAACACCTGCACGCCGAACGTGACCATGTAGGCAACATTCTGCTGCGTAAACCTGCCACCAAAGGCATGGAAAACCGCAAGCCCGTCGCCCTGCAGGCGCACCTGGATATGGTGCCACAGAAGAATAACGACACGGTGCACGACTTCACCAAGGATCCGATTCAGCCGTACATTGACGGCGAGTGGATTAAAGCACGCGGTACCACGCTGGGTGCCGACAACGGTATCGGTATGGCTTCTGCCCTGGCAGTGCTGGCCGACGACAGCGTTGAGCACGGCCCGCTGGAAGTGCTGCTGACCATGACCGAAGAAGCCGGTATGGACGGCGCGTTCGGGCTGCAAGCTAACTGGCTGCAAGCGGATATCCTGATCAACACCGACTCCGAAGAAGAAGGCGAGATCTACATGGGCTGCGCCGGTGGTATTGATTTCATCACCACCCTGCCACTGCAGCGCGAAGCCGTACCTGCCGGTTATCAGACCCTGAAGCTGACGATCAAGGGCCTGAAAGGCGGTCACTCCGGTGCCGATATCCACGTGGGTCTGGGCAACGCCAACAAACTGCTGGCACGCTTCCTGTTTGATCATACCGCTGAGTTGAGCCTGCGCCTGCTGGATCTGAACGGCGGTACCCTGCGCAATGCTATCCCGCGTGAAGCCTCTGCAGTGGTTGCCGTACCGGCCGAAAAAGCCGATGCCTTGAAAGCGCTGACCCAGGCGTTTCTGGCAACCTTGCAAAACGAACTGGCCGCGAAAGAGAAAAACATTACCGTGCTGTTGGAGCCAACCACCAGTGCATCTCAGGCAATGACCGCCGACTGCCAACAGCGTTTCGTCGCGCTGCTTAATGGCACGCCAAACGGCGTGATCCGCATGAGCGACGCGGTCAAAGGCGTGGTAGAAACCTCATTGAACGTGGGCGTGGTCACCACCAACGACAGCGAAGCAGAAATCATCTGCCTGATCCGTTCACTGATCGACAGTGGCAAAGATTATGTGGTGGGTATGCTGACCGCTCTGGGCCAATTGGCTAACGCCAAAGTGGCACCAAAAGGGGGCTACCCGGGCTGGCAGCCAGATGCTGACTCACCGGTCATGCACCTGGTGCGTGAGATCTACCAGGATCTGTTTAACAAGACGCCAAACATCATGGTGATCCACGCCGGTCTGGAATGCGGCCTGTTCAAAAAGCCGTATCCAAATATGGATATGGTATCAATTGGGCCAACCATTACCGGGCCACACTCGCCGGATGAACAAGTGCATATCGAAAGCGTGGGCCTGTACTGGAAGCTGCTGACCGCACTGTTGAAGGCTATCCCGGAGCGCGCGTAATCTGCCGGGTTCGGCACGCTGAACCCCAAAAATGACCGAGCCGTTTACATAAAGGCGCAATCTTGCATTGCGCCTTTATTATTCCCACGGCAGCAGCAGCTGACGCTCCAGTTGCGGGTCCAACAGCGTCACGTGCAAGCCGACCAGCCGCACCCCACGTCCTTCACGCCGCTCGCGCCATGCCTGCCGTGCCACGTTGATCAAGTCGTCTTTATTGAGCACCGGCCAGACGTGTTCCTGCGTCGTTTGCTGGAAATCCTGGAACTTCAGCTTCACCCCTTGGCGGGCAATGTGCAGATCCGGTTTCACTTTACGCAACCGCGTCTCCAGCTCGGGATAGAGCTTATCGACGATCAAGGTTTCACACTCCTCCCAGTCATGGATATCTTCCGCCAGCGTACGCTCCACCCCCACCGACTTACGCAGCCTTTCTGGCGAAACCTCACGCAGATCTATCCCCTGGCAGCGCTCCCACAGCACACGGCCAAACTTGCCGAAGCGCTTTAACAGAGCAGCAAGATCGTACTGTTGCACGTCTGCGCAGGTGATCAGCCCCACCTCTTCCAACCGTTTTGCGGTCACCTTCCCCACGCCGGGGATTTTGCTCAGCGGCAGTTGCTGTAAAAATGCCGGCACCTGTGCCGGCGTGATGACGTATTGGCCATTCGGCTTATTGAGCTCTGAAGCAATCTTGGCGAGGAACTTGATGGGGGCAATACCGGCAGACGCGGTGAGGTTTAGCTCATCGGAAATAGCCTGACGGATTTGCTGGGCGATCAGCGTCGCCGAACCGTTGCACTGGGTGCAGTCGGTCACATCCAGATAGGCTTCATCCAGGGATAACGGTTCAATCAGCGGGGTGTAGCGCGCAAATATTTCGCGGATGTGTTGCGAGGCTTCTTTATAGGCAGCCATACGGCCTGGCAGCAGTTTAAGATGCGGGCAAAGCTTGAGTGCCATCGCTGTCGACATCGCGCTGTGCACACCATAACGACGCGCAGGATAATTGGCGGTGCTGATCACCCCGCGCCGATCGGCACTGCCGCCGATCGCCAGCGGAATCTCACGCAAACTGGGATCGTCGCGCATTTCTACCGCTGCGAAGAAGCAGTCCATATCGACATGAATGATTTTACGCATTGCGCCTCCAATAACACTGTATAAGTATACAGGCAAAAAGAGAAAGCTCAAGCCTCGGTTCAGTTCGAAGAAAACAGGGTTTCAACCAATTATCTTCGACTTGTTAAAAAAGCGTAATTTTTCAATAGTACGCTGTGAAAATTAATCCCCCCAGTGACTGACAACCATAACGCCTCGCACAGGATGGTGCCCTACATGAAAACATTATCTGTCTATTTGTTGGCTTCTGCTTTATCTCTGATATCCATTGCCGCTCAGGCCGCCCCTGCCATTATTGCGCACCGGGGTGGCACCGCCGACGCGCCTGAAAACACCCGCGTCGCTATAGAAACGGCACTGAAAAACGGCGCAGACGCCATTTGGATCACCTTACAGGAATCCAAAGACGGCGCGATCGTGCTGTATCGCCCTTCTGATCTGAAAGCGCTGACCAACGAACAGGGATTGGTTTCCGCCTTTACCGCCGCGCAGTTGGCAAAAGTCGATGCCGGTTGGTCATTCACCCAAGGCGAGGCACACCCGTTCCGCGGAAAAGGCATTGGCATTCCAAGGTTGGATGAGATTCTGGCGGCGTTCCCCAAGGTCAACTTCTATCTGGATATCAAGTCGCCGGACGCAGACCCTGTTCAATTCGGCAAAGCCCTGTTGGCGACATTGGAGAAAACCAACAGCCTGGACCGCACCCGCGTGTATTCCACCGATGCCAACTATCTGCAGGCGCTACCGAAAGCCATCAAACGTTTTGAGACGCGCGATGAAACCCGCGACCTGCTGGCAAATATCAGCCTGTCACATCAGTGCGAGCTGAAACCCGATAATCAGCAACCGCGCTGGTACGGGTTGGAACTGAAACGAGAAGTGGAAGTCGTGGAGAAATTTACGCTGGGTGAAGCGCGTTCCAAGGCGTTTTTGACCTGGGATAAAGAGTCGATCGACTGCTTCCGTTCGCAGGGGCCTGCACACATTATTCTGTTCGGCATTAACTCACCGGCGGAATACCAACAGGCGCTGGCGTTGGGTGTAGACGGCGTGATGGTCAACTCACCGGCCGAGGCGAAAAGCTTTCGCCAAGCCAAATAACAGATAGCGAAAGGGGCGCTGCATGCGCCCCTTGTATTCAAATAATCCGGTGCTTGTCCAACTGCTTCTGACGCATCGCCTCTTTCTCCAGACGCTTCTTGCGTGCATCGCAAGGTTCAGGGCAATCACACACTTTATCCATCCCCAGCGCGGTAATCCCCCCACAGCTGCCTTGCAGGCTTTTGCGTTTGAACACGTAGCCCAATGACATCCCGCCGACAATCAGCAGAAACAACACGAAGCTGGCGATAAATACGGTCAACATAGCGACCTCACGAGTTATTGTTCAAATAGGGTTTAAACGCATCGGAGTAGCGCTCTTCAAAGCCAGTCGCGGTTTTCACAATCATAAACACCGGGATCCCCATCAGGTTCGCCAGCGCCATGCCGCGTTCCGGCCCCAAAACGTTCAGCCCGGTCGACAAACCATCGGCAGCCATACAGGTAGGGCTTAACACCGTGACCGACACTAAATGGTGATGGATCGGCCGGCCGGTGATGGGATCTATCGTATGCGAATAGCGCACGCCGCCCTGCTCGAAGTAGTTGCGGTAATCGCCCGAGGTGGCGATCGACATCTCACCCGGTTGGATCACCAGTTGCGCTTTCTGCTCCATGCCGGCGGTTGGTCGCTCAATGGCAATACGCCATGGTTTTTTCTCGCCGTTATGGCCACGGGTGCGCACCTCGCCGCCAATATCCACCATGTAGTTTTTAACCTGCTGCGATTGCAGATATTGGGCAATCACATCCACACCATAGCCTTTCGCGATCGAAGAGAGATCCACATATAGCTCTGGAATGCGCTTAACCAACGCATTGCCCTGCACCGACAGCTTGTCGATCCCCGTCCAGGCGCGACGTTGTTCCAGTGCCGCAGCACTCGGTACCTTTTCCGGTCGCCCTTCTGGCCCGAACCCCCACAGATTGACCAACGGCCCGACGGTCACGTCCAGCGCGCCATCGGTGACGCGGTTAATCCGTAGCGCTTCCAGCACCACTTCGGTCGTCGCGGCAGAGACCGGGAAAGGCTTATCCACGACGCGGCTGGCATTGAAGCGGCTCAGTTCGGAATTCGGCCGGTAGGTAGACATTTGATCGTTGACCAACTCTAACCGCTTGTCGATCTCCGCCTGTATTTTAGCGGCAGACGGCGTGTCGTCGCCGGTAACATAGCGGATCGAATAAGACGTCCCCATGGTTTTACCGTCGAGATTCACCTGCTCCGGCCCGCAGCCAGTCAATAACAGGGTGGCGCTCAGCGCCACCGTCGTTATTAACCCCTTCATTGCCCATCCACGCATTTAGCCACCAAAGTCATCGAGCATGATATTTTCGTCTTCGACACCCAGATCTTTCAACATCTTGATCACCGCAGCGTTCATCATTGGCGGACCGCACATGTAGAATTCGCAATCTTCCGGCGCAGGGTGATTCCGCAGATAGTTTTCCAACAGAACATTATGGATAAAGCCGGTGTAACCCGTCCAGTTATCCTCCGGCTGCGGATCGGAAAGTGCCACGTGCCAGGTGAAGTTCTCGTTCTCTTCCTGCAACCGATTGAAATCGTCCTCATAGAACATTTCACGCAGTGAACGCGCACCGTACCAGAAGGTAATTTTGCGCTTCGACTTCAGACGATTGAGCTGGTCAAAGATATGCGAACGCATCGGTGCCATACCCGCACCGCCACCGATGAAGATCATTTCTGCGTCGGTGTCCTTGGCGAAGAACTCGCCGAACGGCCCGGAAATGGTCACCTTGTCACCGGCCTTCAACGACCAAATGTAGGAAGACATGATGCCCGGTGGCACGTCCGGATCGCGCGGTGGTGGCGTGGCGATACGCACGTTGAGCATGATGATGCCCTTTTCATCCGGGTAGTTCGCCATCGAGTAGGCACGCACGGTGGTTTCATTCACCACCGAACGGTAGCGGAACAGGTTGAACTTGTCCCAGTCGCCACGGTACTCGTCCGGTACGTCAAAATCGGCGTAGCTGATGTCGTGTGCCGGCGCTTCAATCTGGATAAACCCACCTGCGCGGAACGGCACGTCTTCACCGTCAGGAATTTTCAGCTTCAGCTCTTTGATAAAGGTGGCTTTGTTATCATTGGAGATAACCTCGCACTCCCATTTCTTCACGCCGAAGATCTCTTCCGGTAACTCGATTTTCAGGTTCTGCTTCACATTCACCTGACAGGCCAATCGACAGCCTTCTTTCGCTTCACGCTTGTTGATGTGTGACAGCTCGGTCGGCAGGATATCGCCGCCGCCCTCTTTGATCACGACACGACACTGGCCGCAAGATCCCCCGCCGCCACAAGCGGACGAAACGAAGATCCCCTGGCTGGAGAGCATATTCAGCAGCTTGTCACCCGCCGGAGCGGTAAAGCTTTTGTCCAGATCGCCGTTAACTTCCACCGCGATGTCACCGGTGTTCACCAGTTTTGATTTGGCGAACAGGATGAGCAGCACCAGCACCATGACGATGCCGGTAAACATCGCGACGCCTAAAATAATTTCCATATCTTCTTCCCGCCTTTACAACTGAACACCGGAGAAGGACATAAAGCCCAACGCCATCAGCCCGGTGGTGATAAAGGTAATGCCCAGACCGCGTAACCCAGCGGGGACATTGGCATACTTGAGTTTTTCGCGGATACCCGCCATCGCGACAATCGCCAACATCCAGCCAGTGCCGGAGCCGAAGCCGTACACGACCGATTCGGCAAAGTTGTAGTCACGTTGCACCATAAAGGAAACGCCACCGAAAATGGCGCAGTTCACTGTGATCAATGGCAGGAAAATACCGAGTGCGTTGTACAGCGACGGGAAGAAGCGATCGAGGATCATCTCCAAAATCTGTACCAGCGCTGCAATGACGCCGATAAAGGTGATGAAGTTAAGGAAGCTCAGATCAACACCTTCCACCAGCGCGCCGTCACGCAGGATCAGGTTGTAGACCAGGTTGTTCACCGGTACGGAGATCCCGAGCACCAAGGTCACCGCGATGCCCAAACCAAAAGCGGTCGATACCTTCTTCGACACGGCCAGGAAGGTACACATCCCCAGGAAGAACGCCAACGCCATGTTCTCAACGAACACTGCGCGTACAAACAGGCTGATATAATGTTCCATCGGCCATTACTCCTTTTCGATCTGCGCTGGTTTCAGGGTGCGAAGCGCCCAAATCAGCAGGCCGATGATAAAGAACGCACTCGGTGCCAGCAGGAACAGGCCGTTTGGCTGATACCAGCCGCCGTTCTGCACCGTTTCCAGCACGGGAATGCCAAACAACTTGCCAGACCCGAACAGCTCACGCAGGAAACCGACCAACACCAGGATCACCCCGTAGCCCAGCCCGTTGCCGATACCGTCCATGAAACTCTCGATGGGCGGCGACTTCATGGCATAGGCCTCGGCGCGCCCCATCACGATACAGTTAGTGATGATCAAGCCGACAAACACCGACAGCTGCTTGGAGATCTCGAACGCATAGGCACGCAACAGCTGATCGACCACGATGACCAATGACGCGATAATCGCCATCTGCACGATGATGCGCACGCTGTTTGGAATATGGTGGCGGATCAGTGAAATAAAGAAGCTGGAGAACGCCGTTACCAGCGTCACTGCAATGGTCATCACCACGGCCGTCTCCAGCTTGGTGGTCACGGCCAACGCAGAACAGACCCCAAGCACCTGCAGGGCGATCGGGTTGTTGTCGAACAACGGCCCCAAAAGGACCCGTTTAATCTCTTTGGAATCAGCCATTTTTCAGCGCTCCCTCACGAACTTTTTTCAGGAACGGGCCAAAGCCGTGCTCGCCCAACCAGAAGTCAAAAGTATGCTGCACGCCGTTGGAAGTCAGCGTGGCGCCGGACAAGCCGTCCACCCCGTGTTCATCCCCCTGACGCGCCCCGCCTTTCACTACGCGGATCGCCGGCTGCCCGTTGTCATCAAACAGCTTTTTACCGATCCACTGCTGACGCCAGCTGGCATTCTCAACCTCACCACCCAGCCCCGGAGTTTCCCCTTGCTGGTAGTAAGTGATCCCTTTCACCGTGTTACCGTCGTTATCCAACGCAACAAAGGCGTACATCATCGACCACAGGCCAGTGCCGTAGACAGGCAGGACAATTTTATTCACCGCACCGCTATCGTCACGCACCAGGTAAATCTCTGCCTGATTGCTGCGGCGTTTGATACCTGCCGGATCCTGAGCTGCCGGCAGTGCCGCGCTTTTACTGTCGTCACGCAATGCCGCAGCCAAATCGAACGCAGCCGCCTTGCCCGTCACAAACTCACCGCTGTTTAAATCCAGCAAACGTGGTTCGATACGTTGTGTGAACAACGCTTTAACCTGCTCACCTTCCATCTTCGGTTGCAGCAAGCCTGCCACGTCAAGGATATTGCGCTGTTTGTCGAGCAACTTCTGTTCCTGCTGTTTGGACTTCAGGCCGACAGCGGAACCCGCCACCACCACAGAACACACCAGGCACAGCAGCAGTACCACCAGCAGCGTTTTACCGATGCTGTCGTTTTTAGATTCATTCGCCACGGGCTTTTCTCCGCTTGATGTTGGCCTGCACCACCAGATAATCGAACAGCGGCGCGAACAGGTTGGCGAACAGAATCGCCAGCATCATGCCTTCCGGGTAGGCTGGATTGACAACCCTAATCAGCACGCACATCACGCCAATCAGAATGCCGTACCACCATTTGCCTTTGTTGGTAAACGAGGCAGAAACCGGGTCGGTGGCCATAAAGATCATGCCGAAGGCAAAACCGCCCAACACCAGATGCCAGTACCACGGCATAGCAAACAGCGGGTTGGTGGTAGAACCGATGGAATTGAACAAGAAGGCCGTCGCCATCATGCCCAGCATCACGCCGGCGACAATGCGCCAGGACGCCACGCGACCAAACAGAATTATTGCGCCACCAAGCAGGATCATCAGCGTAGAGACTTCACCAACTGAACCGGGGATGTTACCGAGGAAAGCATCCATCCAACTGATAGACTGGCCGGTCGCCACGTTGCTCAGGCTATGCGCCCCACCCACGCTCCACTGCGCCAGCGGCGTTGCGCCGGAGAAGCCGTCAGCAGAGGTCCACACCAGATCACCAGAAATCTGTGCCGGGTAAGCGAAGAACAGGAACGCACGCCCTGCTAACGCCGGGTTAAGGAAGTTACGCCCGGTGCCGCCAAATATCTCTTTCGCGACCACCACACCAAAGGTAATACCCAGTGCGGCCTGCCATAAGGGCAGCGTTGGTGGCACGATCAGCGCAAACAGAATCGAAGTGACGAAGAAACCTTCGTTAATCTCATGCTTGCGAATGATGGCAAACAGCACTTCCCAAAAGCCGCCGACCAGGAACACCACGGCATAGATCGGCAGGAAGTAACAGGCACCCAGCACCATTTTACTGATCCAGCCGGCATCCGCCGCCAGGGACGCCCCCAGCCATTGCGCAAGCCGGTAGTGCCAATCGCCCGCCAGCACCTGTTGCAGCTGATCGCCACTGTAAAGGTGGTGCAGGGCCGGGATGGCCTGTTGACCGACGTTGTACATACCCCAGAACATCGCAGGGAATACCGCCAGCCACACCAGGATCATCATACGTTTCAGATCGATGGCATCGCGCACGTGTGAAGCGCCGCGCGTTACCAGACCTGGGGTGTAAAACACCGTCGTCGTCGCTTCAAATAGCGGGTACCACTTCTCCAGCTTGCCGCCCGGAGTGAAGTGATGCTCTATCTTGTCAAAAAAATTCTTCAGGCCCATCGGTTATCCTTCCTGCTCAATCTTGGTCAGCACGTCGCGCAGCACCGGAGCGTATTCATACTTGCCGGGGCAAACGAAGGTGCATAGCGCCAGATCTTCTTCGTCCAGTTCCAGACACCCCAACGCCTGTGCACTGTCGCTGTCACCCGCCAACAGATCACGCAGCAGCAGCGTCGGCAGGATATCCAGTGGCATGACGCGCTCATAGTTACCGATCGGCACCATTGCACGCTCACCGCCGTGGGTGGTGGTCGAGAAGGCAAACAGTTTGTTCTTCAGGAAGTGGCCCAGCGTGGTGCGGGTGATGGAAAACTTATCCGGCGACGGTGCGATCCAACCGAATAACTCTTTATTGCGCCCTTCCTGCAGTACAGAAACCAGCGAGTGGAAACGGCCAAGGTAGGCGTTCGGCCCGGCGACATGCGTCCCGCTCAACACTGAGCCAGAAATCACGCGGTTTTCACCGGCTTTCAAACGGCCTGCTGTCAGTTCATCGAGGCTGGCGCCCAGACGGGTACGCAGCAGCACGGGGTTTTCCACCTGCGGTCCAGCCAACGCAACTACTCGACGAGTATCGAGCTTGCCTGTGGTGAACAACGTGCCAATGGCAATCACGTCCTGGTAGCCGATATGCCAGACGGTCTTTTTCAAACTGACCGGTTCGAGGAAATGAATATGAGTCCCCACCAGCCCCGCAGGGTGCGGGCCGGCGAACTCGTTATAGGTGACCTGCGCATCGGGCTGTTTACCCAGGTTCGCGCCGGCAGTGTGACAAACATGCACCTTGCCGTCGGTCATACGCGCCAATACCGCCAGCCCAGCGTTGAACGCCGCTAGCTGCTCGGCAATGATCACCTGCGGATCGGCAGCCAGCGGCTGGCTATCCATTGCGGTGACGAAAATTGCACGTGGGGTGGTACCGGGAGCCGGTGTTTTACTGAACGGCCGGGTGCGCAGCGCGGTCCACAAACCGCTGGCGAGCAGTTCGCTTTCGACCTGTTCACGCGGCAGCATGGCCAGCTCAGCTACGGGGTAATGAGCAAACGCCAGTTGATCATCACCGCCGTTCTCAACAGCGATCACAACCGACTGCAATACGCGCCGCTCACCACGGTTGATGGCCACAATACGGCCACTGGCGGGCGCGGTGAAGAAAACCCCAGGGGTCTTTTTATCTTCGAACAGCGCCTGACCTTTCTTCACGGTATCGCCTTCCTGCACCAGCATGGACGGGCGCATTCCGACGTACTCTTCCCCAAGCAGGGCGACATGCTGAATTATTGGGCCGTCCTGAATCGCCTGAATCGGTGCTCCGGCAATGGGCAGATCTAACCCTTTTCTGATTTTAATCATAGGATTTATACGATGTTGGTTAGTTTCACACGTCTTACCGGCCCCAGAGGCTGGTGCTGACGATGCCTGGATGATGAGGCTGCATCAACAGCCTCTGGGTTGGGCGCAACGGCATCACGCTCAACATGAAATCTTGCGCACTGACAAAATGGGGTCACGTACATTCCGTCGATTAACTCCTGCATCCATTTTTGGCGCGATAAAAACGCTGTTAATATTTTGCTGCCGCCGAATGTCCACATACTAGACAGGGTGATAACATCAACACCTCTGCTCTGCGACCCTAACAGCAGGTTTATTCGAGACGGAATATTAACATTTTCCACAACATTTTTCTGCGTTGGGCAGTGACCTGAGTCAAGCAAACGCAATTAAATTTTGGCCCTTTTACATCACTAATCGTTAAAATCTGCCTGTCGATTCACTTTTATCGAAGTTTGTAGTTTTTTTATACATATCGCATATTGCTAAAATAGAACACACTGGTAATCTGACGGTGTTTTAAGACCGTAAAACAATAATCAGTGGCATGTTGGCCATGAACATTGAGCCAGCAGATAAATATAAGCAGGAATAATAATGAGAAAAATCGCACTGTTGTTTGCGATGCTTTTTTCTATGCCGATGATCACGGCCTGCAGCGCCAGCGAGCAGGTTCCCGAGGTTCCGGTAGTTAAACAGCAATTAGTCGGTTCACCGGTCTATATTCAGATTTTCAAAGAAGAACGCACGCTGGAATTGTATGCCAAAATGGGCAACGAATTCCGCTTGGTAAAGTCTTTCCAAATCTGTAATTTCTCCGGCGGCCTCGGCCCAAAACGCCGTGAAGGTGACTTTAAAAGTCCAGAAGGCTTTTATAGCGTTGACGCACGTCATCTGAAACCCGACAGTAAGTATTATCGGGCAATAAATATCGGTTTCCCTAATGATTACGATAAATCACAGGGGTATTCCGGCGCTTATCTGATGATCCACGGTGAATGTAAATCGATTGGTTGTTATGCGATGACCAACACGTATATGGACGAGATTTACCGTTACGTCGAAGCTGCATTCGCTTACGGCCAGAGCCGGATTGATATCAGTATCTATCCGTTCCGCATGACCGATCAGAACCTGAAACGACACGGCTCATCCAACTACATCGCCTTCTGGCGTCAGTTGAAGCCAGGCTACGACTACTTCGTCAAAAACCATCAGCCGCCGATGGTCAGCGTAGCCAACGGTCAGTACGTGCTGGGCCAACCCGTGCTGAGCAGCAGCCAGATGACGCAATATGCGTCAACCACGGCTCCCGCTGTCAGTACCAATCCCTTCGCTCAGGCCAAGCCGCTCACCGAAGTGAAATAGCGCGAATTCGCCTGGTGCAATCTTGTGCCAGGTTTCATTCGCCGTCAGTGGCTGGGTGGCGATCACCGTGACCACATCGTTAGGTGTGGTCTGCTGCTGAAAATCAATCTCTACATCCTGATCGAGCAGCGTCGCTTTACCAAAAGGTGCGCGACGCGTAATCCAATACAGATTGGTAGAGCAATAGGCCATCACAAAGCGCCCATCCGACAGCAGCATATTGAATACCCCTTTCTGACGCAGTTGATCCGCCAGCAGAGCGATATAACGGAAGACCGGTGGCCAACGGCTAGGGGTGCGCGGGTATTTAAGTGAAAGCTGGTGCAGCAACCAGCAGAAAGCGTACTCACTGTCGGTCTGACCAACCGGGCGAAAAGTGCCGGTTTCCAGCTGGCGGTAGCCTTTCAGCTGGCCATTGTGTGCGTAGGTCCAATTACGTCCCCAGAGTTCACGGGTGAACGGGTGGGTATTTTCCAGCGAAACTTCACCGCGATTGGCCTGACGGATATGCGAGACCACCGCGCAGGATTTGATGGGGTATTCTTGCACCAGGCGTGCTATCGGCGAGTCGAAACTCGGCTGGGGATCCTTAAACGTGCGGCAACCGTTCCCTTCGTAGAAGGTAATGCCCCAACCATCTTTATGTGGCCCTGTACGGCCACCGCGCTGAACCAACCCGGTAAAGCTAAAGCAAATATCGGTCGGTACGTTTGCGCTCATCCCGAGCAGTTCACACATCGCCAGCACTCCTTAACCACACTGACACCGTCTATCTATACGGGTGCAGTAGGCGGTACCCGTACTATAATTAATGAGGGACCAGGGGCCCCTCAGCAGCTATTACGCCTTAACCATCTCTTTTTCGATCAGTTGAATCAAGATGTGAATCGCTTTGATATGGATTTCCTGAATGCGGTCGGCATAGCCGAAGTGCGGCACACGGATTTCCACGTCGGCGGAACCCGCCATTTTGCCGCCATCTTTGCCGGTAAGGGTGATCACTTTCATTCCCTTCGCACGCGCCGCTTCGATAGCTTTAATGATATTGCCGGAGTTGCCGGAGGTGGAAATGCCCAGTAATACGTCACCTTCACGGCCTACCGCTTCCACATAGCGTGAAAACACGTACTCATAGCCGAAATCGTTGCTGACGCAGGACAAGTGGCTAACGTCGGAAATGGCAATCGCCGGATAGCCCGGACGGTTTTCACGGTAGCGGCCCGTCAGCTCTTCGGCAAAGTGCATGGCGTCACAGTGGGAGCCGCCGTTGCCGCAGGAGATAACTTTCCCACCGGCTTTAAAGGAATCGGCCAGCAGCACCGCTGCACGTTGAATCGCGTCGATATTGGCGTCGTCATTGATAAATTTTGCCAGGGTATCGGCCGCTTCGTTCAGTTCACTACGAATAAGGTCGTGGTACATGAGGAACCTCTTGTTATCGTCAATCTTCCGCCCCGCAGTGTAACGGATCGGGGAAAAACCGAGAAGCACTGTGAGTTAAACAGCACCGCGGTTGAGGCACCAATGAGGTTTTTGATTATTGATGCGGTCAGTTTGTGACTTAAGTTGTAATTAAACTGTAAATGCATTGATAAAAATATGGCGTTGTACTAAAACCTATTACATACACACAACAGGTCAGACCTCTTGCCACTTTGGAGCTTCTTATGATGGTTCTTAGTATTGTTGTTTTGCTGGCACTCATTGGTGTGGTGTTTTATCACCGAGTGAACCTCACCCTCAGTAGCCTTATTCTTCTGGCATACACCGCTGCTATGGGCGCCATTGGTCTGTGGACCTTTTGGATGCTGCTGCCGCTGGCGATTATCCTGCTGCCATTGAACGTCGCCTCATTGCGTCGTTCAATGCTCTCTGCCCCGGCGCTGCGTGCGTTCCGCAAGGTAATGCCACCTATGTCCACCACCGAAAAGGAAGCTATCGAAGCCGGTACTACCTGGTGGGAAGGCGACTTGTTCCGCGGTACGCCGGACTGGAACAAGCTGCATAACTACCCGAAACCGCAATTGACCGCCGAAGAGCAGGCGTTTATTGACGGCCCAGTGGAAGAAGCCTGCCGTATGGCGAACGACTTCCAGATCACCCATGAACTGGCCGATTTGCCGCCGGAACTGTGGGCATATCTGAAAGAACACCGCTTCTTCGCGATGATCATCAAGAAAGAATACGGCGGCCTGGACTTCTCTCCTTATGCACAGGCACGCGTGCTGCAAAAACTGTCCGGCGTTTCCGGTATCCTGGCCATCACCGTTGGCGTGCCTAACTCCCTCGGCCCAGGTGAACTGTTGCAGCACTACGGTACTGATGAGCAGAAAAATCACTACCTCCCAGGCCTGGCTCGTGGCGATGAGATCCCTTGTTTCGCCCTGACCAGCCCGGAAGCAGGCTCCGATGCCGGCGCTATTCCAGATGTCGGCACCGTCTGTATGGGCGAGTGGCAAGGCGAACAGGTCTTGGGCATGCGCCTGACCTGGAACAAACGCTATATCACGCTGGCTCCGGTTGCGACTGTGCTTGGCCTGGCGTTCAAACTGTATGACCCGAACCATCTGCTCAGCGATAATGCATCTCCTGGCATCACCTGTGCGCTGATCCCAACCAGCACCCCAGGTGTGAAAATCGGTAACCGTCACTTCCCGCTGAACGTCCCCTTCCAAAACGGTCCGACTCGCGGTAATGACGTGTTTGTCCCCATTGATTACATCATCGGTGGGCCAAAAATGGCCGGCCAGGGCTGGCGTATGCTGGTTGAGTGCCTGTCTGTCGGTCGCGGTATCACGCTGCCTTCCAACTCCACCGGCAGCGTGAAATCCATGGCGCTGGGGATTGGTGCTTACGCGCATATCCGCCGTCAGTTCAAACTCTCTATTGGCAAGATGGAAGGTATCGAAGAGCCGTTGGCACGCATCGCCGGTAACACCTATGTGATGGATGCAGCAGCTACGTTGATCACCAGCGGCCTGATGCTGGGCGAAAAACCGGCTGTCCTCTCAGCTATCGTGAAATACCATTGTACCCACCGTGGCCAGCAGGCAATCATTGATGCAATGGATATCGCCGGCGGTAAAGGGATCATGCTCGGCAAATCCAACTTCCTGGCCCGTGCCTATCAAGGTGCACCTATCGCCATCACGGTTGAAGGGGCGAACATCCTGACCCGTACCATGATGATCTTCGGTCAGGGCGCTATCCGCTGCCACCCATACGTTCTGGACGAAATGGCAGCAGCGCAGAAGAACGATCTGAACGCCTTTGACAAATCACTGTTCGGCCACCTGGGCCACGTGGGCAGCAACAAGGTACGCAGTTTCTGGCTGGGCCTGACGAACGGCCGCACCAGTGGCACACCAACCAAAGACGCAACTCGCCGCTATTATCAGCAGTTGAACCGTCTGAGCGCGAACCTGGCACTGCTGTCGGACGTATCCATGGGTGTTCTGGGAGGTAGCCTGAAGCGTCGTGAGCGTATCTCCGCCCGTCTGGGGGATATCCTCAGCCAAATGTACCTGGCATCCGCTACGCTGAAACGTTTTGAAGATGAAGGCCGTCAAAAAGAAGATTTACCGCTGGTTCACTGGGGCGTTCAGGACAGCCTGCACCAGGCAGAGCAAGCGTTGGACGATCTGCTGCGTAACTTCCCGAACCGCTTTATCGCCGGTGCAATGCGCTTCGTGATCTTCCCGTTCGGCCGTGTGCATACCGCCCCGTCCGACCGCCTGGATCACCAGTTGGCCAAGATCCTCCAACAGCCGTCTGCCACCCGTAGCCGCCTGGGCCGTGGCCAGTATCTGACGCCAAGCGAGCATAACCCAATTGGCCTGATGGAAGCCGCGCTGGTTGATGTGATCGCCGCCGAACCGATTCACGACCGTCTGTGCAAGGCAGCAGGCAAGAATCTGCCGTTCACCCGACTGGATCGCCTGGCGCAACGTGCGCTGGAAGAAGGCAAGATTAACGCGGATGAAGCGAAGATCTTGGTGAAAGCCGAAGAGAGCCGCCTGCGTTCCATTAACGTTGATGACTTCGAGCCGGATGCGCTGGCGGCCAATAAGCCGGAAAAGTCGCTAAAGCTGGATAAGCGCCAGAAACAGACCGAAGCCGCGTAACTGCAATAATCACATTTCCTCAGGGGGCGATAATTCATCGCCCCTTTTTTATTGCCGCTAGAAAATGCGCAGCAATTCGCAACATTGAAAAACGACTAATTTAATCTTGGGAATAATTGGATAGGCTGCGGATGGGTGCTCTGGATCTTTCTGTCCGGAGCCTTGGCAACGGATTAACCCAATGGATTTCATGTTGCAGCTAGGCGGCAAGTTCGGGCATCCCCGCGAGCTCACTTTGGTGAGTGACCGGGGTAAGCGAATGCAGCCAACAACGCTGCAGCTTGAAAGACGAAGGGGAAGAAAGAGAAAGGCCCCGAGTCGATATTATCAACCCGAGGCCACTCTCATGTCTAAGCAACATCAGGTTAGCCTCTTACCCGCCGCAAGGCAAGGACAAGGAGGTCAAAAATGCAGCAAGAACGGGTCGTTCTCAGGCTGATGATTATCTGCATCACGTTGATAGCGCTGATGTGGATTACCCGCGGTTCGCTATGCGAATTGCGCATCAAACTGGGGGGCACGGAGGTTGCAGCCATTTTGGCTTACGAACCCGAAAGGTAAGGCAACCCAACGGCGGGGCTCGCCCCGCCTGTTGGTTGTTGACGACTGATCCATGAGCACCCTCCCCCACGGCATCCACCACGCTTCTAACCGTTCTGGCGGATACGCGCCAGTAAGGCATCAATATGCTCAATCTGTGGCGCGTTCACGATCAACGCACGGCCCAACCCCAAGGCATTCCGCTGACATTCAATGCGCATCTCGGTATCGTCTATGCTGTCCAGATCGGCAACATGTGCCAGGCCAATAGTGCGACGAATCAGCTCACTGCCACAGTAACCTACCGCATCCGTCCACACCTGTTGCAGGAACTGTTCGGCATAGCCTGGTACCGCCAACGCAAGTTCACGGGTCTGTTGGTGACATAATGCCAGGAAACGATCGGAGAAAATCAGCCAAAGCTCGCGCACATCTTGTAAACGCTGCTCGCGCCCTGCGGCGGCGTCACGCGCCCCGAGAAGTCCCGGCAAACCGCAGTAATTCAACAACAGGTTCCCCAGCACGCTGCCGACGTCAAAGCCGATCGGGCCGTAGAAACCAAACTCGGCATCTATCGCCTTCAGTTTACCTTCTGCGACAAAAATCGAGCCGCTGTGAATATCGCCATGCAGCAGCGCTTCTGCCTTGCTCAAGAAGCGATGCTTCAACCCGGCTACCGCCAGTTTTAGCGGTGCATCGTTACGCAGTTCAACTACTTGCGGCAACAACGCCGCATCGAATTGATTACGCTCATGATCAATATAAGGATCGGTAAAGAATAGATCTTCGGTGATCTGGCACAGTTCAGGATTGGTAAAGCGGCTGACCTCCGCCTTTTTCTGCTGTGCCGACTGATAAAAGTCGGAGGTATGGAAGAGGGTCTGGGCCAAATATTCCGCCAATTGCCCAACCGCCAACGGATAATACTTGCCCTTGAGCAATTCACTGCGCCAAATGTGGTGGTCAGAGAGATCTTCTTGCACCATCACGGCCAGCTCGGGATCGTGATGAAGCACCTTTACCGTATGCCGTGGGCAAAAACCACCGTGGATCAACAGGGTTTCCGCTTCAATACGCGCCCGATCCAGGGTCAATGGCCAAGATTCACCCACACAACGCACGTACGGAAGCGCCTGTTTGACGATCACCCGGCTTAAGCCGTCACGATCGCGGATCTTGAACACCAGGTTTAAGTTACCGTCGCCAATCTCGTCGGCGCTAACAAGCGCGTGAGGATCGGCCAACTGCCCATATTGGCGGGCATATTCAACGGCATCGGCAGCAGTAAACGTACGATAGTGCGACATTCCCAACCCCTCTTTCCTGTCTCTCTGACACAGCGATTATTATTTTTTAGACGTAAAAGCATTTGGACGTCTATACATCTGGAAGTCATGTTGGCAGAATAGCTTTCCAGATGCAATAACTACGCAACAAGGAATTAACCGCCGATGCAAGCGCTTAACACCACCAGTTTGACCCTGAGAGACAACCGACTTTGGATCCTCGATCAACAGGCTCTGCCGCAGGAAAAACAATGGCGTCCCTGTGACAGCGTGGAAGAGTTGGTGGGGCATATTCACAGCCTGCGAGTACGGGGCGCACCGCTGATCGGCCTGTCCGCCAGCCTGCTGTTGGCCCTGTTGGCAGAGCGCGGCCTGCCGCGTGAAGAGCTGGAGCAAGCGCTGATGACCCTACGTGCCTCAAGGCCGACAGCGGTCAACTTGATGAACAATCTGGACCGCATGAAGCTCGCGCTGGCGCAACCTCACTGGGTACCCGCGATGATGGAAGAGGCATTGCGATTAGTGGATGAAGACCGCAAATTGTGTGACCGCATTGCCGATCACGGTGCCGAATTGGTGAAACCCGGCAGCCGCCTGCTGACACATTGCAACACCGGTGGTTTGGCAACCGCGGGTATTGGCACAGCCATTGGCGTGCTGCTGCGTGCTCATCAGCAAGGCAAGGTACAACAGGTATGGGTCGATGAAACCCGTCCGCTGCTACAGGGAGGGCGGCTGACCGCTTGGGAACTGGGCGAACTGGGTATCCCATATACGCTGATTTGCGACGCCATGGCCGCTAGCCTAATGGCACAGGGCCAGGTAGATGCCGTGTGGGTAGGTGCCGACCGCATCGCCGCCAACGGTGATGTCGCCAATAAGATTGGCACCTATAGCCTGGCGGTACTGGCGCATTATCACCGCATTCCGTTCTACGTCGCTGCGCCGCACACCACCCTGGATCCGCACTGTCCCAATGGAGCGGCAATCCCGATTGAGCAACGGGCTGCGGCTGAGGTGACCGGCGTCGCCGGGAGCTTTGGTTCATGCCAGTGGGCGCCTGTTGATGCCCCGGTCTATAACCCGGCATTTGACGTGACGCCAGCGGCACTGATTAGCGGTTGGGTATTCGACAGCGGCGTAATCACACCGCAACAAGTCAATGAGGGGATATTCACGCGGGCGTTAGGTTAACGCCCGCATCATTGCGGTCAGTCGAGACGTGGATACGCATCGGCGATGTCGTCGCCGGTGAAATGTGCCACCCAGCCTTCGGGATTATCGAATACGCGGATCGCCGTGAAATTCGGTGCCGAGCCCATATCAAACCAATGGCGGGTATCGGCCGGTACCGAGATCAGATCGTTCTTCTCACACAGGATCTGGAAGATCTTTCCCTCCAGATGCAGGCAGAACAGCCCTGCTCCCTCGACAAAGAAACGCACTTCATCTTCGCCGTGTGTGTGTTCGGAGAGGAACTTGCTGCGTAACACGTCGCGCTGCGCATTGTCAGGACGCATGCTAATCACATCCCAGCTCTGGTAGCCTTTTTCTGCCACCAGCCGATCAATTTGCTGCTGATAGGCGGCAATCACCGTGGCTGGTTCTGGGTTTTCACCCAGTTCGCGATCCGCCTGCCAGCGTTCGAAGCGTACGCCAATCTGCGCCAATTGCTGCTGAATCGCCTGCGCATCGTTGCTCTGCCACAAAGGTTGCTGCGGCTCTTTATCACTGAAAATGGTTAATCCACTCATGAGGCAAACTCCCCTAAATCGATATGATCAAACCGGTTAACCTGCAGATGCTGGCTTTGCTCATCGGCATCATCGCGGATCAGTTGGCAGGTATGCCAACCGGCAGCACGCGCGGCGTCCAGCTCTTGGTGAATGTCAGAAAGAAATAACAGCGCGTCGGGAGCAATACCGATTTCACGGGCAATATTGCGGTACGAAGCAACGTCGCGCTTGGCACCCACATGGGTATCAAAATAACCGCTGAACAGCGGCTGAAGATCCCCGGCATCGCTGTATCCGAACAACAGTTTCTGCGCCTCTACCGAACCGGATGAGTAGACATACAGCTTCAGCCCTTGCTGCTGCCAGGCCGCCAATTGTTCGGCCACTTCGGGGTACAAATGCCCACGAAAATCACCGTTCTGGTAGCCACTGCGCCAAATGATGCCTTGCAGTGCCTTCAGCGCGGTAGATTTGCGATCTTCGTCCATAAAGCGATACAGCGTAGTAATCAGCTGTTCAATGTCCGCCTGCGGCCGATCAATTTCCTGGCGTAAGTCGTTCAGCGGCGCGGCCACTTCGGCATCAGCGGCGTGCTGACGAAGAAACGCCGCCAACCTTTCTCGTGCATAAGGGAACAAGACTTGATGTACGAAGCGGATATCGCTGGTTGTGCCTTCAATGTCGGTGACGATAGCGCGGATCATTTTGCCTCCAGTAAGCGGCGTTGCAGTTCGCACTGGAACAGAAATTCCAGTCCTTCGAGATGGCGGCGAGCCTCTGCGACCTGGCTGCCCCAGCAGTACAAACCGTGGCCCCGCACCAGAAAACCATATTGCAACGGCGTCACTTCAGCATAAGCCGCCACGCGCGCCGCTAAGCGCGGGATGTCCTGATCGTTATCGAAAATAGGGATAACCAGGCTATCCAGATGCGTGCGTTGTCCACTGAGTGATTTTTGCATCTCATAGCCCTGCAACAACAGCCCATCACCCGGTTCAACACGTGACAACACCGTCGCATTCACTGAATGCGTATGCAACACCGCGCCAATCTGCGGATAGAGGCGGTAAATCAGGGTATGCAGGCCGGTTTCCGCCGACGGCGTGCGGCCGCTGGGTACGTGATTGGTGTCCGTTTCTACCAGCAGGAAATCCGTTTCAGTCAGGCTGCCTTTATCCTTGCCGGATTCGGTTACCAGACAGTGCCGATCGTCAAGACGCAACGACATGTTGCCGCCCGTCGCCGGACACCAACCCCTTTCACCAATCCAGTGGCACGCAGACAATAGCGCTGTAAGTTGCGGATTTTCGGTCATTATCGTTTCCCGGTCTGTAAGGTCGTCCAGCAGATGAAGCTTAGAATGATTTGATTGATGGTTAGATCTTTTCTTCATTTAGCCATCTAAGCGTCTTGATTGCCAAATACTAACATCGTGTTATATTGACGGCAACATAAGCGCCAGGAGTATTAGCCTGCTATGAGCACTTCAGCATGGATCCCCGAAAGTAAATTGCCCGCACTGGGCACGACCATTTTCACCCAGATGAGCGCACTGGCGGCGCAGCATCAGGCGATCAACCTGTCGCAGGGCTTTCCCGATTTCGATGGCCCCGATTACCTGAAAGAGCGCTTAGCCTGGCATGTCAGCCAGGGCGCTAACCAATATGCTCCAATGACCGGCGTCGCCCCTTTACGCGAGGCCATCGCTGAAAAAACGGCGGCTTTGTATGGCTGGCTGCCAGACGCCACCACCGAAGTCACCGTCACGGCCGGTGCCACCGAAGCCCTGTTTGCCGCCATCAGCGCGTTAGTACGCCCCGGCGATGAAGTGATCTGTTTTGATCCCAGCTACGACAGCTATGCTCCGGCGGTGGCCTTGTCTGGCGGCACGCTACAACGCATTGCGCTGCAACCGCCGGCGTTCAGCGTAGACTGGCAACAGTTTTCTCAATTACTGTCGCCACGCACCCGTCTGGTGATCCTCAATACGCCACACAATCCGTCCGCCACAGCCTGGCAAGCGGAGGATATGCAGCAACTGTGGCGCGCAATCAGCGATCGCGAAATCTATGTCCTCAGCGACGAAGTCTACGAGCACATTTGTTTCGCCAAAGGTGGCCACACCAGCGTATTAGCTCACCCACAATTGCGTCAGCGTGCGATCGCCGTGTCCTCTTTCGGTAAAACCTTCCACATGACCGGATGGAAAGTGGGTTACTGCGTGGCCCCGGAAGCGCTGAGTGCTGAAGTACGTAAAGTGCATCAATACCTGACCTTCTCCGTCAACACCCCGGCGCAATTGGCACTGGCGGATATGTTGCGCAGCGAACCAGAACATTGGCAGCAGTTATCGGCGTTTTACCGCGCCAAGCGCGATCGTTTTGTACAGGCATTATCAAACAGCCGACTGGAAATTCTCCCCTGTGAAGGTACATACTTCCTGTTGGCAGATTACAGCGCCGTCTCCGATCTGGACGACGTGGCGTTCTGCCATTGGTTAACTGAGCACGTGGGCGTGGCGGCGATCCCGCTGTCGGTCTTCTGTGCCGATCCTTTCCCCCATAAATTGATCCGGCTGTGCTTCGCTAAACAAGATGCCACGCTGGATGCAGCTGCGGAGCGGTTATGTCGACTTTAAAAATTACCCTGTTGCAGCACCCCTTGGTCTGGCGCGACGGTGAGGCCAACCTGCGTCATTTTGATACGCTGCTGGCACCGTTAAGTGGACGCGATTTGATTGTGCTGCCGGAAATGTTCACAACCGGTTTTGCTATGGATGCCGGGGAAAGTGCACTGCCGGAACGGCAGGTGATCGACTGGCTACACGGCTGGGCGAGCAAAAGCAACGCGCTGGTCGGTGGCAGCGTGGCGCTAAAAACCCCCGAAGGCGCGGTAAACCGGTTCCTGCTGGTTGAGCCGAACGGTCGGGTACATGCCTACGATAAGCGCCATTTATTCCGCATGGCTGGCGAACACCTGCATTATCAGGCGGGCAAACGGCGTGAAATTTTTGAATGGCGTGGCTGGCGGATTCTGCCGCAGATTTGTTATGACTTGCGCTTCCCGGTGTGGTCCCGTTATCAACAAGATTACGATCTGGCGTTGTACGTCGCCAACTGGCCAGCGCCGCGCAGCAAACACTGGCAAACACTGTTGGCAGCACGCGCCATTGAAAACCAGGTGTACGTGGCGGGTTGCAATCGCGTTGGCGAGGACGGCAATGGGCTAAACTACAGCGGTGACAGCCTGATCATCAGCCCGCAGGGAGAGACGCTGGCGCACGTTGAGCCATTCGCCGCCGCACAGTTGGATGCAGAATTGTCGCTGGAAACCCTGCAAAACTACCGCAGCGCCTTCCCGGCCTGGCGTGATGCCGACAGCTTCCTGCGCCACGATTAATGATGACGGGCGTGGTCCTCTACGCCCGTAACGTCAAGACAGTTCTTCCTCGCCCGTTTTTTCTTCTGCGCTCTCAATACGGTTAAACAGCAGGTTTAACAGTAACGCCACCAGGCACGAAGCGCTGATGCCGGAATGCAGCAAGGTACGCACCCCATTTGGGAACTGATCGTAAAAGGTCGGCATCACTATCGGGATCATGCCGAAGGCAATCGCCGTCGCCACCACCACCAAATTCATGTTGTCCTTATAATCCACTTTTGCCAGGGTACGAATGCCGCTGGCAGCCACCGAGCCAAACAACACCACGCCGGCACCGCCCAGTACCGGTAACGGAATGCAGGCGACTAACCGACCCAGCACCGGCAAAACGCCCAGCAGCACCAAAATTGCACCGCCGGCGCTGACGACAAAACGGCTCTTCACGCCGGTGATTGCCACCAGCCCAATGTTCTGGGCAAACGAACTTTGCGGGAATGAGTTGAACACCGGCGACAACGCACTCGACAGCATATCGGCACGTAAGCCATTGGCGATCCGGCGCGCATTGACCGGTGAACCGACAATCTCGCCCACCGCCATTAGCCCCGCCGTGGTTTCCGTCAGCAGCACCAGTACGATCAATAGCATGGATAACACTGCGCTCAATTCGAAGGTGGGCCAGCCATACACGAAGGGCTCGGGGAATGCCACCCATGGCCCGGTCCCCACAGCAGCAAAACTGACCTTGCCCACCAGCACCGCCACCGCGCAGCCGACGGCCATCGCCAACAGCACGGATAAGCGTTTCAACGCCGGTGACCCCACTTTATTGAGCAATAAAATGACCGCCAGTGTGAACGCCGCCAGACCAATATTTCCGGTTGATCCCCAGTCTGCCGCCTTGGCATTCCCCCCCATCGCCCAACGTACCGCCACCGGCATCAATGACAACCCGATCACCGTCACCACCGTGCCGGTCACCACCGGCGGGAAGTAGCGGATAATGTGCGAGAAAAATGGCGCGATCAGCAGCCCCACCAGAGAAGCGACGATCACCGCGCCAAATACCGCGGGCAGGCCGCCGTCGCCGGTGACGATGGTCACCATGGTCGCAACACCCGCAAAGGAAACGCCCTGCACCAACGGCAGACGAGAACCGAAGCCGGGCACACCAAGCGTTTGCAACAGCGTAGCCAACCCGCTGACAAACAACGCCGCCGTCACCAGCATGCCAATCTGTGGTGCGCTTAATCCTGCGGCTGAACCTATGATCAGCGGCGGCGCAATGATCCCGCCGTACATCGTCAGAATATGTTGCAGACCGTAGGCGAACGTTTTTACCAACGGCAATTTTTCATTTTCCGGGCAGCACGAAGCCGCACCCTTATCCTGAGACAGAGCCATAAGAACCTCGTCAATATGCATGTAGAACAACGTCAATTGGCGTTATT
Organism: Serratia sp. CoH_134_PS_4; assembly: GCF_058190535.1. Classification (NCBI taxonomy): domain Bacteria; kingdom Pseudomonadati; phylum Pseudomonadota; class Gammaproteobacteria; order Enterobacterales; family Yersiniaceae; genus Serratia; species Serratia sp. CoH_134_PS_4. The sequence continues at coordinate 61,717 of NZ_JBXWKI010000015.1, forward strand.
GTCGCCGTCAGTGTGGGGATCCCCAGGGCATACATGAAGTCCGTGAGGAGGCCGAGCACTGCCCCAACCCAAAATGGCCCCCATTAAACACGGCGTTTAGCTGCCCCGGTAGGTTGAGTAGGAATACGGGCTGATGAGCAGCGGCAAATGGTAATGCTGGGCATCATCATTGATGACAAAATCGATAATTGCCGTCGCGTACAGCGTCGCACGCCGATCGGCAGCAAAGTAAGCGCCAAGATCGGCAGACAGGCGGTAATGTCCGGTGGCCAGGCTGTCAGCGGTCAGATCGCGCGCGCGGCCATCGGTATCCGTATGGCCTTCGGCCAATGTCTGCCACTGCCCGTCTTGCTCGAACTCCAGCCACAACCGTACACCTGCAGCAGGTTTACCGAGTGACGTATCCAAAATATGGGTGCTTATTTTACTCATCGCTCAGTAACTCCTTAAAACGCAGCATCACGATCTCACGCAGCTGTTCGGCGGTTTCCTGCCGTTCCTGCTCCGCACTGTTTTTCAATCGTCTTTCCAGCTCACGCAGGATGGCGAACCCATCTCGACCGGCGGCACGGATTAAAAATACCTGCCCAAATTGCGCCTCATAACGCTGGTTACCTGCCTGCAGCGCTTGGGCAAGCTCAGTATCCTGTGCGTTGACCGCCGCTTGCTCACGCGCTGAAAACTGGGCGTCCTGCTCCATGCCTTTCGCACGCTCACCGATACGCGGATGCTGCGCCAAGGCCAGGCTGACCTCTTCAGACCGCCAGTTCTGTGCCGCCTGCCAGGCGACAGCCAGCGCGGCATCACTGCTGCTGAATGGCCGCGCTGCGATCACCGCGGCTATCCAGGCGGCAATGTTTACGCAGGGCCGCAGCCGCCGCTCGGCTTCCGCCACGGATAATTGGTTAAACTGTTGCAGGTTCATCAGGAAACTCCCAACTGGCTACCGTTTGGCAGTAAGCCTGTATGGCCAACGCCACATCTGCCTGACTTACGGCTTCAGCCGGATGGTGGCTGATGCCACGATCGCAACGAACAAACAGCATACCCACTGGCCAACAGGCCGCTAACGCAATCGCGTCGTGCCCGGCACCGCTCGGCAACGCGATGCTGCGCCCTTGCGCCGCGACCACGCTCTGTTGCCAGCGACGTTGCAAATTTGCATCACACTCTGTTGCATTTATGCGGTAAAACTCCTCACTGGAAAAACGCAGTCCCCGACGTGCGCAAATCGCGTTTGCCTGCGCCAATAGTTGCGTCAGCAGCACCGCCAGCGGGCCGTCTTCCGGGCCACGCACGTCGAGCGACAATGTGACCTCTCCGGGGATCACATTGACCGCTCCCGGCAGGCTTTCTATCTGCCCCACGGTCGCCACCAAGTGCCCATCGCTGGCGCAGGTTATCGCCTCAACCGCCACCATCCACTCCGCCGCTGCCGCCAGGGCGTCTTTACGTTGCCCCATCGGCACGGTACCGGCATGGCCTGCCTCGCCGGTGAAGGTGCAGTTTAGACGCCGAGCACCGTTAATCGCCGTTACCACACCCAGCGCCAGATCGGCGGCTTCCAGGCATGGCCCCTGCTCAATGTGCACTTCCAAATACCCGCAGATATCACTTTGCGCGCGCCGCGCCTCACCGACCGCCGCGGGATCAAGACCAAAATCACGCAGTGCCTGCGCCACGCTGATACCCTCGTCGTCAGTCCTTTCCAGCCAGTCTGCCGGCCACTGGCCGGTAATGCCCCGGCTACCCAACAGGGCGATACTAAAGCGCGTGCCTTCTTCATCGGCAAAGCCAATCACTTCAACGGCGATCGGTAAACGCCGTTGCTGCTGATGCAAATGCGCCACCACTTCCAGCGCAGTCAATACGCCGAGCATGCCGTCATAACGCCCAGCGTTGCGCACCGTATCCAAATGCGACCCGAGCAACAGCGCGGGAGCGCCCGGCGTTTGGCCTTCATAACGGCCACAAATATTGCCAACGCTGTCTTGCCAGACCGTCATGCCGAGAGTCCGCATCCAGTCGCCTACCAACAGGTTGGCGCGTCGATGCTCCGGCGATAAATAAACCCGCGTCAATTCGCCTGGCGTCGCACTGATCGCTGCCAGTTCGTCACAACGGGCCATCACCCGCGCCGCCGCCAGCTCCGCCGCTTGGGCGGTTAACAACGCCGTCATCAACGGCTCCCGTCGTCGTAGGTGTTCCAGGCCGCCTGCAGCGCTTCCCCCTGTTTACTGGCGAAGCCCAGCCGATTCAGCACGGCTTCCAGCGCGGTGAGCGTCTGCAACACACAGTCTTTACGTGCGTTGTAACCCATGGTACCGATGCGCCAGATCTTGCCTTGCAGCGGGCCAAAGGACGTACCGATCTCGATGGCAAAATCATTCAGCATCATCTGACGTACCTGCTCGCCCTGCACCTGTGGCGGGATCACCACGCCAAGCACGTTATTCATCCGGTTATCGAGATCGCCGAAGACCTCAAGCCCCATACCCTGAATGCCGGCCAACATTGCGGCACCGTGCAGCTTGTGGCGGGCAATGGTGTTATCCAGCCCCTCTTCCAGGATCACCCGGGCGCACTCACGCGCGGCGAACAGCATACTGGTGGCTTCGGTGTGGTGGTTCAGGCGCTCTGGCCCCCAGTAATCCATGATCATGCCGAGATCGAAATAGTTGGAGTAGATCATCTCGTCGTCGCCATCGGCATGGTCTGCGGTGCGAATGCCCTGTTCCACACATTTACGGCGGCGAACTATCTCTTCAAATTGCGGGCTGAGGGTGATGGGCGAACTGCCGGACGGGCCACCCAGGCATTTCTGCAACCCGGCGGAGACTGCATCTAGCCCCCATGCATCTGTTTCCAGCGGGTTACCGGCAAACGAAGCGGTCGCATCGGTATAAAACAGCACACCGTGGCGGCGGCAAATATCCCCCAACGCCTCCAGTGGCTGTAACATGGTGGTGGAGGTATCGCCCTGCACCGTTAACAGCAGGCGCGGGCGCACCTTCTTGATGGCATCTTCAATCTGGTCCGCACTGAACACCTCGCCCCAGGGAACCTCAATGGTGTGCACTTCAGCACGACAACGGCGGGCAATCTCACACAGCAGATGACCGAAACGGCCAAATACCGGTACCAGCACCTTGTCCCCTGGGCGGATTGAGGAAACCAGCATCGCTTCAATACCCGAACGGGAAGTACCGTCCACCAACAGGGTCCAGCGGTTTTCGGTGCGGAACAACGCGCGATACAGTTCCATGACCTGATTCATGTAGCCCGTCATCGCGGGATCGTACTGGCCAATCAATTGACTCGACATGGCACGCAACACACGCGGATCGGCGTTGATCGGCCCCGGCCCCATCAGCAGGCGGGCGGGGGGGTTAATCTGATCGAATTTTGCGATATCTAACATGTTCATTCCTTGCCAACTTAATATACCCTTCATCTTTCAAGTTGCAGATGCGTTGGCTTTCCTCGCTCGCCTTGGTCACGTACTACTTGTACGCTCCCAAGGACTCACTGCGTTGCCGCCTTCCTGCATCTTGAAATCTATTGGGTAGAGATTTACGTTTATCCGTTCTCGGACAAACCGCGGACCGACGCGATAAACTGTTTTAATTCCTGCGTTTGCGGGTTGGCAAACAGCGTGCGGCTGTCGCCTTGCTCCCACACTTTGCCCTGGTGCATAAACACCACCCGGTCACCGACCTCACGGGCAAAATTCATTTCATGGGTCACCAGGATCAGCGTCATGCCCTCTTTGGCCAGCTGTTCCAACACTTTCAGCACTTCGCTCACCAGCTCGGGATCCAACGCGGAGGTAATTTCGTCACACAGCAACACCTTCGGGTTCATCGCCAAAGCGCGGGCAATCGCCACACGCTGCTGCTGCCCGCCGGAAAGGTTCGCCGGTGAATAATGCATACGTTCGCTCAGCCCAACCTTGTTCAACATCTCTTCCGCCAGCTCGCGGCATTCAGCCGGGCTTTTTTTCAGCACCCGCCGAGGTGCAAGCATCACGTTCTCTAGCGCGGTCATGTGCGGGAATAAATTGAAGTTTTGGAACACCATGCCTACGGATTTACTGATTTCTCGCGCCTGTGAATCGCGATCGGTGATGGTCATGCCACCCAGTTTAATGCTGCCTTCCTGATAACCTTCCAGCCCATTGATGCAACGTAACAGCGTGCTTTTACCGGAACCGCTGCGACCGATGATTGAAATCACCTGCCCCATATCAATATCCAGATCCACGCCCTTCAGCACATGGTTCTGACCGTAATACTTTTGAACCTGATTAATTGTGATGAGCGGCATGGAATTTCTTCTCCAAATAATGGCTGTAGCGCGACAACGGGTAGCACATCAGGAAATACCCCAGTGCGACCAGACCGAAAACTTTAAAAGGTTGATACGTGACGTTATTCAGCATGGTGCCGGCCTTGGTCAGTTCGACAAAACCAATGATCGACGCCAGTGCAGTGCCTTTAATGACCTGAACGGAAAAACCGACGGTCGGTGCGATGGCAATGCGTACTGCCTGTGGCACCACCACCCGCGTCAGTGTCTGACCAAAACTCAGCCCAAGGCAGCGTGATGCCTCCCACTGGCCCTTCGGTAATGCAGCAATGCTGCCGGACCAGATATCCACCAGGAATGCGCTGGTGAATAACGTCAATGCCAACGCGGCGGCTGTCCAGGGGCTAACATCAATGCCGAACAGTGCCAGGCCAAAGAATGCCAGGAACAGCTGCATCAGCAGCGGCGTCCCCTGAAACAATTCGGTATAGCCGCGAACAAAACGCAGTGCCCCCTTACGCTTGCTCAGGCGTAGCAGTAACAGCGGCAAGGTCACCAAAGTACCGCCAATAAATGCCGTTAGTGATAACAACAGCGTCCAGCGCGCCGCCAACAGCAAATTGCGCACAATGTCCCAATCGGTAAATGTCAGCATCAGCCTTGGCTCCCTAAAAAACGGCGTCCGGCGGCCAGCAAGAGTTGGCGCATCAATATGGATAACAGCAGGTAAAACAGCGCCGTCACCAGATACACCTCAAAGCTGAGGAAGGTGCGCGACTGGATCAGGTTGGCAGCAAACGTCAGCTCCTCAAAAGACACCTGTGACACCACCGATGAACCCAGCATGACAATGATGCACTGGCTGACCAGCGCCGGATAAATCCGTTGAAGCGACGGCGGTAGCACGATGCGTAAAAACGTCTGGCTTCGACTGAAACCGAGCACTCGCCCCGCCTCCCACTGGCCTTTCGGCGTGACCTGAATACCTGCACGGATGATTTCGGTGCTGTACGCGCCCAGATTAACCACCATCGCCAGCAATGCCGCCTGCCCGGCGGTCAGCTTCCATCCCAGACTTGGCAGGCCAAATACAATAAAGAACAGCTGCACCACAAACGGCGTATTACGCACAATCTCAACGTAAACACCCCAAACATGGCTGAGCAGGTTAGCCTTGCCGCTGCGGAGCGCCGCGCCAAAAATACCCAGTGTGACCCCCAGCACCGTAGCCATGGCCGTCAGTTCAATGGTGGTCAGCAGACCCGCCAGCAACTCAGGCAGGTAAGGCCACAGAGCAGGAAAGTTAAGCTGATAGGTCATCAGGTGCCCCCGTTATGCGCCAAAGTTGGCAGGCAACGGCGCTTTCAGCCATTTTTCCGACAGGCCATTCAGGGTGTTGTCTTTCAACGCCTGTTCAATCAGTTCATCCACTTTTGCTTTCAGGGCCGGCTCCCCCAAGCGCAGGCCTACGTAGCACGGGGAATCTTTAAGCATGAATTTGGCTACTGGCGCTTTGGTCGGGTTCTGCCGCGCAATCGCACTCACCACCAAATTCCCGGTGGCGATGTATTGCACTTGCCCGGAAAGATAGGCCGACAGCGTGGTGTTGTTATCCTCATATCGCTTAATCTGCGCGCCCTTGGGCGCAGTGTCGCTCAGCACCATGTCTTCCACCGCTCCGCGCGTGACGCCAATGGTTTTACCGTCCAGTTGTGCAGCGTCGCCCAACGCAGTGTCTTTAGGGCCAAACACCCCAAGGAAGAAGGGTGCATAGGTGCGGCTGAAAGCGATGGCCTTTTCACGCTCTGCATTTTTCCCCAAACTGGAGATCACCAGATCGACCTTGTTGGTCTGCAGATAGGGCACGCGGTTGGCGCTGGTCACGGGCACCAGCTGCAACTTAAGTTTCATCTTATTGGCCAGATACTGCGCCATATCGATGTCATAACCCTGAGGCTGCAGATCGGTACCCACCGAGCCAAACGGCGGAAAATCCTGAGGTACTGCGACCCGCAACACGCCGCGCTGCTGGATTTCTTGCAGTTGATCCGCCATCGCCGTTGCGGCCTGCGCCATCAACAACACCGCACCTAACGCCGCTACCCCGATTTTCTTGAAGTTCATAGATTATCCCCGATGGTGAAATGATGAAACAAAAGATTCTTTGATTATCACTTTGCAACTAATGTGCCAATTCACGGTATTGGGAATGTTTGGTATGACTGCCCGTCAGTGAGGGCATCAGGAGGGGGATTAGCCTGCCATGGACAGGGCAAGGCTCATCCATCAAACGGGAAAATAACGCACCATCAAAGTGCGAAAGCACCAAAATAGCGCTGAGATCAGCGCTGCTCCAGCTCGTCCAAATCGCTATACAGATCTGCGATCTGGTGAATGCGTTGACGCCCTTGCGCCAGCGTCTCATGCAGCAAGGCGTTGCTCAGCAGATTCGCCAGGCTCATGGCTGCGGAATAACTGTCGAAAGCAGAAACGCTATCAAGTGGCGTCGCCAGATGCCAGCTCGCCAACGGGATCAACGCCTGTGCTTGAGGCTCGCACACCAGCAGCGTCGGTACCTGTTGCCCCTGCAGCTGCGTCAGCAATGCCCGCAGCTGCCGCGGCCTGCGGCGGAAAGCCACCATCACGGCCACATCCCGTTTATCCAAATCAACCAGCTCTTCTGCCAGCGTCTGGCCAGGTTGCGGCACCAGCAGGACCTGCTCACGGACTTGCATCAGCTGCTGGCGCAGGTGCATCGCGACCGGGTAGCTGTTGCGAAACCCCATCAGTACTACTCGCCGCGCCTGCACCAAAGCGGCGATCACCGCCGTGAACTGATGGGTATCCATGTGGTTCACCCAGTGGGTGAGATTAGCCATTTCCTGTTTGTAGTGCCGCGCCAACAAGGTGTTGCCCTGTACCGCATCACGATTATCCGTCAAGGGCATACCGCTTTGGCGCAAGGTGCGCAATTCGTCGCGCATAGTACGGTAGCTCGGGTAGCCCAGGCGTTTGAACAGGCGGCTGACCGTGGCTTTGGACACGCCGCTCAGGCGCGCCAGCTCAGCGCTGTTGTAGCTGATCAGGTCATCAAAGTGATCGAAAATAAAGTCAGCCACCCGCTGTTCCTGCGGCGTGAGCTGCGGATATTCACCGCGCAAGCGTTCGTCTATCTGCTTCATTGCTGCTCCTGCTGTCCCCCATAATTATCAACGTGCAGCCCGGTGGCAACCGAGCAACCCCCAGAAGCTCAGTCAGTTAAGTGACTGGGGGTGGGCGCAGAAGTCAACGCCGCGGTAATGTGAAATAGGACGGGGGTTGTAACCTTTGTTTCAGCGGAACATAGCACGCTCAAGCTACCTGCTGGCAAGCGATTATTGCCCTTCACGAAAACATGGAACGTCTCTTGCTTGTGTTTAAGGCAGATGCTGACTTCAAACAAGGGCCAAGAAATGATTAACAGCAACACTGCGCCATTGGGCATGGCCGTCACGCCGCATCACCTCGCCAGCGAAAGTGCACTGGCGGTATTGCGTGAAGGCGGAAACGCAATTGAAGCGATGGTCGCCGCTGCCGCCACTATCGCCGTGGTCTACCCACATATGAACGGTTTGGGGGGTGACGGCTTCTGGTTGATCGTCCCGCCACAGGGCGATCCGGTGGCGATCGATGCCAGCGGTGCAGCCGGCTCTTTGGCGACGCTGGATTTTTACGCCGGCGAAAGCCACATTCCGCATAGAGGCCCCAAAGCGGCACTGACTGTCGCGGGGACCCTTGGCGGCTGGCAGGAAGCGTTGGATTATTCGGTCGAACTGGGCGGCGAACAATTACCGCTCCCACGCCTGCTGGCCGATGCCATTCGCTATGCCGCAGATGGCATTCCGGTCACCGCCTCGCAAGAGGCTGCCACGCGGAGCAAATATCACGAACTGGCGGATTTTGAGCACTTTGCCCGCACCTTCCTGCCGCACGGCGAAATACCTCACGCCGGGCAACGTTTTTGCCAGCCGCAGCTGGCGGACACGCTGATTACGCTGGCCGAAGAGGGTTTGGACAGTTTCTATCGCGGCCCACTGGCACAGAGTATGGCGGCGGATATGGCTAAGCTCGGCATGCCACTCACCGCGCAGGATCTGGCAGATTATCGACCACACCGTCGTACCCCCTTGCGGCTGGAGCATCAGAAAGGCGAGATCTTTAACCTGACGCCGCCGACTCAGGGTCTCGTGTCGTTAGCGATCCTCGGGCTAACCGACCGGCTACCGCTTGCCAGCCGCAGCGAAGGGGCCGTCGTGCATGGAATTGTTGAAGCCACCAAGCTGGCATTCGGCCTGCGCGATCAATTCATCACAGATCCGCGGCATATGACGCAAGATCCACAAGCATTGCTGACAAATGAGCATCTGGATGCGCTGGCCCAACGCATCGATCCCCAGCAGGCCGCTCTCTGGGGGAAAGGTAAAGGCCCCGGCGATACCGTCTGGATGGGCGTGATGGACAGCAGCGGTCTGGCGGTGTCCTTTATCCAAAGCATTTACCACGAATTCGGCAGTGGCGTGGTGCTGCCGCAAAGTGGTGTGCTGTGGCAAAACCGCGGGGCCTCTTTCAGTCTGGATGCGGCCCACCTGTTGGCACTGGCCCCCGGCAAACAACCCTTCCACACCTTAAACCCGGCGGCTGCACGTTTGTATGACGGGCGCACCCTGGTGTACGGCTCCATGGGCGGCGACGGTCAACCGCAGACTCAGGCGGCCGTATTTGTCCGCTATGTAGTGCAGGGTTTACCGCTGCAACAGGCGATCAGTGCGCCACGCTGGCTACTCGGCCGCACCTGGGGCGAAAGCTCCGACTCGTTGAAGCTTGAAGGACGCTTCTCTGAGGAAACCCTGACCTATTTACGCCAACGCGGACACGATGTGGAACTGCTGCCTGATTTTAGCGAAGCCGTCGGCCACGCCGGGGCCATTGTTCGCCATACTAACGGCATGCTTGAAGGCGCTTTTGATCCACGCAGCAACGGCAGCGCCGCTGGCTTCTAACCGCTCTATCTAGAAGAGGACACAATGAACAACTCACTCCCCACAGACTGGGCAGCCTATATCCGCCAGATGGAAGCCGTATTGGCCCTGGAGCTGGATGACGTGCGTCGCCAGGAACTGTTGACCCAGTACAACCGCATCGCGGCGATGGCCGAACCGCTGATGGCTTTGCCGCTCGATCAGCGTCTGGAAATTGCCGGGGTATATCGAGCATGAATCCGTTAAGCGAACTGTCGATCGCCGAGATCCGCGCCGCTCTGAATCAGGGTGCGATTTCTGCCCGTGAGATCGCCCAGCACACGCTGGAACGTCTTGATGATCTCAATCCTTCGTTGAACGCCTACACCCACATCACCCGCGAACGAATGCTGAGCGAAGCCGATCATATTGATCGCATTCGTGCCAAGGGCCAGGTACTGCCGACTTTGGCAGCCATTCCCTATGCGGTGAAAAACCTGTTCGATGTCACAGGAGAAACCACCTTAGCGGGTGCCAGCCTGTTCAGCGATAACCCGCCCGCAAAACAGGATGCCTGGGTGGTGAGTAAACTGGCAGCACAAGGTGCGCTGCTCTCCGGCATGCTGAATATGGACGCCTATGCCTACGGCTTCACCACCGAAAATAGCCACTACGGCGCGACGCGCAACCCACACGACACCACACGCATTGCCGGCGGCTCCTCCGGCGGTTCAGCGGCGGCAGTCGCAGCCGGGTTAGTGACATTTTCGCTCGGCAGCGATACCAACGGTTCAATACGTGTGCCCGCCTCGTTGTGCGGTATCTTTGGCCTGAAACCCACTTTCGGTCGCCTGTCGCGGAGTGGCAGCCAACCCTTTATCGCCAGTCTGGATCATGTTGGCCCCTTTGCACGCCGGGTCCGCGATCTGGCAACGGTGTATGACGTCATGCAAGGCACCGACATCGACGATCGCTTCCAGGCGGATAAACCGATCACCCAAACCGAGTCTTTGCTGTCGCGTGGACAACAAGGGCTACGTTGCGCAGTGCTGGCAGGGTATTTCCAGCATTGGTGCGATGACGACGCAAAAGCGGCGGTTCAGCAGGTCGCTCAGGCACTTGAAGCCATCGCCGACGTCGAATTGCCACAGGCTGAACTGGCACGTTCTGCCGCGTTTATACTCACCGCAGCCGAGGGCGGTAATCACTACCTGCCACTGCTGCGTAGCCAACCTGAACGCTTTGAGCCATTGTCGCGTGAGCGCTTGTTGGCCGGCGCTATGCTGCCTGCCGCTTGGTATGTGCAGGCACAACGCTTCCGCTCCCATTTCCAGCAGCAGGTATTGCCCTTGTTTGAACACTGGGACATTTTGATTGCCCCAGCAACCCCGTGCAGCGCCACGCTCATTGGCCAGGAAACCATGCGCATCAACGGAACCGATCTGCCCATTCGTGCCAATATGGGGATGCTGACACAACCTATTTCCTTCCTTGGCTTGCCGGTGGTGACAGTACCGCTGAAAACGGCCTCTGGCCTGCCAATTGGTCTGCAGTTGATCGCCCCGCCGTGGCGGGAGGATCTGGCACTGCGCGCCGCCTACGCGCTGGAACAACGCGGCGTGGCGGCCTGTGTTTTACCGGGCAAACAGGATTAACAGATGAAGAGTGACCATATTGATCGCCCAGCGGTATTGGCAGAGGTGAACGCCGCCTTTTATCGCTATGAGCAGGCGTTGATTAGCAATGATATTGACGTATTGGATGAGCTGTTCTGGCACGATGGGCGCACCGTCCGTTATGGCGCGACAGAGAATTTGTACGGTATCGATCAGATCCGTGATTTCCGTCTGCAGCGGCCATCAAAAGGGCTGGACCGCGTGTTGGAAAACACCGTCATCACCACCTACGGTGACGATATGGCGGTAGCCAGCACCGAATTCCGCCGTCCAGGCAGCGAACGCATCGGCCGCCAAATGCAAACCTGGGCCAAACTGCCCTGCGGCTGGCGTATTGTGGCAGCGCACGTGAGTTTGATGGCCAGTTAAATCACATCGCACAAAAATTGGATGATAATTAAGCCCAGCGATCTGGGCTTTTCCTATTCGTGGCTATATACCACAACCCCAGCCCCCCCACATTTTCTATGCGTTAGCTACCGCGTATAGCACATCTACCAGCTTTACTGCGTCTACATCTTCCCAGCGCCAATAAGATGCTAATTGATGATGTTCTTGGCTGTCAGGTTCGCCCAAAACGCCACGAACTATCGTCTGATGATCTAAGGATGCCGTAACGCGCACACTGTGTGCCATTTGCATAAAGCAGGTTAGTCCTTTTAGATCATCACGCCTGATGTTTTTCTTATGTTGGTGTACGTTCTGTGTTGTAACGGTAATGTGCATTGCTTTTGTTCTCTGATCGTTAGGTTGATGCTTTTCACGAAAATAGCCAATGAATGACAATCAGTAAACAACGATTTTAACTTTAGCCGGAGCTATAAAGCCAATCGTCACAACACTTGCCTTGGCGAACACTCGCACATTTAACATAAGATTAATATAAGAATAATAATAAGTAAACTCTTGTGAAAATTGATAAAAAATCTTATATTTTTCGCAAGGCGATGTTCTTCAAGGACGGGAAAGGTAAGGCGCATGGAGATAGTTTGGTCACGCCGCGCTGAGAAGCAGTTGGATAGCATAGATGCGCGGTATAGGCGAAAAATCTTTGAGAAAGTCGACCAGTTGACAGGGTTTCCCACCGTTAACCTCGATATCAAAAAGATGAAAGATGGCGATAACGAATACAGGATGCGCGTGGGTGATTACCGAGTGTTGTTTGAAGTTATCGATGGGGTGCCAACGGTCATCAAAATACTGATGGTCAAGCGCCGGGCAACAAAAACCTACAGCTGAGCAAGTCAGGGGGAAACTCCCCCTCTAACCTTTGAATTAATAAGTATGAAGTATGATTTCTTAAGTTAGATTTATGAACTATCCCTGAAGTCGAGGATCACAATATGTCCGTTCAATTTCTCAAAGATAGCAACGACAACGTTGCTTACGCCGTCATACCGATCGATGACTATAGGCGTCTTATAGCAGCGGCCGGGAATGAGGATGATGATGCGTTTGAAGATGTCCCATACTCAGTAGATAGCAATGACGATGACGTAATTCCACATGCTGTCGTGAGTATCAAGGTCAAAGAAGGCGTGAGCCTGCTGGCTGCATGGCGTATCTATCGCAACTTATCCCAAGCGGATGTTGCCGCAAAGCTGAGTGTAACCCAGGCTTCCGTGTCTCAATTGGAAAGCTCTAAGCGCCCGCAGGCCGCCACACTCGCCAAGCTGGCGGAAATCTACAACTGCACGCCTGCTCAGCTCCGATAAGACTTGTCTAACACCTTCCTGAGTGAGGGTGTTTTTTATGGCGGTATGGATATTGAATTTAGGGAATGGCCGATCGGCTTCGGCGGCAGCGGCTATATCGCGTTGTATCATTTTGATGGTCGCACCGCAGTTCTGCTGACGGTGCGTCACCAAAGTGAAGCCGGTTATTGATGGATTAACTCAACACCAATACGCCATAAAGTTAACGGTGGATCGATCCAAATCGCGCTCACCAATCAGGTAACGGCGTAAAGCCTTCACCGCTGAAGACTCCGCCGCGACCCAGGCATAGAAGCTTTTCGCGCCTTCTGCACGTTCCCACAACAAATCGCCTCCCAGGCTATTTTCCGCCAGCGACTGCGCTTGTTCACGTGCCGACTCAGGAATATTCACCCGCTGGCGCACCGACTCCACCAGCAGCGTACCCTGCACCTGCTGATGCCCGACGTCACGCGGCAACCAGTACACCTCGGCAAAGGGGAAACGGTCCATGTTCAGGCAGTCGCCCGCCACCGGTACCTCGAAGAACGCCTGCACTCGCGGCGGATTGGCCCGTTGCGCCAACTGTTCCAGAATGCCCATCGCCGCCGGCACAGCCGTTTCGTCGGCAATCAGCAGAGCCTGTTGTAACGCACTCGGCGGTGACCATTCGTAGCCACCGCTGTCACCGTCAAAATCAGCATTGGGTGCCACCGTCTGAAGAGTATCTCCCGGTTTGGCCTGCGTCGCCCAGGCAGAGGCTGGCCCATTCACACCATGCAGCACAAATTCGACGTCCATTTGATTTTGTTCGACGCGTAAGGCACGCAGCGTATAGGTGCGCATCACCGGGCGCTGCGCTTTCGGTATCGCCATATAGTCCCGATACCAGTCGTCGCTGTTTTCCAGACGCAAGATCTGCCCCTCCTCCGCCGGGAATAACAGTTTGATGCGCTGATCCGGCGCTTCCAGCTTCATGCGATGGACGTCCGGTCCCTCGAAAACGCAGCGCAGCAAGGAAGGCGATACGTTCTCTTTTACTTTCAGTGTGATATCAAAAATTCTATAGCTTGATACGCCGGACATGTCTTTACTCTCCCGCAGACTTTACGCTGATGCGATGCTGGCGCCACAGCCAGCCGCTGATGCCACCCAGCAGAACCGCCATCGTCAGAGCCGCCGCGATCAGCTGCGACTCACCATAAAACTTTGCTACTACCGGAACCATCAGTGCGCTAAGACCGTAACCCAACGTATGACTGGTCGCGATCGCGCCAGATCCTTTGCCGGTAGATAATTTGTCGTTCAACATCAACTGATAACCCGGCGTTGCCATCGCTGCACCAAAAGAGGCCAGCGCGCAGCCGGTGTAAAATAGTGCCAAGGGTTGAGCACACATCAAGCCCAATCCCACCACCATCAATACTGCCGCAATCAGCAGTAGCTGCGGTGCGCTAAAGCGTTGTGGACGCACCACCAAGAACTGCGCCAACAACGTACAGGCTGCCGCTACGCTCAGCAATACCGCCACATGATGGCTGACGGTCGTGGCGGAGTGGCTAAACAGACGCGTCAAATGCGGTGCAAGCCCCAATTGCATCAGGCTAACCGACGCGGCCAACAACAACGCGCACAGTAAATAAGGTGCCATATTGAGACGCAGCCGATTTTGCTGATGCGCAACCGGCGGCAACGGAGGATCGTTTTGCTGGCGACACACCACCAGCAAGGCGATTAAGGGGGCAATCGCCATCAGCCACAGCGGCGCCATAGGATGAATCGACAGCGCCAATGCCGCGCACAATGGTCCAAGCAGTCTCCCACAACTCAGGCCAGAACTGATGGTCGCCAGCGCCGACATGCGCTGTTCATAACCTGCACGCTGCAAAGCCCAGGTCTGGCTGGCAGGCACCATGCCGGATACCGTCAGCCCATAGATAATCCGCGCCACGATTAGTCCACCTAGCCCCACCATCGGTGAAAGCCAACCGGCAGACAACCCCCAAACGGCCAATGCCAGTAAAGCGAAACTGAACAAATACCCTGCTAATGCCATGGTTACCACAAACTTGCAGCCCCGTATTTCAGACTGCCGACCCCACCACGGCGAACCAACCAGAAACAGCATTGAGCCGAGCGTCAATAGCCCGGCCCAGACTGAAAGCGACAATTGAGTCATGCTCACCAACACCGGCAATGCCACCAGCAGGCCGTTTTGCCCGATGCCCAACAGCCCGGCACACAGCGCCAAAGGCCAATTGGAAGGAGACGTATTCCCAATTGTCGGTGATTTAGGGGGAGAGTAAATAGGCATCAAACGTAAATTTACCGTTAATAAAATTATAAGGTTATGTTCAATTCATTGAAAAATTGTATCATAGGACGATTGATAACAATAAATATTATTGATATAAGAATCATTCTCAATTGATTCAAACAGTGAAATGGGATCATGACAATCCAGTTTGAAACCGCGACGACCGACGTGGCTGCACAATGTTTTCTCAACGCATTGATGCGTGAAACTCGGGACTGGCAAATCGTTCCGCCAGCCAGCCACCAACAGTATCCACAACTCCACATTCCACTTTCGTCTTCTCAGGCTATTCGCATCGCGTTACGCCATACCTCCCCCACTCAGCATCACCAATATCTGTTCCCGGCACGTCTGCATCAGCAGGACGATGGGGCTGGCGTGGCGCTGAGCATAGAGCAACTGGTCACTCTGTTGCTGGAGAAACCGGCGGTGAAAGGTGAATTGTCGGATGACGTGGTAGCCCGCTTCCGCCAGCGTGTGCTGGAAAGTCATGATAATACCCAACAGGCGATCACTGTTCGCCTGGACTGGCCTGCGCTGCGCGACAAGCCATTGAATTTTGCCCAAGCGGAACAGGGCCTGCTGGTCGGCCACGCCTTCCACCCGGCACCAAAATCCCACGAGCCATTCAATGAGCAGCAGGCGCGCCGCTATCTGCCAGACTTTGGTGCCCGTTTCCCGCTACGTTGGTTTGCTGTCGATAAACGCCACCTGTGCGGTGATAGTCTTAATCTGACACTGCAACAACGCCTGCAGCGTTTTGCTGCCGAAAGTGCCCCGCAGTTGCTGGCGCACTTTACCGATGACGTCTGGTTGTTGCCGATGCATCCGTGGCAAGCCGACCATTTGCTGACGCAAGTCTGGTGCCAGGATCTGGTGGCTCAGGGGCTGCTGCGCGATCTGGGCGAAGCCGGTGAACGCTGGTTACCAACCAGTTCCTCGCGCTCGCTGTACAGCGCCAGCAACCGCGACATGATCAAGTTCTCCCTCAGCGTACGCCTGACCAACTCGGTGCGAACCCTGTCGGTAAAAGAAGTGAAACGCGGCATCCGTTTGGCCCGTTTGGCACAAACGCCACGTTGGCAGCAATTGCAGGCACGTTATCCAACCTTCCGTGTGATGCAGGAAGACGGCTGGGCCGGTCTGCGCTCTGCGGACGGGACGATTCAGGAAGAAAGCCTGATGGCACTGCGCGATAATCTGCTGTTCGAGCAACCAGAAAACCAGACCAATGTGCTGGTGACCTTGACCCAAGCGGCACCGGACGGCGGCGACAGCTTGCTGGCTGCGGCAGTGCGCCGTTTAGCCACTCGCCTGAACTTGCCACTGCAGCAGGCCACCCATACCTGGCTGGATGCTTACTGCCAACACGTCTTACTGCCGCTGTTCAGCACCGAAGCCGATTACGGACTGGTGCTTTTGGCCCACCAGCAAAACATTTTGGTAGAGATGCAGCAGGACCTGCCGATCGGGATGCTGTACCGCGACTGTCAGGGCAGCGGCTTTACCCGCGACGCTGGGCCGTGGTTGGAAGAGATTGGCGAGGCCGATGCGGAAAACCGCTTCAGCGAACAGCAGTTGCTGCGTTACTTCCCTTACTACCTCCTGGTGAACTCCAGCCTGGCGGTCACCGCTGCGCTGGCGGCGGCCGGTTTCGACAGTGAAGAACAGCTGATGGCCCGGGTGCGCGATGCACTGAGTGGCCTGCGGGCCAACGCCAAAAATACCCTGTGCCTTGACTACGTGCTCGACAGCAGCCATTGGAACTGCAAAGGCAATTTCTTCTGTTACCTGCACGACCATAACGAAAATACCATCGTCGATCCGGCGGTGATTTACTTCGACTTCGTCAACCCGCTGCGCCTGGGGGCTACCCAATGATGCCGCACGCCAAACTGATGCATGCCGGCAGCGGTTTTCGCTGCGAGCAGTTGGAAAAGGAGCTGCAACTCGGGCTGGGGCTGGACGGCAGTGCCGTGCTGCACTACCCGGGACCACTGCCGCAGGGCTGGTTAGTGCAGGCGCTGGATCAATTACTGATCGCGGCCCCCCAACTTAGCGGTATTACCCTGCCCTACGCGCAATGGTGCGAAGAACCGCAGGCTCAGGCGCTATTTACCTTGGCAAGCAGTGATTACCTGGCTCGCGACACCTTTTATCAACTGCCATTGTGGCTGGGTGCCGAACGCCACACTGCGTCAGGGAAGATGCAGTATGACGCCGAACGTGGCCTGTGGTTCCCGCAACGCCCGGCACGGCCCAGCGGCGAAGTGTATCGCCGTTACGATCCGCAGTTGAAGAAAACGTTGAGCTTCCGCCTGCCAGAAGTGGAACGCGACGCCGAACAGTTCACCCGCTGGATGAACTCACCTCGCGTCGACGCATTTTGGGAAATGAGCGGCCCACTGGAAACCCAGGCTGCCTACCTGCAGCGTCAACTGGACTCCAGCTACTGTTACCCACTACTGGGTTGCTTTGACGATCGCCCATTCGGCTATTTCGAAGTCTATTGGGCGCCGGAGGACCGTATCGGGCGTCACTACCGCTGGCAGCCGTTCGACCGCGGGCTGCACATGCTGGTCGGTGAAGAAGACTGCCGCGGCGCGCAGTACATCCGCAGTTGGCTACGTGGCCTGACGCATTATCTCTACCTGGACGAGCCACGCACCACAAGGGTCGTTGCGGAGCCACGCGCGGATAACCAGCGCCTGTTCCGTCACCTGCCGGCCGCGGGTTACCACACCGTCAAAGAGTTTGATTTCCCGCATAAGCGTTCACGCTTGATCATAAATCAGCGTGATGAATTCTTTCGGGGGGGTTCAGTATGATCACCACAGATTATGTCGACTGGCAGCGCGTTAACCGCCAAATGATCGCCAAGATCCTTGCCGAGCTGGAATACGAGCGCACGCTGCATGCCAATCAGCACGACGGGCAATGGCACATCACGTTAGGCGACGCCCACTATAGCTTTAGCGCTGAACGCGGTATCTGGGGTTGGTTGCATATCGATCCGGCTACGCTGGTTTGCGATCAAACGCCGTTAGCTGCCGACCAGACGCTGCGTCAGTTAGCGCAGGTGCTGAAAATGGACGATGCGCAGATCGCCGAGCATTTGGAAGATCTGTACGCCACGCTGCGCGGCGATATGCAGTTACTCTCCGCCCGTCATGGCATGAGCGCACAGGATTTGATTGCGCTGGACGCCGATGCGCTGCAATGTCTGCTGGCCGGGCATCCCAAGTTTGTGTTTAACAAAGGTCGCCGCGGCTGGGGGCTGACCGCCTTACAGCAGTATGCGCCCGAGTATCAGGGGCAGTTCCGCCTGCACTGGGTTGCAGCCAAGCGAGGTAGCTTCGTCTGGTGTGCTGATGAAGAGTATCCACTGGAAAATCTGCTTGGCAGTGCGATGGATTACGCTGAACGCCAGCGCTTTGACCGCCGTTGGCGCGAGCTGAGACTGACCCATGATTGGATCCCGGTGCCGCTGCATCCGTGGCAGTGGCAGCAAAAGATTGCCCTGCACTTCCTGCCGCAGTTGGCCGAAGGCGAATTGGTGGAGCTGGGTGAATTCGGCGACCGCTATTTGGCACAGCAATCGTTGCGTACCCTGACCAACATCAGCCGCCGCTCCGCATTCGACATTAAGTTGCCGCTGACCATTTACAACACCTCGTGTTATCGCGGGATCCCGGGTAAATACATCAGCGCCGGACCCGCCGCCTCGCGCTGGTTACAGCAGATATTTACCGAAGACAGCACGCTGCAGGGCAGCGGCGCCGAGATCCTTGGCGAACCGGCGGCAGGCTATATGACACACCCAACCTACGCCTCTTTGGCCAAAGCCCCCTATCGGTATCAGGAAATGCTTGGGGTGATCTGGCGTGAGAACCCGTCTTGCTATCTGCAGGAAGGCGAACAAGCCATTTTGATGGCGACGCTGATGGAAACGGACAACCACGGCCAACCACTGATCGCCGCCTATATCGCCCGTTCCGGCCTGAGCGCCGAGGCTTGGTTGCAGCAAATGTTCAGTGTGACGGTGGTGCCTATGTATCACCTGATGTGCCGCTACGGCGTGGCGTTGATCGCCCACGGCCAGAATATCACGCTGGTGATGAAGGACCATGTGCCGCAGCGCGTGCTGTTAAAAGACTTCCAGGGCGATATGCGCCTGGTGGATCAAGACTTCCCTGAAGCGGCATCGCTACCAAACGTCGTGAAGGATGTCACCGTACGTCTGTCTGCCGACTACCTGATCCATGACTTGCAAACCGGGCATTTCGTCACTGTGCTGCGTTTTATTTCGCCGCTGATGCAAGCCTGTGGGATCAGTGAAACCCGTTTCTATCAACTGCTGGCGCAGGTGTTGAACAGCTACATGGCTCAACACCCCGACATGGCAGAACGCTTTGCTCTCTTTGATCTGTTTAAGCCACAAATCATTCGCGTGGTGCTCAACCCGGTGAAACTCACCTATTCAGAACAGGACGGTGGCAGCCGCATGTTGCCAAACTATCTGCAGGATCTGGATAACCCTCTTTACCTGGTCACCAAGGAGTTTGCCCAATGAATCAGCCCCTGGATTTCATCGGCATTGGCATCGGCCCGTTCAACCTCAGCATTGCCGCGCTCGGCAGTGAAGTCGCCGGTTTTAACGCTAAGTTCCTCGAGCGTAAACCCCATTTTTCCTGGCATCCCGGCATGATGGTGCCTGATTGCCATATGCAGACCAGTTTCCTGAAAGACCTGGTCAGTGCGGTATCGCCGACCAACCCCTACAGCTTTATTAACTATCTGGTAAAGCGGAAGAAATTTTACCGTTTCCTGACCACCGAGATGCGCACGGTATCGCGTGAAGAGTTCGCCGACTACCTGGACTGGGCCGCCAATGGTTTAAAGTCGCTTGAGTTCAGCCAAGACATTCAAAGCGTGGACTTTGACGACCAGCAGCGCCAATTTGTCGTCACCACCCAACGTGCAACCTATCGGGCACGCCACGTCTGTCTGGGCATCGGCAAACGCATCAAGCTGCCGGACTGTGTCACCGAACAAAACGACCGCTGCTTCCACGCCAGTGAAATGACGTTGCGCAATCCAGACTTGACCGGCAAGCGTGTCACCATCGTCGGCGGTGGCCAGAGCGGTGCGGATCTGTTCCTCAATATTTTTCGCGCCGAGTGGGGCCAGCCAGCCCAGTTGAACTGGATCTCACGCCGCAACAACTATAACGCTTTGGACGAAGCCGCCTTCGCCAACGAGTACTTCACCCCAGACTACGTTGACGGCTTCTACGGCCTAAACGACAGCGCCAAGCAACGCATGCTGACCGAGCAGAAGATGACCTCTGACGGCATCACCAGCGACTCGCTGTTAGCGATTTACCGTGCGATGTATCACCAGTTTGAAGTGCTGCGTGAAAAACCTTGGGCACATCTTTTGCCAAGCCGCTCTCTAGCAGCGATACAGGCCGCAGGCAACGGCTGGCAGTTGGTCACGCATCACCATCTCGATCAGGGCCGGGAAACCTTCGATACCGACGTGGTGATCTTCGCCACCGGCTACCAGCAGGATCGCCCCGCGTTCCTTGAACCGCTGGCAAACCGCCTGCTGACCACCGCCGATGACCAGTACTCTGTGGCCCCCGACTTCAGCCTGGAGTGGGAAGGCCCCAAGGAAAACTGCCTGTTTGCCGTTAACGCCGGTATGCACAGTCACGGCATCGCCGAACCCCAGCTCAGCCTGATGGCCTGGCGATCGGCTCGTATTCTCAACCGGGCTTTAGGACGCGACCAGTTCGATTTAACGTCCACCCCGGCTGTGATCCAATGGCGCAGTCGGCAGCCGGGCACATCAGCCCGCGCCGATCACGTCATGCTCAATTACACCGAGTTTTAACTCTACCTTATAGCTTTCAAGTTGCAGCCAGGCGACCAGCTCACTCATCCCCAGGCGCTTACTAAAGGTAAGTAACTGGGGTGAGTGAGTCCAGGTAACAACGCAGCAGCTTGAAAGATGACGGGTATACACACCAATACGGGAAACACAGGTCCATAACGATGAAACGCAAACACCTCTGGGTATTAAATCCTTGCCTGCTGGCGATGCTCGCACCCGCGGCGGCTTGGGCAGAAGAACAAAAAAACGAAGAGCAAATGGTCGTCTCAGCCAGCCGTTCCCACCGTACGGTGGCAGAAATGGCACAAACCACCTGGGTGATTGAAAGCCAGGAAATTGAGCAGCAGGTTCAGGGTGGTAAAGAGATCAAGGACATGCTGGCACAGTTGATCCCTGGCATGGACGTTAGCGGCCAGGGGCGCACCAACTACGGCATGAACCTGCGCGGTCGTTCAATGATGGTGATGATCGACGGCGTGCGTTTGAACTCTTCACGCAGCGACAGCCGCCAGTTGGATTCGATCGACCCGTTCAATATCGACCACATTGAAGTCATCTCCGGTGCCACCTCGCTCTACGGCGGCGGCAGTACCGGTGGTCTGATCAACATCGTCACTAAAAAAGGCCAGAAAGAGCAGCAGGTCGAGCTGCAAATCGGCGGCAAAACCGGCTTTGGCGGCCATACTGACCACGACGAGAACGTAGCGGCGGCCGTCAGCGGCGGCAATGATAATGCCTCGGGCCGTCTGTCGGTTTCTTATCAGCGCTATGGCGGTTGGTACGATGGTAAGGGCAATGAAGTCCTGATCGACAATACCCAGACTGGCCTGCAGTATTCTGACCGTCTCGACGTGATGGGTACCGGCACCATTAACATCGATGACCACCAGCAGTTGCAGCTGACCACTCAGTATTACAAAAGCCAGTCCGACGGCGACCACGGCCTGTTCCTTGGAGAAAATTTCGCGGCGGTAACCGGCAACGCCAAGGCGTACAACAGCGGTAACCTCAATTCAGATCGTATTCCGGGTACCGAACGTCATCTGATCAATCTGCAATACTCCAATACCGACTTCCTCGGGCAGGATCTGGTGGCGCAGGTCTATTACCGCGATGAGTCACTGACTTTCTACCCGTTCCCGACGCTGGCGGGCAAAGCACCAAACTATTACGTCAGCAGCATTGGGGCTTCACAGCAGAAGACCGACTTTTACGGCGGCAAGCTGACGCTGAACAGTAAGCCAACCGACGACCTGACGTTGACCTACGGCATCGACGCCGAACATGAGACGTTCAACTCCAACCAGCAGTTCTTCAATCTGGCAAAAGCGCAGCAGTCCGGCGGTATGGATCTGCAAAATGCTTATAACACCGGGCGTTATCCTGGCTACAGCACCACCAACCTGGCTTCATTCCTGCAGGCCAGCTACGACATCAACCCAATCTTTACGCTGAGCGGCGGCGTCCGTTATCAGTACACCGAAAACAAGATTGACGACTTTGTCGGTTATAGCCAACAGCAGGCCATCGCCACCGGCGGTGCGACCTCCGCGGACGCGATCCCTGGAGGGAAAACTGACTATAACAACGCCCTGTTCAACGCCGGCCTGTTAGCACATCTCACCGAACGCCAACAAACCTGGGTCAACTTCTCACAGGGTTACGAGATCCCGGATCCGGGCAAATATTACGGCAACGGCACTTATTCACTGAACAAGGGCCACTATCAGTTGAACAAAAGCGTCAACGTGGGTGATTCCAAGCTGGAAGGCATCAAGGTTAACTCCTATGAGCTTGGCTGGCGCTATACCGGTGATAACCTGCGCACGCAGATCGCCGGCTACTATTCCCTGTCCGATAAGAGCATTTCGATCAACAAGACCGACATGACGATTAACGTCAACTCGGACAAACGCCGTATCTACGGGGTGGAAGGCGCGGTCGATTACTTCTTCGAAGACAGCGACTGGAGTGCCGGTACCAACTTCAACGTCATTCGCTCTGAGACCAAGGTCAACGGCGAATGGAAAAAGTTGGTGGTGGATACCGCCAGCCCATCGAAAGTGACCGCCTATGTCGGCTGGGCGCCGGGCGATTGGAACCTGCGTCTGCAATCACAACAGACCTTTGACGTGTCGGATGACGGCGATTACACCAAAGCCGGCTCCACCCAGGGCCGCAAAATTGATGGCTACAACACCATCGACTTCCTCGGTAGCTATGCCCTGCCGGTGGGTAAACTCAGTTTCAGCGTAGAGAACCTGCTGGACAGGGAGTACACCACGGTATGGGGCCAACGTGCACCTATCCTTTATAGCCCAACCTACGGCTCACCAGAGCTGTACAGCTATAAAGGCCGCGGCCGCACCTTTGGTCTGAACTACTCCGTCCTGTTCTGATTTCTGCCCGAGCGCAATCCTGCGCTCAAACAAAACGAAAAGGGCCGTATCGGCCCTTTTTTACTTCTTGAACGGATGCTGTGCCAGCCAGTGGTCGGCAATATCCTGGCGCCGGCATACCCAGACACGATCATATTGCTCGATATAATCCAGGAATCGCTGCAACGCACGAAACTTGCCCGGACGCCCCAATAAACGGCAATGCATGCCGATCGACAGCATTTTCGGTGACTCAGCCCCTTCGGCATACAGCACATCAAAGCTGTCTTTCAGGTAGGTGAAGAACTGCTCGCCGGTGTTAAACCCTTGCGGTGAGGCAAAGCGCATGTCATTCGCCTCCAGGGTATAAGGCACGATCAAATGCGGTTTTTTCTCTCCGTTGGCGCACTGTACCTCGGTCCAAAACGGCAAATCGTCGCCGTAATAGTCGCTGTCGTACATCAGACCACCTTGTTCCACCACCAGCCGCCGGGTATTTGGGCTATCGCGGCCGGTATACCAGCCGAGCGGAGCCTTGCCAAACAGATCGCGCAATACCCTGATGGCCTGTTGCATATGCTGCCGTTCGGTAATTTCGTCCATATGCTGGTAATGGATCCAGCGCCAGCCGTGGCTGACGACGTCGTAATTGGCGTTTTTGATCGCTTCAACCACCAATGGGTTGCGCGCCAGCGCCATCGCCACACCAAATACCGTCAACGGCAGGCCGCGGCGCTGAAACTCATTATAAATACGCCAGAATCCCGCGCGTGAACCATATTCGTACAGCGAATCCATCGACATATGCCGCTCGGGATAACTGGCGGCACCGATGATATCGGAGAGAAATTGTTCAGAGCCGGCGTCGCCGTGCAGCACGTTGTTTTCGGCACCTTCCTCATAGTTGAGGACAAACTGCACTGCAATGCGTGCCTGCCCAGGCCAACGCGCATGGGGCGGTTGCCCACCGTAACCGATCAAATCACGGGGGTAATCTTTATTGAACTGGTATTCACTCATCGCCGTTTCCCTATGCTGATTACCCGTTAAAATTGCTAAACATGCCGGACAAAGATTTTGCCGGTGGGAAATCCAGATCGCCGTGTTTACTGGTGCTTAGACCGAGTGCATTCAACGACTCGATCATCTTCACCGCGGCGCTGACGCCGTCGATCACCGGGATCCCCAACTCCAACGTCAGTTCTCGCGCTAAATCGGCCATACCACCGCAGCCGAGAACAATCGCCCCGCTGCCGTCCTGCTGTTTTGTTCGAATGCATTGTTCACGCACTTTCTGCTGGGCCAGACCGCTGCCATCTTCCAGTGCGAGCACCGGTAGATCAATGGCATGCAGTGCAGCGCAGTGCCGTTCAAAGCCATATTGATGTAGCAGATGCCGTGCAATGACCAGCGTGCGTGGCAGCGTGGTGACGATAGAGAAACGCGTCGCCACCAGCGTCGCCATGTGCATTGCTGCTTCAGCGATGCCAATCACTGGCGCACTGGCCAATTCACGCGCCGCCAGCAGGCCCGGATCGCCGAAGCAGGCGATAACATGCCCGCTCACACCCGCTTCTCGGCCCAGCCTCACCTGCTGCAATACGCCGATGGCGGCGATAGCCTCGTCAAAATGGCCTTCTATCGACGGGGCCCCAGCTTGCGGACAGACTGCCTGAATCTCGGTACCCGGCGCTGCTGCCGCTCGGGCAGCAACGGCTATGGTTTCGGTCATCGCCAGACTGGTATTCGGATTAATGACCTGAATGATGCAGCGAACGGTCATCGCGCCTCCCGTGATGCGGTTGCAGCAAAAATATAGGCGAAATCCGGCACCTCATGGGTGCCCTGGTCAAAGCGTAAATTAGCCACGATATCGTCAAAATGACGGGACAGATGATCCACCAACGCTGCGCTGTCCTTCGCACGCAACAACGCCAATAGATCGCTGTGATCATGGCAACGACAGCCTTGCTGCCACGGAGAGCCGTAAACAGCGATCACCAAGGATGAGCGCAGTGTGAGCAGCGAAACCATCTCCGTTAACACCTGATTGCCGGCAATGGCCTGCAGCTGCACGTGAAACGACGCCGACAGGCGAATCGCCGCGGCCCCGTCCTGATCGCGGTGCGCCTGCTGTTCCTGTGCCACGATCTCTTCCATCGCCAACACATGACCTTCACCGCAGTGCGCAATCACCTGCGGCAGGTTGGCACACTCCAACATTTTTCGCGTTTGGAAAACGTGAGCAGCTTCGTCCTGCCCCGGCGTTGCCACCTGTGCACCACGTTTGGGCAGTTGGGTAACCAGTTGCACTCCGGCAAGGCGCTGTAATACCCGCCGAATGCCGGTCCGGCTGACACCAAAGGTTTCTGCCAGCGCCTCTTCCGGCAGTTTACTGCCGGGCAGCAACCGGTGTTCGACGATGGCTTTCACCAGCGAGTTATAAATATGATCGTCTTTATCTTCAATGAAATACGTGGCCTGTTGCCCGTGCCACACGGCGCTGGCGTCCTTCGTCATACCGATCATTTTTCTGCCCCTCGTCCCCTTCGATAGTCAAATCGTATACAAAAAACAGATATTTTGTATACAAGAAAGCACAGTTTGGCCTGGATCCTGCAAAAGCCCTCTCAGCACGCTTTACCAAAAACAGATAACGACATCCGGGTGACGTTCTTGAGAGGAGCACGATTTATGCCAAACCCTAATGAAAACTACAGTCCCAAGCTGTGCAACGATGACCTGGCACCCACGCGTGACCAGAACTGGAGCTGGTACAACATCTTTTCTTTCTGGATGTCGGATGTACACAGTATGGGCGGCTATGTGGTGGCAGCCAGCTTCTTTGCTCTGGGTCTGTCGAGCTGGCAGGTATTGATTTGCCTGTTGGCGGGAATTTGCATCGTACAGTTTTGCGCTAATCTGGTGGCCAAACCCAGCCAACTTGGCGGCGTGCCTTACGCCGTATTAAGCCGTCAGGCGTTTGGCGTGTTTGGCGCCAATATTCCCGCGGTAATCCGCGGCATGATTGCCTTCGCCTGGTATGGCATCCAAACCTACCTGGCGTCCAACGCGCTGATGCTGACGCTGCTTAAATTCTTCCCGTCGCTGGAGCCAATGACTCTGCCGCATTTTCTTGGGCTATCGCAACTTGGATGGTTTTGTTACATCACCATGTGGCTATTGCAGGCAATGGTGTTTTGGCATGGCATGCAGGCCATTAAGCGCTTTATCGATATCGCCGGGCCGGCCGTTTATGTGGTGATGTTCGCGCTGGCGGGCTGGATTATTTACCGCGTTGGTTTTTCCAACCTTTCCCTCACGCTAACAAGTAAAAACCTGAGTGCCGGCGAACAAGGCTGGTTAATGCTGACGGCTACTGCGCTGGTGGTATCGTATTTTTCCGGTCCACTGCTTAACTTTGGCGATTTTACCCGCTACGGCAAAAGCTTTGCCGAGGTGCAACGCGGTAACCGTTGGGGGCTGCCGTTCAACTATCTGTTATTTTCGCTGGTGACGGTGGTGATTGTTTCCGGCACCTTGCCGCTGTTCGGGCAGCTCATCACCGATCCCATCGAAACGGTCACCCGCCTCGACAGTGATATTGCCGTCGCCCTTGGGTTGCTGACCATGATAGTGGCCACTATTGGCATTAATATTGTGGCCAACTTTGTGTCACCGGCGTTTGATTTCTCTAACTGCTCACCGCAGAAAATCAGCTTCCGTACTGGCGGGATGATTGCCGCTGTCGGTTCATTCCTGCTCACGCCGTGGAATTTGTTCCAGTCGCCCGAGTTGATTCATTACACGCTGGATGTTCTGGCGGCCTTTATCGGCCCGTTGTTCGGTATTTTGTTGGTGGATTTTTACATCATCAAGCGGGGGGAATTGCATGTCGATGACTTGTATAACGCCACACCGACGGGCCGCTACTGGTACAAAAATGGGTTCAATCCAAATGCTATCTGGGCGCTGGTACCCGCAGTGATAATTGGACTGGCGATCAGCTTCACACCGGGTTTGCATGAGGTGGCAAACTTCAGTTGGTTTATTGGTGCTGCATTGGGTGGGGGATGTTATCGAATCATTGCCCGCCGCGAATGGGCGGCCAATCAGGCGGTCACCTTTGCCAAAGCCGAATTGAGCAAAGAGTAAAAACAACGAAGCCCTGAGTTATTGCTAACTCAGGGCTTCTGAATGTTGGCGGAACGGACGGGGCTCGAACCCGCGACCCCCTGCGTGACAGGCAGGTATTCTAACCAACTGAACTACCGCTCCGCGCCGTTCTTCTCTTTCGAGAGGAACGAGGCGCATATTACGGTTGAGTCAGTATTGCGTCAATGCCTTTTTCTTACCAAATGAACCGTTTGCGCAGTTTTTCAGCTAACACGACGCAAAGGCTACTCAACCGCCTTTTTATACGCAAAAAACAGCGTTACTCCACGTCAGTACGCCACAGACAACTGCCACCTTTTTTCGCCACCAGATCCAGGCGAGCTTCGTGTGCGGCTACTTCTGCCTCGCTGGCGTAAACCACTTTCATCGTTGTCGCCGGGCGAACAATACGCTGAATGTCCTGCGTTGAGTTGTTATTCTGGGTATCACCTTCCATCTGGAACGCGATCGACGTCTGACCACCGGTCATCGCCAGATACACTTCCGCCAGGATCTCGGCATCGAGCAATGCGCCGTGCAACGTACGCTTGCTGTTGTCTATCTCATAACGGCTGCATAAGGCATCGAGGTTATTGCGTTTGCCCGGAAACAGACGACGCGCCATTAACAGGCTGTCGGTGATGGTGCAGAAGGTATCGGTCTTCGGAATGCCCTGCTGCAACATGCGGAATTCGTGATCCATAAAGCCGATGTCGAACGCCGCGTTATGGATGACTAACTCACCGCCACGAATAAAGTCGATAAACTCATCGGCAATTTGGTCAAACGTCGGTTTATCTGCCAGGAATTCATCGCTGATACCATGAACGCCATAGGCTTCAGGATCGACCAAGCGATCAGGCTTGATATAAACGTGGTAGTGACGGCCCGTCGGGCGACGGTTAATCACCTCAACGGCACCAATTTCAATGATGCGGTGGCCTTCGTAATGCACCCCGAGTTTGTTCATACCGGTGGTTTCGGTATCGAGGACAATCTGTCTGGTGGTTGTAGAGATCATATTGCAGTGCTCACAGCGCTCGTTTATGTCAGACTTGGCTTTTATAAAACTGATAGGAAGAGTCTACCAGAGATGCTCAAACAGGTAGAAATTTTCACCGACGGCTCCTGCCTTGGCAATCCGGGCCCCGGTGGTTATGGCGCAATATTGCGTTATAAACAAACTGAGAAAACCTTTAGCGCGGGCTTCCGCCTGACCACCAACAACCGTATGGAGATGATGGCGGCCATTGTCGCACTGGAAGCTCTGACAACGCCTTGTGAAGTGATCCTCAGTACCGACAGCCAATATGTGCGCCAGGGCATCACCAGTTGGATCCACAACTGGAAAAAACGCGGCTGGAAAACTGCCGACAAAAAACCGGTTAAGAATGTCGATCTGTGGCAACGGCTGGATTTGGCTATTCAGCGCCACAGCGTCAAATGGGAGTGGGTTAAAGGCCACGCCGGCCACCCGGAAAACGAACGTTGTGACGTGCTGGCACGTGATGCGGCAGGTAACCCAACCCAAGATGACGTGGGTTACAAGCCGGAAAACTAAGGCAGCTTGCGATAACTCTTGGTCGCGCCAACCGCGCGGCTGAGAGAAGGCTTTCTCGCCCCGAGCTTCATCGGCGTTGGCGTCAACGGCAAAGTGCGTTTACGCGCAACGATCACGCTCATGCACCCCAGCGCCGGTAAATGTGTACACAGAAACTTCCCGCCTTTGCGCTGCCACGGCAGCACATGAAAACGCGACTGATATAACACTTCATAATTCAACAGGCTCAGCCAGTCCAGCAAGCGCATCTGGGTGAACATCCGGCTGACATAGGGCTGACGACGACGCAATCCAGGCACCAGCTTGCCTAAGCCCAGCAAACTGAACGGGTTGAAACTGCTGATCACCAGCCAACCGTCATCAATCAACACGCGATCGACTTCACGCAGCATACGGTGCGGATCGTCAGCATAAGACAACGTATGCGCCAATAAGCAGGCATCCACGGATTTAGCGGCAAAGGGCAACTGGTAGGCGTCCGCGATCACCTGCAGGTTTTCACCTTCCAGACTCACATTCACCTGATGCGAAATAGCGCACTTGTCGGTGGCCAGGCTGGCGCTGAGATTACCGAGCTTAAGCAGATGGAAACCAAACAGCTTCGGCCACCAGGGTTGCAACTGTCGCTCGAGCGCCTCACGATAGTATTCCCCCCACGGCAACTCTGCCCAAGACTGTGGGCCGGTGAGCTTTTGTAGAGTATGGGCTGGTTTCATGATTTAGTGTCTTCTCTACCCAATGGATTCAAATTGCAGCCAGGCGGCTAACTTGTGCGTCCTCAAGCGCGAATGCCCGTCAGTCACTGGGGGAGCGCGTGCAGCAACAAATAACGCTGCGTTTTGAAAGACGACGGGTAAATCAAGCCGTTACCAACAAGAGGTCTTACATGAATCTTATCAGCATTCCCGCCTTCCAGGACAATTACATTTGGTTATTGGATAACCAGAAAGGCCATTGCATTATTGTCGACCCCGGCGAAGCGCAACCGGTGCTCGACGCGCTTGATCGCCTGCATCTGGTACCTGACGCCATTCTGCTTACCCATCATCATCACGATCACGTTGGCGGCGTAGCGCAAATCACGGCGCGCTATCCTGAGCTGAAAGTCTATGGCCCACAGGAAACGGCCGACAAAGGCGCCAACCACGTCGTTCATGACGGCGAAACCATCGAAATAGACGGCCTAAAATTCGCCACAATCGCCGTTCCCGGACATACATTGGGACATGTGGCATTCTATAGCGCCCCTTATCTGTTCTGCGGAGACACTATTTTCTCTGCTGGCTGCGGCAGGCTGTTCGAAGGGACCGCCGAGCAAATGTTCGACTCATTTCAACAACTCGCGCAACTTCCCGATAACACCTTAATTTGTTGCGCGCATGAATATACGCTTTCAAATCTTAAGTTTGCGAGGGCTATTTTGCCGGAAGATCGAGAGATTGAAACATATCAGCAACAAGTCACTGCGTTACGGGCAAAAGGCCAACCCAGCGTGCCCACCACGCTACAATTAGAGCGTAAAATTAACGTATTTTTACGCTGTCATGACGCTGATTTACAAAGGAAATTAGGCTTTCATACGCCACCGCAACACCTTCATTCAGTTTTTTCCGAATTACGCCTGCGGAAAGACAACTTCTGAGCTTTTAGTTGTGTTATTTGACGAAGCAAAGTATGATTGCTCGTCTTTTAAGCAACTACATTGACACACACATGAAGGCTAAAGCGATATTTCTCGCCTCAGTCTTGCTAGTGGGGTGCCAGTCGTCCAGGCAGGACGCACCGGCCCCAGAACAGCATGCACAGAGTTTGTCTTCGGCAGGTCAAGATGGTGAAGCAGGAGAGTACACAGCGAATGGTCGAGCGAGCTCGGCGCGGTGGCTAGATAACAATAGTGGTGCCGCGCAACAGAACCTGTGGAACTTCATTAGCGACGAGCTGAAGATGGAGGTTCCGGAAAATTCCCGGATCCGTGATCAAAAAAGAAAGTACCTAAAAAGTAAGAGCTATCTCCACGATGTAACATTACGGGCAGAGCCGTACATGTACTGGATAGTCGGGCAGATTAAGAAACGTAATATGCCGATGGAACTGGTACTGCTACCCATAGTGGAGAGCGCTTTTGACCCACACGCCACGTCAAATGCCAACGCCGCAGGGCTATGGCAAATCGTGCCGCAAACGGGTCGGAACTATGGTTTGAAAAACAATCAGTGGTATGACGGGCGACGCGATGTTGTAGCCTCGACGACCGCTGCGCTTGATATGATGCAGTATTTGAACCGCATGTTTAACGGTGACTGGTTACTGACCATTGCCGCTTATAACAGTGGTGAAGGCCGTGTCATGCAGGCGGTTAAGGCGAATAAACGCCAGGGTAAGCCAACCAATTTCTGGGCATTGTCGCTTCCACGTGAAACGTCAATTTATGTCCCGAAAATGCTGGCACTGAGCGACATCATTAAAAACAGCAAGAAGTACGGTATCAATCTACCTAAGACTGATAACACCCGTGCACTGGCGCGTATTGATGTTGGGCAGCAGATACAGTTAACTCAGGCGGCTGAGATGGCTGGGCTTTCACTTACCAAGATGAAAGCTTACAACCCAGGCTACAAAAAAGGCGTTACGGCACCCAACGGGCCCCATTACATTATGGTTCCCAAAGGCCATGCCGATCAGCTGAAAGACTCGTTGGCCGACGGCCAAATCGCAGTGACTCAGCCAACAACCCAGTTGGCAAAGAACAGCGGTTTGACAGGCGGAAGTTCGTATAAAGTGCGCTCCGGCGACACGGTATCGGGCATTGCAAAACGGTTGAACATCAAGTCCAGCGATTTGCAGAGTTGGAACAACTTACGTGCCAAGAGCACCTTAAAAGTTGGGCAAACCCTGCAAGTGGCCAGCAACACTGGCAATAACAGCAGTATCACCTATCAGGTTCGTAAAGGTGATTCGCTTGCCAGTATTGCACGTCGTCACGGCGTCGATATTAACGACGTGATGCGTTGGAACTCAACGCTTGCAAAAGCCAACAACAGTCTGCAACCAGGTCTGAAATTGACCTTGTTTGTCAGCGATAAAACGTCGCCGGACACCTAAATTTCCGGCACAAAAAAAGCACCCTTCGGGGTGCTTTTTTATTGTCTGAATATTGGGCCCTGCCCTACCAGTGCGGTTTATCGGCTTCAGGATGAAACTCCACCAGCAGCGGGTTATGATCCGACGCACTGGTCACCAGCACCGAAGCCTCAGCCACACCCATATTGCGATAAAATACAAAGTCTAACGGACGCCCAAAGGCCTTACGGCGGTGATCATCCGTGAAGCTCACCTCACGCAATGCCATATCACTGGCAAACTGGTACA
Source organism: Serratia sp. CoH_134_PS_4 (assembly GCF_058190535.1). Taxonomy (NCBI): domain Bacteria; kingdom Pseudomonadati; phylum Pseudomonadota; class Gammaproteobacteria; order Enterobacterales; family Yersiniaceae; genus Serratia; species Serratia sp. CoH_134_PS_4. The sequence continues at coordinate 94,070 of NZ_JBXWKI010000015.1, forward strand.
GCGCATTAATACGTTTACGGCTCCAGGCATTAAAATCACCGGCCATGATGACCGGTCCATGATGATTGGCAATTTGTTCACCTATCGGCCCCAGCTGCTTGCTATAAACGTCCACACCCAGGCTGAAGTTCACCGCATGGATATTCACGACCATCAATAGCTGGCCATTAAATAACGGATAGACGGTGATCAACGCCGACTTGGCTAATCGCAGCAGGGGTTCACGCTCGCGCAACGGGCAACAATAGACCGGATGCGCCGCCGCCAGCGTCATTACGCCGGACGGGTGCTGTGGCAACACAAAAGCAGGAACCTGATCGGCAGCCAGATAATTTGAGGTGGCAAAACTCACCAGTTCAGGCGTCGTTTGCGCTTCCTGCAACAATACCAGTTGCGCATCCTTACCATAACTTTTCAGCACCGAAAGCCAATCTGCCCGTTGCTGTTTAAAGATATTCCACACCATCACCCGTAACGCACCAGATGTGGGCAATGCAGCCCCGGGTGGCAGCGGTTGATTAATGGCGCCAGGGAAAATTCGCTCAACTGGCTGGCCTGCAACATACCTCATTGCATAAGTTCGTTTCGGCACGCTATTCGCCTATTTCCCATTAGGATGAAACTGGCGGTGACATTCCCGCCAACAATAATTCGATTATACGCCTGCCCTGACATGACGGCATGGCTTTTACGGGGCATACCCTTTTCAGTTATAGGGGCGTAAGGCGGGGAATTCAATCTTCTGACAGTATATGTGTGTAAAGGTTGGTGACGGTGGCGCATAAATGCAAAAAGGCCCGCAAAATGCGGGCCATGGAAAGGGAGATTAGGCCAGTTTCTGCCGGTATTTCTTATCCAAGCGTCCGCTAATGCCAACCAGTAACAGTGCCGCCAACACAATCAGCGCACCAATCCACGGCGTTTGCGCCAATCCCAGGCTTGCGACTGTTTGGCCGCCAATCACCGAACCCAGTGCAATACCCACGTTAAAGGCCGCGATATTCAGACCGGAAGCAACATCTACGGCATTTGGCGTGTACTGCTCTGCCTTCTGCACGACATACACCTGTAGGCCTGGAACGTTACCAAAGGCAAATACGCCCATCACGATCACCGTCATCAACGCAGCAACGCTGTGGCTAGCGGTGAACTGAAACACCAACAGCAACGCGGCCAGTGCGGCAAAAATAAAGCTGAGTGCGCGCACCGCCCCGTGTCGATCCGCCAGTTTGCCCCCCCAAATATTACCCATCGCCACTGCAATACCGTAGGCCAGCAGGATCCAACTGACCGCCGGTGCGGAAAAGCCCGCCAGTTCCTGCATCATTGGCGCCAGGAAGGTAAAGGTTGTGAACACACCGCCGTAACCCAATGCAGTAATCGCGTAAATCAGCAGCAGGCGCGGATGGGTCAGTACTTTAAACTGCTCACCAATACTGGCACTGGCCTGATTTTTAATCGTGTTTGGCACCAGAATAATGCTGGCGATGGTCGCAATCACACCGATAAACGACACCGCCAGGAAGGTTTCACGCCAACCGAAGTGCTGGCCGATAAAAGTCCCCAACGGCACCCCGGTCACCAGCGCGACAGTCAGGCCACCAAACATGATGGCAATCGCCGACGCCGCTTTCTCTTTCGCCACCAGGCTGGTGGCAATAGTGGAACCAATGGAGAAAAACACCCCATGAGCCAGCCCCGTCAGCAGACGTGCCACCACCAGCGACTCATAGCTTGGTGACTGCCAGGCCAATAAGTTACCCAAGGTAAACAACACCATCAGGCTGATCAGCAACAGCTTGCGCGGAACCCGACCCGTTAATGCCGTCAGGACCGGCGCACCAATGGCCACACCGATAGCGTAAATAGTCACTAACAGTCCGGCAGAAGGGACTGTCACCCCAAGTTGTTCTGCAATCGTCGGGATTAACCCAACAATCACGAACTCCGTCGTGCCGATAGCAAAGGCACTGATGGTCAATGCAAGTAATGCGAGAGGCATCTTTTTACTCCAAATAGCGTTCCAGTTGATGACGGCTATTATCGGCCCGTGCTTAAATGATAAAAATGCTCAAAATATCAAATTAATTTTGCCAAAGGAGCAATAGTGAAAGCGAACTCGGATGAGCTCATCACCTTCGTTACCGTGGTTGAAAGCGGCAGTTTCAGCCGAGCGGCGGAGCGGCTGGACCAAGCTAACTCGGTCGTCAGTCGTACGGTCAAGAAGCTGGAGACCAAGCTGGGCGTCACGTTGCTCAATCGCACTACGCGCCAGATCAGCCTGACGCAGGAAGGGGAAAACTATTTCCGCCAGGTGCAGAAGGTACTGAGTGATATGGCTGCGGCAGAAAACGCCTTAATGGAAAGCCGCCAGCGCCCTCAAGGGTTACTGCGCGTTGATGCCGCAACACCGGTGGTGTTACACGTATTAACGCCGTTGGTGGCTGAGTTTCGGGCGCTCTACCCGGAAATGTCCTTGTCGCTGGTGTCCTCAGAAAACTTTATCAATCTGATAGAACGTAAGGTAGATATTGCTATTCGCGTCGGCGAATTGACCGACTCCAGCCTGAAAGCACGTAAACTGATGACCAGCTATCGGCACATACTGGCCTCCCCTGCCTATTTAGCGCAACACGGCACGCCAAAATCCGTAGAGGATCTGGCGCAGCACTGCTGCATAGGTTTTAACGACCTGCCCAGCCTGAACCGCTGGCCGCTCGCTTGCGCCGACGGTCGACAGCTAGAAATTACGCCGAGTCTGACCACCAACAGCGGTGAAACCCAGCGCCATCTGATCCTGCACGGTAACGGCATTGCCTGCCTGTCGGACTTTATGACTCATGCCGATATCAAACGCGGCGATCTGGTGCCAATCCTGGTGAAAGAGACCCTGCCGGTCGCGATGCCGATCAATGCGGTGTATTACAGCGACAGCGCCGTCAGCAACCGCCTGCGCAGCTTTATCGATTTTATCAGTGAGCGTCTGGCGCAATAAAAAAGGCGCCCATTAGGGCGCCTTGATGCGTATGGTGTTAAATCAATCCCAGTTCGGTGCCAAGCCTTCCGGGCTGACCAAACGGCCATTATTTTCCAACGTGGCGATCTCCGCCATGTCCTCGGCAGTCAGCGTCAACTGTTGCGCCAGCAGGTTGCTCGCCAGGTTTTCACGTTTGGTTGATGAAGGAATCACCGCGTACCCCTGCTGTAGCGCCCAAGCCAGAATGACCTGTGCCGGGGTAGCATTGCGGCGTGCCGCGATCGCCTTGATTGTCTCATCCTGCAATGCTTTGCCATATGCCAGCGTCATGTAGGAAGTAATAGCAATGCCATGCTGTTGGGCAAACGCCACCACTTTGCGGTTCTGCAGGTAAGGTGAAAGCTCAATCTGATTTGTGGCGATCTGATCGCTCCCCACGGCGTCAATCGCCTGCTGCATCAGATCCAGAGTGAAGTTGGACACACCAATCTGGCGCGTCAGGCCCAGCGCTTTGGCCTCGGCTAACTCAGCCATAAACTCTGCGACAGAGACCTCATCATTCGGCGAAGGCCAGTGGATTAAGGTTAAATCAACATAGGACGTTTGCAGCTTTGTCAGGCTTTCTTGCAGGCTTGGGATCAGCTTGCCCTTAGCCAGATTGGCGATCCAGATCTTGGTGGTGATGAACAGCTCGTCACGCGGAACACCGCTGGCGGCAATCGCCTGGCCTACCGCCGCTTCGTTTTCGTAGATCTGCGCAGTATCGATAACGCGGTACCCCAGCTCAAGTGCGCGAGTGACCGAGTCGATCACGACCTGATCCTGAAGACGAAAGGTACCTAAACCAAATGCAGGGATGCTCATAATTTTATTCTCTCATTAGGATGTTGAAACGATATGAGAGGATTATGGCAACTGTTTTGTTGATCAAAAACGCCCTATTGCGCATAAGACTTTTGATTAAACAGCAACAATTGCCGGGGTGATCCCCCCGGCAATGAAGCGTTATGCCCAGCGACGCAGAATTAACGAGGTATTGATGCCACCAAATGCGAAGTTGTTCGATTGGACAAACTCCGTATCAATCTGGCGATAGTCACCCATGATGTAATCCAGTTCGCCACAGGCGCTGTCCGGCTCACTGAGGTTAATCGTCGGTGCAAAGCTGCCCTCACGCATCATCTCCAGCGCCATCCAGGCCTCCAGCGCGCCACACGCGCCCAGCGTATGGCCAAAATAACTCTTTAATGAAGAGATCGGCGTACGGTCACCGAAAATGGCCGCCGTTGCCTGACTTTCAGCGATATCGCCACGGTCTGTTGCCGTTCCGTGAGCGCTGATATACCCAATATCGCGGGTTGCCAACCCAGACGCTTTCAGCGCCTGTTGCATGCAAACTTGCATGGTTTCCTGCTGAGGCTGGGTAATATGTGCCGCATCACAGTTGGTCGCAAAGCTGATAATTTCACCGTAAATGGTGGCACCACGCGCCAGCGCGTGTTCCAACGATTCCAGGATCAGGGTTCCCGCGCCTTCACCAATGACCAAACCGTCACGTTGACGATCAAACGGGCGCGGTGAAAGCGCAGGGTGATCGTTTTGCTGGCTGGTGGCAAACAACGTGTCGAACACCGCTGCCTCCGAAGGACATAGCTCTTCGGCGCCTCCTGCCACCATCACCGTTTGATAGCCGTGACGGATACTCTCGTAGGCGTAACCAATCGCCTGGCTGCCCGACGTACAGGCGCTGGAGGTCGGGATCACTCGCCCCCGCAAGCCGAAGAACAGGCCTGTATTGACCGCCGCAGTGTGAGGCATCATCTGCACATAGGTGGTGCCGGTAATATTGCCGGTGTGCTTTTCGGTCAACATGGTGGCGAACTCGCTGACTGGCTTGGTACTGCCGGTTGAGGAACCATAGGCGATGCCGGTCTCGCCGTTGGTCAATACAGCCTCACCCAGTAGCCCCGCTTGCTCCAGCGCCAATTCCGTCGCCCGAGTCGCCAGCAATGAAACGCGTCCCATCGAACGGATACGCTTGCGGGTATAGTGCTCCGGCAACGCGAAATCCTCGACCGGAGCACCGAGGTGAGTGTTCAGCCCTTGATACTCTTCCCATTGTGCCATGTAACGCACGGCATTCTTGCCCTGCTTCAGGCGGCTGGACACGTCCGCCCAATTATTGCCAAAGGCGGTGATGCCCGCCATACCGGTAACGACTACGCGCTGCGTCATACCATTCCTCCATTAATGGAAATGACTTGCCGCGTCACATAACCGGCAATATCCGACATCAGGTAGCTGGCTAGCCCCGCCACCTCTTCCGCAGATCCCATGCGCTTGAGCGGAATAGCGCGCATTGCGTCATCCAACGCTGCAGGCTCCATGTCGATCATCCCTGTGTCAATCAGGCCAGGTGCAATGCAGTTAACCGTAATTTTGCGCTTTGCCAATTCAATCGCCAACGCCTTGCAAGCGCCTATCACACCGGCCTTGGCTGCACTGTAGTTGACCTGTCCACGATTTCCCATGACACCCGAGACCGAAGACAACGCGACAATCCGCCCCCCTTTGCGCAAGCCAATCATCGGCATGACACAAGGGTGCAGCACGTTGTAGAAGCTATCGAGGTTGGTATGGATCACACCATCCCAGTCGTCTTCACTTAATGCCGGGAAAGCGCCGTCGCGAGTGATACTCGCATTGTTCACCACACCATAATAAGCGCCGTGGGTGTCAATATCCTGCTCAAGCCGCTCACGGCACTCAATACGGTTGCTAATATCAAACTGAATCAACCGCCCTTGCCCGCCAGCACTGACAATCTGCTGCAGCGTGTGCTCTGCCCCGTTCTTATCGCTGTGGTAGTGAACTACTATCAAAAAGCCATCCGCAGCCAAGCGGCAGGCAATAGCCTGGCCGATTCCTTTGCTGGCGCCGGTGACTAAAACGGAACGCATCATGCGTCTCCCCTTAAGGTCGTCAATTGAATAATTTCTTGTTGATCAGGCTGATAGGTGTTCAACCTGCCCTGTGCTATTTGCACATTATTGATACTGATCTCGCATTCAAAGCTGGCTAACTTTTCATCTTTCAACAACTGATGCACGCTCACCAACAGTTCGCTACCGGCGGGAAAAGACGACAGTTCGCAGTGAATTGCGCGTCCGCCAAGCAGCATACCAAGCTGGGGCGGCTGAGCGCGCTGGCGACCATGCCAACCACTCCATACGCCAATCGCCTGCGCCATCAGCTCAATGCCATACCAGCCAGGCAACGCCCCTTGCGCGTCAAGGAAAGGGGCCAGCACGCCGTCACCGCTAACCATTACTGCGCATCGCGCATGTTCTTCCCCCACTTCCAGTACCCGCTCCAACAGCACCATAGGAGAAGCGTGAGGCAAGTAGTATTCGGCGTTGTGATACCGATTCACGGCGCATCTCCCAACAGCAGACAAGCGTTATTGCCACCGAAGGCAAAGGAATTGGACAAGATCGTACGTGGCCCCAACGACTGCGGCTGGCAAACCAGACCTATGGTTGGGAGTTCAGCATCGCGTGGCACAACGCTGAAATCCTGCTGTGGTAACGGCAGCTGTTCGGTCAGCAGTAACCAACTCAACGCAGCCTCTACGGCACCGGCAGCGCCCAACGTGTGGCCCGTGAGATGTTTGGTGGAACTGCAGGGGGTCTGAGAACCAAACAGGCGATTCACCACCTGAGCTTCAACCTGATCGTTCAGCCGCGTGGCGGTACCATGCAAATTAATATAGCCAACCTGCTCGACGCCCAAACCTGCCTGCCGCAGTGCCATTTGGATAGCCCGTTCGGCACCGTCACCCGACGGGTGCGGCGCCGACATATGCCAGGCATCCGAAGATTCGCCGACGCCCAGCAGCGCTACGGGTGCCGCTTCCCGCGTTAACAACATCAATGCCGCCGCCTCGCCAATATTAATGCCGCTACGCCCGGTCGCGAAGGGTGTGCAACGTTCAGCGGACAGTGACTCCAGGCTGTTGAAACCATTGATTGGCATTTGGCACAAACTGTCAGCACCGCCGACAATCGCCGCATCCACCAGCCCTGCCTCAATCAGGCGCTTGCCGCTGATGATGGCGCGAGCACTCGAGGAACAGGCGGTAGATAGGGTATATGCCGGGCCACGGGTACCGAGGAAAGCACTGAGGAACTGGCCCGGATCGCCCAATTCCTGCTGCTGATAATCATAACCCTGCGGCCATTGCCCTGCATGGTACTGCTGTAACGCCAGCTCACCCTCGCGGATCCCCGAAGTACTGGTGCCCATAATCACCGCGACACGCTCCGCACCGTAACGGGCGATAGCCTCTCGCACCGGCGCATCAATCTGCGCCAGCGCCGCCAGCAGCAGGCGGTTGTTGCGTGAATTATGCCGTTTGAGTGACTCGGGAATGGTGGGTAACTCCCCCTGCACATTGCCAAACCAGGAGGGAGCGCCGCCGATGAGCCACTGCGTTTGCGGTTGCATGCCTGGCGACACGCCACGCGCCAGATTTTCTGCAATCTGCGGCAGGCTATTACCCAGTGCATTCACCATGCCTACGGCGGAGAAGTAGATCATTATTCGCTCCCCAGGTTTTGAATGGTGATGCGATAGTGGAAGGCGGATTGCGCAATAGAAACGGGTTCACGCCGCCCATCTGCTTGCTGGTAACGAATTTCACTGACGATCACCCCGCGATCATCATACAGGCGACGCATCTGGGGTTGATCCTCTAAGCGCCATCCCGCGGGCAACAAGGGCTGCCAATCGGCTACCGGCCAATAACTCAGCATAATGTCGGCTAGCACCTGGCTGGCTGGCGGCAGCTCACCCACGTTGATCAACTGTTCGGTGCGGATCCCCTGATGATCATAGGTCAGGTTGAACAGGCGAATGCCGAGCGGTGACATACCCACCAGTTGCAGGCGCTGGCCGTCAGCATTGAGTAATACCAGCATCGAATGCTGCTGCCCTTTTACGTTGGCGGTCAGTAACTGTTGCTGATTGAACGGTTGGGCCAGCGTCGGCGCGGGTAATGTTACCCGGGTTCCGGGCTTCAGCCAGGCTTGTGGCAGGGTCTGATCCTGCGGGCTGGCACAGCCGGCCAGCACGGCGACCAGCATTAACAACATCATTCGTAAGCCGTGCATCAGGCTTTTCCTCTTTTTCTTTTTGTTGCTAACGTCAACGGCGCCAACAGAAATGCTACGGCGATTCCGCTGCTCAATACGATACCAAAACTGCTGATGGCCTGTGTATGACTCAGCACTAACATGCCGAAGGTCAGTTGAGTGGTGAATACCGCCATAAAGATGGCGAACATTGAGGTGGTCGGCGTACCACGGGGATTCGTAAAGAACAGCGTATAGTTAATGCCAATCCCCAGTACCAGCACCAGTGCCAATAACGAGAACAAATTCAACGTATGGCCACTCAATGCCAACACCGCAATACCGCTACCCAGTGACAACAGCGTTGGCACCATACAGCGCAGGCCATGGCGCACACCAAAACGCCACAGATAGATAAGCGCAATCACCGCCACTGACAACATCAGCAAATACGAGAGATACAACCGGTATTGCCCAAAGAGCTCACTGAATTCGGTTTTACGATCGATCCATCCGGTGCCCGGCACTTGCTCGGCCAATGCCTGCATCGCCGCACTGTTTTGCACGCCGTTGACAGGCACCAACGCCGCGCTGCGGCCATCAGGTAGCGTCAACCACAGCAACCGCCAGCCCTCGCTGACCACGCTGCCCATCCATTGTTCCGGTGTTACCCATTCAGGCGTCAAGTCCGGGGCGTTCAGCGCCAGATCCGCCTGCTGTAACTGCGCCATCACTTGGGGTACAACCCGTTGCAGCAAGGCAGCATTCTGCTGCTGACGCTGAAGTGAAGGTAAAGGTAACAACCGATAATCCGCCAGTATGCCTTGCCGTTTAGCCTGTGCCAGCATGGGCTGCAACAGCTCCATTCGCTGTAGCAACTGTTCGGCATTAGTGCCGTAGACCACCAGCCATTTCTGATCGTTATGTTGCCCCGTTAGAGCGGCGATACGTTGTTCCTGCTGCTGCAGCGCCATTGGCAACGCCTGTAATTGCCCAATATCGTCGTCCACCTTCAATTGGCTGAAGCCGACTATCACCAGCAACAGCACTGCTCCGGGCAACCCATAACGCAGTGCTGGCCGATGACGCCAGGCATGTAACCAGCGCAAAATCAGCGTTAATCCCGGCGCCGGGCGCACAGGCAACCGACGCGATAACCGTGGGTACCAACATATCACCGTGATACAGGCGGCGCTCAGCCCTGCAGCGGCAAACACCGCCAATTGCTGTAAACCCGGAAATGGCGCAATCAACAGCGCCAGGTAGGCAACCACGGTGGTCACTAACGCCATCGACAAGGCGGGCAACAGTTTCTGCAAACTGGCTAATGGCGTCGATTGCTGGCCATGTACCCTTCGTTCAGTCAGGAAATAGAGCGTGTAATCCGCCGAAATGCCGACAATGCTGATGCTTAGCACCAGCGTCATCACATGTATTTCTCCAAACGCCAGCAGCGTAGCGACAGTACCCGCCAATGCGCCAATGCTCACGGACAGCGCACACAATAACAGCGGCAACGGCGATCGGAACATCAACAACACCAATAAAAACACGCCCACGACCGACGCCAGGCCAATGGTGGAAATATCCCGTTCGGCCTGTTGGCTGGCGTAGTTGCTGTAAAACAGCGTGCCGCGATTCAACACCTCTGTGCCCGGCCAGCGTTGTTGCAGTTGTTGCTGCAACGCGGCCAGTTTATCCACCGTTCGCCGAGCACTGGTGATGTCATAAGAAGATGCACTTAACTCCGCATGCAGCAGATACCAACTGCGGCCTTGTGCGTCGCGCGCCACCAGCCAGCCGTCGGACAGGCTCAACAACCCCCCGTTTTGCTGCTGCGCCAATTGCGAGGCACGTACCAGCATCAGCGGATCGTTAGCCAGTTCTTTACCGCTGACGCCGGCGAAAGCTGAATAGAGTTGCCCGAGGATCCACTGGCTTTGCGCATCCGGCCCCTGCTGAAGCCGTTGCCGGGTAGCATCGTCCAACAACACGTTACGGTGCTGGTAGAAAAATCGCCCCCACTGCTGTTGGCGTTGCGCATCCATTGGCCCGCCAACCTGCTGCAGTTCGGGCATCTGCCGTAATTGCTGCCACCACCACTTCACCGCCGCGCTATCCGCGCCTGGCGGTGGGCTCACCAACCACATCAGTTGCCGATCGAGCCGGCGACTGAAACCATCAGCCAGTTCATCCGGCACCCCCACCAATTGCTGCTTGGGTAATAACGCCAAGACGCTACTGTTAATCTGGCTACGCGGTAACAGCCAGCACAGCGCTGCAAGCAAGAGCAGACAAATCGCCAACCAACCCAAGGCTAACCGTCGGTGCAAGTCAGGACGCAAAACGCTGTTGCTCCGCAGCCGTCAGTGTCTGGGGTGCCGTTTTCTGGTTAAAGAAACGGATATGTGTGGCGTCACTTTGCATATCATCAATATCAATGGTTTCCAGGAATTGCTCACCATTGAGAGTAATGCGCTTGAACAACTTATCGAGCGGCGTGGTTTTCGGTGTCAGTACCAACCGCCATTGGTTGTGCCCAAGATCGCTGAATTGCAAAGCAAAGTTTTGTTCCAGTGCCTGGCTGTCAGCGTGAAACAGTGCGGTCAGCAGATGGTTGAACTGAAACATCTGCGGGTTGTTTTCCGCCGTGACCACCTGCGGTGGCTGGCCTGCCAGGGTTTGTACCATACGTTTATCGTCCAACAGCAGGGTCAACGGGAAGGGTTTCTGCTGCGCCCACCACAGCCCTTTTTGCTGAGAAATCAAAAGCTCACCACTGGACTTCAAGGGCTTTGCCATGCCGCTAATGCTGCGTTGCTGTTCGAACTCGGCACGCAGTACCGGCTGTTGACTAAAGCGCTGTTGCAGCTCCGGCAGCGTTACCGCCTGCACGCTCAAGCTAAAAAAGGCAGCGATAGTTAGCACCCAGAATTTCATTGCGCCTCCTCGATGTTATCCAATAGCACCTGCGGCGAAACGAAACACATCTCTTTGCTGGCAATCTCTACTGCCACCTGAATGGTATGACCGCGAGTGGTTAACTGACCGCTATGTGCATCAAGGATGCGGTAGCCAATACGCAGGCGATTTTCATATTCCTCCAGCTCGGCACAGACACTAATTTTCTGTTCAAACAGCACTGGAGCAATATATTTCACTCGTGTGTCGACGATCGGCCAAACATAGCCCGATGCCTGCATTTGCCGGTAGCCATAGTTAAACTGTTTCAGCAAAGCCTCACGGGCGATTTCAAAATAGCGGAAGTAGTTACCATGCCAGACCACCCCCATGGCATCGGTATCATGGAAAGGAATGGTGATCTCAACCTTAACGGAAAAACGCGGATCGTCTTTTAGCTTCATGTCTCAGGCCTCTGTTGCGATGACGGTTGCGACGTCAACTGCCAGAAATCGAAAAAATTAAACCAGTCGAGCGGTGCCAGCAGACAATAATGTTCCAGCCGCGCGGCATACTGGTCCACCGCCTTTTGCAACGCCTGCTGGCGCTGTTGACGGGGTAAAATTAGCGGATCGGCAAAGGGTTCAAAATAGACGTTAAGATGCCCCTGCTGCTTGAGGCCGAACATCAGAAATACCGGGCAGCGCAACGCGGCTGCCAGAATGAATGGGCCCTGCGGAAACGGTGCAGGGTGACCGAGGAAACGGCTCCACACGACACGCGGCTGCTCACCGCGCTGGAATTTGCCCGCGGAAGTACGATCGCCCACGATCGCCACCCATTCACCGGCATCCAGTTTATCCTGCAAGCGCATCGCCGTTTCTGGTCCCAACGACGTCACAGAAATCAAATTCACATTGGCGCGGGGATTAACCTCTTTCATCAACTGATTGAAACGCTCGGCGTGTTCCGTAAACACCAGCGCATTGACCGTCACGCCGGAACCCAACTCCCCCAGCGCCCGACAGGATTCAATATCTCCCAAGTGCGAGGCCAGAATTAAGGTTCCCTTGCCGCTGGCAATTTGATGTTCGCACAGAGAAGGATTCACCAACTTGATATCGCTCAGCTCGCCTTGCCAACTTGCCAGCTTATTAAGCATCGCATCACCAAAGCGCATAAAATGACGGAAGCTGTCGAGTGGCCCGGGCAACGGCTGCTGCCGCCCCTGGGCAAACAGCTGCAGGCGCTGCAGATAGTCTCGCGATGCCTCCCGCTGAGTACGGCCAGTCAGCCAGAAATAGCCGATCACCGGATACAGCAGTAGTTGAAAAGCCCGGCGGCCGAACAGACGGTACACCCGCAACATCAGCCGAATGCCCCACAGGCCCTGACGCTCTTGCGTCGCCGACCAATGTTCTGGGGCTGCCAACCGACGCCGCTGGCGCAACAAGCGGGGAATACGCGGCAACATGCCGAAAAACAAACGGGTATGCATCCAGGATATGCGCAAATTATCGCGCAGCGCATCGAAGTGGGAAACGCCGTCGGCAGGATAGGTCACACGCGTGGGTAGAAAACGGCTTGCGACCCCCTGCCAATATAGCCTGACCATCACTTCGGTATCAAAATCCATGCGTTTGCCAAGCGGTTGGCGTGTCGTCAACGCCAGCGTCGACGCCACCGGATAGACACGAAAACCGCACATGCTGTCTTTCAATGACAGTGACAGGGTTTCGATCCACACCCAAACATGGGTGATATAGCGGCCATACAAACGCGCTTTCGGCACTGAGCTGTCATACACAGGCCGACCGGAGATCAGACAGTCTGGGTACCTTTGCGCTTCGGCTATCATTGCCGGGATATCGCTCAGTTGATGCTGACCGTCGGCGTCCACCTGTAAAGCATGGCTGTAACCCTGCCGTTGTGCCAACTGCAAACCGGCGATTACTGCCGCGCCTTTGCCTTGATTTTGCTCCAGCCGCAGTAACATGACCCATGGCAGCCCAGCAGCCAACCGCTGTAACTCCTGCTCGGTCGCGGGATCACTACCATCATCGACAACCAGGCATGGCAAGCCATAGCCTGCCAGCGCAGCCAGCACTGCTGGCATCATCTGCCCATGATTAAAGCAAGGGATAATAATGCAGGGAGAGAAGGGTGCGCTCACTGACATAATGAGATCTTGCCGCTGCTGGCCGTCGCCTCACCCACGCGGTAACTAAACAACAGCTTCTGCCGCGCGGGTTGCCATTCAAGCTGTAACGTCACTGTTTGTTCAGGTAGCAAGGGTTGTTGAAACTTGATCACCTCGATCCCCTTGAACTCGGCCTCAATAGCCAGCAACTGCCGGGCATACTGCATAACCCAGTTCAACTGCGTGACCCCAGGCAAGATCGGATGTTCTGGAAAATGACCCCGAAACCAAAACAGCCCGGCAGGTAAACGCAGCTGCAGGCTGGCATGCGTTGCATCACTCACCTGTTGTTGCAGCACCTCAGGTTGCATCATAAAAATAGCTCCTGTAGTTCGGCATAGGCGCGTTTACCTTGTGGGTTAAGCGGAATGGCGTCGATAATACGCCAACTGCGTGGCAGGGCCACCGGCTCTAGCCAACACCGTAATGCCTGATGCAACGCACGGGTAAATCCCCCTTCAGACAAGGCATGCCGGCGCGTTTCACCATACGCAGACAGTACAATCACCGCCGCCAATACAGTGCGCCCCCTTCGCTGTTGCGTTATCACCGCAGCATCGGCGATCTCCGGCAGAGAAATGAGGCGTTGCTCGACTTCGGTTAGCGACAGGCGTTTCTCTTCCAGCTTGATAATACGGTCAGCACGCCCCTTTAACTGAAATTGCCGGCCATCTGGCGCAAGCTGAATAATATCGCTCAGCACCAGTTCACCGGTATCGGGTATTAATGGGGACATAGCCTGAACACTGCCATCTGAGTTTACCGTTAACCTTACATCCGCAAACGGCTGCCACAATGTCTCTTCACGATCTTGCCTGCGCCAGGCCAACGTACCCGTTTCCGTCGTGCCATAAATTTCCAACGGCAATACGCCCAGCGCTTGCTTAGACTGCATTGCTTCCGCGCAGGATAGCGGACCACCTGCGGAAATAACATCAACGCACTCTGCAATAGCCAACCGGTTATCTAATCGTTTAAGCCACGCGGGACTGCTGACGAACACTAAACGTTGCCCCTTGTGCTGAGCAATCAACTGTTCATGGTATTGCGTCAGCTGCGCATCAAAGGGCAGGCCCAAAGCCAGCGGCAGGAACACCCGAAAGCTCAGGCCATACATATGTTGGTGAGAGACCGAGGCAACGACGCGACATCCCTGGAAAGTATCGCCCCACGTTGCGGCCAAAAGCTCGCTTTCTCGGTCCATGCAGCTTACAGATTTATTCACCGCTTGCGGCTGGCCGGTCGATCCGGAAGTATAAAGGATAAAGCGAGGATCCCGAGGCCAGGCAGGTAAGCCTATATCTGCACCAGCGCCCTCGGATACAGCCAAAATGGGTACGCCGGGATTAAGAGCAAGATCGGTCAATAACGCATCGAAATCCGTTCGCTGCTCTTTGAGGATAGCCTCACGCTGGTGACCAAAAATCACGGGCACCTTGCCAGCATACAAAGACGCCAGCAACGCGACAGCAAAGCGATAGCTATCATCAAAACACAGCGCCCAGCGGCGCTCTTCCCTGCCCAGCAGTTTTTCGGTCAACGCCGCAACGTCACGGCGAAATTGGCCAAGACATAATGCTTTGTCGCCACGCCAGGCGATAAGCACCCTATCGTCGCGTGCCGAACTAAGCCATTGGCTCATTGGCAAACTTAGATGTGCCTGACCCTTTTCCTGACTATCCATTCAATACCCATTAATGCTCCCATCAGCAGATAGCTGATGCCGCCGTTATACAGCGTCCAAAGTGCAATATCACCGGACAAACAGGTTGCCAGCGCTATTGCACCGTTAACAATAAAAAAGCCACACCACACCTGAGTCACCCGCCGCGTATAAATAATGCCGGCGCAGTCCAACTGCGGCTCTGTCATTCGGGCCAGCCGCTCAACCACCGTGGGTGGTACAAACAGGGAGTATACAAACAGTATCAACAGTAATGCGTTGACCAGTACGGGGTAATACAACAACCAATGGTTCTGTTTCAGCGCCCAGCTGACAAGCGCCAGTAGAATGCCAACGATGGCTAACGCTTTGCCCAGCCACATTTGCTGACGCAGTTTACCGCGCAGTACGAACAGACGAAGGGTAAAGAACGTCACCAATAACGGCGCCAAGACAGTGGTTCCCCAGCGTGATAAACCCACCCAGACCGCCAGCGGGTAAAGCAGCAGCACTAGCCAGGTCGCAGCCTGCAGCAGCCGTAACACCCCATTTAGCCAAGGAACAGTCTTCACCTTCACGCCCTGGCCTTAGCTGTCTGACTTCAGCAACGCATCGATGGCATCAACCACGTCTTGCACAGTACGTACCGACTTGAACATTTCAGGTTTGATCTTCTTACCGGTTGTTTTCTGCAGGTGCACCACGAGATCCACTGCATCAATACTGTCTAGCTCTAATTCTTCGTACAGCCGAGACTCGGGTTTGATGTCATCGGCATCCAACTCGAACAACTTGACCAGTAATGCCTGAATTTGCAGGTAAATTTCTTGCTTATCCATGAAAACCCCTTATTTGCTACGCTGTGCAGAAACAAACTTCGCCAGCGTTTCCACGGAATAAAAATGTTGCCGCATATCTTGGCTTTCAGCCGACAGCACCACGCCATAACGGTTCTTTAGTGCTAAGCCCAGCTCCAAGGCGTCAATGGAGTCCAAGCCCAGTCCATCACCAAACAGCGGCGCCTCGGCGTCAATCTCCTCCGGTGTCATACCTTCAAGATTGAGCGTATCAATGATCAATTGCTTGATTTCAGAGCTCAATAAATTCATTACGCTATTTCTCATTATTTATAGAATCTGACTGTAAAGCGTCAGTTAAATGCTGGGTTAATCTTCTTGCCGCGAGGGCGGGAGAAACGTCATTCGCATGTATAAATGCGCGAGCGTCGATCTTGTCCTGAACGGTGATGCGGAACTGCGGTTTTATCGGCGGGATCTTATACCATTTGCCCTCTTTCGTCAGCATAGGTGGCTGGCAGTGGATATGCACCACGCGGATATCACACTGGCTACGTAGCGCAATATTGGCTGCCCCACGTTGCAGGGTCAGCCCCTTGCCCGGCGTCGTGCGTGTCCCTTCAGGAAAGATCAGGATAGTTCCACCGCTGGCCAGACGTTGGCGGCACTGTTCCAACAAAATATCCGACTGCGCGTTGGCCAGATAGCCCGCAGCTTTGATCACACCACTGACAAACACGTTACTCAGTAATGCTTCCTTGACGATACAGTCGCAGCGCGGCATCTGTGAAGCCAGCAACACATAATCCAGCAGGCTGGGATGATTGGCGATAACCAAACAGCCACTGTCCTCACTTAAGCGTTCAACGTTGTCGAAATGGTAATCCAGTACACCGAAAAAACGCGTCGTTGCCAGAAAAAAGCGGAAACTATGCCGGATCGCGTTTTGTGTCAGCCGGCTACGACGCGCAGGATCGCGCACCACCAGACGCATCAGGTTAAACCAAACGCCTGATAGCAGCAGGCCGCCCAGACCGAAAAGAGAAAAGCAAAAGCCGGTGGCCACTACCCGCCAACAGCGATTAACCCAGGACGATTGTTCGGGCACATTTCCCGCAGATATCGTCGTTGCCATCAGCGCCCCCACGACCAGCCGTGCCGCGGGCCCGGAACAGTGAATGCATCATCAGTGCGCAACCAACCGCGCAAGAACGACAGGCTTTGTGGTTCCTGACAGCCCGTCGGCCCGTCGTCTACGGCGTTGCAATGCAGTGAACCACCGCTTTCCAACAGCAACGCGACAGCATAAGGGTAGGAATTCGCGGGAGTAAAAGGCCGGTAAACTTCCGGCACAACACCGTCAAAATCAATTAATAGCACCCGCTCCGCGCTACCCGTCGCCAATACGGCCTGGGCCTCTATCATGCCCTGCTGAAAGCTGTCTTCACCGGCGGCCAATGATGTCGTTGGCAAGATATTCTTCGCCATAATCGTTAACCAACCGGCAGCCGTGTTGTGCACCGACATGGCAAAATCCGTTGGCGATAACGGCTGTTCTTGATGCAGATGTTGGAGAATTTTGTGTGTCCGCGCTAACTCACCATGGCGGCTGGTAAAGATCGCCATATCCGCCTGGAAGTCATTCAGTAAGATGAGTCCACTCTCTACTGCCAAACGCGTTCCGACACTCATTCGACGTAGCGACATCATGGGAATATGTGAACAACCGGGTAATACACCCTGTGATTCAGTAGCAAATGAGTTGTCTGCAGCCCATTGACGCCAAGCTTCACGCGTTCCACGATCGGGAGCCATTGCCCACCAACTGAGTATATTCATGTCGCCGCCATATAAGGGTATTACCGGTCAAAGAAATTGCGTGGGTAAATTTATTATATCTGACCTCAGATTGCATTCCCAAAATTCCTATTTTTGCACGGAATATCCAATTAAAAGATTAGGAATACTTATCGACATACCGCAGTGAGACTTGAGTAAAAAGAGAATTATCACGATGAAAAGCAGCAATATTTGTCGAAAAGAATCTATAGAGGTATCTTAATGAGGGGAAACCATACCGCGCTCTTCGTGTATGGCTAATACATTTCTTATTTACGACCGCTCATGGAAAAGAGTATGAAACCATTAAAGCTCATTTTAACTGGCGTATTCGCCGCAGTTCTGGTCAGTGGGTGTGCAGGCACTGCACCGGTAAAAAACATCAATCAGAATGTTGTAGGGAGTCACACTGAAGCACAAGTGCGCCAGGCCATTCTCGCTGCCGGGCTGAATCGCAACTGGATGCTGAATCCGACGAGTGATGGCGTGATAGATGGCAAAATCCTGTTACGCGGGCACAGTGCTAACATCCGTATCACTTACAATACAAATAGTTATCAGATTAAGTATCTGGGCAGCAGTAATATGGATGCCAAAGATGGAAAGATTCATCCAAACTATAACCGCTGGGTAGCCAATCTTGATAAAGATATACAGTTAGAATTGGCGCGCCAGAATATTAAATAACAATAATAAGAAGCATTAACCCGGCAGAGATAATACTGCCGGGCATAGTGTTCTTTATATCGGCATTTATTTAGATAAATCTTTATAAAAACAGGGTTTCACCACATAAATCACGCAGAAATATTATGTTTCTTTGGATTTTGCATATGAAAAAGCCCTGAGTCATAGACTCAGGGCTTATCAATTAGTGGCGGAACGGACGGGGCTCGAACCCGCGACCCCCTGCGTGACAGGCAGGTATTCTAACCAACTGAACTACCGCT
>NZ_JBXWKI010000016.1:0-94956 GCF_058190535.1 Serratia sp. CoH_134_PS_4
CCGCGACTATCTGCGCCCAGACATCGGCGAAATCCTGATCGACAATCCCAAAATTCTCGATCTGGCCAAAGAGCACATTGCTGCCTTGGGTCGCCCGGATTTCAGCAGTAAAATCAAACTGTACAGCGGTGAGATCCCTCTGTTCAGCCACTACCAAATCGAATCTCAAATCGAATCCGCTTTCCAGCGTGAAGTGCGCCTGCCTTCCGGCGGCTCGATTGTTATCGACTCCACCGAAGCACTGACCGCTATCGATATTAACTCCGCGCGTGCAACTCGTGGCGGCGATATCGAAGAAACGGCGTTCAACACTAACCTGGAAGCCGCGGACGAGATCGCTCGCCAGTTACGCTTGCGTGACCTCGGCGGCCTGATCGTTATCGACTTTATCGATATGACCCCGGTTCGTCATCAACGTGAAGTGGAAAACCGCCTGCGTGATGCCGTTCGTCAAGACCGCGCGCGTATCCAAATCGGTCGCATTTCCCGTTTCGGCCTGCTTGAGATGTCGCGTCAGCGCCTCAGCCCGTCGTTAGGCGAATCCAGCCATCACGTCTGCCCACGCTGTAACGGCACCGGCACCATCCGTGATAACGAATCACTGGCTCTGTCCATTCTTCGTCTGATCGAAGAAGAAGCGCTGAAAGAAAACACCAAAGAAGTTCACGCTATCGTGCCAGTTCAGGTTGCTTCTTACCTGCTGAACGAAAAGCGTGAATCGGTGAGCGCGATCGAGAAACGTCAGGGTGGCGTGAAAGCGATCATCGTGCCGAACGATCAAATGCAAACCCCGCATTACTCTGTGCTGCGCGTGCGTAAGGGTGAAGAGACACCAACCCTGAGCTACCTGTTGCCGAAACTGCACGAAGAAGAAATGGCTCAGCCGCTGGAAGATGCTCCGATGGAGCGTAAACGCCCAGAGCAGCCAGCGCTGGCTTCGTTCTCTCTGGCTGCTGACGCACCACCACCGGCTGAAGAACCGGCAGTGGCGAAGTCTACCGCCACCGTTACTGCAACCAAACAAGCCGCGCCAGTTGCTGCAAAACCGGGCCTGTTAGGCCGTCTGTTCGGTGGCCTGAAAGCGCTGTTTGCTGGTGAAGAACAGCCTGTTGTCGAAGCCAAACCCGTTGTTGAAGCGCCGAAGCAAGAAGGTAACGGTGAAAACCGCCGCCAGGATCGTCGCGGTCAACGCCGTCAAGGTACTGGTCGTAAAGAACGCGGTGAGCGTGGCGATCGTCCAGAACGTGGCGAGCGTAAAGAACGTGGTGACAACCGTGATCGCGATAACCGTGAACCGCGTGAAAATCGCGAACCACGTGACAACCGCGAAGGCCGCGAAACACGTGAAGTACGTGATGAACAGCGCCGCAACCGCCGCAATGCGCCACAAGCCACTGCATCGGTCGATGAGCCACAGTCTGAAGAGGCCGCAAAAGCACAGCGTGAAGAGCAGCAACAACGCCGTGAGCAACGTGCCGAGCGTCAGCGTCGTCGTCAGGAAGAAAAACGTCAGGCTCAGCAGGAAGTGGCCGCGCTTGAAAGCGTAGAGACCACCACGGTCAGCACCAGCAATGACGAAGATCTCGAAGAACGTCAGATGCAGAACATGCAGCGCCGTCAGCGTCGTAATCTGCCACAGAAAGTTCGTGTATTGTCTGCGGAAGAAGAACTGCATCGCGCAGCGGAAGAATTATTGGCACCCAAAGCGCCAGTAGCAAAAGCTCAGGACGTGAAGCCTGCCCAGGTTGAAGACAGCGTTAAACTGCTGCCTGAAACCCTCGAGGCGCAGGCCGAAGATGATGCACAAGGTGATAACCGCGCTAACGGCGAAAACGGCATGCCACGCCGCTCACGCCGTTCTCCACGCCACCTGCGCGTCAGTGGTCAACGTCGTCGCCGTTACCGTGATGAGCGTTACCCTACTCAGTCGCCAATGCCATTGGCTGGGGCTTTCGCCTCTCCGGAAATGGCCTCAGGCAAGGTCTGGGTAAGTTACCCTGTCACACAGATTGCGCAAGTGATTGAAGAAGCTGAAGTTCAGGCGGAGGCTATCGAGATCGCTACTGACAATGTCATGGCACCGGAAGCCGTCAGCGTAACCGCACCAGCGGTCGTTGATACCGCCGTACAAGCCGTTAGTGCGCCAGACGTTGCAGTTGAAGCACTTGAAGCAGAAACCCAACCGGTTGTTGAAACCGTTAAGCCGATTATCACGGCTCAGGCTGAAGAAATCACCGCAGCTCCTGTGGTTGAGGCACCGGCCGTAGAAGAAACGGCTGCAGCTGAAGTCGCGCCAGTGGTTGAGGCCGCTCCAGTGGTTGAGGCCGCTCCAGTGGTTGAAGAAGCGCCAACAGTTGAAACTGCCCCAGAGGTGGAAGAAACGCCCGTTGTGGACACCGCAGTGACTACCGTTACTGAAGACACGTTTGTTGCCGAGCAGGCATCCGTGGTCGCAGAACCGGAAGCCGCTGTCGAGCCTGTGCAGACCGTTGTTGCTCCAACCGTTGTTGAAGAAAAAGTGTCTGTTGTACAGCAGCAACCCGCACCGCTGTACAAGCATATCGCAACGGCACCAATGACCAAGGCCCCTGCACCGGATTATGTGCCGGAACAGCAGCAACACAGTGATTGGCAGCGCCCTACCTTCAACTTCGAAGGTAAAGGTTCCGCCGGTGGCCATGCGGCGGCGAACCAAGCCACCGCACCGGCAACCAAACCGCAGCCGGTTAACGATTAACGTAATCTGCTCCGATCAAAAAACCCGCCATAAGGCGGGTTTTTTATTGCAACAAAATCGGCTCAGGCAATTTTCTTCAGGCGTTTGATATCCAGCGAATCAAGTTTGCCATCAAGCTGGCTGACGAATTGCTTAAAATGCTCGGTGGCATTGTGCTTTTCCAATGCCTCTTCGCTTGCCCAGCGTTCAAAAAATACGAAGGTGCCTGGCTGTTCCAATTCGCGGTGCAAATCATATTGCAGGTTACCCAACTCCCGACGGCTTGGTTCGATAATCTCATGTACCGTATCGCTCACTGCAGATACAAATTCAGGTTTCGCCTGTAGGGTCGCAATTACTCGCACTTCCATTTTTTTCTCCCATTCCACATGAATAACCTTGATTACCCGGCAGTTTGCACCCGGGAACCATTAAAATCCTTCTCACTATGCGCCTGATAGCCAATTGATTTCAACTTGCTGTGAACAAACAGATGCATCGCAAGCGCTTTCAGCTTATCCTTACACCCCGGCGTGAATAACCCCCATTATTCGCTTTTATGTAGACCCGTTTCTAACCGCCGGAGCCTTGCAACATGACCGCACAACCTCAAGCCCTGAAAATCCGCCGCCCTGACGACTGGCACATCCATCTGCGCGATGATGACATGCTGAAAACGGTTTTGCCCTATACCAGTCAGGTTTTTGGCCGGGCGATTGTGATGCCGAACCTGGCTCCACCAATTACGACCGTCGATGCCGCCCGCGCTTATCGCGACCGCATTCTGGCAGCAGTCCCTCAGGGGCATAGCTTCACCCCGCTGATGACCTGCTACCTGACGAATTCGCTGGCCGCCACCGAACTGGTCACGGGGTTCGAACAAGGTGTTTTCACTGCCGCCAAGCTGTATCCGGCTAATGCCACCACCAACTCCAGCCACGGTGTCAGCGATGTGAAAGCTATCTACCCGCTGTTCGAACAAATGCAGAAAATCGGCATGCCGCTGTTGATTCATGGTGAAGTGACCGATGCCGCCGTTGATATTTTCGATCGCGAGGCTCGTTTTATTGAGCAGGTTATGGAGCCAATTCGTCAACAGTTCCCAGAACTGAAAATCGTCTTCGAGCACATCACCACCAAAGAAGCGGCCCAATATGTGCAGGAAGGCAATCGATTCCTTGGCGCCACTATCACTCCACAGCACCTCATGTTTAACCGTAACCACATGCTGGTTGGTGGCATCCGCCCGCACCTGTTCTGCCTGCCTATCCTTAAGCGCAACATTCATCAGGATGCATTGCGCAAAGCGGTTGCCAGCGGCTCAGATCGCTTCTTCCTCGGCACCGACTCTGCCCCGCATGCCAAACACCGTAAGGAATCAAGCTGTGGCTGTGCAGGTGTATTCAATGCCCCTAACGCCATCCCGGCCTACGCCAGCGTATTTGAACAACTAGGCGCACTAGAGCATCTGGAAGCATTCTGCTCACTGAATGGCCCGCGTTTTTATGGTTTGCCGGTCAATACCGATTTTATCGAGCTGCAACGCGTCCCGACCACCCAGCCGGAAGAGATCCTCATGGGTGACGAAACGGTAGTGCCCTTCCTGGCAGGAGAGAGCCTGAACTGGTCAGTGAAGGCGTAAGCATCTTTTTTTAACGTAGCCTCTTGCCCCCGGTCGCAGTTAACTGTATAAATATCCAGTAAATCGCTTCGGGGGCAATTATGCGTGTTGAAGTCACTATAGATAAAACCAAACCACTACCGTCAGGGGCCATAGAGGCTCTGACCGGCGAACTGAGCAAGCGAGTCAATCGCCAATTTCCAGACACCGTGGTTCAGGTACGTTATGCCGGCTCAAACGGGCTCTCGGTACTTGGCGGTCTCAAAACAGATAAAGACCTGATCGCAGACATCCTCCAGGAAACCTGGGAAAGTGCTGACGATTGGTTTAGCGCAGAATAATACTGCAATGTAGTTTTTGCCGGGGGTCGCTCTCCGGCTTTTTTGTATTTGAAGCCTGGCGAAGGGGGTTTAATTTTTTGCTGGAAGAAACCCTTTATCTGGTCTGTACTGAATGCTTTAACAGGAGGTATTTGACATGGCCCCAGACAAAGTGAGAAACGAAGAAGCGATGACGTTTGGCGAGTTGCTGGCACTGATCGCCGATCAAAAACGACGTTTAAGCGTGTTGGAAGTGGCATTCTCCTATCTGGCCTTTGGTCTTGATGACAAAGCCAACCAATTGTTAATCCACAGCCTAAAGCTGGAATCGCAAAATCAAAATCGCGATGCCGAAACACAGCAGCACTTTGCCCATCTGGCCTCCGAGTTAGAAAAACGGCTACACCGAAACGCCCCCCCACCTGATCTTACATAGCACCCGGTCTTCCCTCTTTCGCGAGCGAACCTGTAGAATAATCACTCAAATAAATATTTATTTTGCAAAAGAAGGTGGGAAAAGCTCCACCACCGAAACCAGATGCGTATACTGTAATTGCTCACATGATGATGGGCCGCATTGATCCTCGTTAGTCACTCACGGTAGTCACTACTCAATAAGGGGTCTTTATGGACAGAAATGATGAAGTAATTCAGACACACCCGCTTGTTGGTTGGGATATCAGTACTGTCGACGTTTATGACGCCATGATGATACGCCTTCATTACCTGTCTTCACTAGACCAGACACCCGAAGACGCCCAAGTAGACAGAACGCTTTGGCTAACCACAGATGTCGCACGTCAATTAATCAATATCTTAGAAGCTGGCATCGCCAAGATTGAAGCAACGGATTACCAGGACCTTGATCGTAAAAAACACTAGTTCACTCTACCCAAAAGCCTAAGGCGCCAGTATTTATCCCTGGCGCCTTTTTATTTGCCTGTAACTCGTGCAACAAGTGCATTGCGACGCCCAACCTTTTATCATGACGGCATAAGAGAGATGTCACAGAGAGGTTATGGCACGTGGAATATGACTTAATTGTTGTGGGCAGCGGTTCGGTAGGTGCAGCGGCGGGTTACTATGCGACACGGGCCGGCCTTAAAGTATTAATGATAGACAGTGCGATGCCCCCACACCGTAACGGCAGCCACCACGGCGATACGCGCATCATCCGTCATGCCTACGGCGAAGGCGAAAAATATGTTCCGTTGATTCTGCGTGCCCAAGCCTTATGGAACGCACTGATTAAACAAACGGGTGAAGAGTTGTTCCAGGATTGCGGTGTGCTGAACATGGGGCCGGAGCAATCAGAATTTATTCGTAATGCCCAGCACAGCGCGCAAAAATTCCGACTCAATACGCAAAACTTGAGTGCGGAAGAGATAAACCAGCGCTGGCCGGAATTCAATGCACCTGAGGGCTACGTCGGCGTATTTGAGCCGGATGCAGGGTTCCTGCGCTCGGAAAAAGCCATCACCAGCCTGATCAAGCTCGCGAAAGACGCCGGTTGCAGTCAGTTGTTCAATTGCCCAGTCAGTGCAGTGCAGCCTATCGACGGTGGGGTTGAAGTCATTACCGCTGAAGGCCACTTTCAGGGGCGCAAGGCCGTAGTCACTGCCGGTACCTGGGTAAACGCGCTACTACCCCGGCTCCCAGTTACCCCGCTGCGTAAAGTCTTTTCCTGGCATCAGGCCGATGGCCGTTACAGCATCAATAACCGGTTCCCAGCCTTTACTGTCGAAGCGCAAGACGGCAACCATTACTATGGTTTCCCTGCCGATAACGACGGGTTGAAGGTGGGTAAACACGATGGTGGCCAACCTATAGATAAGCCTGAAGAGCGTAAACCTTTTGGCAGTTTTGCCAGTGACGGCACCGAAGTTTTCCATTTCCTGCGCCAATTCTTGCCAGGTGTAGGGGTATGTTTACACGGTGAAGCATGCAGTTATGACATGAGCCCAGATGAGGACTTTATTATCGATACGCTGCCAGGCTGCGATCGCTTAATGGTTATCACTGGCCTGAGCGGCCATGGTTTCAAGTTTGCCAGCGTATTGGGTGAAATTGCTGCGCTGTTTGCCGAAGATAAAACGCCCCCGGTGGACATCCTGCCCTTCTCATTAAAACGCTTTGATTAAGCCCTTCGCTTCACTCAATCGCGCCCGCCACCCGCTGCGGGCGGCGGTTGAGTGCCTAAGTTACAACCAAAAATAGTCATAACAACCTGAAATTAAATGTAAAAAATATTTCAACGGAAATTTCTGTCGTAAGTATCCGGATTTCCGAATTGATCCGCTGTGGTGTAAGTTCTATTTTACAGCTGATATGCCATAGTAATTCTTCGATCAACAAGGACGTCACCATGAAACTGCTTGTCGTGGACGAATGCTGCTTCACTCGGGTCGGAATAGATAACTATTTTACTGACAATGTTTTCGCCCAGGTAAAATGTTGCCACAGCCTTGAACAGGCGACCCCCCTGCTAGATCACTACCGGCCAAGCCACATTCTGGTGAACCTGACCAAACAGTGCCGCCATAGCGAAGATGACGCCCAACTTCAGGCCTTTATTGATGCTACATCATCGGCACTGTTGTTTATTTATCTGGATACCCCCTACCCCTATAGCGAAACGCCAATGCGTATCGCCGACCACGCATTCCTGTTCAATAAAGCCACTCTGCCGGTGACCTTGCGCATGATGCGCGAAAAGCCGGTGTCACTGATGGACTGCAGCGTTGAACATTCGCTGTTCAGCCCACAGGAGCTGACGGTAATGAAGCATTGGATGGCTGAAATGCCCAATTACCGCATCGCGAAAAAACTGCAAATCAGTTCGCATACGGTCTACGTTCACAAACGTCATATCACAGAGAAAATCAATGCCCGCAACCGGCTGGAATTTTATTCACTGTATAACGTGCTGCGCTACTTCTATCCGCCAAGCGTGCCTTCCAGCGCTATGCCACTGTCTTTGATGGCGGTGTAACCAAAGCCTGCGCTAGCAGGCTGCTGTTAATCTTGAGGTATGCCTCTGTCCCACGTTTTGTTCTCTCGACAGTATGAACGCCGGCCGCAAAAATACTATAATCTGCCCGTCCTTACCTTGTGGCCTCTAAGAATGTTAAACAAAATACTGTCGGCGATCGTCAACAACGTGCGCGAACATCTGGTGCTGTATCTCTGTCTATGGCTGGTGTTATTGGTGCTGGACGTCTATTTCTTCTTTATCGCTTAAACGCATGCCATCTCCCCTTCCGCGCCTGTGCTTTCGCCGTTTTGGCAACCCTGAGCAAGTCATTGATTTGGAACACACCCGTCTTCCTGCGCAACAGCCCAACCGCCTGCGTTTACGGATGCATTATGCACCGATCAACCCCTCTGATCTGATCCCAATCCACGGCCAGTATGCACACCGTACCGCCTTGCCTCAGGTACCCGGCTACGAAGGCATGGGCGTTGCTATCGATTCTCATGGTCACTCTACCGATAGGCGGGCGCTGGCGATCATGGGTGATGGCAGTTGGCAAACCTGTGTCACGATTGAACAAGCCAGGGTCGTCTGGGTGCCGGATGATATTGATGATGCCAGTGCAGCACAAATCTATATCAACCCTCTCACCTGTTGGGTATTGCTGACACAGTGGCTGTCACTGAATGCTGGCGACATCCTGTTGCTAAACGCTGGGGGATCGGCAATAAGCTTTCTGTTTTGCCAATTGGCCGCGCTGCGTGGTATCAAATTGATTGTGGTCGTACGCAATACGGCACATCGACAGGCGTTACTGAATGCCGGTGCATGGCGAGTCTACGAAAAGAGTTTGTTGCAGCAATATGAGTTACAGCTACTGACCGGCCATACCGCGAAGGCAGCGATCGACTGTGTTGGTGGTGAGGAGGGTTTACAGCTGGCACGTTCGGTGGGCCCTTCCGGTGATTTTGTCGCCTTGGGGTTACTCAGTGGCCAACAGGTTGACTGGCAACGTATTGCTCAGCAATTGCGGCTGCGTACCTCACTGTTTCATCTGCGCAAGTGGAATGCACAAGCCACACTGACTCAGTGGCAAGCTGCATTCCAGCAGCTTTTTCATTTGGTCCGTAGCGGCCAACTGACCCTGCAGCCCCCAGCAGCAGTCTATCCCCTACGGCACTATAAACTGGCGCTGCAGCATACCGCCGACAGCAAAACGCAGGGGAAAGTCTTCTTTACTCCGGAGTAACCTGTTTTACTGGCTGCCCATCACCGAGAATTACAGCCAATTTGTGCCCGCCTTCGGTGGTCTCCAGTGCGATACGCGTAATAATGGTCAGTGGCACCGACAGCAACATCCCCACTGGCCCCATCAGCCACCCCCAGAAAATCAGAGACAAGAAGACCACCAGCGTCGACAGCCCCAACCCCCGCCCCATAACGCGCGGTTCCAACATATTGCCAATCACCAGGTTGATGGCGATAAAACCCGCAGCCACCACCAGTGCATCGCCAAAACCATTAAACAGCAAAGCCTGGACCAAAGGAGGAACAGCGGCAATCACCGAGCCGATATTGGGAATATAATTTAGCAGGAACGCCAGCAGTCCCCAGATAAACGCAAAACGCACGTCGACCGCAGCCAGAAACCCCCAGACAATAACGCCCGTTGCCAAACTGATTACCGTTTTGATCACCAAATAACGGGTAACGCCATCCAGTGCACGTTGAATATTGACAATACCTTCACTCGGCTTGTCGAGCGCTTGCTGTAATTTGTAAGGCAAGAGTTGTACTTCAAACAGCATAAATACCACTGTCATCAACAGCAGAAATATATTGGTCATTGCCCCTGAAAAACGGCTCAACAGGCGGGTAACCATATTCATGGCCGCACTGGGATCGACATACTGCAACATTGCCTCGGTAGAAATAGTGATATTGGCGCGGTCTGCGTAATGCTGCAGCTCTCCCAGCTTTTCCATCATCATGCCGCGGTACTGCGGTAACGAGCGGGCAAATTCGTTTAGCGAGGCACCCAATATTCCGATGAACAACATCAATATGATGACAACGGCGACCACCAACAAGGTCACGCCCAACACACGCGGTATCCGCCAACGTTCAAGCTGCGTCACGAGCGGATTCAGTACCATAGCGAGGAATACCGCCAGTAAGAATGGCACCACGACATCCGCTGCGGCTTTGACACCCGCGAGAATAATCACCACCATCGCCAGCATAATGGCCAGGCGCAGGCTGCGATCGGTCGACTCTGTTCGGCCCATGACATTTCCTTGCGTTAATAGCGCTGGCCCGACGGACCACCAGATACCCGTTATGTTAGCAAACTCTGCCTCAGCGCAGCACGGGTATTGCAGGTTGGATAGAAAATACCCTTTTTCAAAACATCAACTGAAAATAGTTGGCAATCTTGACTAGGGTTTATTTGTCAAAACCTCTCAGCACATTTACGCAAAATGACAAAAGCTGACAATAATAAATAAATTCGTTATTTTTCAAACCATAACAAAAAATTAATTTACCACAGCATCTATTAACTCCAACTATTTCACTGATTGACTTATCGCTATCTTAACCAAATCCACTGATTGATATTAATAAGAAGTAACATAGTTAAATTTATTATTGATTTTATGTTTCTTAAAGTTTAATTATTGCAGCCAGAAAATGAGGAATGTAAGGAAACGCGATGCTCTGGAAAAATACCGCGAACCGGTTTGGCCATATTTCAGTGCTGATCCACTGGTTGGTTGCGCTGGCGGTGTACGGCATGTTTGCCCTTGGTCTATGGATGGTCACGCTTGGCTATTATGATGTCTGGTATCACCAGGCACCGGAAATCCATAAAAGCATCGGCACGCTGCTGTTTGTCATCATGGTGATCAGAGTGATTTGGCGCTTTGTTTCACCGCCCCCTAAACCGTTGGCCAGTTACAGTCGCTTCACGCGTGTTAGTGCAATCTTGGCGCATTTGGCACTCTACGTGGTGCTGTTCAGCATCCTGATTAGCGGCTACCTGATTTCTACCGCCGATGGCCAGCCTATCAGCGTTTTCGGCTGGTTCGACGTCCCTGCCACCGTCACTGGCATGGCGGAACAGGCCGATACCGCCGGCACTGTTCATCTTTACCTGGCCTGGGCCGTGGTAGTGCTTTCAGTGCTGCACGGTTTGGCTGCGCTTAAACATCACTTCGTTGATCGTGATGTTACTTTGAAACGGATGCTGGGTAGCAGCGCCGATTAACCTTTGGATTTATGGAGATTGCTATGTTAAAGAAAACCGTACTGGGCCTGGCGACAGGCGCACTGCTGCTGAGCGCCGGTTCCGCACTGGCTGCTGACTACAAAATTGACAAACAAGGTCAGCACGCCTTTATCGAATTCCGCATCCAGCACCTGGGTTACAGCTGGTTGTACGGCTCTTTCAAGGATTTTGACGGTGGTTTCACTTTCGACGATAAAGATCCGTCCAAAGACAAGGTGAACGTCACTATCAACACTGCCAGCGTCGATACCAACCACGCTGAGCGTGACAAACACCTGCGCAGTGCAGAATTCCTGAATGTGGAAAAGAACAAACAGGCCAAATTTGAATCCACTGAAGTGAAAAAGAACGGCGAAGGCTATGCGATTGTCGGCAACTTGACACTGAACGGCGTGACCAAACCGGTTACGTTGGACGCCAAGCTGATCGGTCAGGGTAACGACCCATGGGGTGGATACCGCGCAGGCTTCGAAGCCAACGGTAAGATCAAACTGAAAGACTTTGGCATCACTACCGATCTTGGCCCGGCGTCTCAGGACGTAGAGCTGATTATTTCCGTGGAAGGCGTTCGCGCGAAGTAATGCAAAAGCGCGGCAAGACTGCCGCGCTTTTTAGGGCTCAGTTGGCTGAGCCTTTATCTTCTTCCGGTGCAGGAATATGCATCGTGGTCTGCAATAACCCTTTCGACTTATTGAAAATCTTGATGCCGTTCTCACGGCCGGCACGGCGTGCACGCTGCTCTTCACGCGGCAACTTCAGCTCTTCGCGGCAGATCTCGCTGCAACAACCTTCAAATTTAGCGGCACAACTCGGGCACTGAATAAACAGTAAATGGCAGCCATCATTCTTGCAGTTGGTGTGAGTATCACAGGCAGCACCGCACTGGTGGCAGTTGGCAATCACATCATCAGAAATCCGCTCGCCCATACGCTCGTCAAACACAAAGTTCTTGCCGACAAACTTCAGCGGCAGCCCCTGCTCTTTTGCTTTGCGTGCGTACTCGATAATACCGCCTTCTACGTGATAGACGTTTTTAAAGCCGTTATGCAACATATAGGCACTGGCTTTTTCACAACGGATACCGCCGGTGCAGTACATGACAATATTTTTGTCTTTATTGTCCTGCAGCATTTCAACGGCCATTGGCAATTGATCACGGAAAGTGTCTGAAGGCACTTCGATGGCATTCTCAAAGTGGCCGACTTCGTATTCGTAGTGGTTACGCATATCCACAAACAGCGTATCCGGGTCGTCAATCATTTGGTTAACGCGATCGGCCTGCAAATACTCACCGACGTTAGCCGGGTTAAAGCTTTCGTCATCAATACCATCAGCGACAATGCGATCACGCACCTTCAGGCGCAATACCCAGAAGGATTTACCGTCGTCTTCTAGGGCAATATTCAGCCGAACCTGGTCCAGTGCCGGATGCGAAGCAAACAACGCGGCCTTAAACGCCTCAAACTTATTTTGCGGCACGCTGATCTGCGCATTGATGCCTTCTTTAGCCACATAAATGCGGCCGAAGACCTTTAGCTTGTCGAATTGGACATACAGGCTGTCACGAAACGCCTTAGGATCGTCGATGGTGAAATATTTATAAAAAGAAACTGTAGTGCGCGGCTCGGTTTCCGCCAGCATGCGCGCCTTCAGTTCCTCATTAGAAATTCGGTTATGTAACACTGGCATGGTGTACTTTCCTGTCTTTCGGGAGGTGACTGATTTGAACGCGCGCAGGCCGCTGGCCCACGCGCGGCGCACATAATACCCGAAAAATCGGCTCAACACAGCATTAACCCGCTGGCGCTGTTGAGTGCGAAAACTTGACGTTGTTCACGAATCCCGATAAGCCTAAGGAGATCTTACCCACCCTATTTACCACGGACCTGGAGGACATTATGAGTCAGTTATTTACCCCGATTGCGCTGGGGAAACTGAATTTGCCCAACCGTATTATTATCGCGCCAATGTGCCAATATTCAGCCGACAACGGCAAAGCAACACAATGGCATACCATGCATCTGGGTAGCCTGTCATTATCCGGCGCCGGCCTGCTGATTGTGGAAGCCACATCGATAGCTCCCGAAGGCCGTATCACGCCCAGCGATCTCGGTTTATGGGATGACGCCACCGAACTCGCACTGGCTGAGGTGGTGAACGCGGTAAAAAAACACGCCACCATGCCGTTAGGCATTCAACTTGCCCATGCAGGGCGCAAAGCCTCCTGTGCCGTACCTTGGGCTGGCGGTGGACAACTCAGCGCCGCAAACGGAGGCTGGCAAACATTGTCTGCCTCGACCCTGCCCTTTGCCCCACAGGATGAAAAACCGGTGGCAATGAGTCTGGAAGAGATTGAACAGCTCAAAGCGCAGTTCGTTGCGTCGGCAAAACGTGCGGACCGACTCGGTTTTGAACTGATTGAGCTGCATGGCGCGCACGGCTATCTGCTGCATCAGTTTCTTTCACCGCTGTCCAATCAGCGCAACGATCAGTATGGTGGCTCATTGCAAAATCGCATGCGCCTGTTGCTGGAGATTTTCAACGACGTGCGTGCAGTCTTTCCGGCGCACAAGGCGCTCGGTGTACGTATTTCTGCCAGTGACTGGGTTGACGGAGGGTGGGATGAGCAGCAGTCGGTGCTGCTGGCAAAAGCGCTAAAAGAGCTGGGCTGTGACTACATTCATGTGTCCAGCGGGGGGACGTCACCGCTGCAAAAAATCCCG
This sequence comes from Serratia sp. CoH_134_PS_4, assembly GCF_058190535.1. Classification (NCBI taxonomy): domain Bacteria; kingdom Pseudomonadati; phylum Pseudomonadota; class Gammaproteobacteria; order Enterobacterales; family Yersiniaceae; genus Serratia; species Serratia sp. CoH_134_PS_4. Next base: position 13,644 of record NZ_JBXWKI010000016.1, read on the forward strand.
GTTGGACCTAATTATCAAGTCCCTTTCGCCGAAACCATCAAGCGGGAAACCGGGTTGCCGACGATTGCGGTAGGGCTAATCACCGAGCCAGAACAGGCGGAAGCGATTGTCGCTACCGGGCAGGCAGATATGATCGCACTGGCGCGTGGCATCCTTTACAACCCACGCTGGCCATGGCATGCCGCGGCGAAACTGGGTGAGAAAGTCAGTGCACCACCGCAATACTGGCGTTCAGAACCACATGTGTTGAAAGGTCTGTTTAAAAACGCCTGATAAATCCGGGGTGGATGCTCAGTGGCCACCCCGGCATTCAGTAAACCCGGAAGTCACTATTCCCGCCAACAGGACGATTCCTGCCGTGACCAGCAAAGGGTTAAACTGGAGGTGTGCGCCAAGGCTGCCCAACAGCGTTCCCGTGACCAGCAGCCCTACACTTATCCATGATGCCAACATAATACCCCCTAAATAATTGCGCGGGATGATACGCATCTGTCGCTGACAGGCTTTGTCCTTTCGAGCGGTATCGTCGGATTATTCATCAATTGATATCGATTCATCACCGAAAATGATGTTTTAATGCGGTGCCTTTTCACGTTGCGTGAGAAAAATGTCACAATAGTTGGTTATAAACGGCAGAAAAAGAATGCCTGGCAAAATTGCCTTTGGGTGATGGCCCCTGGTATTACTCTGTTATTATTGTCAAATGACTGCTTCTAAGCTGAGAACACATGACTCAAGTTCCTTCTTTTAATCGCTCTTTATTGCACCCACGCTACTGGCTTACCTGGTTCGGCATCGGTTTGCTCTATTTGCTGGTCCTGCTGCCTTACCCCGTCATCTATCGCCTTGGCACCTCGCTGGGTCGTTTCTCCATGCGCTTTCTTAAGCGCCGAGTAGCGATTGCTCAGCGTAACCTGGTGCTGTGCTTCCCAGACATGCCGCAGGCAGAGCGCGATGCATTGGTTGTGCAGAATTTTGAATCTGTCGGTATGGGGCTATTTGAAACCGGTATGGCGTGGTTTTGGCCAAACTGGCGAATCGAGCGCTGGTTCCAGGTCAGTGGACTGGAACATATTCAGAAGGCGAAAGATAACCATCAGGGGGTTTTGCTGATCGGTCTGCATTTTCTGACGCTGGAACTGGGTGCCCGCATATTTGGTATTCACAATCCGGGCATCGGGGTTTACCGGCCGCATGACAACAAACTGATGGACTGGCTGCAGACCTGGGGGCGTATGCGTTCCAACAAGTCCATGTTGGACCGTAAAGACGTCAAAGGCATGATCCGGGCGCTGAAACAAGGTGACATCATCTGGTACGCCCCAGATCACGACTACGGCCCACGCAGCAGCGTGTTTGCTCCCCTGTTCGCCGTGGAAAAAGCCGCCACCACCACGGGTAGCTACGTGTTGGTTCGGATGGGTAAACCCGCCATTATTCCCTTTACTCCACGCCGCTTACCCGATGCAAAAGGGTATGAGTTGATTATGCAGCCGGCGGTGGAAAACTTCCCGCTGGATAATGAGCTCGAAGCTGCCGCTTTTATGAATAAAGTGGTAGAGAAGGAAATCCTGATGGCGCCGGATCAATACATGTGGCTACACCGCCGCTTCAAAACCCGGCCGGAAGGCGAGCCTTCTCTCTATTGACCCCCTAACCCGCCGTTTGGCGGGTTTTTTTATACCGCAGATCTTGAGAAACGTCGGCAACGGTGGGATGGTAAGCCTTTGTTGCTCATCCTGGAGTTGTTATGTACATCGTTAACCTCACCTACCACCGCCCGATAGCAGAAGTGGACAGTCACCTTGAAGGGCATGTCGCCTGGCTGAAGAAATATTTCGAGGACGGCACCTTTATCGCCTCCGGCCGCAAGAACCCACGTACTGGCGGTGTAATCCTGGTGAAAGGCATCGAACGTTCGCAATTGGATGCCATTGTGGCGCAAGATCCCTTCAATGCCGTTGCCCACTATGAGATTACCGATGTCGCCCTCTCGACCACGTCCAAGGGTTTCGAACAGCTCGCCGGGCTTTAAATAGGCTTTTTCCGCGCGCACAGCGCGGAATATTGCCAATACGCTATTTTTAAAACTTTATTTCATTTTCCTCGCATCCCCCACCACATCAATTGATGCCGTCTATAATTAAGCGCATACTTACCAGGCTAACTTTTTTGCTTTGCTCCTTGCCTCCACGCAAAAGCAAAGCGTCCTCCTCAGCAGCAGGCACTTATGGCTTCGGCACCAGACCCCATCAACTGGAAACGCAATCTTTTTGTCACCTGGCTAGGGTGTTTCCTCACCGGCGCCGCATTCAGCCTGATCATGCCTTTCCTTCCGCTTTATGTGGAAACCCTTGGTGTAACCGGTCACGAAGCGCTGAATATGTGGTCTGGATTGGTATTCAGTATTACCTTCCTGTTTTCTGCAATTGCCTCCCCATTCTGGGGGGGATTGGCTGACCGCCGTGGGCGTAAGCTCATGCTGCTACGTTCAGCGTTGGGGATGTCGATTGTGATGCTGTTGATGGGAATGGCGCAAAATATATGGCAGTTTTTGGCGCTACGAGCAGTTCTGGGTCTCCTCGGAGGCTTTATTCCCAATGCTAACGCGCTAATTGCCACGCAGGTGCCAAGAAATCGCAGCGGGTGGGCCTTGGGCACGCTATCGACAGGCGGCGTCAGCGGTGCATTGATTGGGCCACTGATCGGCGGTCTGTTAGCCGATCAGTACGGATTGCGGCCTGTGTTCTATATCACTGCTGCCGTGCTGTTGGTCTGCTTTATCCTGACGCTGCTGTGCGTAAAAGAACAATTCACCCCAGTGCAGAAAAAGGACATGCTGCACGCCCGGCAGGTGTTCGCTGCGCTGAAAAGCCCCAAGCTGATCCTCAGTCTGTTTGTCACAACCATGATTATTCAAATTGCCACCGGGTCCATTGCACCTATTCTGACGCTGTATGTCCGCGATTTAGCTGGCAATATCCATAACCTGGCCTTTGTCAGCGGTTTGATCGCCTCGGTGCCGGGCGTCGCCGCGCTGATGAGTGCCCCCCGGCTGGGCAAACTCGGTGACAGGATCGGTCCAGAACGCATTCTGGTCGTTATGCTGATCGTCTCGGTGTTGTTGCTGATCCCCATGGCCTTTGTGCAAACGCCATGGCAGTTGGGTGTATTACGCTTCCTGCTTGGCGCTGCCGACGGCGCGCTATTACCGGCTGTGCAAACACTGCTGATCTACAACTGTACCAACCAGGTCGCCGGACGGATATTTAGCTATAACCAGTCTTTCCGCGACATCGGCAACGTCAGCGGTCCGCTGTTAGGGGCAGCAGTATCTGCCAGTTATGGCTTCCGTACGGTATTTTGCGTCACTGCTTTGGTGGTGCTATTCAACGCCATTTATTCCTGGTGGTGTTTACAACGGCGTCCGGCACGAATGAGAGAAGATACCCTGCAGGAAGAGCAATAGCTGTATTTATCACCAACTCCCTCACCTAAATGGGTCGATGGCCCGTTTACCCTACTTTTAGTATTGATACCCCATGCTGTCTCTTCTGCAACGACAACAAACACAATCACGTTTTAATTATTTGTTTTTAAACAAATAATAAACTTTTAGCGCAATAAACCACCTGTCAATAACATTCCTTTCCCAACCAACATAAAAACCAGAAAAGTAGATGTTTGTCGACTTTTCATCTAAAAAATGGGATACAGGGACTAGACAAAACCATCATCCAGTTATCAAATGGTTAAATAATATCACGCCCAATGTAAACCATTGGCCAAGTGAAAAAAGACCAACGCGCTTTCCACGGTTAACGGGCGCTGCGGCCGCGGTTTTGTCGGGTAATCCGCACTGGGTGGGTCACCTTCCTTAAATACACATACATACCACAGTATAAGCTGCATCAATGCAGCGCATTTTATTGGGAAGACGTTATGCAATCCTCTGTTAATAAACAAGAAAGTCGGACATTCTTCGGCCATCCCTATCCGCTGGGATCCCTATTCTTTACAGAAATGTGGGAGCGGTTCTCGTTTTACGGTATTCGCCCATTACTGATCCTGTTTATGGCCGCGACGGTCTATGACGGGGGTATGGGTCTCGCACGTGAAAATGCCTCGGCAATTGTGGGTATTTTCGCCGGCAGTATGTACCTTGCCGCCCTGCCGGGCGGCTGGTTAGCAGATAACTGGCTTGGCCAGCAAAAAGCCGTCTGGTACGGCTCGATTATGATCGCCCTTGGTCATCTGTCGATCGCCCTGTCCGCCATCATGGGCAATAACCTGTTCTTCATTGGTCTGATGTTTATCGTGCTGGGTTCCGGTTTATTTAAAACCTGTATCTCGGTGATGGTGGGCACCCTGTATAAAAAAGGCGACAATCGCCGTGACGGTGGCTTCTCGCTGTTCTATATGGGCATCAACATGGGTTCGTTTATCGCCCCGTTGATCTCTGGCTGGTTGATTCGTTCGCACGGCTGGCATTGGGGCTTCGGCATCGGGGGTATCGGTATGCTGGTGGCACTGGTGATCTTCCGCGTCTTTGCGGTACCGGCGATGAAACGCTATGACAGCGAAGTTGGCCTGGACTCAACCTGGAATAGCCCTGTAACCAAGAAAAATGGCGTTGGTGCCTGGTTGATTGCATTGGCCATCGGCGTCGCCGTGGTTGTTACCCTGATTGCCCAAGGCATCATCGTGATTAACCCTGTCGCCGTAGCCAGCATGCTGGTATACGTCATTGCGGCCTCGGTAACCCTGTACTTTATTTACCTGTTCGTGTTTGCCGGCCTTAGTCGCAAAGAACGCGCGCGCCTGCTGGTGTGCTTTATTCTGCTGGTATCTGCGGCGTTCTTCTGGTCCGCTTTCGAACAGAAACCAACATCGTTCAACTTGTTCGCCAACGACTACACCAACCGTATGATTGGCGACTTCGAGATCCCTGCGGTGTGGTTCCAGTCAATCAACGCGCTGTTCATTATTCTGCTTGCCCCGGTGTTTAGCTGGGCATGGCCTGCTCTGGCACGCAATAAAGTGCGCCTGAGCAGCATCACCAAGTTTGTTATCGGTATTCTGTTTGCCGCGGCAGGTTTTGGTCTGATGATGCTGGCAGCACAGAACGTGCTGGGCAATGCTGGCGCAGGCGTATCCCCGCTGTGGCTGGTTGGCAGTATTTTGATGCTGACGCTGGGTGAGCTGTGCCTTAGCCCAATCGGGCTGGCAACCATGACGCTGTTGGCGCCAGAAAGAATGCGCGGCCAGATGATGGGCCTGTGGTTCTGTGCCAGTGCGCTGGGTAACCTGGCCGCAGGCCTGATTGGTGGCCATGTAAAAGCCGACCAACTGGAAATGCTGCCTGACCTGTTTGCCCGCTGCTCTATTGCGCTGTTGATCTGCGCCGCAGTATTGACGCTGCTGATCGTACCGATCCGCCGCATGCTGGAAAATACCCAGGGTAAAAGCGCACAGAAACCGGCAACCAATGCCTGATAACGGTTTCGCTTAACCCTTCAGCCAGCGCCCGGTGCGCTGGCTTTTTTTATGCTTCCCACGCCCGTTGTTGTAACACTACCCGATAACCGTCCAGATCTTCGAATGTCCGCCCGTTGACATCCCAATAGGGGTTATATGCCGCAACGCGCCTAAAACCGGCGGCCGACATACGTTGGCATCCTGCCAGCCACGCCTTTTCATCCGGTAAATAAAACACCAGCAGATGGTCCTGCGTCGGCGCCTGCCCCACGTTGACACCGCGATGGTGAGTGAATTCCAGGTGGTAACCATGCTCCGGATGCCCAACCATCACGCCGTCAAATCCCTGATGATCCTCGAACTCACCCAGCCGTTCGAAACCCAGCCCTTGGCAGTACAGGGCCGCTATCTCCTGTAACCTGTCGGTCGGACGTGCAATACGCAGCACCGCGTTAGCTGTTGCCATTATTTTCTCCGTAGTATCATCGTTTCATACAGGGCCATTCCCACCAACATCGCCACAACAAACTGCACCCCAGCCAAGGATCCCGCTCCGGCAAGTACCCAGGCCGGCCCTGGGCAAATGCCCGCCATTCCCCAACCAATCCCGAATAACGCACTGCCGATCAGTAAACGACGATCCAGGCGTCTGTTGGTGGGAATCTGCATCTCCTCACCCAGTAAAGCATGCTGCCGACGACGCGCCCAAAGGAATGCGGGTGCCGCCACGGCTATCGCCCCCACCATGACCAAAGCCAATGACGGATCCCACTGACCGGTAATATCGAGAAAAGCCACTACTTTGGCCGGATTAGCCATCCCGGCAATCATCAAACCGAGACCGAAAATAGCGCCACTCAGTAAAGCAAACAGGAGTTTGAACATGCGGTTAAGCCCCCACCCAATGACGGACGGCCCATACCGTAATAAAGCCCAGCAGCATAAATACCGCCGTAGCCGCCAGCGAACGCGGCGCTAATCTTGCCGTGCCGCAAACACCGTGACCGCTGGTGCAGCCACCGCCCAACCGCGTTCCCAAACCAACCAGCAATCCCGCAGAAATCAGCCATAAACTGCTGCCACTGATCGGCATTACCGGTAAGGGTACCGCCATACGGTACAGCCAGGGAGAAATCAGTAACCCGATAAGAAATGCGGCCCGCCAACGCTTCTCTTTGCCTTGAGGTGTCAACAGGCCACCGGTAATCCCACTGATACCCGCAATACGGCCGTTAAACAGCAACAGCAGTGCCACCGCAATACCGATAATGCCCCCCCCAATCAGGGATGACGCTGGCGTAAAGTGCTGCCAATCGATGCTCATCGTGACTCTCCCGGTTGCGGACAATAGAGCTGATACAAAGTATGGATCACCGCCAAGGCTTTTTCATCACTCACGACGTAGTAGATTTGCTTACCCTCCCGACGCGTTGACACCAGCCCTTCCTGCCGCAATACACCAAGCTGCTGCGAAAGGGTTGGCTGACGAATATCCAGCGCCAGCGCCAATTCCCCTACCGACATTTCACCCTGGCTAAGCTGGCAAAGAAGTAGCAAACGGTCCTCATTACCCAGCGCCCGCAGCAGCGTTCCTGCCTGTGCCGCCGCCTGTCGCATACTGCCGATATCCATTGCTTCACCCCAAACAATATACTAAATTATATATTATATGTTTATATACTATAATTTATCACTCTGCCATAGGCTGGTACGAAATGTTTCAGCATGGCATGCTGCCGTTATCATTTCTCCGCGTATCGGGATGCCCCAATAATGCTGCTTTTCCATGGCGCTGTGCCCGCCAATCGCTCAATTGTGCCGGTCTCCAAAGATTATCAACACGGCGACTTCGAACCGCCTCACTACCATGACTGTGCGCAATTAATTCACAGTCTTAGCGGCGTGGTACAGGTGAATACCCGTCAGGGAAGCTGGGTGGTGCCACCTGGGCGGGGTGTCTGGTTGCCTGCACGGGTTGAACACAGCCTACGCATCACCGGCAGAGTGGCGGCAAGAGCCCTGTTGGTCGATCCGCTGGCACGCGCCGATCTCCCTGCACGCTGCGAGGTGGTACAAATCTCACCGCTGCTGCGCGAGCTGATTATCTGCGCGATGGATATTGCGGTGGATTATCCCGTAGGCGGTCGTGAGGAGCGGATCATGGAGCTGATTCTGGATGAGTTGCGCGTCCTGCCGATTCTGCCGTTGAATTTGCCAGAACCCCGCAGTGAAGCTTTACTGTCGTTGTGCAGACATATTCAGCAATCCTTGGCACACCCCTGGGAATTAGAGCACGCCGCCGGTTACATCAACGTCAGCGGCCGCACACTGTCGCGCCGATTCCAACGAGAGACAGGGTTGCGCTTTGGCGATTGGGTACGCCGTGCACGTTTACTGGCCGCACTGAACGCCCTGGCTGCCGGGCATTCAGTATTGGAAGTGGCGCTGGATTTAGGCTACGACAGCCCGAGTGCTTTCAGCGCCATGTTTCGCCGCGTATTGGGCGTTGCACCCAGCGCTTACTTCACCAGGTAGCGCGCCGCAACATTGAATAACGCTTGCAGCGAGGCGCTGGCAGAATCGACGTCGATTCCCACACCGTAAGCGGCCTCGCCATGTGCCAGAGTACAACGAATATAGGCAACCGCACGGCTGTGGCTCTGATGCCCTAACGTGTGCTCATGGTAGTCTTCTATTGCCATACTCAAGCCAAACCGTTGGCGCAACGCATCCACCGCACTGGACAGCAGGCCGTTGCCAACCCCCAGTAACCGTTGTTGATGCCCGTCAAACAACACCCGAGCACTAAAGCTGTAGGCCTCGACGCCGTGGCTTTCCGTCTGATAGCTCAGCAATTGCAAACGCGGTTGCTCCACCAGACCATAGTTGATACGAAACAAGCGCCACAGCTCCGCAGTGGTCATCTCTTTGCCGCTGCCATCCGTCGCTTGCTGCACCACCTTGCTGAAATCAATCTGTAACCCACGCGGCAACGACAGCCCATGGTTTTGTTCCAGTAACCAAGCCGCCCCGCTTTTGCCTGATTGGCTGTTAACCCGAATCACCGCTTCATAACTGCAACCGACGTCCGCCGGATCAAGCGGCAGATAAGGCACTTGCCACAGACCGTCCTGTCGATGCTGTTGGGCAGCAAACCCTTTTTTGATCGCATCTTGATGTGAACCGGAAAAGGCGGTGAAAACCAGCTCGCCAGCATAAGGATGCCGCGGATGTACCGGTAACTGATTACACTGTTCGACCACCTCAACAACATGCTTTAACTGGCTGAAATCCAGCCCCGGCGCAATGCCCTGGGTATACAGATTGAGTGCCAGCGTCACCAGATCGACATTGCCGGTGCGTTCACCGTTGCCGAACAGGCAACCTTCCACCCGATCGGCACCGGCCAGCATCGCCAGTTCGGCGCAGGCCACCCCCGTCCCCCGATCGTTATGCGGATGCACGCTGATGGTCACGCTGTTACGCTGACTGAAGCGACGACAAAACCACTCAATCTGATCGGCGTAAACATTCGGCGTACTCACTTCGACCGTGGCCGGCAGGTTGATAATCATGGGCCGCCCTGGGCCAGGCTGCCACACATCAGCAACCGCTTCACAAATCTCCAGCGCAAACTCCAGCTCGGTAAAACAAAACGTTTCCGGCGAATACTCAAAAGACCAGGCCGTTTCCGGCTGCAGCTCGCACTGCTGGCGGATGCGCAGTGCACCGTTCACCGCCAGCGCAACCGTCGCCGCCTTGTCCTGCTTGAACACAATGTCGCGGAACATCGGCGCAGTAGCGTTATATAAATGAACGATGGCGCGCGGGATGCCACGCAGTGCCTCAAAAGTTCGATCAATCAGATCATCTCGTGACTGAGTCAGTACCTGAATATTGACGTCATCCGGGATCAGTCGTTCATCAATCAACGAACGGACAAAATCAAAATCCGTTTGTGACGCAGAAGGAAATGCCACCTCAATCTCTTTGAACCCACACGCCAACAACAACTGGTAGAACTGGCGTTTGCGAACATTATCCATGGGTTCCGCCAGCGCCTGATTGCCGTCACGCAGATCGCTGGAGCACCAGCGGGGAGCCTGCTGCAAGGTACGCCCTGGCCATTGGCGGTCAGGTAACGTCACCGGAGGGAATGGGCGATATTTGATTGATGGATTGGTTAACATGGCGATCTCCTGGGCTGTCATAAGCAATAGCGTATTATTTCCCGCCGGGTGATCCCCTGCTCCAGCTCAGCGGACAACCTTCGTCGCAAAACGGACAATAAAAAATTTGCATCCTGCGCCAGTGCGGCAACAATTAATTCTGATGTTAGCCATGGCGCGTTGCGCCCTTAAAGATCCTTTATTAACCTCATGGGACGGGAGAAGAATATGAGCCTGTATGCAACCCTGGAAGACGCGATTGAAGCAGCACGCGAGGAATTTATTGAATCAGCAGAAGGGGGAGACGATGATGAACCCCCGGTACCGCAGCAGTTCAATCTGCAAAAATACGTGATGTTGGATGGTGAGACCATGTGGCAGGCCGAGTTTTTCGAGCAAGAAGGCGAATCGGTTGAATGTCTGACATTACGCAGTGGTGCCGCTGCCCAAGCCATTTTTGACGGTGATTATGACGAAGTCGAGATTAGCGCCGAATGGATAGACGAAAATACGCTGCACGAGTGGGAAGAAGGTGATTTCCAACTCGACCCACCCTTGGATACCGAAGAGGGCCAGACCGCGGCCGATGAGTGGGACGAACGTTGAATAATAACGGGCGGGAGCAAGCAAAATCCCGCCCATAATCCCCATAATTTTCAAAGAGGCATTATGATTATCCGTCAGGCACGCCCCGAAGATTACCCCGCCATTCTGCAGCTGCAAACACAAAATATCCCGGCCAATTTAAGCGACAGCCAAAAGCGTCAGGGTTTTATTGTTTCTAACATGAACGAAGCGCAATTGGCGCGCATTAACCAGGGGCTCGGTATTCTGGTCGCGGTTGAAGATCGGGCGTTGGCCGGTTTTGTCTGTCTGATGACCACGGACGCACAGCCGCGACCGCCGGTAGTGGATGCAATGCTGGAAAAACTTGCCAGCGAGTCCTTCAACGGACGACCGTTGAGTGAACAGCGGGTATTTATGTACGGCCCGGTGTGCCTGAATACCTCTTGGCGTGGCAAAGGTGTGCTGAAGCAGTTGTTCGCCGCCGTCAAAACGCACACCCGTGAGAGATTTGATGTGGGCGCCCTGTTTATTGACAACAACAACCCGCACTCGTTGGCGGCTCATCAGCAGGGATTAAAAATGACGGTGCTGGCCCCATTCCAGTGCGGCCGGCAAGGGTATCAACTGTTGGTGTTTGCCACTCAAAGCTAACCTTATTCGTAAGGCCCGTGCTGTGCATCAAACGGCAGCATAAAGGTGTCCACCACCATCGACAGCGGCACATCGATCACCGTGACATAGCGCCAGGGCGTATCGCGCAGATCCCATTGCACACCCGGGTAGTATTGATGGCCGTGCCCGGCGCCCGGTACTGTGCGGCTGATAATACTGCCGCAGCCGCTTAACAGCGTCACACCCGTTGCCAATAATGCCAGCCGAAGAAAAGAAGAGAGATTCACCACATTGACTCTTAGACCTGGTTGTTCCGAAAATAAACAACGCCCGGAGCAAATTTTAACATAGTTTTTGCCTTTCAGATTATCAGCATTACGTCAGCGACAAGCCAAAAAAAACGGGGAACACGCTATGCGTATTCCCCGTTGAGACAGCCGATTCAGCGTTTAACGCTGGCCAACCGGATGAGCTTTTTCGTTGTGTGGCAATTGCTGGTAGTGTTCACGCCAGGCGACACCCTCCGGCAACAACCAGACACGTTGATGCAACCGCGACATAGCAACAGGGTCGCTTAGCAGCTCCAGGCGTTTGCCCTTCACCAATTTCTCTGGCCCCAGTTGCAGTGCCTCATTCACCCGTTCTTCACGATTGCGCTCGATAGCACCGCGCAAGTGGTGACGCGCGGTCGCCAGCGCAGCCGCCAACGCGTTAAATGACGGGTTAACCACGGCATGCATAAAGCCATTCGCCAGCGCACGTTCACGGTTAAGCTGCAGATACGCTTCCGTCGCCAGCAGTTCGCGCGGCGGCGAGTACTCTTCTGGGATCAGGAACAGCTTGGCACGCTTACTCTTGATACCCAAGGTTGCTCGGCTCGACAAAGCCGAAACGATCGGTGACAAGATCAGGGAGAAGACAATCGGCGACAACCACCACAGGAAACGCAGATCAAGCCAAGCCATACCGCCAGCCCAGACCAGACCGAGCAGCATCTGTGAACCATGACGTTTAAAGGCTTCGCTCCATGGCGTGTCATCATCGTCACGTTGCGGCGAGTTCCACACCACTTCCCAACCGAGGAAGGCACTGACCACAAACACGGTATGGAACAGCATACGTACGGGCGCCAGCAATACCGAGAACAGCATTTCCAACAGCATTGACAGGAACAGACGTACACCACCGCCGTATTCCTTGGCCCCTTTCGCCCAAATCAGCACGATACTGAGCAACTTAGGCAAGAATAACAGCACCAGCGTGGTAGAGAACAGGGCGATCGCCAGTTCAGGACGCCACTGCGGCCATACCGGGAACAGCTGACGTGGCTGCAGGAAGTACTGCGGCTCCATCAGGGTATGCACCACCTGCAATGCGGTAGATAAGGCCAGGAACATAAACCATAGCGGTGCCGACAAATAGGACATCACGCCAGTCAAGAACACTGCACGGTGTACCGGGTGCATGCCTTTGACCAGGAACAGACGGAAGTTCATCAGGTTGCCGTGGCACCAGCGGCGGTCACGTTTCAGTTCATCCAGCAGGTTTGGCGGCAATTCTTCATAGCTGCCCGGCAGATCATAAGCGATCCACACTCCCCAACCGGCACGACGCATCAGCGCAGCTTCTACAAAGTCATGCGACAAGATAGAACCGGCGAAAGAGCCTTCACCCGGCAACGGTGCCAACGCACAGTGCTCAATAAACGGCTTCACGCGGATAATCGCGTTATGACCCCAGTAGTGAGATTCACCCAACTGCCAAAAATGCAGGCCTGCCGTAAACAGCGGTCCGTAAACCCGGGTAGCAAACTGTTGCACCCGAGCGTACAGCGTATCCATGCCCGACGCTTTTGGCGCAGACTGGATAATACCGGCGTTCGGGTTAGCTTCCATCAAGCGTACCAGACCGGTCAAACACTCACCGCTCATCACGCTGTCAGCGTCCAGAATCACCATGTAGCTGTACTCACCGCCCCAGCGACGACAGAAATCGTCGATGTTACCGCTTTTGCGTTTCACACGGCGGCGGCGGCGGCGGTAGAAGATACGACCGTGGCCGTCTACGTCACGGCACAGTTCCATCCAGGCTTTCTGTTCCGCCATGCAGATATCCGGGTCGTAGCTGTCGCTCAGCACGTAGATATCAAAATGTTCGAGCTGACCGGTGGCGGCAACGGACTCATAGGTCGCACGCAGGCCGGCGAACACACGTTCGACGTCCTCGTTACAGATCGGCATAATCAAGGCGGTACGGTGCGCCGGGTTGATTGGCTCATCGCCCTTGATGGTGGAGGAGATACTGTATTTGTCTTTGCCGATCAGCAACTGCAAGAAGCCCATCAGCGCAGTCCAGAACCCCGCAGAAACCCAGCAGAACAAAATAGCGAACAGGATCAAAATGCCGGTTTGCAGCACATAAGGCAGCAGTTGCAATACTGACTGCATCAGGTCCTGATCCCACATGGCCATTGGATCGATCAACGCCCAGCCCTGATACGGCAAGATGGTTTTCATGTACCACGTGGCGATACCGGTCTGCACCAGCATCAGTACCAACAGCACATAACGGCGCATAGAACCCACCACACGCCAGCGGTTTTCTGCGTCGGCCTCTTCCTTGGTCGCGTGACGATTGTGCGGAGTACGACCTAACAGAGAATCCCAAAAACGCGCCACTGGATTCGTGCGCCACGCTTCGGGGAACATACTGGTACGTTTAATCGGCGGCGTGGCCTTAAGAATGCTGCGCCCTTCCACATCGGTATCAAAATCGTCGTCGCGGACCGCATCCGGCCAGGCGCTTTCAATACGCGCCTTGACCGAGGCCAACGCCACGTCATCCGCCGACAGCGTATCAACGTTGGCATCGGTAGCGCCCATCTTACGATGGAGCGCCTCCAGTGCCTGAGCGTCATCCGCACCCGGTTGTGGTTTAAGCGCCTCTGACCGCTCAGCGGTCAGAGGCATTGCCGCAAGATAATCCTGGGCACGTTGAGTAGGCTTATTCATTGGCAGGTAGCTGATAGCTCCAGGTTTCAGACAGGGTCTTATCACCATTGACCAGCGCTGCGCGCATTTCTACCGGCTTTTTGTCGTCTTTAACTTTCAGACGCAGCGTCAAACGCCAGCCTTTGGTCACTGGGTTATAGCGGACATTGTTTTCTACCATTTCCCCGTTATCGCCGATACTCACTTGAGCGGCAACCGGTGTAGCGCCGTCCAGGCCTTTCAGCACTGGGCCAACGAAGTCAACCAGGAAGGCCACGCTACCATCGGGTTCACGAATCAGGTTGGACTGTTTCACGTCACCGGTAGAGCGCATGGTTTGGCTAACATACGCAATGTCCTGCGAATGCAGTTTGTCTTCATCACGCGTGAAATGCAGACGATAGCTCAGGGTCAACGCTGTTTTAGCGTCCGGTAAGACGTCCGGCGTCCAGAAGGCAACAATGTTGTCATTGGTTTCGTCCGCCGTTGGGATTTCCACCAGCTCAACTTTACCCTTGCCCCAGTCACCGCGCGGCTCAATCCAGGCACTTGGACGCAGATCGTAACGATCGTCCAGATCTTCGTAATCCTTGAAATTGCGACCACGCTGCAGCAGACCGAAACCTTTAGGATTTTCGACCTGATAAGTGCTGACTGACAGGTGCTTCGGATTATTCAGCGGACGCCAGATCCATTCGCCATTACCCGCATGGATCGACAAACCATTGGAGTCATGCAATGCCGGACGGTAGTTCAGGGTTGGCGACGGCTGACTTGGCCCGAACAGGTACATACTGGTTAGCGGTGCCATGCCCAGCTTGCCGACCTTGTCGCGCAGGAACACTTTAGACTCGACGTCCACAGTGGTATCGCGGCCCGGATAGACCACAAAACGGTAAGCCCCGGTGGCACGCGGCGAATCCAACAGCGCGTAAATCACCAGATGCTTGTCGCCTTGCTTAGGACGTTCGACCCAGAATTCGCGGAAACGCGGGAACTCTTCGCCTGAAGGAAGCGCGGTATCAATCGCCAAGCCACGCGCTGACAGCCCGTACACCTGCCCTTTACCCACCACGCGGAAGTAACTCGCGCCCAGCAGGCTCATAATTTCGTCGTTCTTGTCTGCACTGTTGATCGGGTAAATCACCTTGAAACCAGCAAAGCCAAGGTTTTTCACAGAATCCGGATCGTGCTTCACCGAACCAAAGTTGAAGTAGTCAGGGCTGTACTTGATCTCTTTTACACTTGTTGCGGTGACTTCGTTGATTTTCACCGGCGTGTCGAAGTACATCCCCTGATGATAAAACTCAAGCTTGAAAGGGGTTTTCAGTTTGTTCCAATAGGCTTTATCGTGATTGAACTGAATCTGCTGGTAATCCGCGAATTTCATCTCACGGAATTGAGAAGGAAGGTTGCTCTTCGGAGCCTCAAAGCCTTTCCCTGCCAGATCCTGCGCCTGCTTGGCAACATCATCGATAGAAAAAGCCCATGCTTGCGAAGTAAACAGCGTGAACAAAACGGTCGCACCTAACCAACGTACGCTCGCGGCGCGTGGCTTTTTGGATAATATATTAACTAGCACATCCCCCCCTATTCGTGTGCTCAAATCATTTAAATCCATATTAATGGATTATTCAGCTTTCCGACAACATGATAAATGGATGGTTCATGTTTATGGCTCATTGTTTAAGCAGCTGACTAAACACCAGCGTAGCAAGCCGCGCAACAAGACGCTATGGAAAAATGTGAAACGGTATAGTAGGGTTTGGGATTGCGATTTAACCATTGCCGACTTATTAAGCGTGTTAATGACCTCTCGATAAAATCACCAGCGGTAACCTATGACAAACGGCAGCAACCAACGCGAGTTTTTCCTCGATTCAATCCGGGCTTATTTGATGTTGCTCGGCATCCCTTTTCATCTCTCCTTGATCTATTCAAGCCATGCCTGGGCAGTAAACAGCGCTACGCCCTCATTCTCGCTGACAGTGCTGAACGACTTCATTCATGCCTTCCGCATGCAGGTGTTCTTCGTGATTTCAGGCTACTTCTCCTACATGCTATATGAACGCTATGAGCGCCATAAGTGGTTGAAGGTCAGACTGGAACGCGTCGCAATCCCATTACTGAGCTCGATCCCGTTAATAACTGTTCCCCAATTTTTCATGCTGAAATATTTCACCGATAAATTAAACGGCTGGGACAACTTTTCGCTCTACCAGAAAATAAATGTAACGGTTTGGGAACTGATTTCTCACCTGTGGTTTTTATTAACGCTGTCATTACTGACCACCGCCTGTTTTTATCTTTTCAAAAAGATCAAGGCGCAAAAAACGCAGGTCATTCCCTATCCCATAAATAAAATGACTGGATTAGGAAACATCTCACTGTTCTTTCTTATTTATGCGTTATGCTATTCGGCCGCGCACCGTATTATTTTAATTGTCGCCCCTCATTTACTGTCCAACGGCATGTTCAATTTCGTGGTGATGGAGACGATGTTCTACCTGCCGTTCTTTATCCTTGGCGCTTACGCATTTAAGTACGTGTGGCTTAAAGAGATTTTCCTCAAACCTTCGGCCTGGTCGCTGCTGGGCTCCTTGCTGTTGTTCATAGCCTACATGCTGAATCAGAAGTATCTGGCCCACAGTAGCTATATGTTCGAGCTGGAAGTGCTGATCAAAACCCTGTTGGGGATCCTGATGGCCAACGTGATTTTCTCATTCGGGCATAACCTGCTGAACTATCATTCGCCACGAATCACTTATCTGGTCAATGCATCGCTGTTTATATATCTGGTGCACCATCCGCTGACTCTGATATATGGCGCTTTTGTGACGCCGCATATCAACAATAACCTACTGGGTTTTCTGGCAGGATTGGTGTTTGTCTTCTCCTGCGCCTTCGCCTTATATGAGTTGCACAAGCGCATTCCGCTGATTCGTTTCCTGTTCTCCGGTAAGCCGCAATAAGCCAACCGCCCGGTAATCGTTTCTGCTTACCGGGCCCTTCACTGTCATATCGCTGTACATCAGAACCGCTATCATTTCTCCCACGCCAGAGCGGCCCTCCATTTCCGATACTGAGCACACATTGCTCACACCCATGGCGAAAGTTAAGGCAAAGTTATGCTGGAGCATATTGTTGCTAGTTGTTATAACTGCAACGCATAAGTGGAAATCCACATCCCTGCCTTACGGTAGCGATTGGGCTCAATGAACCCTGAGGGACGGCATTGCCGTTATCGCGGCAAAGCTTGCAGTATCGCCCTTCCGTCACGACAGAGAGGATTTTTTAATGACTGATGATAAAGACACTTCGGCGCAGGAAGCCGTACCGGAAAATGCCACCCTATTGAAAATCCTTGGTCGGTTACTTTCCGCACTGGATTCGTCAATCAGCGGCAAGGATCGCAGTATTCTGGTCACTGAACTCTCCAGCCTCAACCTTGATGGCATTTCAGAGTCAGAACGAAAACTGGCGGCTGAGCTGATCAAGCGAGCCCTGCAATCACTCGATCATTAACGACACCCTGCCTGCAAACCATTAAGCCTCCTCGCGGGGGTTTAATGGTTTTTCCTGCTCACTACCGCTACAGAAAGCAGGATTATTGAACGCACAGAACTACAGTGTTCTGATAAATATAGGTAAAAGTAAGAAGTTCACCCATTTCTCTGCCCTTCCTCATGCTTCCCCTCTTAAATGACAATAAATGCAAAATCTTTTCCTAATCAGCCTTGGCGTTTTACCCAAAAAACAGGCTATCATCATGGGGTATCTGCGCCCGCGCGCAACGCCTTTTCCCCAGCCTGCAGGAGAACGTTATTTTGGATGCCAGCACCATTAACAGTTTGTTCATCATCGGTGCCGTGTTGGTGGGAGCAAGTATTCTTCTCAGTTCATTTTCTTCGCGTCTGGGTATTCCCATCCTGGTCATCTTCCTGGCCATAGGCATGTTGGCAGGTGTCGATGGGCCGGGCGGCATCGTATTCAGTAATTATCCTGTGGCCTATCTCGTCAGCAACCTGGCACTCGCCGTGATTCTGCTGGACGGGGGGATGCGTACCCGCGTCAGTTCATTCCGTGTTGCACTCTGGCCCGCGCTCTCTCTTGCGACCATCGGGGTGGTGATCACCGCGGGGTTGACCGGCCTCGCTGCCGCCTGGCTGTTCAACCTCGATCTGCTGCAGGGCATGCTGATTGGCGCCATTATCGGCTCTACCGACGCCGCTGCGGTATTTTCATTGCTGGGCGGTAAAGGGCTTAACGAACGTGTCAGTGCCACGCTGGAGATTGAATCTGGCAGCAACGACCCAATGGCGGTGTTTCTTACCATCACCCTGATTGCGATGATCGCCGCTGGCGAAACCACCCTGAGCTGGATGTTCCCTCTCCACCTACTGCAACAGTTTGGTATGGGGATCGTATTTGGTCTTGGCGGCGGTTGGCTGTTACTGACGTTAATCAACCATATCAAACTGGCAGAAGGCTTATATCCATTGCTCGCCGTGAGCGGCGGCATCTTAATCTTTGCGCTGACAACGGCACTGGACGGCAGCGGCATTCTGGCGGTGTATCTGTGCGGCCTGATGTTGGGCAATCGTCCTATCCGCAACCGGCATGGCATTGTCCAAACCTTTGACGGCTTGGCTTGGTTGAGCCAAATCGGCATGTTTCTGGTGTTGGGCCTGCTGCTCAACCCGCACGAGTTGTTGCCTATCGCCATCCCTGCCCTGCTGCTGTCGCTATGGATGATTTTGTTCGCCAGGCCGCTTTCGGTGTTTATCGGGTTGCTACCGTTCCGCAGCTTTACCCTGCGCGAGCGCAGCTTTATCTCCTGGGTCGGTCTACGCGGCGCCGTACCGGTTATTCTTGCCGTCTTCCCAATGATGGCTGGGTTGCCCAATGCGCAGCTGTTCTTCAATGTGGCTTTCTTTGTCGTATTGGTTTCATTGCTGCTGCAAGGCACAACGCTGTCGTTCGCTGCGAGAAAAGCCAAGGTGATCGTCCCACCCGCACTGGCACCGATTTCCCGGGTTGGGTTAGACGTACACCCAGAAAACCAGTGGGAGCAGTTTGTTTATCAACTCTCGTCAGAAAATTGGTGCGTCGGCGCAGCGCTGCGTGAACTTAAAATGCCCCCCGGCACGCGTATTGCCGCACTCTTCCGCGGGAAGGAATTGTTGCACCCTAGCGGCAGTACACGGCTGCGTGAGGATGACATTCTGTGCGTTATCGGCCACGAACATGATTTGCCCGTCCTGGGGAAACTGTTCAGCCAGGCGCCAGTAGTGACGCTGGATGAGCGGTTCTTCGGCGACTTTATCTTGCAGTCGGACGCACGCCTAAGCGACATTTCGCAAGTGTATGGGCTTAACCTGCATGAAGGTGTGGATGAGCAACAAACGCTTGGCCAATTCGTGATTCAACTGATTGGCGGTGAGCCCGTGGTGGGCGATCAGGTTGAATGGGATGGCCTGACCTGGACCATTGCTGAAATGGATGGCAATGCCATCAGTAAGATTGGCGTAAGAATTGTTACTGACTGATCCTTGAGCAACATAGGCCGTTGCGTCTCACTACCCGCAGCGGCCACCTCAAAACAGACGGAACTTATAGGTTGAGAAAGGTTCTTAAACTCTGTGATTATCAAAACTGGGCGTTCAGCCCGACGTTTTAACCTTTTACTCTGGGAACGCCGCATCGCGGTGATGGGTAATTGATTTGAACAGTAAAACTCAATTTCTATCGGCTATGCTGGGTATTGCACTGACGATCATCGTGCTGGACCTGGGTATCGCCGATTTGATCCATAGACTCTTAATTGGATAACTGTAACGTGGCACAGCAGCAACAAGAAAAAGATATTCTAGGAAAAATACTGGTTACCGTCTCTGCGCTCTGCCTGATCATCGTGGCAGTGCTGCTGGTTTGGGGATTTTTGCTGGATTAAACCATTAGCCTGGCGCAAGTAACAGCGACACATAGCAACAACCATTTTGTTACAATATATCGACATCTCTTGCAGACCATTGCGCGTATGCTCAGTGCAGACAGTAATAACAATAAGCCCTCATACTTCTTAAGTGTTGGCCCGCCTGAAACGGGCTTTTTTTTGTCTGCAACATCTCGATTTAGACATAAAAAAAACCGCCGCAGCGGTTTTTTTATTGGCGATGGCGCTCAGATCTTACAACCTTCGCAGTCCGCTTCATCCTCAAGGATCTCGGGGAGCTCTTTCGCCTTCTGCGCCGCTTTTTCTTCTGCTTGCGCTAATTCTGCATCGATATCAAAATCGAAAATATCATCACTCATCGTAAACTCCACAGGCTAACCAGGCTTCAAAGCGTGAGTATAATCGACAACTACGCAGTCTGAAACCCTTCAGTTAAGCACGGCCACCTGCGGTTGTTCATCCTGCGGCTTCTTTGAGTACGCCAGATCGTAAACGTCATAAAAATCGATCTCGCCTTTATTGGCGATGATTTCCTGCATGCGCGTTTTCATCGCCGCACCGATCATCGGCTCATCCAACAGGGCCTTCACCGACTGCGGAGAGAGCGCACGAGTGAAATACCATTCGCCGTTATAGCATACGCGCAGATCCAACACCCCGATATCTTCAAAACGATAGACCGGTTTGATTTCAATCAGCAGCATCGCGAACATGAACAAAACAAAGGCAGTGAATGCTAAAAACGAAATGAAGCCCATATAAGGGACTTGGTACATCACCGCGATCACAGCGAAATAACCGGCAAACATGGCGAGACACAGATAACGGTGATCGCGGGCAAATTCGCTGTTAAACCGCAGCTTACCGTCGCGCCCTTCCTGTCGATTGATCCGCTCGATTTCTTTTACCAAGATGCTTTTAATCGCGTCCATCGTTACAACCTTATGCCTGGGGGGCATTATTGATAGCAATAATCTTCCCACAAACTAACACAAGTACAGTTTGCCCAGGTAGATCAGTTATGCAATTTAAAATCGGCAACTGTTATACCTATGGCAATTAGCGCTGCAGAGAGTTTTTGCCTTGGGCGAACATAAACATCCGCTGGGCGATATCATCAGCTTGTTTGATTTTTTGTTTTTGCGGCTCGTTGCACCGTTGAATCGCACGAGCATAAGCAAGCTCATGGGCCTGATCGATCATCGCAATAATTTTGTCCCGCTCCTGGGGTTCCAGGTTTCCGAGCATGGTGGTGATGATCGCTTGATAAGCGTTGGAAGCTGCCGTTAGCGACTTTTCTCTGGCTTCAAGTGCCGCTACACGTTGCAATAATTCCTGCAGTTGATCGGACTCAGACATAGCGATCTCCTGTTACCGGGCAGCATACCTGCCTGATCTCAGTCTAGCAAAGAACGATCACAAGAGAAGAAGATAAAAGAAAGGAAGAGAAACGGTTACGGGAAAGCGCACCCGAAAATCCCAACAAGGAGCCGATAGTGCAAATCAACCCGGGTGCGCTTTACGATAGCAATTCCTTAGAAGGAAGCTGGCGCGCTATGCAGGACTCGAACCCGCGTCTATCAATTTTGTAGCCAAATAAGCATGATAAAACCAATCACTCTGCCAACTGAGTTAATAGCGCATTCCTTCGCTTCGGGGCGTCATTATCCATATTAATGCTGTGGATTCAAGTTATCTAGGTATGACCGACTGATTTTACAGAGAATTCTTAAAATTTCGCTCACTTTATATTCACGCCTGCCTATTGCTTTCATCCCGCGATAGTTAATAAGTGAAACTTTTGCAGTATCGACTGCCGCGTGTTTATTGTTAGTTAAAGCGCTGGATGCGACTATTAGGTTTTCTGGAGCCATCGTTTCCTCTGTTATGGATAACACAATGAAAGTCACACCACGCCATTTGGCGTTTATCCTCGCCGGTATTCTGCTGGTCGTCATTATCCTGGTTGCGCTGTTCTCGCTGCAAAACCCTTCTCAGGCTGCCTATGTCACCGCTCCCGTACGTGAGGGCAATATTGAAAATGCCGTACTGGCCACAGGTAAGCTGGATGCTTTCGAGCGGGTTAACGTGGGTGCGCAGGTGTCCGGTCAGGTCAAATCCCTGAAGGTTAAACTGGGCGAGCGAGTCACCAAAGGCCAACCCATCGCCGACATTGATGACTTGCCGCAACGCAATAATCTGCGCAACGCCGAAGCCGCACTCAACGTTGCCAAGGCTGATTTGCTGGCCAAACAGGCACTGTTAAAACAAGCCGAGTCTCGCTTTAAACGCCAAAAGCGCATGTTGGATGATGAAGCGGGTTCACGTGAAGATTTTGAAACGGCAGAGGCGACCCTCGCCGCCACCCGCGCCGAACTGGTCGCGCTGAATGCTCGCATCGTGCAAGCACAGATTGAGGTGGACAAGAAAAAGGTGGAGTTGAGCTACACCCGGATTCTGGCGCCGATGGACGGTATCGTGATTGCGGTAATTACACAGCAGGGGCAAACGGTGAATGCCAACCAGAGCGCCCCGACCATCGTTAAACTGGCCCAATTGGATGTGATGACCATCAAGGCGCAGATTTCCGAGGCCGACATTACGCGTGTATCTCAGGGACAGAAAGCCTACTTCACGATTTTTTCCGAACCAGACAAGCGTTATGACGCCACGTTGCGAACTGTCGAGTTGGCCCCTGAGTCGGTAATGAAAGACGACTCGCTCTCCGGCAGCAGTTCCGCATCAGGCTCAGGTGCATCCAATGCATCGGTGTATTACAACGCGCTTTTGGACGTGCCCAACGCAGACAACCGTCTACGGATTGCCATGACAGCTCAGGTTTCGTTACTGCTGGGCGAAGCAAAAAACACATTACTGATACCCGCTCAGGCAGTACATAAAACCGCCGACAAAAAACAGCAAGTACAGGTACTGACCCGTGATAACCGGTTAGAAATGCGTGACGTAAAAACCGGTATTACCAATAACGTTGATATTCAGATCTTGTCCGGGCTGACGGCCGGTGAAAACGTCGTGCTGGCACAGGAAAGTGCCAAAGCTGACGAGGATGGTCTATCACTGTGAATACCATCATTGAGTTGAAAGGTATTGGCCGCACCTATACCAATAGCAGTCAGCCACTCACCGTACTGAAAAACATCAACCTGAAGATCGCTGCCGGGGAGTTGGTCGCCATCATTGGTGCCTCGGGTTCAGGCAAGTCAACGCTAATGAATATCATTGGCTGTCTGGATGTGCCGGACCAGGGCGACTATTACATCAATGGCCATAATGCCGCTCACCTGTCACCAGACGAACTGGCCAAACTGCGCCGTGAACATATCGGATTTATTTTCCAGCGCTACCATTTAATGCCGGATATCAGCGCGTTGGGGAATGTTGAAATCCCTGCCATTTACGCCAACAGCAAACGCGACCAACGTCGCCAACGCGCAGCACAACTGCTGGCTCGACTCGGGTTAGAAGGCCGTGAACACCACAAACCTGGCCAGCTTTCCGGCGGCCAGCAACAGCGTGTGAGCATCGCCCGCTCATTAATCAACGGTGCGGAAATCATCCTGGCAGATGAGCCCACGGGCGCATTGGACTCAAAATCCGGGCTGGAAGTGCTGGAAATCCTTAGCGAACTTAACCAGCGCGGCCATACGGTTGTCATTGTAACCCACGATATGAAAGTGGCTCAGCATGCGCAACGTATCATCGAACTGCAGGACGGCGAGATCGTCGCCGACAGCGGCCGTAAATCACCAGGGTCTCTGCCCTCCCTGCAAAAAAGCCAGCCAGTGGCGCAAGGTTACTGGCAGAGCTTGCTCGATCGCACCCGCGAATCCTTGCACATGGCACTCAAAGCAATGAACGCCCATCGCCTGCGCACTGCGCTGACCATGACTGGGATCATTTTCGGGATCGCCGCAGTCGTCACGGTGGTTGCCCTGGGCGAAGGCGCTAAACAACGCACGCTGGAGAATATCAAAGGGTTGGGCACTAACGTCGTCAGCATCTATCCAGGGCGCGATTTTTTTGATGGCGCCATCGACAGCATCCGTACCTTGGTGCCCGCCGACGCCGACGCACTGGCCCACCAGAGCTTTGTCGACAGCGTCAGCCCTGAGGTTACGGCTTCTGACAGCATTCGTTTTCGCAGCAAATCGGCCACGGCCTCGATCAACGGCGTAGGGCGCGATTACTTCCGCGTTAACGGCTTGACGATAATACAAGGCAGCACTTTCCGGGACGATCGCAACGCGTTACAGGAAGTGATCATTGACGATAACGCACGCCTTTCGCTGTTTGGTGAGTTCGGCGTAGAGCCACTGGGGCAAATCGTGTTTCTCGGCTCAGTGCCCGCACGGGTCGTTGGCGTAGTCCAAAGCAACCAGGATTACGCGCCAAACCGCATCAGAGTCTGGATGCCTTACACCACTGTGATGTACCGCATGGTGGGTAAACCGACGCTAAGCAGTATCAGCATTAGGTTGAAAGATGATGTCTCCAATAAAGCCGCCGTCAGTGCCATTGAACAGTTACTTACCCAGCGCCACGGTGCCAAAGACTTTATGCTGTTCAACCTCGATAAATACCGTAAATCGATCGAACACACGTCAATGACCTTGAATCTGCTGATTCTGATGGTTGCTTCCGTCTCATTGATCATCGGCAGCCTCGGCGTGATGAATATCATGCTGGTTTCAGTAACCGAACGGACACATGAGATCGGCGTGCGTATGGCGGTAGGGGCGAGGCGTAGCGACATAATGCAGCAATTTATGATCGAAGCTGTGCTGGTCTGCCTGATCGGCGGCGTATTGGGTATTTTACTGTCGTTCGCCGCCGGCTCGCTGTTTACCCTGCTGGCAGGTGGCATGTTGACCGCCATCTATTCCTGGCAGGCTGCCGCCATTGCCTTTTTCTGCTCCACCTTGATCGGCATGATCTTTGGTTATCTCCCTGCCCGAAAAGCGGCGCGGATGGATCCGGTCATTTCACTGGCCAGCGAGTAACTTATGAAAATTTTATCCCCCCTGGCATTATGTGTCGCAGCACTCGTCAGTGCTGGCTGCGGCAACACGCTTAAAAGTGAATATCAGCCACCAAAGGTGGACTACCCCGCTCACTGGCAGTCAGGAACCGATGCAGCCACACCGGTTCCCTTTGACTGGCAGGATTTTCACGATCCCCAGCTAGACCGCCTGCTACAACAGGTGATGGTAAGCAACAACGATGTGGCTGCGGCTGCGTTACGTGTTTACCGTGCCCAGTTGGCAGCGCAGCGTGTCAATATCAGCACGGCTCCGAGCGTGAACGCGTCACTCAATACCGGCGCAAATACGGCTCTTTCCGATTCATCTGCCTGGAACAAAAGCAGCAGCGCTAACCTTGGTGTCAGCTATGAAGTGGACCTGTGGGGTAAATTGGCACGGCAACGGGATGCCGCAGAATGGGCAAGCCAAGCAACCCAACAGGATTTACAAAGCGCACGCTTGGCATTGCTCGCCAGCGCCAGTAAAAATTATTGGCGTATCGGCTTTATCAATCAACGGATCGGCGTCAGCCAACAAAGCATCGCGTACTCCCGACAAACGCTGCAATTGGCGAACGCACGCTACCATGCGGGCAGCGTCTCTTCGTTGGACGTCGTGGATGCAGAGCAGAGCCTAATCAATCAAGAAAGCACCCATTTGGCCCTGTTGCGTGAACGTCAGCAAGCGTTGAACGAACAGACGCTTCTGTTAGGCGCACCGCCGGGTAGCGCATTGGTTGAACCCACGCGTCTGCCAACCGGCCCGCTGCCCCAAATCAATGCAGGTATTCCAGCCAGCGTCCTGCAGCATCGCCCGGACATCAGCGCCAAAGAACTTCGCTTGCGTGAATCGCTGGCCAACGTCGACATAAAACGCACGCAGTACTATCCGGCGTTTAGCCTGACAGGTTCTTTAGGCGCCAGCAGCAGCGCCCTGCTGGAATTTTTGCGCAATCCGCTTGCCAGCGTGGGGGCTGGTCTGTCGCTGCCTTTCCTTGAATGGCGGCAAATGAACGTCGACATCAACATTGCGCGCAGCGACTATGAACTGCAAGTTCTTGAGTTCAAACAGGCTCTCTATAAAGCCATGGCTGACGTCGATAACGCCCTCTCGTTACGAACGCAATTACTCGCGCAAGAGAAGCATCTTCGCGCTGCGCTGGCATTGGCACGTAAATCTGAACAACTCAATGAAAGCCGTTACCGGCAAGGGGCAGTCCCTATCAATTTCTGGCTAGATGCGCAAAACCGCCGCCGGCTGGCGGAGCTAGCTCTGGATGAAAACCGCTTTGACCAGTACCAAAACCTGGCGCAACTTTATCTGGAATTTGGGGGTTCCCCGCAATAACACATCGGCCTGGCATTCCGCCGGGCCTTTTTCCACGCCCGTCAAATACATAAACATTGCCGGTTTTTGTGGCATTTCTTCCTATACTTTACGCATCCACGATCAGACAAAAAAACGCCAATCAGCACATTAGTTAATCGATTCATGCACTAATTCGGTGCAAAAACATAAGATAAACTGCTAAATTTGATCGCTGCAAGATATAACGTTAAGCTATACATGCAAAATAATTAGTCACCTAAATGACATATTCTCGGTGAAAATTGAGATATTACGTGATTCGCGTCACACAAAAAATGGCAATAGCCGATCTCTGTGCAAAGCACTTAGATTAGCCAAATTGATAACTGGGCAGAAGGATTGCGAATTTACGTACGACTAAAATTGATTAAGGGATGATTATATGAAGTTAAGAAAAAAACGACATAAACCGATGCATATTAATGACATCACCATTATTGACGACAGCAAACTCAAGAAGGCCATTACCGCGGCTGCATTAGGCAACGCAATGGAGTGGTTCGACTTTGGCGTCTATGGCTTTGTGGCCTACGCGCTTGGGCAAGTCTTTTTCCCTGGCGCCACTCCCGGCGTACAGATGATCGCCGCACTGGCCACCTTCTCTGTCCCCTTCCTGGTTCGTCCGCTCGGTGGCATCTTCTTTGGCGCCATGGGTGATAAGTTCGGGCGTCAAAAAGTCCTTTCCATCACCATTATTATTATGGCGGTGAGTACTTTCTGTATCGGTCTGATCCCCTCGTATGCGTCGATCGGCATCTGGGCCCCGATCTTACTGCTGCTGGCCAAGCTGGCGCAGGGCTTTTCAGTGGGTGGCGAATACTCTGGTGCAGCCATCTTCGTTGCCGAATACTCACCGGACAGAAAGCGCGGCTTTATGGGAAGCTGGCTTGATTTCGGCTCCATTGCCGGCTTTGTCATGGGTGCAGGCGTTGTAGTGCTGATTTCCAGCATCGTGGGTGAAACTAATTTCCTCGATTGGGGTTGGCGCATTCCGTTCTTTATCGCTGCGCCTTTGGGCTTAATTGGCCTCTACCTGCGTCATGCGTTGGAAGAAACCCCCGCGTTCCAGCAGCATGTGGATAAGATGGAGAAGGAAGATCGCAACGCCATCGAAAATCCACCGAAGACCTCATTCAAGGAGATTGCCGCCAAGCACTGGAAAAGCTTGCTGGTCTGTGTCGGTATCGTAATTTCAACCAACGTGACTTATTACATGTTGTTGACCTACATGCCGAGCTACCTGTCGCATAATCTGCATTATTCGGAAGACCACGGCGTCCTGATCATCATCGCCGTCATGATCGGTATGCTGTTTGTACAGCCGGTCATCGGCCTGACCAGCGATCGCATCGGCCGTAAGCCGTTTATCATCGGCGGCAGCATCGGCCTGTTGGCGCTGGCGATACCGTGCTTTATTCTGATCAACAGCAGTGTAATTGGCTTGATCTTCGTTGGCCTATTAGTGTTGGCCGTGTTGCTCAACTGCTTCACTGGCGTGATGGCTTCTATCTTGCCTGCGATGTTCCCGACGCATATTCGCTACAGCGCCCTGGCGATCTCGTTCAACATCTCGGTACTGGTTGCCGGTGCAACGCCAACGGCTGCCGCATGGTTAGTCGAATCAACCGGCAACCTCTATATGCCGGCCTACTACCTGATGGTCGTTGCGGTGATCGGTCTGATCACCGGGTTGTACATGAAGGAAACAGCCAATAAACCGCTTCGCGGCGCCACACCGGCTGCATCGGACCGGTCGGAAGCCAAAGAGCTGCTGCAAGAGAACTACGACAACATCGAACAGAAAGTCGATGACATCAATGAGCAGATCGCTGAACTGGAAAAGAAAAGACAAACGTTGATCGACCAGCACCCTAAACTGGACTAAACAACGTTCTTTGGATAAGCCACCTTCGGGTGGCTTTTTTTGGTATGCCAAATCCAGGCAAGCCTAGACTGAGGTTTTATCCCCGAAGCGATTAATGCTAGGCTTGAAAACTTGTTAACCCATTGAAGACGATAGCCAATGAATAAAATGGATCTGCCGGTTGTCATTGGAGTGGCTGCCATGATTGCAGTATGGGTAGGTGCGATATTTAACATCGGCGATATTACCCTCAACCTTGCACGCATTTTCCACTGGCTCGAAAGCCTCCGCTAATACGCTTCATCGCTCGCTCTGCCAAGTAAAAAACCGCCTGGCGGCGGTTTTGGTGTTATGGCACGCCACTTTTGTCACTCTCTACAAAAACGGCGATGGCCTCCCTGACGGGTATGCATAATTACGGTGTCGAGGTTTGTTCACCCGCCACAGCACTTTGCACCGACGCAGCCGCATGATTTTCTTCACGGTATTTTTGCTTATCCCAGGCACGGAAGAACGGGTAGTAAATCGCCATTGAAATAAGAAGATTCACGACTTGGATCACCGTTCCCGATATATGGCCGCCGGTTGCTAAATAACCGCTAATGAAAATTGGCGTGGTGAAGGGCAACGCGATACCGACTGGGGGCGTTACCAGCCCGGTTGCCATCGCACTGTAAGTCACGATCACCAAGACTACCGGCGTCAAAATAAAGGGCAGGAAGAAATACGGGTTCATCACCAACGGAATACCGAACACCATGGGTTCGCTGATGTTGAACAGGCAACCTGGCGCAGCAATTTTTCCCAACTGTTTCATCTGCGCACTACGGCTGCGCACCAGCATAAAGATCACCAATCCCAATAAGGCTCCTGTCCCACCGGGGGCAATCCACAGATCGTAAAATTGCTGAGTAATGATGTGTGGGATCGGTTGATTGTTCTGAAATGCGACCAGATTTTCCGACATATTTGCCAGCCACACCGGCTGAATAAAGACCAATACAATGGCGTCGCCATGCAGCCCCAATGTCCATAGCAGACCAATCAGGATTACCGAGAAAATCATCCCCGGCAGTGTTCCGCCCACGTGGTGCATCGGGATCCCGATCAGCGTAGCGATCATGGTGTTGATATCGCCAAACGGCGTGGCTTCAACGATAAGGCGCAACAGCAATATCACCGCCAATACGCAAAAACCTGGGATCAGTGCCAAGAAGGATTTGGCCACCGCGGGCGGAACCCCTTCCGGCATGTTGATCACCAGGTTGCGGTTATGCACAAAACGGTAGATTTCCGTCGATAGCAACGCGACGACAATCGCGACAAACAACCCCTGACTGCCGATAAAATTCATCGGCAACACGCCTTTGACGATCTGCTCGGCCGCGCCTTTCACTGGCGCAAACAACGTGTGCTGGGGAATGGTCATGATGAACGCCACCAGCGAAACAGCACCGGTACTGAGCGGGTCCATGCCGCGGTATTTTTCCGCCAGCCGGTAGGCGATGCCAAAGCTGGAGATAATCGCCATGATGTCGTAGGTTGCCTTAACCGGGTAC
Source organism: Serratia sp. CoH_134_PS_4 (assembly GCF_058190535.1). NCBI lineage: Bacteria > Pseudomonadati > Pseudomonadota > Gammaproteobacteria > Enterobacterales > Yersiniaceae > Serratia > Serratia sp. CoH_134_PS_4. Next base: position 43,249 of record NZ_JBXWKI010000016.1, read on the forward strand.
AGCAATTTGTCGCGCCAGGCCGCGCCGAATATCTCCCCCATCAGATTGGCATAACTGGGGATCGGCAAATAGGCGAAGATCAGGAAGAATGACCCAATCAACATAAAGGGCATATTGAGAATTATGCCGTCCCGCACCGACAAAATGTGTTTTTGCCCCGCGATTTTTAACGCCGTAGGCAATACGTAACGTTCAAGAATGCTATTTAAACCCGCCATCATCCCCCCTGCCCGGCAAAGCCGGCTCTGTCGTGATTGTTATTATGGAATTTCGACTTAATTAAACTGCGGTAAATAGGCTTGATTCAGGCTCAGCACCTCATCCAACAACGGTTGTGCAATGCCGACACCACCAATCAACGGATTCACGACCAACGCCAACAGCGCACTTTGACGATCGCCATGCACGGCGGCCTCAATAGTCAGCCGTTCAAAATCTTTTACCTGTTGAGTCAGCCCGTTCATTGCCAGCGGCATCGGACCAAAACTCAGTGGGTGTGCGCCCTGTGCATCGATCACACAGTTGGTTTCAATCACCGCATCGTCCGGCAAGCCCTGAATAGCGCCGTTATTGCGGGTGTTCACCACCAGCACCTTACCGCTGTTGTTATGAATGGCACGGATCAACTCGACCGCCACTTCAGAATAGAACGCACCGCCACGGAAGCGCAGTTGTTCGGGTTTCTTATCCACTGCGGGGTCGGCATACAAAGCAAATAACTCCGCTTCAACTTTCATCACTTGCTCAGCCCGGGTCCCTTGCGCAGCAGCTGCGGCTATCTCTTCCTCCAGCATTCCAGCCGTTTGATAAAAATAGCGGTGATATGGGCAGGGAATCGCCCCCAGAGCCTGTAAAAACGCAGGCGGCCACGGCAGCTCTTTGATGTTATTCATCGACAGCGTTTCGCCATTGCTTAGCATGTTCAATACGTCGGCGGTGACATCCTTGCCGCTTTGCGTCACCTGGTGCACCCACACCATATGGTTCAACCCGGCGAAACGCAGATCCACCTGATCGTGCGGCGCTTTCAGCATGTCGGCAATCATGTGGTGCATCGTGATCGGCACATTACACACGCCGATGATCTTCGCCTTGCTGTAGCGTGATACCGCTTCGGTGACGATCCCGGCAGGATTGGTGAAGTTGATGATCCAGGCATCCGGTGCAACGGCTTCCACCGTGCGGGCCACCTCCAACATCACCGGAATGGTCCGTAGCGCTTTGGCAAAACCACCGACGCCCGTTGTCTCCTGTCCAAGACGTTGATATTTCAGCCCTAGGCGTTCGTCAGCTGCGCGGGCAGCCAATTGCCCCACCCGCAGTTGAGTTAACACAAAGCGGGCACCACGGATGGCAGGCTCCAGCGAAAAATGCACCGAAACGACCACCTGTTCCAACCCGTTACGTTTGAACATTCTTTTGGTCAGTTCAGCAATGATGCCCACTTTCTCCCGACCGGATTCAACATCCACCAGCGCCAGTTCGGTCAATGGCACATCCTGATAATGCGCGATCAACCCTTCGACCAACTCTGGCGTATAGCTACTGCCACCACCAATTACGGTTATTTTAGTCATTGCCTGCCCCTTGAGGTAAACGACGATAAAGCTCGATCATGTCAGTGGCCAGATCCTGGATCAGCATCGCGTTCATCAAATGGTCCTGCGCATGCACCAGAATTAAACTGACCGGTATTTTTCCACAGCCTTCGTCCATGCCTATCAGTTCCGTCTGCATGCTATGCGCCCGGCCGATGCCGGACTTCGCCTCTTCCAGCTTGACATCCGCGGCGTCAAACTCACCGTGACGTGCCAGTTGCAATGCCGACAGCAGAGAACTGCGTGCACTCCCGGCATGAACCAGCAGTTCCATAACACTCGTTTCCAAATCCATCATTACCTCCCCTGGCCTGATTCCAGGCACAGCAAGCCCCGACGGATTAATAAAATAATCCGCTGTAAAATAATCAAAAATAGGGTTTGAGGGGCAATGCCCCACAGGGTGTTATCAGCCCAGCAGGCCCAGTGCCTTGTCCAGCACCTTATCCCCACGCAGGGTGCCGTAATCCAACATATCAATAACCGCAACGGTTTTGCCTAATGGGGCAGCCAGTTCCGAAAGGCGCGCGTGTTCATATTTCACCTGTGGCCCTAACAGTACAATGTCCGCCCTTTCAACGATGCGTTCAAAATCCGCTACGGGTACGGCTTCAATTTCAATATCCAAAGCACGCTTTTGTGCCTCGGTTTTCATTTTTTGTACCAGCATGCTGGTAGACATTCCTGCAGCGCAGCATAAGACGATTGTTTGCATTTTTGGGTGCCTCGATTGTGACTAGCCACCTTGGCTGTGCAAATATAAAACAGTGCTGTAACACGCTTGTAAATACCTTAGATCCATACGATTTGATTATGATTTTCACTTAATCGTTAAAAAACAAATTGTTAACTAAAAATTATCATGAAAATTTTTTTCAACACTGTGATCGACGATAGAGTTTTATTCACAGACAGAATCCATAAATCCTATTTAACCTTTAAAAACAGCAAGATAAATTATTAACAACTAAACGATGAGAGGAGCATCTCGTTTTTACACAGGATGAATTGAAAATTATTTTCAGTAATTTATTCTTCTGGTTATGGCTTTATGCCGCGCGAAAAACAGGCTAGTTTGAAACACAGATCGCCGATTGGCATAACAGAAGGGACACTGCAGTCATGGATCTCGTTTACCACATTCAGTTTCGCCAAAGCCCGTTCAATCGCCAGGAGGCGAAAATTGCCCGAACCATCCTGGATAATCCCGGATTCACGTCAACGGCAACCATTGAGCAGCTGGCCGAACGTGCCGGTGTCAGTACCGAGATCGTCGCGCATTTTGCTCAGTCCCTTGGCTGCCAGGATCTTAACGACTTTGTCTCTTTGATGCGCACCCAACCCGTACCAGCAAGCGCCGCTACCGCGGTGGCTCAACCTGTATTGGGCAGCATGGATATCGCTTTCGCATCAGCCGCCGGCATCGGTAAGCTACCGGGCGTCAGTTCCACAACGCTCAGTCGTTTTGCCAAATCCATTGGTTGCGAAGATATTGGTGACATTGTCTATCAGATCCGCGCACGCCAAAATCAATTCAGCCAGCAGGAAGCAAAGGTCGCGCAAACCATTTTGGACGATGTCGCCTTCGCGTCTTCCGCCACCATCGAGCTACTTGCCACCCAGGCAGGGGTCAGTCCGGCAACGATCACGCGCTTTGCCAAAACCATTGGTTGCGATGATATTCGCGATTTGCGAATGAAATTGGCGCAGGCCAGCGTAAGCGGCTCACGCTATTTAACCGCACAAACGGCGCCTAATGGGCCACCACGCCTGTGGTTACAACGCGTTAATGACATAGAAACCACGCTCCATCAACAGCTGCAGCAGGTAGAGCATGCGGCGTTGATCGAAGCCAGCCAACACTTAAGCCAGTCCAAAAGCGTGCATATTTTTGGTGTAAATAGCATGGCACTCTACGTCAATGAATTGCAGCAACGCTTGGTCGGACTCGGCTATCCTGCCTTTGCCTGCCAGGACGCCGCGCTGATGCGTATGACGGCCTCCACGCTCAGTACGCAACAATGCGTTGTACTGCTGTCAATGAGTGGGGAAAACGCTGATTTGCTTAACGCCGCGAAGTTGGCCGGCGCTACTGGCGCTTACCGTATCGCCTTGGCCCCGGTTGGCAGCACGCTGGCTGGATTCGCCGACAAAGTATTGCCACTCAGTGGCGGTAGCGCTGCACGTTATGGACTAATGTTAACGCTCGATCTGCTGCTGGCGCAGCTACTGCCTGAGAGCCTGAGTTCGCAGACGGAAGATTAAATCTGCCTCCCTTTACCATTCGGTTCCTCCTTCAGCACAGCCCGCACTATGCCCATAACCTGAGGATTTTCCTAATTAACCATCTGGATTGCCGTTGCCTATTGATGGGAATATTCTTACTACGTTATCGTAAACCTTCCACATAGATATCAACCTAAGTGGAATTTGCAGGACTTTATTTTTTATATGGCTTCTCTGCCAGCTTCGGCTGGCATTTTAAATTTCACCAGCGGTAAAATTCTATGATCGATTATTCCCTTTACGGTCTCTGCGATAAAGATATCGAGACGTACCGTGAACACATATATCATCTGGTCGGTAAAAGTGTCATTCATGTGCTTTCCGCTAACACCCCCATCACCAAGCAAAGTATTCTCGCCTATCTGATCAAAGAGATCGAGAAACAACCCGATGACTACAGCCAAAAGCTGCACAGAGCAGCAATCGAAGTTATCGGGGTAACAGGCCGCTAAGGAGCAGCATGCGCAAGTCGGATCTATGCACCATCATCTCTATTCTCGCCGTCGTAGCCATGATGTTAGTGGCGAACTGTAGCGCGGGTGATATTTCGCTACTGGGTGCCGGGAGTTAAGATCTGACGCTTTGAAAGGCAATATCCGGTTTACATAACCGGATAGGGTCTTCATAACGGAGTGTGGCAGGCGTTATGTCACGTTAACCGCATCCTGGCAGCGCTGTGAGTTGGGCAGATGTACGCGTTGACCAAACCATGCAGGCCAGAAGCGGGTAAACCCTTTTAGATACGGCATCTTAAACCCTGATAACTAACGGCATTCACCCGTAATCGAGTTTCTGCCCTGTGGGCAAATGTCAGAATGCTGGGGAATCACGCCCAAGATTGACCCCAAAGGCCCTGAGCAGCCGGATAGCATTAAAATAGCCAACAAAAATAATCCCCCTCTCATCCCATTTTCCTTCTCATTTGCGCTATTTGGTTATAGATCACTTATCGCCGGCCGTCTTTAAAAAATGGCTTACTTTCATGTAAAAATCTGCGTATCAGGGCAATTAACATGATGACTCTTTTGCAGATTGCACAAGCTTATCGATCGGCATTGTAAGCCGACGACAGAAATGCTGATGAAATGGCCGATAGCCACCACGGTGGTTTATGCATCAAACCCTATCTGGCGCTTTGTCAGCGAGGAATCATACAGGAGAAAATGAAGAGATATGATGAAGAGGAATTTCAGATACAAAAAAACCGCCTTCCGGCGGTCACGACATTACTACTTATTGCTTGTTATTCTTGAATTTATTTTCCTGGTACCCGGGGCGGGACTTGAACCCGCACAGCCATAAGCCGAGGGATTTTAAATCCCTTGTGTCTACCGATTTCACCACCCGGGCTCGGGAAAATTGGAGGCGCGTTCCGGAGTCGAACCGGACTAGACGGATTTGCAATCCGCTACATAACCGCTTTGTTAACGCGCCTAAATTCTATTTGCCTTGTTCAGGCTAAAGCTCGTGAAACACCAGCTTTATCAAATTTGGAGCGGGAAACGAGACTCGAACTCGCGACCCCGACCTTGGCAAGGTCGTGCTCTACCAACTGAGCTATTCCCGCATCAATCAGAACTTACTGATTTTTTTGCTATCTTTCGGCAAATCACTGCTGCCGTCTGATGCGATGCATTCTACTTACCTGACGTAATGAGTCAATAAAATTGTTGTCTCATTACGTTTGTTTGACGATTTTTGCACCGCTTTGATCAGGGTTCCAGCAAATCTTTCCTGGCAGCGTTCAAATATTGGAACATTGACCAGAAAGTCAGCACCGCTGCGATGTACAACAAACCAAAAGAGACATACTCAACGGAGCGATCTGGACGCCACAACAATCCAACCAGCGACATCATTTGCGCCATGGTTTTTACTTTACCAATCCAGGATACGGCCACGCTGCTACGTTTACCAATCTCCGCCATCCACTCACGCAGTGACGAGATAATAATTTCACGGGCAATCATGGTCGCCGCAGGCAGAGTGATCCACCAGGTGTGGTAATGTTCCGCCACCAGCACCAGTGCCACAGCCACCATCACCTTATCTGCCACCGGGTCAAGGAACGCCCCGAAACGGGTAGTTTGCTTCCAGCGACGGGCGAGGAAACCATCAAACCAGTCGGTTATGGCAGCAAACACAAAGATAACGGCGCATAGCATCGGAGCCCAAGTGAATGGCAGATAAAATGCCAGTACAAAGAATGGGATCAGAACTACGCGGAACAGAGTAAGCCAAGTCGGTATATTCAATTGCATAATGCTAGGGTAACTATCTGGCTGGAGTGGAAATTAAGAGTATGTTGCTACATTGCCCTCAGTGTTTCAATGCATTGTAGATCTTTTCTGCCAATGCTTGTGAAATACCCGGCACTTTTGCAATTTCCTCCACGCTGGCGTTCAATAATGGTTGAAGTCCGCCCATATACTTCAACAACACCTGTCGCCTTTTTGGCCCAACACCGTCGATCAGTTCCAACGCGCTGGTATTTCTTACTTTTGCCCTTTTCTGGCGATGTCCGGTGATTGCGTGGTTATGCGAATCATCGCGGATATGCTGGATCACATGCAGCGCCGGCGAATCCGACGGCAGAGCAATGCCCTCGCCTTCCGGTACAAAGAACAACGTCTCTAACCCGGCTTTACGATCGGCGCCTTTAGCAATGCCAATCAGTAAAGGTTTGTTTTTATCCCAGGTCACATTCAGCGAGTTAAACACATCAATCGCCATGCCCAGTTGCCCTTTACCACCATCAATAAAGATAACGTCAGGGATTTTTTTCTCTTCCAGCGCCTTACCGTAACGGCGTTTCAGCACTTGCGCCATCGCGGCATAGTCATCACCCGGCGTAATACCGGTGATATTATAGCGCCGATATTCAGAACGCAGCGGCCCATTACCATCAAATACCACGCAGGACGCGACCGTTTGTTCTCCCATGGTATGGCTGATGTCGAAGCATTCCATGCGGTTAATCTCGGTCAGGTTCAACACTTTAGCCAATTCTGCAAGCCGCTGGTGAATCGTCGACTGCTGGGAAAGTTTGGTCGTCAGCGCGGTCGCCGCGTTTGTACGCGCCAGTTTAAGGTAACGCGCACGATCCCCTCGCGGTTTACTCTGGATCTGAATCTTACGACCCGCCAGTTCAGAGAGCGACTCAGCCAGCAGGTCTTTTTCCGGCAAGGTGAAATCCAACAGAATCTCCGCCGGCAAGGTGCGCATCTGGCTACCCTGTAAATAGAACTGGCCGACAAATGTTTGTACGACTTCGCTCATTTCGGTGCCGCCCGGTACTTTCGGGAAATAACTACGGCTGCCCAACACTTTGCCCTGGCGAATAAACAGCACGTGCAGGCAAGCCATACCTGCCTCGAACGCCACGCCGATCACGTCCAGATCGTCACTATTGCCAGAAACAAACTGACGTTCAGTTACCCGCCGAACCGCCTGGATCTGATCGCGTATGCGCGCGGCGTCTTCAAAGTTCAATGCTTTACTGGCGTTTTCCATCCGTTCAATCAACTGATGCAATACCTGCTGATCTTTACCCGACAGGAACAGACGCACATAGTCCACCTGCTGTTGGTATTCATCCTCGCTGACTAGCCCGGCGACACAAGGCCCCAGGCATCGACCGATCTGGTACTGCAGACAAGGCCGTGAGCGGTTGCGGTACACACTGTTCTCACATTGGCGTATCGGGAACAGTTTCTGCAACAGCGCCAGCGTCTCGCGTACAGCATAGGAATTGGGGAATGGGCCAAAGTATTCGCCCTTGGCGTGTTTGGCACCACGATGCACAGCCAGCCGCGGGTGGCTGTCCGCACTGAGGAAGATCAGCGGATAAGATTTATCGTCTCGCAAAAGAACATTATATCGCGGCTGGTATAACTTTATGTAGTTATGTTCCAGCAACAGCGCTTCTGTTTCGGTATGCGTAACAGTTACGTCTATTTGCGCGATATTTTTAACCAACGTCTCCGTTTTGCGGCTACCAACCTGCTGGCGAAAGTAACTGGAGAGGCGTTTTTTCAGGTCTTTGGCTTTGCCGACATAGATAACCGTGCCACTAGCGTCATACATACGGTAGACGCCAGGTTGGCTGGTTACGGTGCTTAGAAATGCTTTGGCATCAAAACGGTCACTCACTGCTTAACAACGTCTCCGCATTGAACAATCCGTGTCGGATAGCCAGGTGTGTCAATTCGACATCGCCGCTGATATTCAGCTTACTGAACATACGGTAACGGTAACTGTTCACTGTTTTAGGGCTGAGGCTCAGTTGCTCTGAGATTTCATTCACCTTTTTGCCTTTGGTGATCATCAGCATAATTTGCAGTTCGCGCTCAGACAGGCAGCTGAACGGCGTCTCAGTCTGCGGTTCCAGCTGGCTCAGAGCCATCTGCTGGGCGATGTCGGACGCGATATATCGCTGCCCGGCCTGCACGGCACGAATAGCATTGACGACATCCTGTGGGGCCGCCCCCTTGCTCAGGTAACCCGCAGCGCCCGCCTGCATTACTTTGGCAGGCAATGGATTTTCCGTATGAATAGTCAGCATGATGACTTTAACGTCGGGCGCATAACGTACAATTTTACGCGTGGCTTCCAACCCGCCAATACCCGGCATATTCATATCCATAAGAACGATATCTACAGCATTGCCACGGCACCATTTAACGGCATCCTCACCGCACTGGGCCTCACCGACAACTTTTATACCTTTGATATCTTCCAGAATGCGTCGTATCCCTGCGCGCACCAGTTCGTGGTCATCAACAAGAAGAACGCTAATCAAGGAAAAATCTCCAAAAAGAAGGGAGTAACGCAATCAGCCTCTGTTATAGCCTGAGATATTACTTGTTTTTCAGACAAGAATGAACACAGATTAATACTTACTCCCGATTAACTTTGCGCAGTGGGCCTGACTTTTGAATTTTAGTCCCTAACGCAGCCCGATAAAAGCCAGCCTGCCGATGAAAATAGGCGATGTAAATATTACGGTGCATACCTTTGCCCCATGATACAGAACCCAAGGTTAACTACAGGTAAAATCAGTGTAAGCAATCGCAACATTGATAATATTAACACGAATACAATACCATTGTAATTCATTGAAAATGAACAAAATAGCAACCATTCATTTATCTGCCCCTTGGGTAACCACGATGGAAGACATTATTTCCTTATCTTACGGGCAACACATGGCAGGTAGATAGCATTGATATTTTAAATAACTTGTGCACGTTAACTGCGAGTTAGCGATCAAATACTTATTAAGTTTGGAAAAATAACTAACCTATTATTCTCCAACAAACCTGATGTCTGGCAGCAAGCTGCCGATTCATTAATCACTAATGAGTACGTGCCCTAATATGGCGACAGTGACACCTTCGCCCGATCCCGCAGCCTCCTCCCCGTGCTGGCACAGCCCCATCAGTGCAGATGCATTTCTGCATGCTATGCTATACTCCGCGCCCAGTTAAAGACGCATCTGCACGCCAGAGTGAATGAAGCCGGTGCGGGTGCGCATCAAAAATGCATATTGTTTCAGGCTTCGGCCTCAAAAATCAGGAGAGAAAATGAGCAACGTTGATTTCACTACGTCTGCAAACCCGGAAACGCTGGCAACAGAAGTCGCCTGTCTTAAAGCCACGCTGACGCTGATCCTGAAGTCGATCGGCCAGGCTGATGCCGGGAAAGTCATTATCAACATGGAACGCTTTATCGCACAAATCGAAGATCCGACCCAGGCCGAAATCTTTAAAAACAGCATTCAGCAGATTAAGCACGCCTACCGTCAATAATCTGTCTCCTTCAGGCCTGCCGTCAGGGCGGGCCCGCTTTCCTCTGCGGTTTCCGACGAATTGATTCCCTTGGTTATTTCAGGCAATGTGTTTTTTATTTACGCCAGAGAGACATATGGGCATCGTGGTTAAAGCGCTGATCGGCGCGTTGGTGGTGGTATTCATTGCGCTGCTTGCCAAAAGTCGCAGTTACTATATTGCAGGTCTTGTGCCATTGTTCCCCACTTTTGCACTGATTGCTCATTACATTGTCGGCAGCGAACGTTCGATAGAAGCCCTGAGAACCACGCTGATTTTCGGCATGTGGGCCGTGTTACCCTATCTGGTCTACCTGATCTCACTGTATTGCTTTATCAACAGCATGAAGCTGTCTTGGGCACTGCTGGCTGCCGTATTGTGTTGGATCGCCGCAGCGTGGCTATTGGTTAGCCTATGGGGATGGTGGCAGGGGCGCTGACGGCCCCCGCCAGGTTTATGGCTTGCTGGCCTGCAGGACAAATCCGCGTTGCATATCGCCGGCGATTCGGAAATAACGGCTCTCACCGGCACGTAACGTCATCGGTAAGCGGCCGTTGGTATCGCGCCAAATGCACAGGCTATTTTCGATCATATCCTGCCCAATGCTAATTTCATTATTACCTACGGGTATCCGAAACTCGGCCTTCTCTTTGGCCGCCAGTGATGCAGCAAACTCTCCGTTGATATACACCCCGGTACGGCAACTCCCTGCCAACATCCCGCTGTCACGAACAACGACTACCGTTGCAAATGGCGTTTGCGGCACGTTCTGATAAAGCAACAAACGGCTAGGTGGTGGTAACTCCGCCTGTTGTAATGGAACACTTTGGGTGGCGCAGCCAGACAACAACATGGCCGTAACGAGTAAAGCGGCGTAATGCTTCATCCTGAGCTCCTGAAAAAAAACGATCCTCATAGTAGCAAGAGAATAACCGCCGACCGTAGCACTGAAGCGCTGTTGGTAGAAAAATAAGATAACTTCCAATGCTCTGGGGAGGATAGAAAAGAGGGCCATCTCCGCTTACCCACATTTTTCTATGTATAACAACCGGAAACATAAGAATATTCTGGTGTTATTATATTGAAATAGATAGGATTTTTATGGATAATCTAAAGCTTAACCATGCGTTTCTTAATGTCATCTTGAAAAACGCCACTCACATAGTTAAAGCCTTCATCTGTCACGTAAACTCGCGAATAGCCATTTTCCGATAATTCAGTCACCATATAACCGGAACTGATCATCTCCGGAGAGGGTGCATTCATCAGGGTGATAAAGCCCCGTCCTCGACACCACTGATAAAAACGCGTACGACCATAGCCCAATGAATCACCCACATCTGAAAGATTTCTCAACCCATCATAATTATCTGATAATGAAGGTAAACCAGCACTGTTTTTAGGCACTTCAGGTTTATTCGCCAAAATAAAACTCCCTTTAATGTCTTCATCATCATGACAATCATCTATCGATCCTGAATCTAGAAAATTTACACATGGATTGCAATCGCATTACCTGAAAATTCAATAATAGTTTTAACTGTGAAAACCCATAAAAAGCAATATAAATACCCTGCAACCAATTTTGCATACTTTAAATATCCTTTCTTAACCAAGAATAAAGAAAAACCCTTGGGTAAATATCTTAAAAATGCAGGAATATAAAACCCGAAAAAAAACTTAGCGCGTGTATTATCACAATTAATTATTATTTCAATCATCAGTGAATTTCTCAGCCTCCATCCAGGCCGGCAGACTACATCAACCTCATCTAAACAATAACTATTATCATTTCCTTTTTTGGCACCAATTTATTACACTCCCCCCTTCCTCTGCTAGGAAAATTCCTAGGGAGTGCGTATAGGACGAAAGGAAGAGTCAGGGACACCATGAAGACGTATAGATTTTTGATTATATTACCATTAATGACATTGAACGCCTGTACACAGTGGGAAAGAGCGGGTGCTGGCGCTGCCACTCGCGATGCTGAATATGCCGAATGCAAAGGGCGCGGCTTCGAGCGTTTTCCACCCGACGTGGTGAGAGATTTTGAATTTAGCTACGAAAACACCTATCAGACTTGCGAGAAAGATAAGAAGGACTGCCCGGCAGGTTATCGCTACGAAAAACAACCCTCGTTTAAAACGGTGCAAAATGATCGTAATGAGGGGGCCCGTTCGGCAACCATCGAAGCCTGCATGTACGGCAAAGGCTGGCATGAGAAAACGTATTATTGGCCACAGTATTAGGAATGCCAATGACGGGGTTGGCATGGCGCCTTCACCGATAGCGCGTGCCGCCGGAGATTATTCATCATCACCGTGCGGCATGCCGGACCTGGGTTTACGCTTGTCCCCTTCCGGCTTTTTATCTTTTGCCGCTGATAATGCCCGGCCAATCAGCCACAACAACAGCGGCATTAGCAGCAGGCACAGCCCCAGTGTAATCAGTGCATTTGTCATCCGTTCTCCGCCCGATTTTTCCGCTCACTCTGTCTGAGTGTAGCAGGCTTATCCGTCGGTTTTTATCCTTCCCAAGCGCGCCAATGTTGCCCCCCTTACCGGTGTTAATGGAATGCGCGGCGTTGAAAACTGCCAGCCGAACACGTGGCGTGCCGCTGTCGCACAGATCTTGCCCTGGCAGGCCCCCATGCCACAGCGGCTCCTCAACTTGGCCGACGTCCAGTCAGGCAAGCCACTAACCTCCCCCAGCGACACATCTTCACAACGGCACAACAATGTTTCGGGTGTTGCCAGCGCTTTCAATGCTGGATTAAGCACAAAGGCTCGCGCCACCGCATCAGAAAATTGCTGCCACTTGGCACGTTGTGCCGTTAATGCCTGCATATTCTCCAGATTGCCGGTTGCGGCATATCCAGCAATGGCGCCTTCAGCCAGCGCCAGTTCACTGCCGCCAATACCGGTACATTCACCGGCTGCATAAATATTCGCTTGGCTGGTCTGCTGGTCATCGCCCACCGCAATAACGTCATTGTCGATACGGCATCCCAATAGCATCGCCAGCTCGATATTCGCCACCAGCCCAAAACCACAGGCCAAACGTTCGCAGTCCAGTGTCACCACGCGCCCGCCTTTTTTAATCCTAACCGCTTTTAGCCGCTGTTCACCTAACGCCTCCAGCACATGGCAGCCTGGACGATAATGGCTATTGGCGAGAGCAAAAGACTGGCGTAACTTCACAGGCCAACGCCATAACCCGCCGGCAAAAGCCGCTATTTGCGAGACGGGCGCTTGCTCCGCCAGCATTATCACTTCCCCCCCTGCGCTGGCAACACTGTTGGCAACGGCCAGCAGCAATGGGCCGCTACCCGCAATAACCACCCGCTCTCCTTTAATAGGTAGCCCTTGCTTAATTTGCGCCTGCAGGCCGCCCGCGCCGGTCACGCCCGGCAACGTCCAACCGGGAAACGGGAGCAACAGTTCCCGAGCGCCGCAGCACAAAATCAGTTTTTGATACTCCACGGTGCCACTGTCCGCCGCATCTTCGTAGAGAATGCTTTGCGGCCCACACTGGGCTACGATTTTGACACCATTAAGCAATGTTATATTACTCTGTGCCTCAACGGCCCGACGGTATTGCTGCGCTAGCGTAGGTAGCGCTACAGTCGGCCCATCGCGCCAGATTTGCCCACCCAGACGGAGGTTGTCGTCAAGCACCAGCACTGACCGGCCACTCTCTGCCGCAGCGCAAGCCGCCGCTAACCCTGCAGGACCAGCACCAACAATCAGTACATCACACGTGAGCTCACTCATTCTCTGTCCTTTCAATATGCATTCCAGGTTGACACAGTGTCTGACACGCCAGCCTCCGAAGCCCATTCACCGTGACACGACACTCTTGGCAGATACCCATGCCACAAAACGGCGCACGTAATTGGCCGCTGACAGAAAAACGGCACCCATCCTGTCCACTCAGGCTGAGCGCAGCTGCCACGGTAATGCCCTCCGGCACGCAGAGAGTTTCACCGTTAAGGGTTAACGTAAGTAGAGTCTGTTTCTTGTTCATACTGACAACACCTCTTTCCGAAACATGCGCGATGCCAGATAAGGCGTGTCATCAATGGCCGGTCGATGATTATGGATCTGCGCCGCGATCAGTGCTGCGCTGCCCAACGCTGTGGTGACACCCAACCCTTCGTGACCTAACGCTAACCATAACCAGCGATGTTGAGGATGCGGGCCCAGCAGCGGCAAGCCGTCGGCAGACGCGGCGCGTTGACCGGTCCAGCAGCGGATAATGTTCATCTGAGCCAGTTCAGGCAGGAAGGTGTTGGCGCGTGCCAACATGGCGGCCAGCAATACCATATCGATAGTGCTGTCAGGGACATCAAACTGGCGCGACGAGCCGATCAACAACTGGCCTGTTGGGCGAGCCTGAACGTTAAATGCTACCGAAGTGCCATCACTGGCATGGGCACTGGCGCCATAACCCAGTTCAACCAATTGATGACGAACCCGCCTGGGGTAGCGATCGGTGATCGCAAGATGCCCTTTCTTCGCACGTAATAAGGGGTGTTCCAACAGCCTATCGGCCTGCAGGCCACTGGCCAGTACGACAACCGGCGCCGTTAGCCGTTCACCGCAGGCCAACACGACGGCCTGCGCTTCCAGCGCGATCGCCTCACCCGTGATCACCCTGACCGCAGACCCAGCGTCAGCGACTAACCACCCGGCAACGTTAGGGGCATACACGATGCCGTCACCCGGCACGCGTAATCCCCCCGCCAACCCGGCACGCAGCATAGGTTCCAGCCCCGCAACCTGAGTGGGGCTCAATATTTCACTGGCAACCTCATATTCCGCCATACGTTGCCGCTTGCCTGCGGCAATGGCCATTTCATCGTCCCGCTCTGCCAGCCACAACGTACCACAACCGCGCCAGGCGCAGCTTTCCGGTATCCGGTCCACCACGCTGCGCCACAGTTGCAGCGAGTAGGCGCTTAAGGCCAGTTCCGCCGGGTTATCATCCATACAAACCAGATGCCCCATGCCTGCTGCCGTCGCACCCGCACGCTGATTGTCTACCAGCAGGACTTGAACCCCCTGCCTTGCCAGCTGCCAGGCGCAGGCAGCACCAATGATGCCAGCCCCCACCACAATCGCCTCGGCACGCCTGCAGGCAACCATTAACGGATCCCCCAAATAAAGGGATCACGCTCATCTAACAACAGTTGGCTGTCAGCACACACATAGGCTTGCCCACGAATAAACGGCGTCACGCGATCGCCGTTATGCTGGTAATAGCCGCTGAATTGGCTACCAATCACACTTGCCTGACGCCAAATTTCTCCTGGCTGTAATTTTCCGTCAGCGGCCAGACAGGCCAGCTTTGCACTGGTGCCAGTACCGCAGGGGGAACGGTCATAAGCCTTGCCCGGGCACAGTACAAAGTTGCGGCTGTCAGCCTGCGTATCGGCGGCAAAGAGTTCGATGTGATCAATCATGCCACCCTCTTCCCCATAAATCCCCGCCAGCTCCAGAGCCTGACGCACAGCCCAACAAAAGGCCGTGAGGGCCTCCAAATTTTGCGTATTGATAGCCAGATGATGCTCGCCGATCAGAAAAAACCAGTTCCCGCCCCAGGCAATATCGCCAACCACCGTTCCGTACCCCGCCACCTCAACCGCAACCTGTCGGCGATATCGGTAAGCGGGCACGTTTTCCACTGTTACACTGCCATCCGCGTGCAACGTGGCATTCACCGTACCCACCGGGGTTTCTACCAGGTGCTCCCCTACGCCAATCCGCCCCAGATAGGCCAGCGAGGCCACCAGTCCGATAGTGCCGTGGCCGCACATCCCCAGATAACCGGCGTTATTAAAGAAAATCACCCCTGCCGTTGCCTGTGGTGAACAGGGTTCACACAGCAAAGCCCCCACCAGCACGTCATTGCCGCGAGGCTCCAGAATAATAGCGCTGCGCCAGTCGTCATACTGTTGGGCAAACAGTGCCTTGCGCTCCGCCATACTGCCGGTGCCCAATGTGGGGAATCCATCGACGATCAGCCGTGTTGGCTCACCGCCAGTATGGGAATCGATCGCGCGCAGCCGGGTGAATTGCGAAGTAAGAGCCATCGGAGTCTCCTGGGTTAATGAAATGTTACCGATAGCGTTAGCCTGACCGAATATGCTGATGACGGCTTGATGCATTTCGGCGCGGGGAATGCAGAAATCAGCACAATTTTCGGCTTGGCGTTTTACCGGATGCCCGCTCAGTGGCATGCAAAAGTATGCGGTGTTCCGCATAATTGGCAGCTACGCTTGAAAAGTTATAAGAAAGTTAATATTGATTAAGCGCTTCAAAAATGGCCTGCCCGGCCGCCTCAGATTTGAGTCACTCGACGGGAAAAGGTATTGCTATGCGATTAGCCCAAGACCATCCGGTTATCACTGCTCCCCGGCCCCTTGTTGACGAACAGGAAGAGGACGTCTTTGCCATTGAACAACTGTCTCGCTGGTGCGATGGCCTGGCACAACAGCGCCCGAATACCCTGCATGACCTGCTGAACTCACTGGCGTTGATCGTGCCGCTGCTCAACGCCATTCCCAACGTCGTGTTCTTTATCAAAGACGTGCAGGCACGTTATCTGTTGGCCAACCTGACACTGGCTAAACGTTGTGGATTTAAAACCGTCACGCCGCTTCTGGGTAAAACCTCGGCGGACGTATTCCCAGCGCAGCTCGGTTCGGGGTATACCGAGCAAGATCGGCGTGTACTGCACCATGGCGTTATGATCCAGGATCAGCTGGAAATGCACCTGTACAGTGGCCGTGAAACCGGCTGGTGCCTGACGCAAAAGCTGGCGCTGTATGATACTCAGGGCAAAATCATCGGCATGGCGGGCATATCGCATGACCTGCAAGAGGCCAAAGCGAATCACCCCGCCTATCAACGTTTAGCCGCCATAGACGTCTATATTCGTCAGCATTACGCCCGCCCAATTGCTCTCGAAGAACTGACGACGCTCACTGCGCTTTCCGTGGCGCAGATCGAACGTTACTGCAAACGCATTTTTCATCTCACGCCACGCCAGATGATCCACAAAGTACGCCTGGAAAAAGCCACCGAACTGCTGGCCAGCGATCTGCCCATTACCGACATAGCCTTGCAGTGCGGCTACACTGATCACAGCGCATTCAGCCGCCAGTTCAAGGCGATGACCGGCTCCACACCTCGCGATTTCCGCATCACGCTCGCACCATAACGCATTGACTCATATCAATAACCTCTTCCTTTTAGGCGTGGTAAACGTCAGGGTTTTGGCTATCTGATGTTCTGTCCAATTGTGCCAATTTCGTCATGGCATTCGGCGAAAACCGTCAAGCCCCTGCGAACAATACAGGTCAATCTGTGATTGGATTTTACCAATAATTCACCATTGATTAACAAACTTGGACGACAGGACAAACACTATGAGCCATAAAGCCATTAGCTGGAGCGGCGTATTCCCGGCGGTCAGCACTCAGTTTCGCAGCGACTTTTCTTTGGATCTCGACGCCACCCATACGGTGATCAAAAACCTGGTCAAGGACGGCGTTTCGGGTCTGGTGGTCTGCGGCACCGTGGGTGAAAATACCTCGCTGACAATGCAGGAAAAACTGTCAGTCATTGAAGTCGCACGTGATGCTGCACAGGGCAAAGTGCCCGTCATTGCCGGCATCGCCGAATTCACTACCGCCTTCGCGAAGAATATGGCGCGTGAAGCTCAGAAGGTCGGTGTCGACGGCATTATGGTCATGCCGGCATTGGTTTACTCTGCCAAACCCCATGAAACCGCCACACACTTTCGCAGCGTTGCCACCGCCACCGATCTGCCGATCATGGTCTACAACAATCCTCCCATTTATAAAAACGACGTGACGCCCGACATCCTGACGACCCTGGTCGACTGCGAAAATATCGTGTGTTTCAAAGACTCTTCCGGTGATACCCGTCGCTTTATCGATTTGCGTAATGAGGTCGGCGACCGCTTTGTGCTGTTCGCAGGCTTGGACGACGTCGTACTGGAAAGCATCGCCGTCGGCGCCGAAGGGTGGATCTCCGGAATGTCTAACGCCTTCCCACGCGAAGGCGAAACGCTATTCCGCCTGGCGAAGCAAAAACGCTTTGAGGAAGCGCTGGCGCTCTACAGCTGGTTTATGCCGTTGCTGCACCTGGATGCGCGACCGGATTTGGTGCAGTGCATCAAGCTGTGTGAAGAGTTAGTCGGCCGTGGCAGCGCTATCACCCGTCCGCCACGTTTAGCGCTGCAAGGCGAGACGCTTGCCGACGTCACTGCGGTGGTCAAAAAAGCGCTGGCAAACCGCCCAGCATTGCCGAATGTCGGTCTTTAATCGCCGCTCTCACTCGCCCGGTTCACTGCCGGGCCTAGCCACTTGCTAAACAGGGGGAACCCATGCCCAACACCTATACCCTCAGCGGCAGACAGTTTATCGGCGGCCAACGCTACGCCAGCGGTGAGGCCGACCTTATCAGCCTGCGTGCCGATAACGGTCTGCCGACCGGTCATGTTTTTTTCTCAGCCAGCGCCACAGAAGCCGCTGCGGCTGCCGACGCAGCCGCACAAGCCTTCACGGCTTATTCACAATTCAGCGCCGAACGCCGCGCCGATTTTCTTGAGGCGATTGCCGACCAATTGGATGCACTGAGTGAGGATTTCTTTACCTTCGCCATGCAGGAAACCGCGCTGCCATTAGCTCGCCTCAGTGGCGAACGGGCCAGAACCAGCGGCCAGATGCGGCTATTTGCCACCTTGCTACGCCGTGGGGATATGCATGGCGTGCGCATAGACAGCGCGTTGCCGCAGCGGACACCGTTGCCACGCCCCGATCTCCGGCAGTATCGAACCGCCATCGGTCCGGTGGCCGTATTTGGTGCCAGCAATTTCCCTCTGGCGTTCTCCACTGCCGGTGGTGATACCGCCGCTGCACTCGCGGCGGGTTGCCCGGTGGTGTTCAAAGCGCACAGCAGCCATATGATCACTGCCGAATTGACCGCGCAGGCAATTGAACGGGCAAGAGAACAGCAAAACATCCCGGCCGGCGTCTTCAACATGATTTACGGCGACCGCATCGGTGCCGATCTGGTCCAGCACCCAGCCATCCAGGCGGTGGGCTTTACCGGCTCGTTACGGGGTGGCAGGGCCCTGTTCGATCTCGCCATGCGCCGCCCGCACCCTATCCCGGTATTTGCCGAGATGTCGAGCATCAACCCGCTGATCGTGATGCCGCTGGCGTTGGCCCGCCGTGGTGAGCAAATTGCGCACGAACTGGTTGCCTCCTTCACCTTGGGGTGTGGGCAGTTCTGCACCAAACCGGGGTTGATCATCGCCCCACGTGGAGAAGCATTTGATCAATTTATTCAGGAACTCGCCTCGAAGGTAAACGTTGCCGCGCCGCAGGCCATGCTGAACGCCGGCACGCTGACACATTTCCACAGCGGGTTGGCTGCACTCGAAAAACAACCAGGCATTCGCCACCTTGCCGGCAACCGCGAGGAACGACCTTATCTGGCGGCACCACAGCTGTACCAGGCTGATATCGACTTGCTGCTGAGCGGCAACCCGCTGTTGCAGGAGGAAGTGTTTGGCCCTGTGGCCATTGTGGTAACGGTGGAAAATAACCAACAACTGACTGCCGCGCTCGATAGCCTGCAAGGGCAATTAACCGCCACCTTGCTGGCCGACGAGGGCGATTTACATGATGCCGCACCGCTGGCGCAACAGTTGACGCGCAAAGCGGGACGTGTGCTGTTCAACGGCTATCCGACTGGAGTAGAAGTGTGTGATGCCATGGTGCACGGCGGCCCTTATCCTGCCACCAGCGATGCACGCGGCACCTCTGTGGGCACGCTGGCTATTGAACGCTTCCTGCGCCCGGTTTGCTTACAGAATTATCCTGCGGCACTGCTGCCACCGCCGTTACAAGACAGTAATCCGCTTGGCCTGCTGCGGCTGGTTAACGGTATTTACACCCGTGACCCAGTCCACTCATCCGCCAACCATTAGCCAGACCACATCTGCATGCCATCTAATAACAAAAGGGTAAAACCATGACAACCCAAGGCAAATTCAAGAAGCAGCTTACGCTCACCGACTTAACGTTTATCGGCCTGGGCGCAATATTTGGTTCAGGTTGGCTGTTCGCCGCCAGCCACGTGTCCTCCATCGCCGGCCCAGCCGGTATTTACTCCTGGCTGATAGGTGGCCTGGCCGTCTTACTGCTCGGGATTGTTTATTGTGAACTCGGCGCCGCACTTCCACGCGCCGGCGGCATTATTCGTTACCCGGTGTTCTCCCACGGGGAACTGATGGGCTATTTACTGGGGTTTATTACCCTAATTGCCTTCTCCAGCCTGATATCGATAGAAATTGTTGCTGCCCGCCAGTATGCCGCCGCCTGGTTTCCTTTTCTAAGCCAACCCGGCTCGGGCAACCCGACATTGATCGGCTGGCTGGTCCAACTGCTGTTGCTGTGTTTTTTCTTCGCCCTGAACTACTACAGTGTCAAAACCTTTGCGAAATCCAACAATCTGATCAGCGTGATTAAATTCGTGGTGCCGCTGTTGGTTATCGTGGTGCTGTTCAGCTTCTTCAAGCCTGAAAACCTGCACAGTCAGGGGTTTGCTCCCTTCGGCTCTGCCGGGGTGGAAGCAGCTATCTCAGCCGGTGGGATTATCTTTGCCTATCTGGGACTGACGCCCATTATCTCGGTCGCCAGCGAAGTGCAAAACCCGCAGCGCACCATCCCTATCGCGCTGATCCTGTCGGTGGTGTTATCCACGATTATCTACGTACTGCTGCAAGTGGCCTTCCTCGGCAGTATCCCCAGCGAAATGCTGAGCGGTGGCTGGGCCGGCATCAGTCAGCAATTTTCACTGCCCTACCGGGATATCGCTATCACGTTGGGCATGGGTTGGTTGGCATTTCTGGTGGTAAGTGACGCGATTATCTCGCCGAGCGGCACCGGCAACATTTATATGAACGCCACGCCGCGCGTGGTGTACGGCTGGGCGCGCGCCGGGACCTTCTTTAAGATCTTTACCCGCATCGACGGAGAGTCCGGCATCCCACGTCCCGCACTGTGGTTGACTTTTGCGCTGTCGATCTTCTGGACGCTGCCTTTCCCCTCTTGGGAGAGGCTGATCGGCGTAGTGTCCGCCGCATTGGTGCTGAGTTACGCCATTGCACCTGTTACCGCCGCAGGCCTACGCCGCAACGCGCCTGATCTGCCGCGCCCCTTCTTCGTGCGTGGGTTCTGCGTGCTTGGCCCGGTATCTTTTATTATCTCGGCGTTAATCGTCTATTGGTCCGGCTGGAACACGGTTTCCTGGCTACTCGGCCTGCAAATCCTGATGTTTGTCGTCTATATCCTGTTCAAAAACAAGGTGCCAACCCACGCCGTCAGCCTGAAGCAGCAAGTTTGGTCCTCACTGTGGCTGATCGCCTTCTATGCGCTGATTATTATCGCGTCCTACCTCGGCAGTTTTGGCGGCATCAACGCGATCGGCCACCCGTGGGACACCCTCACGGTGGCGGTCATTGCGTTAGCTATCTATTACTGGGGAGCCTATACCTGTTTACCTCAGGCAAATTTTACCGGCGATGAAGAAGAGTAACTACGGAGGGAAAATCTGATGACGCAAACCCAACACCTGTCGCTAAACGATGCTTATCATCTAGCACTGCGCGCATTGCGCAGCAACGGCTTCAGCGCCGAACATGCCGATGCCGTCGCGCAGAACGTAACTGCCGGTGAACGTGACGGCTGCGCCTCACACGGCCTGTACCGAGTGCTCGGCTGCGTGCGTTCGCTGTTGGCAGGTAAAGTCTCTGCCGACGCCACCCCCACGCTGATCGATCAGGCCCCGGGAATTTTGCGCGTGGATGCCCACGACGCTTTCTCGTTGCTGGCCTATCGTACGGCACTGCCAACCTTTATCGACAAGGTACGCACCAACGGCATCGCCGCCTTGGCGATTAACCACTGTGTGCATTACTCCGCGCTGTGGGCGGATATCGAGCCATTAACCGATCAGGGGCTGGTGGCATTGGCCTGTACCCCTAGCCATGCCTGGGTCACGCCTGCTGGTGGAACCCGGCCGCTGTTTGGCACCAACCCTATTGCCTTCGGTTGGCCTCGGCCACAGCGGCCGCCGTTTATTTTTGATATGGCCACCAGTGCGGCTGCACGCGGGGAAATTGAACTGCATCGGCGTGCGGGTACGCCGCTACCGCCAGGTTGGGGCATAGACCAACAAGGGGAACCTTCTACCGATGCCGCCAGCGTGTTGCAAGGCGCGATGCTGACCTTTGGCGGCCATAAAGGATCGGCGTTGGCGGCGATGGTAGAACTGCTTGCGGGGCCACTGATTGGTGATATGACCAGTAAAGAGTCGCTGGCCTATGATAAGCAGACCGGTTCGTCGCCCTATGGGGGTGAGCTTATTATCGCGATGGATCCCGATCGTTTTTTGGGTGCAGACAAAACAGCCCATTTAGCCCGGGCGGAGGCGTTGTTCGCTGATATGAACGAGCAAGGGGCACGTATTCCAGGGGAACGGCGTTTTCAACAAAGACAATACAGTGAGCAGCATGGCATTACCTTACCGCAGACGCTGTATGACGACATTGTGGCTCTCTGCCGCTGAATGATGCAGGCCCGCAGCCGTGAATTGCGGGCCTGAATAAAAAGATTATCTGACCACCATCACGGAGATGTTGGCATGGCGCACAATGGCCGCGGCATTGGAACCCAGCAGATAGGTTTTCACACTTGGACGACGCGAACCGATGATGATCAGTTCAGCGTCAATTTCCTCCGCCAATTCCAGTACCTGATCGCGTGGAGAACCGAAACTGACAGTATAATCCAGACGCTCCAGCGGAATGTCGACTTCCGACATGATTTTTTTCAGCTTATCGATGGCCTTCACTTCCGCCTGGTTTTCAAACTCTTTAATGCCAAACGAATACGCAGTGACGAACGCCGAAGCATCCGGCAACGTATGAAGGAAATGCACTTTGGCACCGGAAAGCTTCGCCAGATACTCAACATGCTTCAGCGCATGCTCGGTCAGCAGGTCTTCTTCAATGTCTATCGGCACTAATATTGTCTTGTACATATCACATCCCTTCTATGTAACCGCAGTGCCTACAGCGTACTGCCGAGAGGGATAAGGGTGAACCGCTTTCTCGCGCTTTTGTGATCGGCAGTATAAACGAAAGGGAATGACTCTCTGTTTAACAGAATATAAACATAACATCCCTAACGGCTAGCCAAATAATTATTTCAGCGTCGGCTAAATCAGCTGTAAATACACCGCTTTCGCCGTGGCGGCGGTTTTATTGGCCACCGACAGTTTTTTAATAGAATTGCCGATATGAAAATTCACCGTCCGCTCGCTCAACCCCATTAACAACGCCGTTTCTTCCGAGGTTTTTCCTTCACTGCACCAGCGTAAAATATCCTTCTCGCGCAGCGTCAGTACGTCTTTTATCGCCTCGTCGTTCACCGATATTAATGCTTCACGCAGCGTTTTATGGGCAATCTGCGCCAGCCACAGAAAAAAGGTTTCGTGGCGTGCGCCGGCCTGCGGTGACTGGTCAGGGATCTTTTTACCGGCAAAGGTGAGAATACCCAGCCGACCATAGCAATCCTTGATCGACTGCGACCAACCTTCGCGAAGGCCGAATTGCGCCATACGCCACCACAGCGCCGGCTTATTCTGATAGAACTGCTCGTCCCAATAAAACTGCAGCGTAGAGTGGTGAGCCCGTTCAACCATCGGGTCTTGCAGGTACACCCGCAGTTTGCGGTAGTCCTCCAGGTATGGCTCGGGGTAATTGCTTTCTATCAACATTTTTGGCCGGCTGGCCGGATAGCAGGAAAAGACCGTATAAGAAAAGTACTCAAAACCCAGCGCCTGAGCGCAAGGTGCCAACCGACTTAAAAACACCTCGCGGTCAGACAGGCTGCTGAGCAGATCATCCATCAAAGGCTGAATGTGAGTGTCCATAAAGCGGTTCTCCAGCGCACAGTGCAGGCCAATCAGTAAGTGAGGTTCACTATATCAGGGCGACAACGGCCGTTTCATATAATATAAACACCCTGGCTATAACTAAAAGTAACGATGCCATACATGTGTGAATATATAACCACGTTAACCCCGCTGCTTGCTGGCTTTACCCAGAGAACATAAAAAATACGTGTTGTTAACCTGTCATTTCTACCAGTGGACACCAATGTCCTCCCCCCATTACTTTTGCCAGTAACACCCGGAACAATTTAAACCCGAATAAAAGGCTCAGCCTTTGCAAACATAAAAAAACTCACAGCGATTTTTATGGCAAAGGGTTATTCGCAATGACCCGCACCATAAGCAGAGATATCACTTATTCGTGGGAACTGAATGACGTACAAACACGATTTTTCAATCACAACAGCAATCATCTGAATCGGGCCCGCTACCATGACAGATTATAATGGCCATTTCCTGACGCTGTGCCTGATGGCGACCGGTACCTTTGCCATAGGTACCGATGCGTTTATCGTCGCCGGCATACTTAATGAGGTATCTGACACCTTTGCAATGAGCCCCGCACAGACAGGTCAATTAATCACGGTCTTTTCCCTGGCTTACATGATGTTTGCTCCACTGACAGCCTGGCTGCTGGGCAACGTCAACCGTAAGCCTGTTTTACAGTTGGCTCTGGGGCTATTTATCGCCGGAAATCTGGTCTGCACTGATGCCGACAGCTTTCTTCAAATGTGTGCCGGGCGCGTACTGGCAGCGCTAGGGGCAGCTTGCTATATGCCACAGGCTGCCGCCGCTGCGGCTGGACTCGTCTCGGAAAAGCGCCGTGGGCTGGCGATAGCGATCGTTTATGGCGGCATGACGCTGGCTATCGCCCTGGGCATTCCTTTTGGAACCTTCTTGGCCACGCTGATCGGCTGGCGAGAGATCTTTTTACTGATCGCACTGCTGGGTGTTTTCTCGCTGCTGGGCCTTTCACTGACACTCAATACCATCACGGCGTCGGGTAAACATACGCTGAAAGAACGGCTTGCCCCACTGCGGCAAAAAGCGGTACTGACAACCTTAGTGATCACCTTCTTCGCCGTTTGTTCCGAGCACATTGTTTACAGCTATGTGAGCGTATTGCTAAAAGACACCCAGTTGGGCCAGGAGGCAATTTTGCCCCTCGCGCTGCTGGTGTTCGGTATCGGCGCAGTCATCGGCAACATCGTTTCCGGCCTGTTGACCGATACCTTCGGCAGTAAGTGTGTGCTGCTGCTTTCGGTGTCTGTTCAAACCGGTTCACTATTCCTGCTGACGTTTTACGCCACGTCCCCTTGGTGGGTACTCACGATTTTCCTGGTGTGGGGCATTAGCGGCTGGATGTATCTGGTCCCCATTCAACATCACTTATTGTCATTGTCAAAACCTGTTGGTGCGTTGACCGTTTCACTAAACAGTTCGGTTTTGTATGCCGGTATTGCGGCAGGCAGTATGTTGGGTGGCCTGACGCTGTATACCTTACCGATCTACTGCCTGCCGCTATTGTCGTTGCCGTTGGGGATCTTCGCCCTGTTGTTAATACAGTTTTGCTTCCAGAAAGAAAAAATCGTGACGCCTCTGTCAGAAAAATGAATACCGTCAAACTGGCTGGATAGCTTTTCTTTTGAGAGCATTCCTAGAGTAGGCCCGCCATTGATCGTCTAATTTTTAATCACTACAAGACCGCATTTGAGAAGCCATTAACCCCGCTCTGCGGGGATTTTTTGGTCTTTCAACGCTCCGCTGAAGGGAAAGGCTGCATAAATAGAAAGGTACAAGATTTGCTTTGGTGCTGATTGATCAACGGCACTAATCGTTTGAAATGTTCAGTTTGGCAATGAGTATCCAGCGCGGCTTGATCGGGCC
The DNA here is from genome assembly GCF_058190535.1 of Serratia sp. CoH_134_PS_4. Taxonomy (NCBI): domain Bacteria; kingdom Pseudomonadati; phylum Pseudomonadota; class Gammaproteobacteria; order Enterobacterales; family Yersiniaceae; genus Serratia; species Serratia sp. CoH_134_PS_4. Next base: position 68,905 of record NZ_JBXWKI010000016.1, read on the forward strand.
ACTCCTCAACGAAAATAAAATGTCCCGGATCCTGATGATCAATAAACAGTTCATAGGAAAGGCAACGTGGTTCCTGCCGGGTTTTCTCGACCAATTCCTGATACAGCGGCATCACCGTGTCTATACAATCGAGCTTGATAAAATCTTCTGCTATTACCTTTAGCATGTCGCCCTTTCCCTTCAGCATATCTATCATGTGGGGTCACTCTACCTGCGCAGAACAGAGTTTGCCTTTATTAAATGCAAAGTTTGGCATTCAGTGATTGCGCGCACAGATCTTCATCACCAGGCTTGAATCATCCCCGCCCATATGTGAATTTCAAGTTAACCAATTGTCAATTTTTAGTGTCCGCAAGAGTTCTTCTCTAATCGCATGGCCAGGACCGCGTTTATCGCCGATTTTTTTGCCCACAAAGGCCTGACCATTAGTCCTTTAGACCTTTGGGCAAAAACTGAATACCGACAGTGAATGCTCCCGCAGTGGCAATGGAGGCAAGAGAGCTGCCGGTCTTGCGTCGCTCTCCGTCGTTCAACCTGTTTGAGAGGTTTAACCCAGTGAACAATACGACCTACACCAGCCCCGCGCTCAACTCAGCCATCAAGAAGACCTGGCGCAGATTGATCCCCCTGATGTTCTCTTTGTATTTTGTCGCCTTTATCGATCGCGTGAATGTGGGCTTTGCCAAAGACGCGATGTCGGTTGATATCGCCTTGTCACAATCCGCCTTCGCACTGGGTGCGGGGATATTCTTCGCGGCTTACGCCATCTTCGGTATTCCAGCCAACCTGCTGATGAATAGGCTGGGTGCGAAGGTTTGGCTCAGCGCCACCACGGCGGTATGGGGGGGTCTGTCAGCCTGCACGGGTTTCGTCAGCAACGAATACCAATTTATCGCCCTACGCTTCCTGCTGGGGCTGGCCGAGGCGGGCTTCTACCCCGGGATCCTTTTGCTCGCTTCCATTTATTTCCCCAACAAGATCCGAGCCTCAGTGATAGGTATCTTTGTGCTCGGGGTTCCCGCCGCCTTGACCCTGGGCTCACCGATTTCTGGCGCGTTGCTTGAAATGCATGGCGTGCTGGGGCAGCCAGGCTGGTTCTGGATGTTTGTCTTGGAAGGTTTGCCGGCCGTTGGCCTGGGGATCTTCGCCTATTTCTATCTTGACGATAGCCCAGCCACAGCACGCTATCTGACTCCGGAAGAAAAGCAGGCGTTGGTGACGCAGTTAGCCCTGGAACAAAAAAATACCGAGACCAGCAGTGTGAAGGATGCGTTGAGGAATACCAAGGTTTGGCACCTGGCTTTTATTTACGGCACCATTCAGGTCGGCGTGTACGGCCTGTTGTTTTTCTTGCCCTCGCAAGTGGCCTCACTGATGGGCACCAATATTGGGTTTAAGGCATCGCTGGTAGCGGCAATCCCCTGGGCCGTGTCAGCATTTGGGGTCTATTACATCCCGCGGTATGCCGATCGCAAAACCGCTCGCCGTTTACCCATCGCCATCGGCTGCATGCTCATTGCCGCGCTGGGATTGGTTGTCTCTTCCTATGCCGGTCCGATTCTTGCCATTATTGCGCTGTGTTTTTGCGCCGTCAGCTTTCTGGCGGTGCAACCGATATTCTGGACCCTACCTGCACAGATCCTTTCAGGCCCGGCGTTGGCGGCCGGCATCGGTTTTTGCACCACGTTGGGCGCACTGTTCAGCTTCCTGGCACCGTTAATACGGACCGAGGCGGAACTGCGTTTCAATAGCCCGCATGCAGGCTTGATCGTGTTGGCAATGTTCTCTTTGCTGTGCGCCGCGTTGATCTTCGCCTTAAAAGGATGGGCCGCGAACAACACCAGAAGCCATGCTCAGATCAGTAGATAATCTGGGCGTTGAAGCCATTCGATTTAGCTTATATTGAAGCGGTTAATGGGACACTGACCCTCAGGCACATTTTATGAAGGTCTTCCATGGAGGCATTAAGCGCCACTCTCGCCAAATATGGCCCAGAACCCGGCTTCCTGTTGCTGCTCATTTTCCTGTTTGCCTTGGGTAAGTCGGTCATTTTTATTTCTTCGGTACTGCCGCCCGCCTCAGTGACGCTGATGCTGGGTATTGTCGCCGGTAAACCGATACTGGCCGACACTCACGTCTGGGCGGCAATTACCCTCGGTGCCCTACTCGGCTCCATTTTATCCTTCCACTGCGGCGCATGGCTTCAACATCGTAGAAGCGGAAACTGGCTGCCGGCCCGTTACCACGGTGCAGTGCACAAAGCGAAATCCGCGCTACAAAAGAATGGGATCCCGCTCTTGTTTGTATCGCGTTTTTTAGCTGTGATGCGCTACACCGTACCGTTGGTCGCCGGTATGATCTCTTTGCCACGCAAGCAGGTCTATTGCGCCAGTGCGCTGTCTGCCGGGGTTTGGTCCGTCGCCTTGATGTCTGTAGGGCAGCTATTTTAAGTGCCGTAATACCCGGCGGCTCTCATCGCCCAGGACTAATGCCCTATCAGAGAAACCGGCTGCGGCTAAAGGAAACATGGTCGAACGGCAAAGAGATGGAAAGCGCCTTGCTGCCACAATCCTGTCGCCATTCCGGTTATTGGGGACGAAACTCCAACGCGGCATTTTTAACGACACGATAAACAGCGGGTGAAGGGGGTTTGGGAAAGCTGGCATTTGTGATTGCCACTATCGCTGCGCGGCAAAGAGCGGGGTCACCGCCTTCGGCTTGAACATCTATGAGCATTCCATTCGGAGCCAGTTTAATTCTTAAAGAACATTTCTTACCGGCGTAAGCATCGGCAAAGTGGAAATGGCTTTGAATAGCCGCGCGTATCTGCGTGAGATACGCATTGATCTCGTCACCAGGTACAGGCGTTGCTTTACCTTCCAAGCCAGCAAAAAGCGCATCGACCTCGTCTCCAGATGGCCCCGGTTTAATCGCGCTGGTCTTAGAGCACCCCGTCAACAGCAGCGAGGCAATCACGAAAACTAATGCCGGTACGCTAACGTCAAACCCTAAATGTGTTTTCCTCACGATTCCCTTCCTTTTAAAACAGCCTGTGGCAGCCCGATTTATGGGCCAAGGTATAGCAGACGACGCCAATTCACTGGCTATGACGTATGATTGCCTGGCTAAAAAGCAAAAACCCACTCAGGTGGGCTTATTCTCATTCAGTTCTGGCGGATAGCGCGCTTCATTTCCCGCTCACCCGGCGATTGCGTTTTCACTGAGAGAGGGGCGACAAACTCTTTCCACTCTTTACCGCTCGACGGGTCTGCAGACACCTTGTTAAACGACTCATAATCATCTTGCTGGTCCGCGCATCCTGACAGCACAATCACGCCCAGAGCAACGAGTAGCGATTTACGCATATCTATATCCCTATAGGTAAAATTCGTGCAAATGATAACAAATCTCAACTTCGAGATAAAGCACGGGTCTGAAAGCAAAAATAGGCATCTCAGTGCGATAAGCGCAGCGACAGATACCGTCCCTTTACGCCTGACGGCAAGCTATTGCCTCTTGTGGTCGTCACTACAGAACAGGTCAACGGCATGATTGATGATGGTCACGTAGTTAAGCACATACGCTTCGGGATGATTCTTAGCACAACCTGAGCAGGTGATACGCTTATAATGAGACAATATTAACGTTGGCGTGATACGCCACGTCTGCATAAACGGTGAGTCCCTGATAGCCCATGTATCAATACCCTGAACATCTGACTGAACAAGTCGCCAATCTGCCGCAAACCTGTGGGGTCTATTTCTTTCACGGAGACAACTGCGCGCATCCGCTATACATAGGCAAAAGCGTCAATATTCGCCGCCGTGTTCAGTCTCACCTGCGTAATCCGCGGGAAGCGCGATTACTTGCCACCACCCGTCGCATAACCTGCATCGAGACAGTGGGTGAGATTGGTGCGCTACTGCTTGAATCATCTTTGGTTAAACAACAAAGTCCACTTTACAACAAGCGACTGCGCAAAATTCGCCGGCTTTGTGCGTTACAAGTGCAAGACTCCCAAACGCGTATCGTTTACAGCGATGCGCTGGACTTTTCCCGAACGCCAAACTTATACGGCCTGTTTCTGCGGCGCACGGCGGCCATCGACTTTCTGCTCGATATTGCCGATCAGGAACGACTTTGCCTGACACATCTGGATATTGAAAAAGGCCGCCCCGGTCAACCCTGTTTTCGCCACCAATTAGGCAAGTGCGCAGGCGTATGCTGCGGGAAGGAAACCCCACAAGCCCATCAGACCAGGCTGATCGGTGCCCTGGAGCAAGCCCAGGTACGACACTGGCCATACCCTGGGAGAATCGCCATCGAGGAACGGCAAGGCCAACTCAAGGCCTTCCATATAATCAGTAACTGGTTCTACCTCGGTACCGCGGCATCGTTGCATGAAGCTGAAAAGCTCAGTTTCCCGGCCGATGAATTCGACCGAGACTGTTACCGTATTCTTTGTCGACGGCTATTCCATGAAAGCCGCGAACACATTCACTTGATTGACAGGGTATAACCCGTACCAAACCAATTCGCGCCCTTCGGAACGCCGAACCGGCAGGTTCATCCCATCAGAAGTTTCATTATCAATTTTGTAGGAAATCGGCGGTGGAAAGTCGATAGAAATGGGCGAAGACAGACCCGGCTTGCGCCAGATCACTTAACTGAATATTCACGCTAGATTTATGCAATTTTTGCGAAGTGTATCCCAATTAGGCCACACAAAGAAAAATCGGAAAGGAAGAAAACACGCTAACTGCATGATTTGTTGGTGGGTCGTACAGGGTTCGAACCTGTGACCAATTGATTAAGAGTCAACTGCTCTACCACCTGAGCTAACGACCCAACGGGTTAAATTATTCGCCTCCACACCCCGAATGTCAAACGCTTACACTCATTAGTTTTTTTCATGCGATATTTTTAACCTCTTGTTTTATCAATGAGATAAGCCACATTAGGGCTATTAATCTGCTACGAGCCAGAGTAATCTTCCGCCCCCAAGACGTCCGATTTGCCTCCGCAGTGTAAAGAACAATCGACTTTTATCCCTCGCATAAATGTTGTAAACATGTTGCACAAAGGTGGCGTTATTGCACTACCTTACTAAAGCCGGGAAAACCGGATAATCGTATAAAAAAGAGCCACTTCAGAGCTCGCAATTTCACTCATGACAGGTAAAACAGGACATCATAAGATGGTAGATCAATCTAAAATAGCCGCAGAGGCACCGCCAGAATCAGAAGATCATCTACGGCGAAACCTAACTAACCGACATATTCAACTGATTGCCATTGGTGGCGCTATCGGTACAGGCCTGTTTATGGGGTCCGGCAAAACCATCAGTCTGGCCGGGCCTTCTATCATCTTCGTGTACATGATTATCGGCTTTATGCTGTTCTTCGTGATGCGAGCCATGGGCGAGCTGCTGCTCTCCAATCTGGAATACAAGTCCTTCAGCGATTTCGCCGCCGATTTGCTCGGCCCTTGGGCTGGTTTCTTCACCGGTTGGACCTACTGGTTCTGCTGGGTCGTCACCGGTATTGCAGACGTCGTGGCAATAACCGCCTATGCGCAATTCTGGTTCCCCGAACTGTCACAGTGGATCGCTTCTTTGCTGTGCATCTTGCTGTTGCTGGGCCTGAATCTGGCAACGGTGAAGATGTTTGGTGAGATGGAGTTCTGGTTTGCGATGATCAAAATCGTCGCCATTGTTGGGCTGATCGTTGCCGGACTTGTCATGATCGCCATGCAGTTCCAGTCGCCTACCGGTACCGTCGCATCGTTCTCGCACCTGTGGAATGACGGTGGCATGTTCCCGAAAGGCATCAGTGGCTTCTTCGCTGGGTTCCAGATCGCGGTATTCGCCTTTGTCGGCATCGAACTGGTCGGGACGACTGCGGCTGAAACCAAAGATCCTGAAAAAGTGCTGCCACGCGCCATCAACTCAATTCCAATCCGTATCATCATGTTCTACGTGTTCGCGCTGATCGTGATTATGTCGGTCACACCATGGAGCTCAGTGGTTGCCGACAAGAGCCCGTTCGTTGAGCTGTTCGTACTGATTGGCCTGCCTGCGGCCGCCAGCGTAATCAACTTTGTGGTCTTGACCTCCGCGGCCTCTTCCGCCAACAGCGGGGTGTTCTCTACCAGCCGCATGTTGTTCGGTCTGGCGCAGGAAGGCGATGCACCTAAGTCGTTTGCTAATTTGTCCAAAAGAGCGGTACCGGCTAACGGCCTGACCTTCTCGTGTATCTGCCTGCTGGGTGGCGTGGTGCTGATTTACCTGATCCCGAACGTGATGACGGTATTCACGCTGGTTACCACGGTTTCGGCGATCCTGTTTATGTTTGTATGGACCATTATTCTGTGTTCGTATCTGGTTTATCGTAAGCAACGCCCAGCGCTGCACCAGAAATCGATCTACAAGATGCCGGCCGGCAAACTGATGTGCTGGGTGTGTATGGCGTTCTTCGCCTTTGTACTGGTACTGCTGACGCTGCGTGATGACACCCGTCAGGCGCTGATCGTCACGCCACTGTGGTTCGTGGTACTCGGTCTGTCCTACGTGTTCTTGCGCAAGAAAAAAGTGGCTTAACCCTCTTCAGGGGGACGGTTCACTGTCCCCCTACCCCCCTCCGCTGGCGCTTAGCGCGGCCGGATCCCATCGATAATCACTCTCTGCACGTTTTCCACCGTCTGTAGAAAAAATGCCTCATCCTCTAAGGTCTTGCCGGTCACGGCTTCTACCTGTACCCAAAAATCGGCATAGTGTTGGGTGGTTGCCCACAGCATGAAGATCAGGTGGTGTGGATCTACCGCCGCGATATGCCCCTCGGCAATCCAGCGCTCAATCATGGCAGACTTCTCGTCCACCAGCGCCTTCAGCCCCCCTTGCAGTTCCTGTTTTAGCAGCGGCGCCCCTTGGATCATCTCCAGGCAAAAAAGCCGTGACGCCTGCGGGTGATGGCGGGACACTTCAAGTTTCAATCGGATATATTCGCCAATAGCCTGCAGGGGTTCCTGATCGGCCCGTAACGCCTTCAACGGCGCCAGCCATACCTCAAGAATGCCTTTCAACACCGCCACATACAGCTCTTCTTTAGAAGGGAAGTAATACAACAAGTTGGTTTTAGATACATCGGCACGCTCCGCCACCTGGTCCAGGCTAGTACCGTGAATGCCGTACAGTGAGAAAAACTCCAGCGCAGCATCCATAATGGTGCTGCGCTTTGCGGCCACCGCACGTGAGCGGCGCGTGGGCGATTTAGCGGCTTGTGGCTTCACTACGGCTCCTTAAAGCAAGCTGATTCAAGCCAGCATAACAAAGCCACCCAATGAAACCTACGCCTTTGCCGACTACCCCTTCCGAGTGATTTTTTGCACCTTTAACGGGCATCTGCGCCTATTTTTTGTGCACTCCATTTTTACCAAATGGTCTGTTTTAGACCATTTGCTCAACCAGGCAACTTCGTTTTAAAAACAAGACATTGATAAACAAGACATTTTTAAAACTGGCACTGCGTTTGCAATAACCGTCGTATCCCACGCAGCCCGAAGGAACCTATTCAGGCAACGTGCGTACCGCCCTATTCGCAGACCCGAGGTGTTCAAATGAAAATTGGCGTATTTATTCCGATCGGCAACAACGGCTGGCTGATTTCCAGCAATGCACCACAGTACAAACCCACGTTTGAGCTCAATAAAACCATCGTGCAGAAGGCCGAGCACTACAACTTCGATTTCGCCTTGTCGATGATAAAACTGCGCGGCTTCGGCGGCAAAACCGAGTTTTGGGATCACAATCTGGAGTCTTTCACACTGATGGCCGGGTTGGCGGCCGTCACCTCTCGCATCAAGATCTACGCGACAGCCGCTACCCTGACCATGCCACCCGCGATCGTCGCCCGTATGGCCTCCACCATTGATTCCATCTCAAACGGGCGCTTTGGCCTTAATGTGGTGACCGGGTGGCAAAAACCGGAATACGAGCAAATGGGCATGTGGCCGGGCGACGATTACTTTGGCCGTCGCTACGATTATCTGGCGGAGTACGTCAATGTGCTGCGCGACCTGTGGGGGACCGGTAAATCCGACTTCAAAGGTGAGTTCTTCCAAATGGACGACTGCCGCGTCAGCCCGCAGCCGCAGGCGGACATCAAGGTGATCTGCGCCGGACAAAGCGATGCGGGCATGGCCTTCTCAGCCAAATATGCCGATTACAACTTCTGCTTTGGCAAGGGTGTCAACACGCCCACCGCCTTTGCGCCAACCGCGGCACGCTTGAAAATCGCCGCCGACAGCGAAGGTCGCAACGTGGCCTGCTACGTGCTGTTTATGATTATTGCCGATGAAACCGACGAGGCCGCCCGAGCCAAATGGGAAAGCTATAAAGCAGGAGCCGATACCGAGGCCCTGGCCTGGCTGACCGAGCAAAGCGGCAAAGACACCACCTCCGGGGCCGACACTAACGTGCGCCAAATGGCGGACCCGACCTCTGCCGTTAACATCAATATGGGTACGCTGGTCGGTTCCTACGCCAACGTAGCACGCATGATGGATGACATCGCTACCGTACCCGGTACCGAAGGCGTGCTGCTGACCTTCGATGACTTCATCAAAGGGGTGGAAGACTTCGGCGAGCGGATCCAGCCGCTGATGAAAAGCCGCGCCGACGTTTGCCCACAAACCGCCACAAACCGTGAGGTGGCATGATGAAAATTGTCGAGAGCCAACCCGTAGTACGCCGTCAGATACCGCAGGCTGGGGACACAGTAACCCTGCCCGCCCGCCCGGAGGCCATCGCCTTTGCGCCGCAGGAAACGGCGTTGATCGTGGTTGATATGCAAAATGCCTACGCCTCACCAGGCGGTTATCTGGACCTCGCCGGTTTTGATGTCTCTGCCACCGCCCCGGTGATCGCCAACATCAAACGTGCGATCAGCAGCGCACGCGCCGCAGGCGTCAAAGTGATCTTCTTCCAAAACGGCTGGGACAACCAGTATGTCGAAGCTGGCGGTCAGGGGTCGCCAAACTGGCATAAATCCAACGCACTGAAGACCATGCGCAAACGCCCAGAACTGATGGGTAAGCTGTTGGCGAAGGGCGACTGGGATTACGATCTGGTGGATGAACTGCAACCCCAGCCAGGCGATATTGTGATCCCGAAACCCCGTTACAGCGGGTTCTTCAATACGCAGCTCGACAGCCTGCTGCGCTCATATGGCATTCATCATTTGGTGTTTACCGGCATCGCTACCAACGTCTGTGTGGAATCTACGCTGCGCGACGGCTTTTTCCTCGAGTACTTCGGCATTGTGCTCGCCGACGCCACTCACCAAGCCGGGCCACTATTTGCTCAGCAAGCCGCGCTGTACAACATCGAGACCTTCTTCGGTTGGGTATCGGACGTCGACAGCTTCTGTGATGCACTTTCCACCCCGCTCAGCCAAACGGCATGAGTTTTGCCTGCCTCAAGGCGAACAACATCATTCACCAGGAGCACGACAATGCCAAAAACAATCATTACACCGCCGGGCACCGGCAAGCCACTCGCGCCGTTTGTCCCCGGTACACTGGCTGACGGCGTGGTTTACGTCTCGGGGACGCTGGCGTTCGATAAAGAAAATAATGTGGTGCATGTCGGTGATGCCGCGGGGCAAACCCGGCACGTGCTGGAGACCATTAAGACCGTGATCGAAACCGCCGGTGGCACTATGGACGATGTGACCTTTAACTCGATATTCCTCACCGACTGGCAAAACTATGCCGCCATCAATCAGGTGTATGCCGAGTACTTCCCCGGTGACAAACCGGCTCGCTACTGCATTCAGTGCGGACTCGTGAAGCCGGACGCACTGATTGAGATCGCCACCGTCGCCCATATCGGCCGTTGAACCATTACCCGCAGAGGAACGAGCATGTACTTTGAAATTTTAGGTAAAGGCACGCCACTGGCCCCAACGCTGGTTCTTTCCGCCGGGCTGGGCGGCGCAGGCAGCTTCTGGCATCCACAGATTGACATGCTGAGCCAGCATTTCCAGGTGATGGTTTACGACCACTTCGGCACCGCCAGCAGTCGAGGAAAGGTACCGGAAGGTTACAGCATGGCCGACATGGCCGATGAAGTCGCTCAGTTGCTGCGCACCCTCAGCATCGAACGCTGTTGTTTCGTCGGCCATGCGCTTGGCGGCATGATTGGCCTGCAATTAGCACTTACCCACCCGCAGTTGGTCGAAAAACTGGTGGTGGTCAACGGCTGGTCGACGCTGGACAGCCAGACCCGGCGCTGCTTTAACGTCCGTCAGGACCTGTTACTCAACAGCGGTGTGGAGGCCTACATACGTGCCCAACCTCTCTTCCTGTTCCCCGCCGACTGGCTGTCACAGCATGAGGCCCTGCTGGATGAAGAACTGCGGCATCAGACCGCACATTTTCAGGGCACTGAGAACCTGTTGCGCCGCCTGAAGGCATTGATGAACACGGATTTCCGGCCGTACCTGGCGGACATCACCACGCCGACTCTTGCGTTGTGTTCCCGTGACGACCTGCTGGTGCCCTATCGCTGCTCGCATCAGTTGGCTCAAAGCCTGCCGAATGGCGAACTCATAGAAATGGGATACGGCGGCCATGCCATGAGCGTGACCGACACCGAGAGCTTTAATCGCATCCTGCTGGACTGGTTGCTGAAAGCGCCGAACACCAAAACCAGCTTCGTACTCTAGACCTGGAGGAACCTCATGCAAAGCCACATGCTGCTTGCCGATGCACCGCTACAACCGCGGTGCGTAGAAAAACAAGACTTCCGCGATGCCATGGCACGCCTGGGATCGGCGGTGAATATTATTACTACTGACGGCCCCGGAGGCCGTGCCGGTTTTACCGCCTCCGCGGTATGCAGTGTCACCGACACACCGCCCACGCTGTTGGTGTGCTTGAACCGATCGGCATCGGTCTATTCGGTGTTCAAACAGAACCAAACGCTGTGCGTCAATACACTGGCAGCAGAACACGAGTCGCTGTCGAATTTGTTCGGCGGTAAAACACCGATGGACCTGCGATTCTCGGCGGCACGCTGGTCTACGCGGGTAACCGGCGCCCCGATTCTGCACGGTGCCATCGTGTCTTTCGACTGCCAGATTAGCCAACTGGTCAGTGTCGGTACCCACGACATTCTGTTCTGCCAGGTCGTGGCGATAACCCGTAATGACGACGGCCACGGCCTGGCCTACTTCGATCGGCGTTATCACGCTTTACTGAAACAGTAACTGGCGAATAACAGCCTGAAGCAGGCTCACCCACACCGCAAATCTGCCCCACACAATTTTGGAGATAACGATGGCGAATACCTGGTTTCCTCTATGGCGCGTGAAACAAGGCAGTCTGGACGATGCAATCGTCGCACCCGATGAACGGTTACCGCTTGCGCAGACGCTGGTGATGGGTTTACAGCATGCGGTGGCGATGTTTGGTGCCACCGTCCTGATGCCACTCCTGATGGGCTTTGATGCAAATCTGGCGATTTTAATGTCCGGTATCGGCACGCTGTTGTTTTTTCTGGTGGTAGGTGGACGGGTACCGAGCTACCTCGGCTCCAGTGCGGCTTTTGTCGGGTTGGTCATCACCCTGACAGGTTACAGCGGCCAAGGGGCCAACCCCAATATTGCGCTGGCACTCGGCGGTATCATCGCTTGCGGCCTGGTATATCTGTTCATCGGCTTTGTGGTGATGAGCGTTGGAACACGCTGGATAGAGCGTCTGATGCCGCCGGTGGTGACAGGTGCCGTGGTCATGGCGATTGGGCTTAACCTGGCACCTATCGCCGTACGCAGCGTTTCGGCCTCCCATTTTGACAGTTGGATGGCGGTGGTCACCATTCTCTGTATTGGCTCGGTAGCCGTATTTACCCGCGGGCTGATGCAGAGGCTATTGCTTCTGGTGGGGTTAATCGTCGCCTATCTGATCTACGTGGTGGCAACCAACGGTTTTGGTCTTGGCAAACCGGTGGATTACAGCGCACTGAGCCACGCCGCTTGGTTTGGATTGCCACAGTTCACCACGCCAGTATTTAACCTGCACGCTATGCTGCTGATCGCCCCGGTAGCGATTATTTTAGTGGCAGAAAATCTCGGGCATGTGAAAGCCGTGGCGGGAATGACCGGCCGGGATCTCGATCCTTACATCGGCCGCGCCTTCGTCGGTGACGGGCTGGCCACCCTGCTATCTGGCTCGGTGGGCGGTACCGGGGTGACCACCTATGCTGAAAATATCGGCGTAATGGCCGTGACCAAAGTTTACTCTACGCTGATATTCGTTGCGGCGGCTATCGTAGCTATCCTGTTGGGCTTTTCACCGAAGTTCGGTGCGCTGATTCACACGATTCCCGGTCCCGTGCTAGGTGGCGCATCCGTCGTGGTGTTCGGTTTAATTGCCGTCGCCGGCGCACGTATCTGGGTGCAGAACCACGTAGATCTTGGTGATAACGGCAACCTGATTATGGTGGCGGTTACGTTGGTGCTGGGCGCCGGGGATTTTGCCTTGACCATTGGCAACTTCACTATGGGGGGTATCGGCACCGCCACATTCGGTGCCATTATCCTCAACGCGCTGTTGCGCAAGCGGAAAACATTGCCACTGGCGGACAGCCCCCTGCGTTAATGCCTCGCAATGGCCCGGCAACCGGGCCTTATTCAACAAGCGCCGCCGCTTTTCCTTTGCGGCGTATGCGCAGTTCGCTGACCAACACCCCTAATACGATTAATGCACAACCTAACAACGCGATCCCGGGCAGGCGCTCACCGGCAAGGCGCCCAACCAGCCCGGCCCACACCGGCTCGCCCGCATAGATAACCGTGGCACGTGTCGGTGAAACACTGCGCTGCGCCCAGTTCATCGTTAGCTGAATGATGGCGCTGGCAAGCCCCAGTCCTATCGCGCTGTAGAGCAAATAATGGGAGTACGGCGGCACGGACTCGCCGGTCGGCACCATCATCAAAAACGCCGCCACCGAGGCTGTCGCCAATTGCACCACCGTTACCCGTTTAACATTCACCTTGCCGGCATAGGCACCAATCAAAATGATCTCGGCAGCCATGCCCAACGTACCTATCAAGGTCAGTAGCTCACCCACACTGAGCGTCATGTCGGTACTGCTCGGTGCCGCCAGCAGCATCAAGCCGGTGAATGCCAACAACACGCCGACCCACGCCATCACGCCGGGGAAACGCCCCAGCACGAGCCACTGCAACAGCGGTACCATCGGCACATACATAGCGGTAATAAACGCCGACTGACTGCTGGATATGGTTTGCAACCCCACGGTTTGCAGGCCGTAACCGAACATAATGGCAATACCGATAAACACGCCCGCTTTTAATTCATACCAGGTCAGCCCACGCAACGTGCGAAAGGAGAACAGCATCAGCACCAAGGTGGCGGCGGCAAATCGCAAGCCCACGAAAAAGAACGGGCCGCTGAACTTCATCGCGTAATGTACCGCCAGGAAGGTTCCGCCCCAGATCATGGTGATAAAAATCAACACCGCTTCCTGCCGCTTTATCGTGGGTATAAAGGTGGAAATAAAGGATTTTTTTACTGCAGACACCGGCTTGCCCTTCCTGCTGGGTGCAATATAATGCACAGATCCTGCCAGTATGAGGTAAAGCCCGCGGATGAGCAATGCAGAGAACAGCGGTAAACATGAAGCGCCCAAGGTGCTGCAATATCTGAGCAGCAATCTGCGCAGCTATCGCCAACAGGCGGGACTAAGCCAAGTCGCGTTGGCAGAAAGATCCTGTGTCAGCCGCCGCATGCTGGCGGGTATTGAAGCCGGTGACCGCAACGTTAGTCTGGCGGTACTGGACAAGCTCGCCGACGCACTGAATATCGCCTTCACCGATCTGATCCAAGCGCCCGAAGCACGCGGTAGCCACCTGGTGGGTGAGTTGGCCTGGCAAGGGCAGCAACCAGAAAGCCAGGCGCTGTTCTCCGCCAGCGTGCCGGCACGCCAACGGGTTGAACTGTGGGAATGGACATTGATGCCGGGCGAACACTATGACTCCGTGCCCGATGCTGAAGGCTGGAGCGAAATTATCTACGTGATCGCCGGCAGCCTGACGTTGGTATTGGAACAGCAAACATTGATTCTGGATGCCGGACAAACCCAGGTATTCAACAGCGATCAGCACTATGCTTACGCTAACCGGACAAATCACCCGTTACGTTTTATTCGCAACGTCACCTTCTGATCACCACGGCAGCCCGCGTTTTCCCTGCGCTGTCACCTGTCTGTCGTGCATATGTCATGTTGCTGTCGTGGCGATCGGCAATGTCTGCCCCTACACTTTGCCTTAGTGATGACTCACGTTGGAGAACGCAATGCAAACCTACCGCATCAGGCAACTACGGCTGGACAAGGGCTGGTCACAGGAACAATTGGCCACTATCGCCGGCCTCAGTACCCGCACCGTACAACGTATTGAAAATGGCGAGCAAGCCAGCCTGGAAACCCTGACCGCAATTGCCGCCGTATTGGGAGTACAGGTCAGCGACCTCTATCAGCCGATACCCGCACAAGATGAAAACACGGGTGAGGCCGAACAAACGCTTCGTCGGCAGGTTGAAGCGGAAGCCAAGTTGCTGAGCATGGCGGTACGTTTTGCCCTTATCGGCCTGATGCTGTTTGCCATCAACTGGTTTACCCATCCGCAATACCTCTGGTCGCTGTGGGCCATCGGCGGTATGAGCTTCGCGATCCTCATGCGGGCTATGCGGACCTTACTGCTACGTGACGTCATCAGCCGCTGGCAGCAGCAACGCCTGGCACAAAAACTCAGGCGTATGCCGTAACCTGCAGCCACTCGGCCAGCCGGGCCAGAGCACTGTCCGGCTGGATTTCCTGCGGCGTCAGCAAGCAGTAGCCGCTACCATCCGGCATGAAGCCAAAAGGCGCACTCAACAACCCGGAAGCAACGTCATCCCGCACCTGCTGCCATGGGCCGATAGCAACACCTATCCCCGCCACCGCCGCCTGCAAACTGAAGTAAAAGTGATCAAAACGCTGGTCCGCTCGCCCCTCAAGTGCCATACCCTGGAACTGCGCCCACTGTTGCCAGGCATCGGGACGCGTAGCGGAATGCAGCAATACGGCATCATGACTCAGGGTGGACTGGCCAGCATTAACGGCAATAAAACGTTGCACCATTTCAGGCTTGCACACCGGCCCGACCCGTTCATCGAACAGCGCCACGCTGTGCAGTTTATCGCCCCAGTCAAAATCGTTACGACGGATAGCGGCGCTAATACCGTCTTGAAACGAAAATGGCCCGCCCCCCGCAACCAGCTGCAGGTTGATATCAGGGTGTGCTAACTGAAAAGCGGGCAAACGCGGTATCAGCCAACGCATCAACAGTGTCGGCTCACACGACAACACCAGCGGGGCATCCTGCGCCTGCTGTCGCAGTGTTTGTGCCGTATGTTCCAGAATGCCGAACGCCTGTTGTGATGCTTGCAACAGCATTTTTCCGCCATCAGTGAGATGTACCCGCCGATGGCGGCGTTCGAACAGCGCAACGCCGAGCTCATCTTCCAGCGCCCTGACCGCACGGCTGACCGCGCCGTGCGTCAGGCTCAGGCTGTTTGCCGCCTGAGTGAAACTTTCCAACCTTGCTGCCGCCTCAAAACAACGCAAGCCTCCCAGCGACAACGGCCGGTTAATCTTGCGTGAGTTTTTCTCACCGATATCGTCAGTTTTCATCGTTTGTCACCGTCGGCCATTCCTTTTATAAATCAGCCACTCTCTTCT
The DNA here is from genome assembly GCF_058190535.1 of Serratia sp. CoH_134_PS_4. Taxonomy (NCBI): domain Bacteria; kingdom Pseudomonadati; phylum Pseudomonadota; class Gammaproteobacteria; order Enterobacterales; family Yersiniaceae; genus Serratia; species Serratia sp. CoH_134_PS_4. Next base: position 84,707 of record NZ_JBXWKI010000016.1, read on the forward strand.
GATTTTCCTACAGGATAACTATGACCGAACTCATCGCTGTCGTCACCATCACTTTACTCGCCGTCATCAGCCCGGGGCCCGATTTCGCTATGGTGTCACGCAACAGCCTGCTGCTTTCCCGCCGTGCCGGCGTGCTGACTGCCTGCGGCATTGGCGCTGGTGTGCTTATCCACGTCAGCTATACCCTGATTGGGGTGGGTGTATTGATCCAACAATCATTGTGGCTGTTCACGCTGTTGAAAGCGGTGGGTGCCGCCTACCTGATCTACCTTGGCGTCAGTATGCTGCGCCACGCTGGCACCAATGCGGTAGACTCTTCGGCCACGCCGACCGCCGTTAGCGACTTCGCCGCACTGAAAACCGGCTTTTTAACTAACGTGCTAAACCCCAAAACCACCATTTTTATCGTCAGCCTGTTTATGCAAGTGGTTAACCCACAGACGCCATTGAGTGTGCAAATAGGTTACGGATTATTCATTGCACTTGCTCATATCCTCTGGTTCGGTGCCGTCGCCCTGCTGTTTTCCGCGCCCGGTATCAATGCGCGCCTCCTGCGGCTGCGTAAAGGCATCGACAGGGTGTTTGGTGGTTTGCTGATCACCTTTGGTGCACTGCTGGCAGTGGCAGGGATAAAATAACGCCGTAAGGATAAGTTCCGCATTCACTCCTATGCTTAGGGGGCATATCTTTCAATCCCCCCGAACGGAGCAAGGAACATGGCGAAAATTTTGGTTCTGTATTACTCAATGTACGGACATATTGAAACCCTGGCAGAGGCGGTAGCAGAAGGTGCCCGCAGAGTCAGTGGTGCTGAAGTCACACTCAAACGCGTTCCGGAAACCATCCCGGCAGACGCCTTTGCCAAAGCGGGCGGTAAGCAAAATCAAAAAGCCCCTATCGCTACGCCACAGGAACTGGCCGATTACGATGGTATTATCTTCGGCACGCCGACGCGCTTTGGCAACATGGCTGGGCAGATGCGCACCTTCCTCGATCAAACTGGCGGGCTGTGGGCTTCTGGCGCGCTCTATGGCAAGGTAGGTAGCGTCTTTTCCTCTACCGGAACAGGCGGCGGCCAGGAGCACACGATCACCTCCACCTGGACCACGTTGGCGCACCACGGTTTTATTATTGTACCGATCGGCTACGCCACCCCAGAACTGTTTGACGTTTCCCATACGCGCGGCGGCACGCCTTACGGTGCAACAACCATTGCCGGTGCCGACGGATCACGCCAACCTAGCCAAGAAGAGCTGACTATCGCCCGCTACCAGGGTGAACACGTGACGAAAATCACCACCAAGCTGAAAAGTTAAGCGATAACCTGCCGTTACCTGCCTGACGGGGCCGTTGATTCGTTCGGCCCCATCTTGTTGCCAACCCGCAGCAAGGTTAAAATGCCGCTCAGCCTGCCATTCACTACCTGAACGTCACGGTCGAAATTCGTTCTGCCCGTCAAGCATCGGCATTTGCCCTGATGACGGGCGTTCTGTTTTTGCGCATAGCGAAGGGAAATAAGTCAGTGTCTAAAGATTTTGATGAACTAATAAGAGACATGGATCTTATTATTGAAAATGTAGACAGTTTTAAGGCTATGGCCCCGCGCGCACCCGAACCCCCTGCGGCGCCGCCTGCGATCCATCACTACGATTCGTTCTGCGAGAATGTGGCACTGAAAGTGGTACTTAAAGTCCTGCTCTCGTCGGTGGATAAAATCGTCAAGGTGCAGATTGCCAATAAAGTCGAGCAAGAGATCGCTCAAATAGAACAACAAGTGGTGCGTGCCGGCGGCGGCCCGGTGTCACCCGAGGATCTGGCGCAAATGACGCAATACGTGCGTCGCACTGTAAATAACCTGTTGGAATAATCACCAGCACGGTTAAAAAACGTGCCAACCTTCTCAGGCGATATGAATTTTTACGTTTTTTTTATATCGTCTGCCTTATTCTTTGTATTCTTAAAGAATAAATTGACGCATTGCCGGCAGGCAACTCGGGCGCAAGTATGGTCAAGAACAAGCAGATTCTGGTCGTTATTCACCTTTGCAGTTTTTTAGTTTTTCTTTACAGCCTGTCGATGATCCCACCTCTACTGGTGGCACTTTTATATAAAGAAAAAAGCGTCTTTTCCTTCTTCTATACGTTGGTCATTGCCGGCTCACTTGGCGGCCTGGGCTGGTTCAGTACCCGACAGTCCAGGGTACAATTGCGCACTCAAGACGGTTTTTTGATCATTGTGATGTTTTGGCTCCTGTTCTCTGTCGTCAGTGCCCTGCCATTGTGGATGGATAACACGTTAAACATCAGCCTGACAGATGCCATGTTTGAAGGCGTCTCCGGTATTACCACCACGGGTGCCTCGGTACTTAATGACGTCTCGGGCTTACCTAAATCCGTCCTCTACTACCGCTCTCAACTCAATTTTATCGGTGGTCTCGGTGTCATTGTCTTGGCCGTTGCAGTGTTGCCGTTGTTGGGCATTGGGGGTGCCAAGCTTTATCAATCGGAAATGTCTGGGCCTTTTAAAGAAGAGCGTCTGACCCCGCGCCTGGCCGACACCTCTAAAAATCTGTGGCTTATCTATCTCGGCTTGGGGCTGGCCTGTACGGTCGCATTTCGTCTTGCCGGTATGCCGTGGTTCGATGCCCTTTGCCATGGGATTTCCACCGTCTCACTCGGGGGATTCTCCACCCGTAATGAGAGCCTGGGCTATTACGACAGTTCGGCTGTCGAAATGGTCGGCGGTATTTTTTCTATTTTGGCGGCAGTAAATTTCACGCTGTATTTCGTCGCCGTGGGCCGCCGCAGCCTGAAACCGCTGTATAAAAACCCGGAACTGCGTTTTTTCCTGTTGGTACTGTCGATCATCGTGGCGATTGTCTGTTTCGAGCTTTACCGTTCGGGGATGTACGGTGGCAAGGATGCTTTCGTTCACGGTTTTTTCCTCACCAGTTCGATGATGACCGATAATGGTTTGGCCACCGCCGACTATGCCAAAATGCCCTCCCACACGATCATGCTCCTTCTGGCAGCGAGCTTTTTCGGTGGCTGCGTCGGTTCAACCTGCGGTGGCATCAAAGCGCTGCGTTTTCTGATTATGTACAAACAGAGCCGGCATGAGATTAACCAACTGGTGCACCCTAACGCCGTTTTCACGATCAAGGTCGGCAACGCCCCCATTCAGGATCGCGTGTTGCGTTCTGTCTGGAGCTTCTTTTTCCTCTACGTGTTTTTCAGCTGTTTCTTCGTCTGGTTGCTGAACCTGATGGGTTATGACCTGGTCACCTCTTTTGCGACCGTCGCCGCCTGTATCAATAATATGGGCCTGGGATTCGGGGAAACAGCCGCCGGTTTTGGCACGCTCAGCAACGCTGCAAAATGGTTGATGTGCGCGGCGATGCTGCTTGGGCGTCTTGAGATCTACCCAATGCTGATCCTCTGCTCACGCGCCTTTTGGCGTTTTTAATACTTTTACGGCGCTGTCAGCCCAGTCTCTTTATTAATTACCCACTGTGCTGTACCAACGATGACACATTCGTAATGTGAATGTGTTTCATTGTTGTATTCGTTTCATTGAGATAAGTTAATTTTACTGTATATACATACAGCATAATTTTACTTATTGAGGATATGAATATGCGCTTTAACAAGATGTTCGCTATCGCCGCACTGCTATTTACTGCCCAGGCCTCCGCAGACACGCTGGAGTCTATCGACAACTGTGCGGTCGGTTGCCCAACGGGCGGCAGCAGTAACCTGTCAATCGTTCGTCATGCTTATACGTTGAATAACAATAGCACCACCAAATTCGCCAACTGGGTGGCTTATCACATTACCAAGGACACGCCTGCCAGTGGCAAGACACGCAACTGGAAGGCCGATCCGGCGCTGAACCCAGCTGATACGCTGGTGCCGGCAGACTATACCGGCGCCAATGCAGCGCTGAAGGTGGATCGTGGGCATCAGGCACCGCTGGCGTCATTGGCGGGTGTGTCAGACTGGGAATCCTTGAACTACCTTTCCAACATCACGCCACAAATGGCCGATCTGAACCAAGGGTCTTGGGCGCGATTGGAGGATCAGGAACGAAAACTGATTGATCGAGCAGACATCAGCTCGGTGTATACCGTGACTGGCCCACTGTACGAGCGTGATATGGGCAAATTGCCGGGTACTCAAAAAGCACATACGATCCCGAGTGCTTATTGGAAGGTGATCTTCATCAACAACAGCCCGGAAGTGAACCACTATGCCGCGTTTCTGTTTGATCAAAACACCCCGAAGAATGCCGACTTCTGCCAGTACCGCGTGACAGTGAATGAAATCGAAAAGCGCACTGGGTTAATTATCTGGGCGGGTCTGCCGGATGATGTGCAGGCTTCACTCAAGGCCAAACCGGGTGTTCTGCCGGAACTGATGGGCTGCAAAAGTTAACCTATTCACCGGAAACCCGCTGCGGCGGGTTTTTTTATTTGTTTGGATTAAAAAATAATAACGGCAGAGAAAATATAAATAAGCTTTATTAGTTTTCTATTTTGCTCTGAGATCGCGCGGCCAATGTCGCTCAATGCGCTGATTGTTTACCCCTCAATAATCGTAGTTATATTGCCCTCTCCCAACCTAACGTGGCGTTGCCCCTGCTTTTTTTGTTCTTTACGTGCTGTTTTGTCATGACACCTGAGCAAGTTTATTGCCGAAAGGTTATCGCCAAGTTAATATTCGCCAAAACTATTAGACGCAAAACTATAAACAATGGAGTTATTCCATTGTTGATTATTTTTTATCACTCTTTACCCGCTTCCCTTTGCCTTATTCGGCACTAACACCTGCTGTGAGAAAAACACATGGAAAACTTGTTATCGGACGATGGTGGATTACCGGCCAAAAATGGAACCGGTTTCAGTCGACGAGAAGTCCTGTTGGGACTGGCCTCAACCCTGCTGGCAACGTCCCTGCTTAGCTATCCTTTCCTCAGTCAAGCGGAACAACATACCGCCGCGGCCAACCCGTTGCAGTTTGCTCGTTTCTTCAAAATTTCTCAGACATTAACTGAACATGAGGATATCGATCAGGGAATGTCGGCGCGTATTTTTACCGCGCTGCATAACCGGGATGCCCAGTTTAGCTCGCAGATTGAGCAGATCAGCGGCTTGCTGCACACAGGCCAAAGTGCAAAACAGTTGCAACAGCAAGCGACACAGGCAGGCCTGCAAGACGTGCTTACGGCAATCATCACCGCATGGTACACCGGTACCGTCGGCCACGGGCAAACGGCAGAACTGATCGCCTATAAAGACGCGTTGATGTATCGCCCCGCCAGCGATGCCCTGATCGTTCCTACCTATTGTGGCAATGGGCCGCTGTGGTGGACCGCTACCCCGCCTGCCGTCAATGTTCCCCTGTGATCTGAGAGCTTTTTAATGAAAAAACCTGTATTTACCGCCGATGGCGATGCATCGGCTGATATCGTGATCGTAGGCTCCGGTATTGTCGGCGGCATGATGGCCGATCAATTGGTCAGCCAAGGCTTTTCCGTGCTGGTACTGGAAGCTGGCCTGCGTATAGAACGTGCCCAGGCTGTTGAGAACTGGCGCAATATGCCTTTTGATAACCGCGCTGGCTCCGATTACCAGGGGTTATACCCGCAATCAGAGTTTGCCACCGCACCGCTTTATTTCCCGGAAAATAACTATGTAGCCCTGAGCGGCCCCAGTGCCGGCAGTTTCAAACAGGGTTATCTGCGTACCGTCGGCGGTACCACCTGGCATTGGGCCGCCTCTTGCTGGCGCCACGTGCCCAGTGATTTTCAAATGAAAACGTTATACGGCGTTGGCCGCGACTGGCCCATCTCTTATGACGAGCTGGAACCCTATTATTGCCGGGCTGAGGAAGAGATCGGCGTCGCCGGTCCCAACGATCCGCAACAACAGTCTCCGGTTGAGCGCAGTAAGCCTTATCCGATGGATATGGTGCCCTGGGCTCACGGCGATATCCGTTTTGCTGAAGTGGTTAACCCGCACGGTTACCGTTCAGTTCCTATTCCACAGGGGCGAAGTATCCACCCGTGGAAAGGCCGCCCTACGTGCTGTGGTAATAACAACTGCCAACCTATTTGCCCGATAGGTGCTATGTACAACGGTATCCATCACGTTGAGCGTGCTGAAATGAAAGGCGCCGTGGTGCTGGCAGAAGCCGTGGTATACAAGATCGATACTGATGAACAGAACCAGGTTACCGCCGTCCATTGGCTGGACAACAAAAAACAATCCCACAAGGCCACGGCCAACGCTTTCGCACTCGCCTGCAACGGTATAGAAACACCGCGCCTGCTGCTGATGGCGGCAAACGAACACAACCCGAACGGCATTGCCAACACGTCCGATCAGGTTGGCCGCAATATGATGGACCACTCTGGTTTCCACTGTACTTTCCTGGCAAAAGAACCGCTCTGGCTGGGGCGTGGCCCCGCCCAAAGCAGCTGCTTGGTTGGCCCACGTGACGGCGAGTTCCGCAAGGATTACTCAGCCAATAAAATGATCCTCAACAATATCAACCGGGTGGTTCCTGCCACACAGCAGGCTTTGGCGAAAGGGTTAGTCGGTAAAGAGTTAGATGCTGAGATCCGCCGACGTGCCGCCTATGGCGTCGATCTCTCCATTAGTCTGGAACCGTTACCAGATCCAAATAATCGCCTGACATTGAGTAAAACCCGTACAGATGCTCATGGTCTGCCTTGCCCAGACATCCATTACGACGTCGGTGATTATGTTCGCAAAGGCGCTGAGGCTGCACATAAACAGCTTGAGCATATAGGCCAGCTGTTTGACGCCGAAGAGTTCAACATCACCACCAGCTTGAATGCCAATAACCATATTATGGGTGGCACCATTATGGGCAATAACCCCAAAGACTCGGTAGTAGACGGCAACTGCCGGGCTCACGACCATGCCAACCTTTGGTTGCCGGGCGGTGGCGCCATTCCGTCGGCCAGCGTGGTGAACAGTACCCTGACCATGGCGGCATTGGGCATCAAGGCCGCAGATGACATTGCGCGTAAGCTGGCGGTGAAAGCATGAAAAAACAGCTGAAACTAACACTGTTATCTCTGCTGCTTATTGGCGGTGGCGTCGCACAAGCCGCGGATGACAACGCGTTGAGCGGCGCTGCGCTAATCAAAAAAGGTGAGCACCTTGCCATCGCCTCGGACTGTCAGGCGTGCCATACTCAACCGGGAGGAGGTACACCTTATGCCGGCGGCTATGGCATCAGTTCCCCTATGGGGGTGATTTACGCGACCAACATCACCCCTTCAAACGCTGAAGGCATCGGCAGTTATAGCGAAGAGCAGTTTGCGCATGCGGTCAGGGACGGGATTCGTGCCGATGGCACCCATCTCTATCCCGCAATGCCCTACACCTCTTATACAAAACTGAGCGATGCGGACATCAAGGCGCTGTACGCTTACTTTATGCACGGCGTGAAACCTGTCGATCAGAAAAATACGCTGACCGATCTGCCATTCCCATTCAACCTGCGTTTTAGCATGGCGGCTTGGAATCTGTTGTTCCTGAAAGAGGGCCGTTTCGCACCGGATGCCAGCAAGAGTGAACAATGGAACCGAGGGGCTTATCTGGTCAATGGGCCAGGGCATTGCGATACCTGCCATACGCCACGCAACGTGCTGATGGCGGAGGACAGTGGCCAGGCACTGGCAGGCGGCATGGTCGGCAGTTGGTATGCTCCGAACATTACGTCTGATCCCATCAGCGGCATTGGCGGCTGGAACGAGCAGCAATTGGTTCAGTATTTGAAAACGGGTCAGGTCGCCGGCAAGAACCAGGCGGCTGGCGGTATGGCCGAGGCTATCGAAAACAGCCTGCAATATTTCTCCGATGAGGATTTATCGGCCATTGCCGTTTACCTGAAAAGCACGACGCCAATCAGAGACGCCAACGACCATCAGGCTGCTGATAGCTACGGCAAGCCGTTTAATGTAGAAGCGCAACTGCGCGGGTTACATCCAGCCAATGCAAATAACACCCTGACCGACGGCGCGGCATTGTTCAGCGGCAACTGCGCCAGTTGCCATCAGGCGGACGGTAGCGGCAGTAAAAACCAGGCTTATCCTTCACTGTTCAACAATACTGCCACTGGCGCCAGCAACCCAGCCAACCTGATCTCGGCCATACTGTTCGGCGTAGAACGTAAGGTCGGCGACCAGCACGTGCTGATGCCGAACTTTGGCCCGCAGTCATATGTTAATCCGCTAAACGATCGGCAGATCGCCGCTATCAGCAATTATGTCCTGCAACAGTATGGCAACCCGGCGGTTAAAGTCAGCGCTGTAGACGTTGCCGTATTGCGACAGGGCGGACCAATACCCTTGCTGGCCCGGTTACAGCCTTATATGGCTCCGGCTATCGGCATTGCGGTATTGGCGTTATTAATCATGGTGTGGTTGATCGGAAGGAAACGGCGTTAACCCAAAGACGTGCAAGCCGGGAAGTGATTCCTGGCTTGCAGGTGTGGCTGCAAGTCATGTAGAGATAGGCTCTGTCTGATGTGGACAGGACACGGCGAGGAATACTTAGTGGGTTTGATTTTCCACACGCGTAATTCCGTGTTTCTTCATCACTTCTTCCATTGTCAGATTGTCATCATCCGGTGTCTCGTCAATAACAACATCTTGCGGACGGACATAAGGCTTGGTTGCACGCTTGAACATCCACCACCAAACAAACACCAGAAATGCACCCGACTTCAGAAAGATCATCGTCCACAATGCTATTTGATACCCACTCATCTTGATCTCCATGACAGCGCGAAACACAATCGCGTAACCCTATTCTAACCTTTGCATTGCCCTGATCAATAGTTAACGGCACATCCTCCTGGGTTCTGACCACTGTTATAGGCGTTTCTATCACGATCTGCTCTACCACGCGCTAACAACACCGTTGTGTTACCAATATGCCCCCTATTTGCCAACCTGATGCTGTATTTATGTGCATACGGGTATTACTGATACAGCTAACGCATTTTTTCCTTCGAAAATAGGGAATTACCTGCCCTGATTACTTTATTTTTATATAGCTAAAACGTCTAATAAAGGCGTTCAAAATAGCCGTTTAAACCAAAAAATGTCAATTTCGTCGTTTTTTCGATATACTTATCGCGTTAAATTTCACGGGCACGTTGTTTGCTCATTTTTTATGGCGTTGTTTTAAAGGATTAACCCCATTTCCCTAACGGACTAGCTAGAAGGTATTCTATGAGCCAAAACGACACTGAAATTGTGGCACGTCGTAGCCATATCAATCCTCCGGTATTTTTTATCTCTGCAGCATTAATCATCATCCTGGTGGCATTTGCCGCCCTCTATCCTGAATTAGCCGATCGTAAATTCAAAACGCTACAACAGGGTATATTCACGAACGCCAGTTGGTTTTACATTCTGGCGGTTGCACTGATCCTGTTAAGCGTGACTTATCTGGGTTTATCGCGTTACGGCAATATCAAGCTTGGACCGGATCACGCCCAGCCAGACTTTAGCTATGTTTCATGGTTCGCCATGCTATTTTCTGCCGGGATGGGTATTGGCCTGATGTTCTTTGGCGTCGCCGAGCCGGTGATGCACTACCTTTCGCCCCCAACCGGGACGCCGGAAACAGTGGAAGCGGCTAAACAGGCAATGCGCCTAACCTTCTTCCACTGGGGCCTGCATGCCTGGGCGATTTATGCCATCGTGGCGTTGATTTTGGCGTTCTTTAGCTATCGGCATGGTTTGCCGCTGACGCTACGTTCGGCACTGTATCCGATCATTGGCGACCGCATTTATGGGCCGATTGGCCATGCGGTAGATATTTTTGCGGTGATCGGTACCGTGTTTGGCGTCGCAACCTCATTGGGTTATGGCGTATTACAGGTTAATGCCGGCCTCAACCACCTGTTTGGTTTGCCGATCAACGCCACGGTACAGGTAATTCTGATCGTGGTGATTACCGGGCTGGCAACGCTGTCGGTAGTGTCTGGTCTGGACAAAGGGATCCGCATTCTGTCCGAACTGAACCTCGGTCTGGCCGTATTGCTATTGGTTTTGGTCGCGGCGCTTGGGCCAACCGTACTGCTTTTAAAATCCTTTGTTGAAAATACCGGTGGCTACCTTTCCGATATCGTCAGTAAAACCTTTAACCTCTATGCTTACGAGCCAAAATCCAGCAACTGGTTGGGCGGTTGGACACTGCTGTATTG
>NZ_JBXWKI010000016.1:95053-111548 GCF_058190535.1 Serratia sp. CoH_134_PS_4
ATCGTCAGTAAAACCTTTAACCTCTATGCTTACGAGCCAAAATCCAGCAACTGGTTGGGCGGTTGGACACTGCTGTATTGGGGCTGGTGGTTATCATGGTCGCCATTCGTGGGTATGTTCATAGCCCGCGTTTCTCGTGGACGTACTATTCGTGAGTTTGTCACCGGTGTGCTGTTCGTTCCGGCGGGCTTTACGCTGCTTTGGATGACCGTTTTCGGCAACAGCGCCATCAATCTGATCATGAACGAAGGCGCGCGCGATCTGGCCAACACGGTACAAAACGACGTAGCTCTGGCGCTGTTCAACTTCCTGGAGCACTTCCCGTTCTCTAATATTCTGTCGTTTATCGCGATGGCAATGGTCGTGGTGTTCTTTGTCACTTCTGCGGATTCTGGAGCGATGGTCGTTGATACATTAGCTTCCGGCGGCACCGATAAAACGCCGGTCTGGCAGCGGATCTTCTGGGCCTCAATGATGGGAGTCGTCGCGATTGCATTACTGATTGCCGGCGGGCTGAGCGCATTGCAAACCGTAACCATTGCCAGTGCCCTGCCGTTCTCGATGATCTTGCTGGTGTCGATCTACGGGTTATTAAAAGCCTTGCGTATCGATGCGTACAAACGCGATAGCCAAGTGATGACCACGATTGCACCGACTGCGGCACGTAACCCAATCTCGTGGCAGCGACGCTTACGTAATATTGCCTACTTCCCGAAACGTTCTCAGGTAAAACGTTTTGTCAGTGAAGTGGTTCAGCCAGCCATGATGTTGGTGGAGGCCGAATTAGCTAAACAAAACACCACGTCCTCGATTGATGATTCGCAGGACGACCGTATCCGTTTTGAAGTTGATTTGGGTGAAGATTTGAACTTTGTCTATGAGGTTCGCCTGCGAGCTTACATTCAACCGGCCTTTGCCTTGGCCGGATTGAACGATGAGGAACGCGACGAAGAACATAAATACTATCGCGGTGAGGTGCATCTGAAAGAAGGTGGGCAGGATTACGATGTGATGGGTTGGACACAAGAGCAGATCATTCACGATATTCTTGACCAGTACGAGAAGCATCTGCACTTCCTGCACTTGGTACGCTAATCCCCTCAGCGACGACACGGCCGCCCCATCCAGGGCGGCTTTTTTATGCCCGCGGTACAACGCGCTTTTCTGGACACAACAAAACGCGCTTTATCCACCGTTTCTTTGGTCCTGTCCGGAAACAGAGCAGCCTGTAGTTCAGCCACTCTCAGATGCATATTCTTTTCCCGTAGCGTCATTCTTCGTCACTCCAGGGACGAAAAACGACGTTAGTCCATCGGACACGGCTATTCGGGTAAAGAGTAGCAACGCTCATAGTTCTTAACATTTGTTTATTTTGATGCTTTCAGTTTTATTTCAGCATAACGGACAGTCAGTTGCTTCAGATGCATCTCCAGTTGAGCCATAGCCGCGGCAGGTAAAGGTTCTTGAGCCGGTTTTTCTGACAATGCTCGCAGTTGCTCTTCAGCCGGTATCGATTGATTAAAGGACTGCATGGTGGAAAATACCACTGATTTCAGCTCACTGACGGTCATGTATTTACCTTTCTGTTCATCAAGCCCGTTCAGCCTGTCACTCAGCTTTTGTAGCGTTGCCATTCCCTGATACCAGCCATTCAGGTTTTCTGTCGGTATGCTGGCAGCGTTCAACTGCCGCTGCCACTGTCGTACCAGAGGCTTAGCCTGTTCCGGCCACAACGACTGAGCCTGTTCCAGAAGCTGCCGGCTGTAGGCAATACTCCAGCCAGGGGGAAGGTTGTCCAGCCGGGCAAGCTGCTGCTCTGTTTGTGCGATTACAGTGTGTGGTAACGGAGATTGCTGACGCAACATATCCAATTGTTCAGGCGTGAGTATTGCGGGTAACGGCGCCAGGGATGCAGCAAACTGAGCCTGTAACGGGTCAGCTCGGTGTAAGACATGCCAACCCCACACCGTTACCGCACTTATCACCAGCATGGTGATCATTCCAGCAGTAAAGAATTTCCACTTTTTTTCCGGTGCTTGTGTCGCCCTCAAAACTTCTACGTTCGGCTGTTGTTCCGGCTGCGCAACATATACCCATTTCTCTGCGCTGTCCGCTGCACTATTCTCCTCTGCCGGACTACCGGAAAGAGCCCCGGTGGATGCCACTGCATCATTCATCACCGTAGCAGGCAACGTGATACCTGATTGAATAGTCGGAGCGGTGCGGGTTGCGTCATCGCTGTTTTCCAGTCTGACGGCATTGTTGTGCATAACGGTACGTAGGGTATCGAGCTGACTGAGATGTTTAAGCTCCAGGCGCTGTAATACTGCCCCCAAGCGAGCAAGGTGCTGTTCCGCCCGATAAAGCTGGCTAAGATCGCTGTAATTCAGGGGGAGCATACGCATCAGTTGCTGTAGACGCTGACTCAGACTGCTTAGAATTTCCATGCGGGCATGTACCGGCTGCGGCCAGAGCACGCCCCATTGATGGCTTATCAGGGTCTCCAGGATGGATAATCCTTCATTCAGACCGAACACTCCGGCCAGCTGCGCGCGGGCCAGCGTGTACCAGGCTGCCGTTTGCAGCTCCACACCATTTTGCTCAAACAGCGAAAGGCAAAGTTCTTCAGCATAACGCCAGTTCACATCCGGGCGTGCAGGATGCGTCAGCTTACTCAGTTCATCGCGCAGGGTGACATAATCCGATAGTGTGCGCGGGTCGCTACCGGTTTTGATTTTACGGGAAGGAAAGTCTTTCATGACCAGATATCCATTTAACTCGTCTACCACGCCGGAGGGTTATTGTTTATGCCGGTTTGCAATTTCATTCAGAATGTCCATATAAGAAGGGAATACCAAAGCGCTGGTGCCATCCAGTTTGCTCAGGCTTACAGCGAATTATCAAGATACTGCTGTTGTTTCAGGTGGCGCAGCAACACCCTCCCCTCAGGCATAAACTCGGTGCCGTAACGCACCAGACCTATGCCCTTCAGCTCTGCATCGATGGCGTAACGCAGCTTACCGGGCTGAGTCTGCTCCTGTATCACTACATCAACGTTTTTAAGGCGTGGTTCATATTTCAGCAGTACCTCTGAGAGCATCCCCATCAATTGATGGGCGGTCCCCGGCATTCCCTGCAGGATTTTCGCCATATCAGGCAGGCCATAATCGGGTAAATGAGCCAGCGTGCCGGCGCGGCAGTTGAGAATGCGCTGCATATTGTCCAGCACGGACAATATGACCTGATTTTCTTCGCTGACCTGATTGAGACCAAAGCCCCCGGTAAAATGACCGGTGAGCATTTCATACAGCGAAGGTGATTGGTGAGTATGAGGCATCACTTATCCTTTACGTGGAGCAGCGTCAGATGATTGTTTCCGGCCTCGATCACCCGGGCCTTGTCCGGATCGAGCTCTTCACGGCCCATCGTCAGCCTCCAGGTGTTATTGTCCATATCCGGATGGCGGAATAACCCCACCACCGCCACAAACTGCGCCTCTTCTTCCATCGGCATGTCAAGGTTCACATCCCCGCCCGGTTTCAGCACCACATCACGGTTGGCAAGCAGGTCGTCTTTCAGAATGATGCCGTCATCCTTGAGAAGTTGCTGATAGACCGTTTTATCGAAGGTCTTGCGGTCTTTCAGTTGGTAAACGCGCACCACTACCGGCTCGGACAACGCGTTGCTCTCGCGGGAGTCGGTATTCAGCGCCTCACGTGCCGTGAAATCCAGGTGCAGGACCTTAATCTTCTTGTAAAAGAGGGCGCTGAAAGCCGACTTGATGCCATCGGTGACACTCTGCGTCACCCCGCATCCCGCCAGGCTGAATGCTATCAGCGGCAACAGCCAGCGTGCGGTTCTAATTAAACGTATACGTAACACGTCGGTTTCCTTGTTGTGGTGTGGCAGGTTTCATACCGCTGTAATAGCCCAGTTCCGTCGTGAAGATCTGAGGAATATCCTCTGAGAGTTCCCCCTCTTCAGCGCCCAGCACGCCGTTCATGCCGAGCCAGAAAGGCCCCTCACCCAGCGGCGGAGCCACCAGCAGTCGGGTATGGGTCGTCAGGGTGATTTTTGCCTTAAAGCGCCAGCCGAGATACACCCGCAGCATCACCAGAAAATCCTGATAGAGCAGACCATCCGGCTTCCAGCCCTGCGCTTCCAGTTCGCTATCTGTCGTGAGCGCAATCCGCAGTTGGCTAGCGGCATCCATCGCTTCATCGCCGAGCGGCGTGTTGCCGTCCAAAAGAAAATCATCATCGCTGTAAAAACCCAGCGGCTGACTTAACGCCACCGGACGCAGGCAGTACGGACTCACCTGCACAGTGGTATTCGGGGCCAGCAGGGTCACCAACGCCTGCACTCCTTCCTGGGTTTTGCCCGGTTGCTGCAGCACACCCAGCAGTGCCAGAAAGCGGGACACGGGTGTGGCAATATGGTTTGCGGTGCCGGGAATACCCAGCCCCACCAGACCCAGCAGAGACTGAGAGATGCTGTCTGTGCCTCCGGGCTCGAACGTTGCCGGGTAGGAATATTTACGCCAGATGCGGTAAAACTGGGTCAGGATACGGTGGCTGAAGATATCCAGAAAACCCTGCAGTGCCTCATGCCCTTCCCGGCGCTGGGTAATGTCATCGAGATAGGCTGTCGGCAGTGGCGAATCCACGCCGTACACTCCCATAAACGTGGTGCGGATGACCGGTGGTTTGCTGTCATCATCTTCATCGTACTCCACTGCCCTCAGCTCACTGGCAGGAAAGCCCATCCCTGGATGGGGCACAAAGCGTACCGGGTCGTCACCAGGATGGCTGGTTGAGCCCATCAGCGGTTTGCCCGGATTACGCTTCTCCAGCAGTTGGCATAAGCGGTAAAAGTTAATGCGGTGAAGGTCGGCTTCCAGTCGCGGGCTCAGCCGGGAATACGGCGGTTGTGCTTCTCTTCCCATTCCAGGCGCTCTCCGGTCGGTTGCAGAATAATAATCAGGCGGTTAAACAGATAGATATCGGTGTACAAGGCGAAGAAACGGCTCAGCATCTCCCCGAACAGGGAGATATCCCCTCTTCCCGCAAAGCCGTGGCTGTCGAGCGCCACTTCAATCTGCACGCCGCGTACCAGGTAGCCCTGCTCAAAACGCTCCGTTTCACTGTGTTTCACGTCGAGGATGGCCTCAAGGCGACGGCGGTTCATCTCACTGTCTGTCCACTCGTACAGCGCCAGGGTACCGCGCAGCACGTCGGCATTATCCATCATCGACAGAAACCCGCTGCCAAGATGGCTCAGCACCCGCCAGTGGAAACGGTCCTGCGCCGGGGGATAACAGGGCAGCGTCGGCGCACACAGGTTGCGCACGGCGATGCTGGCCGAGGTGGTTTTCATTACCGTATCAAGCACCGTGCTTTGCAGCGCCCGGCGCGGCAATTGACCGTTGGTGCCGGTGAGCGTCAGCGACAGACTTTCATCTTCCGGTACTGTGTGATTATCAAAGGCTTCACCACCGAGGATCAACCAGGTGTTATGCAGCCCGGATGGCCCCCGACGCACGCGGATGTGGTAGTAATACTCCGGCGCTGCGTGGCGCATCATTCCGCCCTTGTGGCGAAAGCTCGAGAACGGCACGTAGGTATGCCGGCTTGATGACATCACCGAATCGACCGCATATATCTCGGTATGACCATCCTGTACGCGCATCGGGCGCAGCATGTATTCGGTCTGCAGGGAGTTGAGCGTCAGCGGGTCGGACTCCAGCGGGAACAGGTTAATCACCGGCACGCAGTTCAGGCGCAGATGCTTCTCGTTAAAGCTGAAGTCATGCGCCCAGCGTTCCGCCAGCACCACGTCGATTTCGAACCAGGGAAGCTCAGCCGGAAAAGCCACGGTCTCCAGCCCACGCAGGCCGATGAACATGAACTTCTCGCGGAAAGTAAAGTACTCCAACAACAGCTGGTAGCCGCTGAAACTGCTGTTGCTCTTCGGCCAGAGGGTATCGTCATCGGCAAACCCAAGCGCAGTGAAATGCCCCTCCAGCAGTCTTCTTTCCGCATCGCCGGGCATCCGCAGCCATATCCGGGACACATTCAGAGTGAAGGCTTCGTGCATAGCGCAGGCCAGCGACGCATCGGCATTAAAGTAGAACGGAATATGGCTGAGATCGACACGGCTCCAGTCCGCCAGTTCTCCGCAGCTAAAGCGAAGCGTGACAACCGAGCGACCATCCGCATCGGTTGCCAGACGCGCACTTTCAAGTGACAGCGGCTGAAGGGTAATCTCTTGGGTGGTGGTGTACCGGCAGCGCGTACCCTTCTCACCGATCGGCCGCGAGTTCACCTCGAAGCCTTTGGCGATGCGCATCGGCTCTTTCATTTCGCGCCAGTCGGGGGTGAACTCCACCACCGACATCGACGGAATGGTGCGCAGATAGTGCGGCCACAGCAGACTGACCAGCCCTTCGGTCAGCTCCGGCAGGTCATCGTCGAGCTTCTCACGCAGCCGGCCCATCAGGAAGGCAAAGCCCTCAAACAGGCGCTCCACGTACGGGTCGCGCGCGCCCGCTTTATCGAGATTGAGCATCGCCGCCTGCTCGGGATGAGCGCGGGCAAACTCGTCGCCGGCCTCCAGCAGGTAGCGCATTTCGGCGTCGTAATAACGCAGGGTTAAATCATCCATATTTTTTTCTGCTTAGTTAATTGCTGCGTGTTAAACGCTGAAGCAGACTTCGCGAGTCTGGCGGGAGTATCAAAAAGAATCGAGGCCCATCAATACTGAGCACAAAGGGAAGGCTCTATAGCATATTTTTTTGCCATACCAGGCATCCATCCTGAAGGGATCCCCCGACATTCGGTGTAGCCTTTATCCATGAGTGATGTCGTATATCTTTCTGAAAAGATAAACATTCCAAGCATAGTAAGCCCTAAGATGATAAACACGGCCTTCAGTAATTTTTTACCTGATGTAACGCTTATCTGCTTTCCGGTAAAAATAACAGGAAAAAGCATCGCTAATAATGGAGAGAAAAAGAAGAAAAAAGCAGCAGCGAAAAACACCCAAAATGAAAAATTGACGACATCAGGGTAGGAAAGATATTCAGCTAATTCATATATTCCGAGATATGAAATCCCGACAGCAAGCCCCATGAAGAATATGACCTCAGCAAAAGCAATCACACGTTGTTTTAAAGGATACATTTTAATAACCCAGTATTATAAATACTTGCAGTGTTTTGCGCAGATGCAATCTTATCTCTGTAATCGAAAACCTTTTCCTGCCCGAGTTAAGATGAACAAGACATTGGGGGCAGAACGTATTTTGTTGCCATTCCCGGCATCCACCCATCTGGTCTCTCTGAGCATTTCTGATACCCTTTATCTTCAAGCACTGAAGTGTAGGAAAATGAAAACACTATTGCAGCGATAACAAAAACTCCGATCAAGCCAATAAATATCCTATTTGCTTTTTTGCATTTCACTATGGCAACAATTTCACCATACTTCATGGCCATAAACCAATAAATACATGGAAACAATAAAACCACTGGTATCATTGGCAAAACAGATGAATAGGGTGAAAAAACGACCTCATCTCCAAAACTAAAATATTCGCCAAAAATTTCTTTTGAAAACCAAAGGGAACCCAGAGAAAAAACACTCCAGATAATTACATTCCCAATAAACCGTTTTTTTTCATTCATAATTTCATAACCTGGGGAAGAAGGTCACCAATGTACTTTTTAACATACTGTTCTATCTCTGACTCTATGACCTTCCGGCCTTTTCTGAGCATACCATCTACATACATCGCCCCAAGGTCAAGGATACCATCTGATACTTCCCTTGATTTTTCCATAAACTCCTGCTGTGCGGATTCGATATATGGAGAAATAAACTCAACAAGGTCATCAGTAATGTGATATTTTTTATCCAGATAGTTCAGTACAATGGCAATACCCACGCCAGCGATAACCACAATTGCAAGATTAAGAACAACAAACGATGTCATGGTATACAAACCTACACCGTAAAGTGCTGCAGATGAAATGCCTACTTTAGCGAGGTCAGTTGCTAGCGTACCAAGGAATTTAGACAATGTAGTCTCATCATTCAAAATAAAGTCAATAGTATCTATCACCGAAACATAGACAAAGCCAAGGATTGCACCTTCAACTATTGATTTCTGTATTCCATATTTCCCGATCCCTGCTTCTATAATTTTAGGATTCATCTCTGCAAAAACAGGTGCATTGAGCGTTTTTCTTACCGCAGCATACCCGCTTATTCTAATTAGTCGCGTTCCCTTATGGTTAACAAATACTGTTGCAGTAATGCCTATGCTCCCCAATTTGTAGATCATGACAGAAGCATTTGCGACATCATCAATATTCGTTGCGTAGGTTTTAACCGCATCCCCGACAGGATTGGACGTCCCTTTTGTCCAGGTCTGCTTAACAAAATCCCAGCCATCTATAACCTTCTGACACTCTTCCAAAGTCAACAACAGAAAATCGCGTCGGTTGTGTCTTAACATCCCTCTGACGTTGTTATCCGGAACGGTATAGGTATTGATCAATTGCGGATAACCTGGAGCCAGCATTGTGTCACTCTGCGAGTCAGCAAGGAATGCCATGGAAACAGCATCAGCGACAGGTGCTTTTTCTGTTTCGGGAGTATCTGAACTAGATCCCCCCGAGCTCTTCTCGTATGTATCGTCCCACATCGACGGGATAAATTTCGCCTTACAGGGACAGGTGCTGTAACTGTCAAGGGTTCCAGCCATTCGCCTGTCGTGAATGGTATCGTTATCGATGCCGCCGGCTATCTTGTATAGCCCGGCATGCTTCCCGCAGGTGACGCTGTCCTGTTCCCGGGCAACCGGTTTATCAAACAGCGTGTGATCCTCTGCGCCCGTAGTGATTTTCCCGCCACAGGTCGTTTTGTCGCCCTGCACCAGATAAAAGCCTTCTGCAGCCATATTTTTTCCCTTTAGCTGAATTATGTCCGGGTTATACGCAAAGCACTGCACTGCTGGCCGGATCGAGCGCTATCAGACCAGACAGAAGCAAATCCATCTCAGGTTGAAGCCGTGATTTATCGGTTTCACTGCGTGTGGCTTTCATACGCAGCAGTCTGAGGCGGCGTGATTTCACTTCAAACAACAGCGCCGGCGTCCACTGCGTGAGGGTGATTGTCTGAGCTGCACCATCGAGCTCACCGAGCAGATGCAGCGCCAGTTCATTTTTGCCCTTTTGCTCGGCTACACGGGCCATCAGCAGACGCAGCAACCATTTATCTTTTGCAGAGTCGGTACCCGGCCGTGTCTGCAGCCAGTGGAGCGTGGCATCCAGACCATCAGTGTCCGCTTTCTCCAGCGCTTCCGGCTCGAGGGCCAGGATATCGTTATCCGTCTCACCGACGGCACTGACCGGCTCATCCCGCCAGCCTGACATATCGTCCAGCACGCTCTGATTTATCCAGTTCAGCGTGACCTCATCAGCAAACGGCGTACCGTCATTAAAAGCCAGGGTTTCAAGCCCGGTAAGGCGGCGCAGCAGCCCTTTCAGGTCGGCGGCGATGATATCAGCCAGCACATCCTGCCCCGACTTCATCAGGGCCTGGTGGATATACCACTGCAAATCCAGCCAGAGGTGGTTGGCACCACGCGAAAAGGCGCTGTCTGCCTGCTCCAGTATCTCCAGCCAGCTCTGTTGCAGATACAGGCGTTTGAGCATGGCCCGCTGGTCAGCGCGCGGCGGTTCGATGCGCGTTTTTCCTTGTGCATCCGGGGCCGGAATAGCACTCAGGGTGTCATGACGCAGGCTTTTCATCAGCCGATGTGCGGCCAGCCAGCCATCGGGTTGCTCACGCAGATATCTCGTCAGGGTGCGGGCCTGTGCCAGCAAATCCTGGCCGGAAGTGACCCGGCCCAGAACCGGTGCGGTGCTGCCCGTCGCGTCGGACGCATAAGTATTCTGTGGGGTATCGCTGGCATTCTGCGGCACTACCGCATCCACGCCGCCGGCTTTCATCAAACGGGACTCCAGTGCACTGTAAAGCGCATTCAGCTCTGGCCGTGATGCCTCCGGCTCTGCCTCCAGACATCCCTGGATAAGCAACAGCGCGCCGACAGTATGCTGTGCATCATCGGCCACGACTTCCGGATACATCGACAGGCTGTCGAGCACGCGGGAACCCGCCAGCCACTCCAGAGCCGCTTTACGGCTGCGATCGCGCTGCGGGTGCAGCTGCGTGCCAAAGTGTTGCAGCATCCCGGCCAGCAACGCCAGCCCTTCGGCGAACCCGGCCTCACCCTCCTGATGCAGGCGCGCCCAGCAGTAATAGGTGGCAACACGGATGTCCTGTGCCGAGGTGGTGAGCAGCTTTTCCGTCAGTTGGCAAATCAGCGCTGTATCGATGCCGGAGAGTTTATTGACCTCTTCCCGGATCCTCTGGAAGTCATCGTCGTATCCGGGATCTTCACCGGTCGGGTGACTGTCGCTGACGGGGGCAGTCCAGCGATGCCAACTCTCCGTACGCGCCTGTGCCTGTTGCTTCAGTTGGGTTTCATCAGCCTGACAGGCAGTCACAAGATTATGCAGTGTGCTCATTGTGTTATTCCACTCCGTCCATGTCACTGCTTCCTGAACTCATCAGTGCCTGCGCCGTAGCGGCGCTGTCCACACTGAAAATCTGGTCCGGTAAGGTGAACCCTCGAAGATCAAGCAGCGCCAGCGGGCCTTTTCCCAGTTGGGAACGCAGCACCCACTGCAATGTGCGACCATCCGGTGCAGTAAAACTCATCATCCACTGGCTGCGGTCGAGTTGCTGACGTTTGCCCTGCTCCAGCCAGCGGATGAAACCCCAGGTCCCGCTGTAATCCCCGAACAACCGCGCACCGGCGTTGACCGTGGTCCAGGTCAGCATTGTCCCCGGCTTGTAAGTGTCTCCTGGCCAGCGGAAGCTCTGCCAGTCAGCCATCTGATTGAAGTAGTGCAGCGGCTGGCCATCAATGGTCAATTGGGTTTCCACCACCTGCGGTACAGGGCGCGCCTGCAGCTCAAAGCTAATGCCCTGGCTGCCATCGGTGAACAGAATATCTGACAGCTGGCTCAGTTGGTTAATGGCCCGCAGGAAGGCCGGGTTAAAACTCAGTCCCTGGCTGTTGACCTTATCCGGTACCCACTGGCTGCCCTCTTTGTGCAACACACCACTGAGCTCTGCCGTCAGGAAGCGCTCAATACGTCCGCTGTCCTTGCGCAAAAACTCAGCCAGCATCGGCAGAGAGGCATCACTTTTACTCGCAGCAAACGGAAAACGCCCGTCAAAGGCGGTGTGCCAGTTCGCCACCACCGAACGGCTCCATTTATCATTCAGGCTCGCCGCCGAGGGCTGGAGCACGGTCTCCCAGGCCTGGGTCAGCGGTTGCACAAACATCGTGCTACCAAAGCCACTCCATTCTTCACCAAGACTTGCCGAAATCAGACTGCCATACTGTTGGGTGTCGGTCAGGTCGACACTTTTTCCCTGGAACACCGTCTGGGCCAGGGTCTGCATCATCTCCTGCGGATCTGAGGCGCTGGCGACCTGCTGCAGGCGCAGACGAACACGGGTGATGCGGGTCAGATACGTCTGCAGGCTGAGCGAGGTATCGGCCGACATCACGTTGCTGCCGGTGTTTTTGCCCATCAGGGTCAGCAGCGGTCCAAAGGTTTCATCCATTGGCCCCTGTGGACCGGATGCCGTCTGGTCAATGGCCGGTTTATCACTTCCGCCCACCAGGTCTTTGGCTGACCTGATGATGGAGTCAGACAGCCCTTCGCTTTTCTGCCCGGTCTGCCCCTGCCAGGCGATCGTGTTCATCAGCGCAATCAGCGGCGACTGCCGGACGTCACTCATCAGCGTCAGCTGGTCAGTAACGTCAGCAATATTGTTTGCGGGGTTAAGTCTCAGGCTGTTGAGAAAGCTCAGCCAGCTGCCAGCAAAGTCTGTGAAATAACGTTGCGTCAGGCGTGCTTTCAGGGCTTCCGGCGACAGGTCTGAGGAGATGGCTTTTCGGCTGTCACTCAGCACCCAGTCAATTTCATCCCGGCGGGAATTTGCGGCCTTTTCGATAGCCTGCTGAATCCCCCCTTCCCAGGCCTGGCGGGTGAACATCCCCGGCACCACTTCTTCGGTGGTGAACAGGCGGCGGGCATCGGTGCCGCTGGTCATGTCTTCCAGGGAGACATCCGCAAAGTTGCGGCGAACGGATTTGAGCATGTTTTCATACAGCGTGCTTTCGGCATTACGGCGTCCAATCTGCTGGAGCAGCACCTGACGGCTCTGGCTCACCAGCTGTGCATCCGGTGTGATTTTCCACTGTGGCTGCTTTGGCAGTTCGGTGATGTAGAAGGCCCAGAGATCCGGCGACAGGCTTTGCCACAGGCCGGTTGAAATGCCCATTCGCGTCGGCTGCACGACTTTCAGGGTCCGAGCGTAATACGCGCCGTCTGCCTTATCCGGGCGGGCCATCATCAGCCAGGCTTTCAGTTGGTCATAGCCCGGCTTCGCCAGTTGGGCCCGCTGGTCGCTGCCAGGTGCGGAGCCTGCCAGCGCATTGAGCTTTTGCGTCAGAGCGGCATTTGCCGGGTCACGAATCAGGTGGTTGTTCGCCACGCCGTACCAGGGCAGCACCGCGTCGAGCAGTTGCTGGTTATGATCCAGACCGAAACGCTGGTACCAGGGCGCGCCTTCCTGAATACGGTGCTGCAGGCGGCCTGCATCATTACGCAGCGTATGTAGGGCCGTGAGCTGGTAATCCGAAACGGAAGGGTGTTCCACCAGAGCGTGAGCCTGTTCGGCGACAGAAACTATCTGCGACCGGTTAACCACAAACGACAGCAGCATCCCCGCCCCCCAGACAACGATAATCGCCATCAGCGTCCATGCAGGCGTCTGTTCCCACGCCATACCGACACGGCGGCCACGCACGCGGGTGCAGTCATCAACGATACCCTGCCAGGTCACCGGCAGGGTCAGCGCATGGCGCTGTGATTCCGGGATATATTTCTCAGCGTCGGTGGTTCCCCCTGCGATATCGGTTGGTTTATTCTCCGGCAGGCTGAACATCAGGCCACGCAGTGGAACACGCTGTTGGGAAGCAGCCAGCCATGGCATCAGTTGCTGAACCCAGCGGGCAATACCGCCGTCGTTGAGGTGCTGGCCCAGGCGCAGCAGGAAGTCGTGACTGTTGCTCTCAGCGACCTGACTCACCCCCTGCGTTCGCAGGGCCGGCAGCATCAGCTCAAGCTGGCGGGTAATCTCGTCGGCTTTTGCACGCAGCGGGAAACTGGCCCCTACCGTCTGTTCAGTGCGTTTTGCCTGCGACCAGGTGCTGTCACACAGTTGCCAAAGCCAGACCGGTGCAGAATAGCGCAGTAATTCACTGATTTTTTCCAGTCCGCGTAAATCGTTGTCACTGATTTGTGGGGTCAGGTTAAGCGACTGTGGCATAACGCGCACAATTCCGTCCAGCGGACGCCCGCGGCGCAGTTTACGCAGCACGGTGTATTTTTCCTTATCCGACTCTGCCGTCAGGCTGCCGCCATAAATCAGAACGGTACGGTTACCCTCCAGCCACTGGTTTTCCTGCAAGCCGGGTACCAGTAGTTCGATTGCCGCCTCATCGCCAGTGATCAGCAGCAGACGGGTTTTACGACGCCAGTAAAGACCAATACGGGAGCGGAGATGCGCCCGAATCTTGTTACACATGGCCACCGCAGGGTGAACAGGCGCTTTATCATTTTCCCGCTTCTTTTTCTCATCATCGCCGCTGGTGTTGTCGATAAGCGCATTAAACTCCTGTTTGCCGGCACTACGTACCGCCGCCAGGAGCACCACTGATACAATAAGGGCACAGCCTGAAATACATCCGCCGGCGATAAGCCAGTAAATTTGCTGCTGACTATCGTCTTCAATCCCGGCAACATCCGGATGCTTCCAGACCATGAACGTCATAACGGCTAACAGCAAAAAGAAAATCAATGCGACAGCAAGATAGCGGCCTTCCGTAGTCTTCGGTGCTAAAGGTAGCTTCACGGATCCATCTCCTGTCGGGAAGCAATCGGGGTAATGAGCGTGCTCCACAGCACATTCTGCGTGGTATCACCGCAGATAATCATCTGCAGTGACTGTGTTTGTCGGGCGATTTCAGTGGCGGCAGCGATAGCCAGCCAGGGGGCTGCGGCTCCGGCATGCCCCATGGATGTATCAAGCGAAATAACGGCTTCTTCCTCTACAGACTGCGCAGGATGTGCATTCTGGCACGCGATCGTTTCTGCGCGCTGCTCACCCGTCAGCCCGGCAAGCCATAAATTTTTCACGATATTTTCTTTGAGCGGGACGTTATAGGCAGCCATGCTCATCCCCCCACGCAGTTCACCTGATGGAGCAGCATCTGGTCGATGCAGCAACGCGAGAGGTTCGAGCGCCTCCTGTGTCAGGCGGTTGCCAAGAAGCAGAGCAACGACTGCTTCAGCAGTATTGTTTGAAACAACCGGATCAATCTGGAGACCAACAATCAATAACATCGCTTCATCTTTAATGCGGTGATCCAGCCAGTGGCTGACTACCCGCGGTCCATTGCTGTCTACATATTCAACAGCGCAGGTTATGCCGCTCTCCTGCCAGGCTTCCTGCCAAATATCCCGAACAGCAGGGAATGACAGAGATGAAGAGGCATCAAGGATGACAACAAGCGAGGTGTTTTCCGAAAACTGGTCAACTGGCAAATTAGCAATGAGTTCAGAGAACAGACGCGAGGTGACCAATTCAGGAGTATCTTCTGGCTCAATCGTAATACGGCTCAGCCTCCTGCTTTTGTCGCCTTTCCAGTCCGACTGCGAAATGATAATGCTGTGGTTATTGAGCATATCAACGGCAACAGAAGCTTGTTCATCTTCCTGATGGGCAGTAATAAATGTCGTATTCAGCACCTGAAGCGCACGGCGTGCTTTACGGGTCTCACTTAAGATCCAACGCTCCCGACGCCGGTCAAAACCATTCGCTTTACTGTCCTGTAGTGACCAGATCCACATTCGAAAACTGAAAGTTACAATCCACAAAACCACTGGCGTGCCAATAGCAAACATCCAGAAGTGACTATTATCGATGTATCGTCCGAATATACGCATGAGGATCACGCTGATGACCAACATCGCCACCAATACGGCAAACCAACGTGATGTTTTTGGTGGAACTGGCCGTGGATAACATTCAGGAAGATGCTTAAGGGAATACGACATTAATTATCTCGATATAAAAATACCACAAACTAATTTTATGATTGTGAGAAACACTCATCGTAATAAAACTTGGTTCAACAATGCATAGTCAAAACTTCTACCCAGTATATATCTTGGACAAAACACTTTTAGGGAAATGGCTCAGGCATTCAGGGATTACTGTTGCATGAAAATGACTAACGTGACCATCACCATTAATATACATGACATTTACATCAGGCAATCCATTTCTAGAAATACCACGATAAAACATCCCTCCGACGACACTATTAGATTTACTTAAATATATAACCTCGCCAGTTGTCCTGTCATTTTTCATGCTGAATATAATCAAGGAATCTAGTTTTAAAAGAGTGTCATTTAAAATATAAGCATGCCCATCGATTGCTAACCTATCGTCACCCGAAGAATAATTTACATCACTGGCACCCGTTAGAAGAATGTATTAATTATCTTTACTGGCTTTAACACTAATAGTTTCACACACATTATGAAATGCATTAGTGCGAAACATAGAACACATTGAAACAGATTTTTTGTCAACATCACCCTTTGCAAGACAATAACTTGTCGATAAAAAACGCAGAGAATGTAAAAAGTCAAATTTGATACCAACCCACTCACCGTGGAGAGAAAAAATTTTGTGAATTTCATTATTCATACATCCCCAATTAATAGCATCAACGACATAGTCGGCATAATTCACTTAATTTATTTATTACTAATACCCTTTCAGTTTTAGCCACAGGAGCAGAAAACATAACGAACTAACTAACACAAAAAAACCACCGATAATATTTTTATTTAACCTTATCTTCGTTGCAGTCATTCAATATTTTTTCATTCACTTTATTGTTCAGACCTATTTCCATACTTTCAAGAGTCTTTAATACGTAAGGGATCAGGCCACTATCTGAGGCAAGACTACCTGAGCCGCAAAGTGCGTTATAGGTAGAATCTTGAACTAAGCAAAAACTAACCAGTTCCTTTGCATTTTTATAGGTTTCTTTATCATCCTTTGTAAGATTCTCATCAAATACAACATACCCCTTAGTATTCTTTGCTTTGATATTGTATAACTTCAGCGGCTTGTAAGGTCCATCTTGATCCGAAGGAATAATGTCAGACTTTTTATTGTTTTCTTTAACCCGGTGATGCTGCCAACTTACTGATTTAGTGTATGATGGTGTTTTTGAGGTGCTCCAGTGGCTTCTGTTTCTATCAGCT
>NZ_JBXWKI010000017.1:0-108748 GCF_058190535.1 Serratia sp. CoH_134_PS_4
GTTGCAGATTATGTCGCAGAGCGCGGCGGTCGATTACAGCGGTTGCCGCTTTCATTTCAGTTCCTTAGCTGATTATTTGTCATCATATTGTGGCCCCGCGTAGTTATCGAAACGCGACCACTGGCCGTTAAAGGTAAGGCGCACGGTACCGATAGGGCCGTTACGCTGCTTACCCAGAATAATTTCAGCAATCCCTTTCAGATCGCTGTTCTCGTGATAAACCTCATCACGGTAGATGAACATAATCAGGTCGGCATCCTGCTCGATGGAACCAGACTCACGCAGGTCTGAGTTGACCGGACGCTTGTCGGCACGCTGCTCCAGGCTTCGGTTCAGCTGCGACAGCGCCACCACCGGTACTTGCAGCTCTTTCGCCAATGCCTTCAACGAGCGGGAAATTTCGGCGATCTCCAGCGTACGGTTATCGGACAGGGCCGGCACGCGCATCAGCTGAAGGTAGTCGATCATGATCAGGCTAAGGCCGTCATGCTCACGGAAAATACGGCGCGCGCGCGAACGCACTTCGGTTGGCGTTAAACCGGAGGAGTCATCAATGTACATATTGCGTTTCTCCAGCAGGATACCCATAGTGCTGGAAATACGCGCCCAATCCTCGTCATCAAGCTGACCGGTACGGATACGCGTTTGATCAACGCGTGACAGTGACGCCAGCATACGCATCATGATCTGGTTGCCTGGCATCTCGAGACTGAAGATCAGCACCGGTTTTTCCTGCGTCATCGCAGCGTGTTCGCACAAGTTCATGGCGAAAGTGGTTTTACCCATCGAAGGACGGGCGGCAACGATGATCAGATCCGACTTTTGCAAACCGGCGGTTTTCTTGTTGAGATCCTGATAGCCGGTGTCCACACCGGTAACGCCATCATGCGGCTGCTGATACAACTGCTCGATGCGCGCAACGGTATCCTCCAGGATGCGTTCGATACCTTTCGGGCCTTCATCTTTGCTGGCACGGTTTTCCGCAATTTGGAATACGCGTGATTCAGCTAGATCGAGCAGGTCTTCACTGCTGCGCCCTTGCGGATCATAACCGGCGTCGGCGATCTCATTCGCCACCGAGATCATCTCACGCACTACCGCACGTTCACGTACGATATCGGCATAAGCGCCAATGTTGGCAGCACTCGGGGTATTTTTCGATAACTCGGCCAAATAGGCGAAGCCACCGACAGAATCCAGCTCACCCCGCTGTTCCAGCGATTCGGACAGCGTGATCAAATCGATCGGCCGGCTCATTTCCAGCAGGCGCTGCATCTCGGTAAAGATCAGACGGTGCGGGCGACTGAAGAAGTCGTTGGCAACAACACGTTCTGCCACGTTGTCCCAGCGTTCGTTATCCAGCATCAAACCGCCCAACACGGACTGTTCCGCCTCCAGCGAATGTGGCGGCATCTTCAGCCCTTCCATCTGGCGATCTCGTGGACGATCTCTGGCCTCGTCCGCGTTTGTTTTGTTGGTTGGTTTTTTTCCTGCCATGAAGCGTATTCTTTATCCGGTTGCGAATGGAGAATCCTGACGCGAGAGTATACGTGATTTTTATCTGTGATTCCTGCGGCATAACCGATGCAAAAAAGGTATCAATCTGCGCAAGGGCAAACTGGATCACCGATACTAAAACGCGTAGGGTGAAATTAGACACCCACACGAGGTAATGAAATGGCAAAGCGCATTCAATTCTCCGCCACCGGCGGCCCGGAAGTGTTGCAATACGTTGATTTTACACCCGTAGATCCAACTGCCGGCGAGGTGCAGATCGAGAACAAAGCGATCGGCATCAACTATATCGACACTTACGTGCGCAGCGGGTTGTACCCGCCAGCCACCCTGCCCAGCGGATTGGGCACCGAAGCCGCCGGCGTCGTCACTAAGGTCGGTGCGGGTGTCACGGCACTGAAGCCCGGCGACCGGGTGGTTTACGCCCAGTCGTCACTCGGTGCCTACAGCGAAGTCCACAACGTTGCGGCTGAAAAAGTGGCGATATTGCCGCACAACTTGAGCTTTGAGCAGGGCGCAGCCGCTTTCCTTAAAGGGCTGACGGTACACTATCTCTTGCGTCAAACTCATGAAGTTCAGCCAGGGGAAATATTCCTGTTCCATGCCGCCGCTGGCGGTGTTGGGCTGATTGCCTGCCAATGGGCCAAAGCGCTTGGGGCAAAATTGATTGGCAGCGTAGGCTCCGATGAAAAAGCAGAGTTGGCGAAACACGCCGGCGCTTGGGCAACCATCAATTACCATAAGGAAGACATCGCCGCGCGCGTGGCTGAGCTGACACAGGGCGAAAAAGTCGACGTGGTGTATGACTCCGTTGGGCAAAGTACCTGGCAGACCTCGCTCAATAGTCTGAAGCGACGCGGGTTGATGGTCAGCTTCGGCAATGCCTCCGGCCCGGTCACCGGTGTCGATTTGGCGCTGCTGAACCAAAAAGGCTCGCTGTATGTCACCCGCCCTTCCCTAAACGGCTACATTACCAACCGTGCTGAACTGCAGTTTGCCAGTAATGAACTGTTTTCACTGATCGGCAGCGGAGCCATCAAGGTCGACGTGAAGGAAGAGCAGAAGTTTGCGTTGGCCGACGCACAGCGCGCGCATCAGGTGTTGGAAAGCCGCAGCACCAGCGGTTCAAGCCTGCTGATTCCCGGGCGCTGAGATCGTCCAATGTGCCGTTATGACCAATAGAAAGGGCTCCGTAAGGAGCCCTTTCTATTACTGCGTTTGTAGGGGTAGAGCAGAGTCCGCCAGAGACAGGGGTTGCTTGAGCAACACGCATATTTGGTATTACTGCCTCTTGCGGTGATGAAATAGGTCGCATCGCTGCATCGACAAACATCCTAACAGCCCGGAAACGCAAAAAACATGGCTAATGCGGCGCGTTAGCATTTAAAGCACCAACCTGTGACCGCTGCCACATTCAGAGCAGGTCTGTTGCGTATATTTCAGCGTGACCGACTGATTATTCGACAAAAAGTCAGTAACGCCGGATTTGTGGTTTCTGCATCGAACGGTATATCCACACGCCCACAACAGCCAAAATCAGCCACGGTAACAGTTTAATCACCATCGCAAACAGGCCACCAATCAACATAAACGCCGCAGCAACCAGCAACGCGGCGAACACGCCCAACAACGAAATCCCGGTCACCATCAACATGACGACAAAACCGATAAGAAAGAAGAGTTCCAACATGATTTTGCTCCTTCGCAAAACGAGGTATCTGCTGAGGTATTACAAAAAGCATGCCAGAAACGTGAGAAAACTAAGTGATTGAAATTAAAAAAAAGGCATGTCGCAGCGTGCAACATGCCTGGTCAAAAACACTAATTTTTAGTCAGATTTTTATACCGTTTCCGCTATCTCGGTGCGCGGCAGGCGCACTAAATTCAGCGCCTGTTCAACCACACGCGCATCGGCCCCCGGCTTATGCGCATTTTCACTCAGGTGGCGGCGCCACTGACGTGCACCTGGGACCCCTTGGAACAAACCAAGGATATGGCGGGTGATGTGGCCCAAATAGGTACCATTTGCTAGCTCGCGCTCGATGTACGGATACAGCGACTCGATAATCGCTATGCTGTCCATAACGTCGGTCTTACGGCCAAACAGTTCACTGTCAACGCGCGCCAGAATGCCCGGGTTCTGATAGGCTTCGCGCCCCATCATTACGCCATCCAAATGCAGCAGGTGTTGTTTTGCTTCTTCCAACGTTTTCACCCCACCGTTGATGGCCAGGGTCAGCGTGGGGAAATCACGTTTTAACTGATACACACGTGGATAGTCCAACGGTGGCACTTCGCGGTTCTCTTTCGGGCTCAGGCCTGACAGCCAGGCTTTGCGCGCATGTATCGTGAACATGTCGCACTCGCCGCGCCCGGCAACGGTGCCGATAAAATCACACAAAAACGCATAGCTGTCCTGATCGTCAATGCCAATACGGGTTTTCACCGTCACAGGAATCGACACCACGTCGCGCATCGCTTTGATGCAATCGGCAACCAGCGTTGCCTGCCCCATCAGACAGGCACCGAACATGCCATTCTGTACCCGATCGGATGGGCAACCGACATTGAGGTTAATTTCGTCATAACCGCGCTGCTCAGCCAGTTTGGCACAGTGCGCTAACGCAGCCGGATCGCTACCGCCTAATTGTAGCGCTACCGGGTGTTCCTCTTCGCTGTAAGCCAGGTAGTCACCCTTACCGTGAATAATCGCCCCGGTAGTCACCATCTCGGTGTACAGCAGCGTTTCCTTGGTCAACAGGCGGTGAAAGTAACGGCAATGACGATCGGTCCAGTCGAGCATCGGCGCGATGGAGAAGCGGCAAAGCGGGTGATTTCGCTTATAATCAGGTGTGACGCCCGCCGAGCCTGCTTCTTGTTTGGGTTTATTTAGGTGCATACAGTAACCAAATAGTATATTTTCTCTTTGTCAGCACCCCATGGAGCACCCCATTTCCTTGGTGACCCGGAAACCGACAAAGGGATCGAGATGGCATACTATAGCATAGAAAAACGACAGCGCGCCGATGGCACAACGCGCTACCGCTGCACAGTTGGCGTCAAGCAAGGCGGTAAATACATCTATCGAGAAAGTAAAACATTTGGTCGTCACCAGCTTGCTAAAACGTGGGGTGCCAACCGGGTGACCCAAATAGAAACCGATGGGGTGCCAGGTGCTGGACAGTCAAACGACATAACGGTTGGTGGTCTGCTCGCTAAATATATCAACGATCCTGCCCTGGGGGGCAAAGCGGGCAGGACAAAAACCTACGTCCTCAATATGCTTGTGGATTGTGACATAGCTTCTATAAAGCTGGGAGACCTGCAGGATCACCACATCATAGACCATTGCCGTGATCGAGCTGCCGCAGGGGCAGGCCCGGCGACGGTGGCCCATGATTTAAGTTACCTATCATCCGTGCTATCCAGCGCAAAGCCTATCTACGGCATAGACTACACCCGCAACCCCGCACTTGAAGCTAGACCACTGGCGTTAAACATGGGTCTCATTGGTAAGTCGCAACGAAGAAACCGAAGGCCTGCCAGTAGCGAAATAGAGCGGTTGCTGGAGGGGCTTCGCGAACGGGCAGCCAAGCGGCAGGCAATCATCCCCTACGTGGATTTGCTGAATTTCTCCATCCTTTCATGCATGAGAATAGGCGAGGTGTGCCGCATTCGATGGGAGGACATAGACGAAAAGCAAAAAGCGGTGATGGTTCGGGATAGAAAGGATCCAAGAAAAAAAGTCGGCAACCATATGATGGTACCTTTGCTCGGTGATGCCTGGGGGATTGTGCAACGCCAACCTAAAACCGGCGATCTGGTGTTTCCATATAACTCGAAGTCCGTCAGTTCTGGATTCCAGCGAGTACGGGATCAGTTAGGCATACAAGACTTGCGCTATCACGATATGCGCAGAGAGGCAGCCAGCCGGCTGTTTGAGGCGGGATTTAGCATAGAGGAAGTGGCGCAGGTAACCGGCCACCGCAACCTTAATATTTTGTGGCAGGTATACACCGAGCTCTACCCGAAGTCGCTGCATGAAAAATTCGACCAGTTGCAGAAATCGAAGTTGACCGAAAAATGATTTCACTGTACAAACAACCAGCAAACACCATCCGAGCTTAAGATATGAAACCCCAAGACGAAATCATCGGCATGCGACAGCTAACCGACTTCCAGACGGACCACAGCACCTTTGGCGGCTTTGTTTTGCTGCACTCATCCTTCGTGGATACGATGTCCTATGTGTGCGCTGACAAATCTACCGTCTTTCCTGACCAGGAGGTGATGATCCGCCTGGACGTTGCCAAGGCACTGATCCGCGAGCTGCAAAAGCGCGTCGATTACATCGAAGCCGGCATCGAGAATAACGCCCTGCGAATGGTGGAATGAGGGGGGATCATGCTTTACGTTGAAGTGACTATCGACAAGAAAAAGCAGTTACCGGCTGGTGCGGCATCTGCGCTGGCCATTGAATTAAACAAACGGCTGCAGCGTAAATTTTCGGATATCGAGGCCACCGTTCGCATGGCCGGTATGGACGGGCTTTCTGTGCGCAACGGCACCACTGCGGATAGAGAGACGATCGAGGAGATACTGCAGGAAACGTGGGAAAGTGCGGATGACTGGTTTCAGCCATGACTTAAGAGCCGGGGTATCCCGGCATCTTAAAGATTACGCTTCACCCCCTGGTTTTACTGGCAACGGATCTTCAACTACCTCGCGCACCGGCATCTCAAGCCGTAGGTCAATCCAGCGCCCCTCCGGGATATCCATTGGAGCACCGGCCACAATCGCGGCTGTATCAATGTCAAAGCGTCGCTTGCTGACTTTCACATAGATTGTGCCGTCCTTGCCAGTGCTGGTTTCCACAAAGCACAGGCGGTTACCGTTAACGTCCTGGGGCACTTCGATGTTCCAGCCTTCCTCGGCAAAGCCTAACGAACCGGTCACTTTGTAGACCCCGACAGACACCCGCTCAGCAGTTACACCTTCAGCCTCACCGTTCACGGCCACGCTACCTGCCAAGGTAAATCCGTCCAGGTAATCATCCGCCATTTTTTCAGGTGAGCCAGATAACCTGGCAATAGGCGATGCTTTCTTGATGAAGCCGTTACTGTCTACCGTCGTGTTAGCCTCAGACCACATCCACAGCCAAGGCGTAAAAGCTGAACCAGTCCAACCACGGACTGCTATTTTTCCAAGCTGGTTGCCATTGGCCCCGTAGCCAAAGCAGGTTTGCACTGTGCGATAACTCTCGTCGGTTTCGGCTTGCGTAACCGCCCACGAACGCGTATCGAGAAAATAAGTTCCGGTGTCTTTAAATGGATTCCCTAGTGGGTCTGTCGCCACATACCCCCGGCGGCTTTTCATCTGTCTGCCAAAATCACCTCGATTGGCTGCCGTTACAGCTTTTGTCAGCCCCCAGTCTTTTAGGTTAGGGATATCTTCGACCGTTGGCTTATCTAAATCACTAAACAACCTTGTCCAGGTAACTACGCCGGGTGATACGGTGGTGGATGAACCAACCCAGGATTGACGCCCGACGGCTATGGCAAGGTATGCGCAACTTGGGCCACCATCGACCGGCATCGACATAACCGCGCCAGAGATGTTACCGGGCCTATTAGCCGTCGCTACCGTGTATCGCTGTATCGACGACTTATTGTCTTTCGAAAAGGCATCACTCGTATGAATTGGTCCAGAACCAAAACCAGCAGATACGACGGGCTTAACATTATCAGCAGAGTTTTGTTCACTGACCTTTGCCGCAGCAGCGGATTTTGCTGCGTCAGCTCTCATGGCATCGACGGTTTGAACTATTTCTGGCGTGATGTCGCTTTCACCAGGACGACGCAGGAAGTCATTAAGTGAGCCTGGCAGCGAGTCCGCATAAACTTCTATTGTGCCTACCAGTTCAGGCTGAGCACCATAGACAGAAATAATTACTTCATACGCACCAGGCTCAACATTAAGCGAATACAGGCCAGTATCGTCGGTGACAGACTGCGACTTTGCCAGATTCAGTACCGTTGACGATGTTTTCATTGAGCGCATCGTAATGGTTACGCCGGAGCGAGAATCACCGTAAGGTCCCTTTAATACACCGCTAATTAATGTCATGTTTTCTATTTCTCCATATTGGTTGGCATTTCTACACGCAGATCAACCCAGCGCCCCTTTGGAATATCGATCGGCATCCCTTCTTCATATCCCAACACTTCATTGCGGGCGAATTCCGGCGCAGTCGGGTACGTACGGTGGTAAGTTTTGATCAGCAGATCACCGGTTGGCTCTACCTCGTAATCCACCCAGATTAGCGGCTGCTTGTTGCGGTCGAGCGGTACTTCAATACCACCATCAGAACCGCCCCACTGCGCATCAGAATTAAATCCTAACGTGCCGGATACACGGTAAATACCCTCGCTCACTCGTTCAGTGGAAACTCCTTGACTTTCTTCGTTGAGTTCACAGGTTCCGTCACCGAATAATTTAACGATTGGCGATGCCTTTTTTAGAAATCCGTTTCCATCAACCGTTGTATTTCTTGTTGACCACAAATCATATGCACCAACGAAATTATTGTTGATGTTTAACGCAATCCTTGCGAGTCCCGTTGTGGTGATCTGCAAATGCGCATACCAACGTCCGCTGGCGCCATTTCCAGATGTATCACCATTAGACATAGTGAATACAAAACCCCAATTATCAGGCGAACCCCAAAGGTTATTATCGAATGTCGTAACGCCGGGGTATTGCCAGTTCTGGCCAGAGTTAATACTCGTCGTGAATAAATTTCGCGCTGTACTACTACCTGTGCCGCCCTGGTTAATGGGCACTACGCCATTAACTTTATCCGCTTTTTTCTCTAAAGCTGAATTATCTGCCTTAGATTTCAGTGATTCTGTTAATGCCTTCCAGGCCGGGCCGGTAAACGTACTGCCGTCAGGTAATTTAACCGTAATATCCCCAGTTCCGCTGAATAGTTGCTGCCAGTTATCTTTGTCGAGGTTTAGACCGCGCAACGCTTTGGCTGTCTCCGCTGCCAGTTGGGCGGTGATAAGGTTCATCGCGTCGCGCGGTACGGCATACCAGGCGGCCCCGGCCTGCGTCGGTCCGTCATAAGCTTTAATCAGAGTGACCTGCGTGGCGCTATCAACAGTCTTCACCGGCAGTGTATAGGTTACGCCGCCGACAGCGCTTACAATGAAATCACCGGCTTTCAGCTCGGTATTGAATGCCGTTCCTGCGCCCTTCACTACGGCAGAGTTGTTCGTTAGGGTTAGAGTGCCTGCTGGCATAATGCTCTCCTGAATTTTGGCATTAAAAAACCGGCTCAATGGCCGGTTGTTAGAAGTAGTGGTCAGCGTTAATAACCATTAGCGGCATTTGGGACGAATACCATCGCGTTGATACATTCCATTTCGTTTGTATTTTAGCTCCGGAATCAGCACGCCAGAATTGAACCGACGAACCGTTAAATCTATAGCCACAACTGTAATAGTTATAATAACCTCCACTCATTTCTGAGTTGCCACGCATAAACGCATTTACGGCAAGGGGGATCATGGGCCTAGGAATTCCCGTATTGACTAAATCGTCCGGGTTAGCCCCCACATTCACT
This sequence comes from Serratia sp. CoH_134_PS_4, assembly GCF_058190535.1. Classification (NCBI taxonomy): domain Bacteria; kingdom Pseudomonadati; phylum Pseudomonadota; class Gammaproteobacteria; order Enterobacterales; family Yersiniaceae; genus Serratia; species Serratia sp. CoH_134_PS_4. The sequence continues at coordinate 9,143 of NZ_JBXWKI010000017.1, forward strand.
GAGCGACCATCCCAGAGCAACGGCTCACAATCACTCGTAAATGTATTATTCCCAGCCGCGTTCTTAATCACCATGCCGTAGCCACTTGGGGTTGGAGGATAATATCCACTATTCATAATAACTACTTGCACTCTGGCAGACGTTCGGAAAGGTTCACCACTCCCATTATCACGCGATACCGTTAATTCGTTATATTCAACTGAGTGATATACAGACACCCCGGGGTCATCACAGCGAACATAAACAATTTTTGTGTTGTCATTCTGAACTCTCGGTAAAGTCCATTGCCCGTTTATTGTGACTACCCCTTTCCATGCAACAAAACCAAGCCGCTGTGAGCTGTTTATACTCATCCAGTCAACTGAGTTTTGAATCATAATTCCGTAAGCCCCGGAAACTGATTGCGGAGTCTGAACCTGATATATGCTGAACTCGGTAAAAAACGCTTGGTTATTTTGTTGAGAAAAATTAACAATAATTCTATTTCCATCCGTTCGCCACCCCGTAACCCCTCCGTAAAATGGCGGGTTGGTCGCACTACCAAATATATAGCCAGTCTGACCGACGATAAAAACCGGGTTCCCAGGAACATAATCCGGGGGAGTGTATATCTTCTGTCTATTACCGTCGGCCCAGGGTTCTTTGTCGTTGGCTAACAGTGAAGGGCTATTCACTGCTGCCAACTCTTTACCATTAACTACCAGCCCATAGGCCATGTTATAGCCTCCCCATCCGCACCCTCAGATTGCCTCCAGCGTCGTAAACGTTAATCTGATCGCCGCGTATCTCCATGCGTCCGCCGCCGTCGCCGCCGTTGATTTGTATCTGACCGGCACCGGCGCCACTTTTATCAAGGCGCCATCCATTGGTAGAGCTGAAATTGTCAGACTGAATAAACCCGCTGATTTTGGCGTTAGTAATGGCTGCATCTGCGATTTTCGCAGACGTGATCGAGGCGTTTTGAATGAATGCATCGCTGATAAACACCTGGCCATTGATGACAGCAAAGGGTGAATACTGCTTGTCACCGCTGCCGCTCATCAGCACGAACTGATTAGCATTGAAGCCAATGCGGGTAATTACTGGTTTCCCTGTTTCCGCCAGAACAGCGATCGACATGCCAGCATTATAGAAAACGCCATTGACCCGCACGCCGGCTTTCAGTGTGTGGATGGCTGTTGCGCCGTCGGCGTCAACTGTGGCCGTCAGCTTGTCCTCCAGAACGGCAGTAACGTCGTCAATCTGCGCCTGCACCTGTGTAGACATCTCTGCCAGCGCCCGATCAACATCGGCAATCGTGGTCTTCACAATGAGAATATCAGCACGCACCGTCCCATACTGCGCCCACTGGTGCTCTACCGTGGCGTTATTGGCCAACGCGTTCTGCAGTATGGCCTCAATATTTGTGTCAATGTCACCTGTCAGCCGGTCGCCGTCTTTGTCCGTCAAGAAACCATCACCGATACTCTCGAGATAGTCGCCAGCGTTCGCGTTAGATTGCCCCTTAATCCAGCCTGTCCAGTCACCGATATTCCCGGTCCTGTCCTGCAGGCGCGCACGGAACCAAAACTCTTGGCCCGCCTTCAATCCGGTCATGGTGTGAGTGTGCAACGGGTACGGAATGTCGGCCAGCAACATCGCGTTATTGCCTGCCGCATTGTCTGCATAGTGAATTTCGGTTTTAAGCGTATCTTCTGCGCTATCTGGGAACCCCCAATCCAACTGGATACCCCATAGCAGCGGAGAAGCCTTGAACCCCACCGGCACCGGAGGCTTGCCCTCCTTGCCCTTCAGCACTGTTTCCGGTGCATTAGCCCAGATACTGGAAATCTCCGCTGCATTAACAGCACGCACACGAGCCTGATAACGACCGGCATAAATACCAGGCACCTCGAAACCTTGCGTGGACGTTCTCGCGGCTGGTATCCAGTTGCCATTATCCCGACGCCACTCAGCCTCGTAGGCAATCGCACTTTCTGCCAGATCCCAGGTCACACGCAGTGTGGTTACCGCTATGTTTTGGTTAATAGTCGAGAAGCTGTTGATTGTCACGTTCTTCGGTGGCGGCTGCACACCTGGAGGAATGATTGTGATCGGGCGGTCCTCGATGCGAGCGCCGGTATCAATGCGGGCGTATTTGTTCGGGTCATGCTCAATGGCCGTTATGTCAAAGGACACGCCGTCTTCATTCTCGGTTACGCCGGTTACCCGGAATAACTGAATAGCCAGGTCTGATGCATCCACGGCCCACACACACTCCGGCACAGGAACTTCGCTGTATGCCGTGGTAACCGCAACGATACGGCCATTTACTGCCTGTATAGTTCTCGCCTGCGACTTACCCGATGGCAGGTTAACGATAAGTCTTTCGCCCACGGCAGCCGATGATTCTCGGTCGAGAGTGATATTACGGCCAGAAACGGCACTGATACGCCCACCCAATGGCCGGCCAGCCAGCGCTTCATCTGCAACACCGATGATATAACCAGGCAAAGGAATATTACCGTCCATCCCTACGGTAAAATTGATCACCCGGTCCTTGTCATTCGTCAGCAGCAGCCACCGCCCACGGCGGATCGCCTCCGTCTCGCGGGTGCAGCCAATCGCCGTAATTTCGGCCTGCTTAATGTTATATCGGCGGATCAGCGAGTTTTCGAAGACCGGTGCTACTGCATCCTGGTAGCCGTTCGCTGGGTCAGCCCAACTGACCATTGCCATGCTGTAGTGTGTCTTTTCGCTGGCGCTGGAGTCGCGAAATTCGCCGTCTTTCACGTTGGCGCGGGTATAGGTGTAATCCAGATCGCGGGGCATATCTGCCAGCGCGTTCATGCTGTTTTTCGCCCAATAGGTCATGCCACGAAAGATATTTGCGAAATCGCGCAGCACCGTCCAGGCTTCTTCCTGCGACTGAATATAGGCATCACACAGGAATCGCGGCTCCTGACCATCACCGCCCCGACCGTCGGGCACAAGCTGATCGCAATACTGAGCAATGGCGTACAGGTCGAATTTCGTCATCACCAGATTTTCAGCTTTGATGCGTTCACCGATGCTGTAGCGGTCATTGACCAGCAGATCGTAAAACACCCAGGCGGGGTTATTTGTCCAGGCCCATTTAAACGACCCGTCCCATGCGCCGGTATATGAGCGAGTAATCGGGTCGTAGGTTGTGGGAACACGCACGATCCCCATTTTTGGCTCGCACGATACTGCCGGGATATTCTGGAATTGCTTCGCGTCGAACTGCACGAACAATAAGGCGGTTTCTGGATACCTCAGCTTTACATCAATCAGCTCAGTAATAGACTCAATCACCATTTTATCGGCGATGCGGTTACTGGTGCTGTTAGGTGTCAAGCGCCGTACACGCACCTGCCAACCAGTTGTGGCCGCGGGCAGATCAATGCGATGGCTGCGTTCATATTTCGTTGTCGTCTTGCCATCGATGGCGGTATTCAGCATCTCTTGGTAGGCGCCGCCATCCGTCGCCACGTCGATCGCGTATTCAATCCTGTAGCCGACTACATCACCGTTATCCAGTTGTTGCTGCAACTGCTGCCATGAGAAGCGCAGACGGAACGCCGATAGCTGGGTATTCGTCAACGAGCGAACCCATGGGGTTTGGCTGGTTAGCTCTGTGCCTACAGTGATCTCATTCTCAACATCGGGCATCCCCTGAATGTATTCCTGATCGGGCGTGCCCGGGCGAAACTCCCAACGTACGCCGGGGAAGTTTTGCGTACCGTCAGCGGCAACAATAGGCGTCCCGTCAAGAAAAATGTTTGTGCCGTCCAGGCCGCCTTCCCACTCCCCCTCGCCCAGCGCCAGCAATATTTTGGCGTAGGAAGTGGATTGCAGGGAGTCTGGTGATTCCGTTGGCGTGGTTGTGTTATTGCTGCCGCCCTTGCTACCGGTGATAGCCGTCATATTTTCTCCAAGCATAAAAAAACCCGCCGAAGCGGGTCATTTTTCATTTTAAAAATTACTGCTGATCTTCGGCATAGATACCGGCAGAAATAATAGCGCCCCCGACTCGGCGCTTTCCGTAACCAATCGGAACAGGGTTACCCTGCGCAATGGTATTTACGGGCCCGCCGAATGCATAGCTGGGTTTGTTGTCCGGATCTTCTCTTCGAGCTAATCCATTTTGCATAGGGGAAAGCATCTGGACAACACCACCAAGCATCATGGCACCACCAACCTGGAAGCCATAAGCTGCATTAGTCCAATCCCCAGTATAAAAACCATATACTGCGCTGGCGGCTACGATCACAGCACCTAAGATTGTTTGGAAAACTCCAGCCTTTTTACTTCCGATAATTATTGGTGCAATTCGGATATCTTCACGACCTGTAAATTTAATTTCATCCAGACCAATATTCCTCCTTCCATTAAATACTGCAAATGTTAATCCTCTACTCTTCGCAGTTTGCAAGAATCTTTCGAAACCCGGAACGGTTACGGACAAGGCTTTTATTGCCTCTCTTGGAGTATCAATTACCAAACGATGAACGCGACCAAAAGTTGCACCAAGCACCCCATATAGCCGTATCGTTCTATGTTCTTGAACAATTAAATTCATAGTATCACCATAAAAAAAGCCGCCCAAATGGCGGCCTCTGTGTAATCGGAATTGCACTCAATCAATGGATGTGGGTTTTATATCTGCGTAACCTGAATTATCGAAGAACACTCGATAATATTTAACAGCACCGGATTTTAATGTCACCTCACGCTCTTGCATTGGTTTTCCAATACCACATAAACCATTACCTTCAAGCGCCGCGCCTATGTTTAACTCCCCATCGTTAAGAAAAAATGAGGCTTTTTGCCCAGCTGACAACTTGGCTATTTTCTCGCCGTTTAAAAAAATCGTGGCTAAACAAGGGCTGGAGAAGGTACCGCCGTCTCTAACAACAACAATTTCTGCATTTCCGGCCTGTCTGTCCTGATATTTAAATAATTGCTCGGGTGGGGCACTAGCTGCAGAGCGAGGAGATTCAGCGACTGATGTACAGCCGGATAAAATAGCTGTGGCAACAATGGCTAAAATGATTTTCCGCATTTTGAAATCCCTTCTTATGTAGGATTCAAGATGATAGCAGATTAGCCCTTGTACCGCAGAGTGACTATCGTTCGCGCCAACCAGTAACCGCCATAGGGCACGCGCTGGCTCATATGGCCATACATGTGATGGACCATAACGCCATCGCCCAGGTAAACCCCCGCATGGTTTGGATCATCGGCTCTCACTTGCATAATGATTACGTCGCCGATCTGCATCTCACCTGATGCCAGTTCAAAACCAGCTTCGGCGTAAAGTTTCATATAGAGGTTTTCACCACGATCCCACCAACCATCCTCGCGCGGGTAATTCGGCAAAGTGATTTCTCGCTCAAGCTGATACCAATCTCTGACAATGGCGTAGCAGTCCCAGAACCCGTGCACAAACGGGCGGCCAAGCAACGGCTTGATGCCCTCGGTGGGCATTACCTCCCGGATATCACCTTCCGGCCAGCTGGCGATAATCCACGGCAACTGTGACAAGTCACACTGAGCAAGATCGAGCTGACTTGGCTGCGTCGTTGCATCCGGGTGGCTATGGACAATAGCGACAATATCGCCGCTATCTTCCGCCTCGGCGTAGTCCTCCGGTGACAGGCTGAATTGTTCCGTAGGCTCAGGTGCCAGATTTCGGCAAGGAACATAACGTTGCTTGCGTCCGTTCTGTACCACCAGCCCGCAGCACTCGTTTGGATATTCAGCTTCAGCATGCGCCATGATGGCGCTGATAATGTGCTTTCGCATGGTTACCTCTTCAGCAGAGCCGACCCTGGGAACCCACCGAACGGCAGCGGATTACCCTTCCCCCATCGCGGCTCACAGCCGGTAGACAGCAGGCCAGAGCAATCATCTTTAGATGGGTCATCGGTTGGGTTGCCATCGGCGTCAAAATACGCGGTACCGGTATAACCGCACGATGCGCCGCGATACTGACCGCGCATACACCAGGTGCAAAGGCTGTGAATTTGCCGCGTGGGGATCATGAGTCCCTCCAGGTCCGCAGGTGAAGACAGCGCAAACTCAACGACCTTGTTATTGCCATTCAGTTTGTGATCGATGTACCAGACCTCAACGTCTTCTTGTGATGGGTCGGCCTCCGGGTTGCCTTCAGGGAAGTTACGGGCATCAAGGTAATGTGAGTACGTTTTCCGTATTGTCACCTTGGCCTTTGCCATATTCTGGAAATATAGGCAGAGGGAGGCGATCGTCCCATCGATATTACTGACGGACAGCGTAGGGCTCGGAGCTGAGCCATCACTGGTCACCTCCAGCCCTTCAATCTTCACCGGCCACGGCTTGTATTCCTGTCCCTGCCACCAAATAGATTTTGCCAGCAGCTTGCCGGGGTCATCACCGGCGGCTTCCAGCTCATCTTCAGAATGCGGAATGGTGTGGCTGTGAAAGTACAGTTCCGGCCCGTTAAACTGAGTGCCATCCACGACAAACAGGCGCACTTCACTCCCAGGCTCAAGACGCTGGTGATCTGTGTTTATCGACATAATTTTTCCTATGGGTGATAGGCGCGGGTAAATGTAACGGAGAGGGAAAAATAAGCGCCGCTGGCTTGCACCGTGAGCTTACCGGCTTGATAGAGGCCCAGCTCAAACATCGGGTTTCTCCATTTAAAAGAGCGATAGCCTTTGTGCTCACGCAGGAACTTGACGATGGGCTTTATCTCATCCCAGACGCCAACAAACACCAACGGCCAGCTTTCCTTCTCACTGTTGATGCCGTCACCGGTGCTCTGAGTGTATCCGTCGCCAAATGGGGTTGTTCTCACCACTGGCTCTATATCGCCGGATGTTCCTACCCGCGCCGGGAAATTGAACGTTTCTAATTTCATCGGCTCCCCTTGATTGCCCGGTTAAGTGTCCCGCCCTGGCTCATGCTCTTGTTCAACAATACGCGGAAACGCTGATCGACATAGTTGGCGATATCATTGCCAGCCGACTCAAACCCACTTGTCGCTTGCACCTGGCTGGAGCCGTCGGAGCTAATGGTGATATCGACGTTTATCAACGTCTGATTGCCCGTGGTGCCATTTGCCTGCACGCCCAGTGAGCCATCAGCGCCACGTTTGAGCGGCATAATAGCTTCTGGCCCAGCCTCCCCCATTAGTCCGGCACCTTTGGCAAACGCAAACGTTGTGGGTTGGCTTACCACCTGGCCGCTGTAGGAACTCAGGGAAGGTGACGAATAAACACCGCCCTTGGCATTCGCAAACATAGGAACGGCCCCAGGATTGTTGCCCGCACCCGCTGCGCCGCCACCAAAGCTCATAAAGGAGGACAAAATGGTTTTTGTCAGCAGGGCCTGAGCCGCCATCTCAATCAGGCTTTGAACGATGGACTGCGTGAGAGATGAGAACAGGCCAACCATGCTGTCTTTGAAAGTCTGGGTACCGGTAAGCAATCCGGTCAGCATGTTGGTAGAGCGTTCCCGCATCGTGTCCACCAGCCCGATCTGCAGCTTATTGATCTGGCTCTGCCCAGCATAAAGGCTCATTGCCTGCTGATATTGCGCGTCAGTTGACTCCTGTGTTGCCGCCTGCATCAACTGTTCATAACGCTGCTTGTCGATGTAACCTTGCTGGTAGTACGCCTGATATTGTGCCTGCTGCTGCGCCAGTTGGTTGCTCAGTTGAACAGAGGGATCAACGTCCCCGGCGATGTTCTGCCGTGGTGCCGCAATGGCATCTGCCTCTGCCTTTAACCTCTCGCGGGCCATATCCTGCTGTAAGGTATTTCGGGCAACCAGATAATCACGTTCTGTTAGCAAACGTGCGTCATACAACGCTTTCAACTCCCTGCTGGTTTCCTGTTCCTTGCGCACTGTTGCCTGACCCGGCGCATATTGCTCAGCCAGTTCTAACCTTTGCCGCTGATAATTCTCGGCATTCAGAGACATGACGCGTTGCACGTCTGCCTGACTGGCACCGGCGGCTTTGGCCGTGGCGATCAGCTTAGCTTGCGAATTCCTCTCTTCCAGATCAATCTTTGCAAGGCTGGTCGAGTGGGCAACTTCAATTTCCTGCCGCAACTGTTGATATTGCTTCAGCGCCTGCTGACCTTTTTTATCTGCCTTAGCCGGATCTTCACCACCCCAAGGGCTTTCAACCGACGAACCTGCAGCACCCACTCTCGCAATAGCATTGTTAACCACGTTAGCGTCAGCAATACCACTCAGCATCATCTCGCTGAATCCGGATTTAACATAGTCCTGAGCAGCTTTTACTCGCCCCATAGAATCAGTAAGTGCTACTAGTCCAGCCTGGGCATTCTCCAGATCTGCAACCGCTCGCTTACGGTTACCTTCAACACCTTGTGCTTGCCCGAAAGGGTCAAATCCTTTAAGGCTACTTAGCCGACTGTCTGCGTCAATAATTTCCTTTTTCAGTTGGTTAACCTGGGTAACCTGGTTTTTGTACTGGTCATCCAAATCGAGCGCTTTCACATCCAACTGCTTTGACGACATCGCCACAAGCGCCTGTGTTGTTTCCTGAACGGCATTTTTAAGGCTCAAGGCCGACTGCCGAGCCAGTTTGTTCTGCTCATGGAAATACAGGATCGCAGAACCAGCCAGCATCGCTGCCCCGAACAGCCCACCAGTCAATCCCAATGCGCCGCGGGCAAGCCCGGTAGCCACCGATGCTGCGCGGGCTGACACTGACAGGCGTTTATTTGCCGTATCCAGTTGATTCTTGCCAACCGTGGCCGCTCGCGTCGCCTCGGTTTCTTCCCGGATCAACCGATTATAATCAGCGGTATAACTGACGTTCAGACCGTATTGCTTGGCCGTTTTTTCCATCGCACGAACGCGACCAAATTCGGCATTGTTTTGCAGCAAGGTGGCGTTGGCAGCGTCGATCGTCTTCTGCGCAATGCTGGCCTGCGCCAATGCGGCAGATTTGACGGCAGCCTGCTGGTCACGCCATGCCCCGATGCTTTCACGAATACCGGCGGTTAGCTTTGTGGACATTACCGGGATCAACGTATACAACGCCACGCTGGCCACCATGTTGAAGTTGTCCGCCAGGCCGTTAATAGCATCGGTCACACTCTGTACGCCGGTACGCAATGGGCCGCCGCTGGCTTGCCCGACTTTGATGATCAACCCTTCAAAAGCACTGGTCAGCCCCATCAGATCGCCGTTCAGGTTGTTGACGCGCGTCGCGGCCTGTTCGTGCGCTGTCTGGGTACCGGTCAGGGACTTTGTCAGGTTATCCAGCTTGCTGCGGTTACTCACCAGAATCGACGCGGCGTTAATATTCTCCAGGCCAAACAGCTTGACCGCCTGCGCCGTGGAGAGGTTCTTCTTCGACAGGTTTTCCAGCGCGGTGCTTAGCCCCACAACGGAAGGTTTGAGCGTTTTATCCGTGCCTTTTTCAAGGTTGAGGATAACGTTACGCAACCCGGTGCCTGCCTCACCCCCTTTAATTTCACGCTCTGCCAATACCTGGATCGCTGCGTTCAACTGCTCAAAGCCGATCCCGGCCTGCGCCGCTGCCACACCGCCATTCTTTATCGCGGCTGCTGTATCGGCAATTTCAGACGAACCATACTTAGCCCCAGCGGCCAAAACGTTAATGTAGCGGTCCGCCTGGCTGGCGCTGGCACCAAACTGGTTAAGCGAAAGGGCCAACGTCTTTGTCGCATCCGGCAACGTGGTACCCGCCGCCTGTGCCAAAATCAGCGCACTGTTGGTCGCAGTAGTCAGCCCGTCCGCCGTTTTCAGCAGTTCCGGCTTGGCGCTGGCCATCAGCTTTAACGCTTCCGCCGCCTGGCTGGCACTGTACTCGGTGGTACGCCCCATCTGTTGGGCGGCTTCATCGAATTGTTTCAGCTGCGCGCCGGTAGCACCGGTGATAGCGGAAAGATCTGACAGCGCCTGGCCATACTGCCGCGTTGTGGTGATGATACTACCCAGCGAGAATCCTAACCCTGCGACGCCAGCCAAACCTGCCAGCGTCCCTTTCAGGCTACTGACCGTTTGGCCGACACGCTGATAAGCCTCGTCGGTCTTTTTCGCATCCTGCTGGGCTTGGCGGTTAAACTTGCCGGACTGATCGCCTGCAGTGCGGTACGCAGCCACCAGCTTGTTTCTAAAGTTAGCGTCATTCAGGTACAACCCGACCGCCAACGATGCTACATCAGCCATTTCCAAGCACTCGCATAACGTCAGCACACTGCGCATCAAGGGTGCTTTGCGCAGGCTGAGCGGGTTGAAGAACAGGGGCATCCTCCGCAGTGTCGGCAGTAATGCCCTGCAGTTTGAAGTATGCCCGCCAATGATTCAGAACTTGCGCCGGCAACGCGGCGATTTTGCGAGGGTCAGACTCACCCCAACGATCGGCCAGTTGAAAAATCAGCATCAGCCAGGGTGAGTCAGTCAGTTTTTTTCCGCGTCTTCCAATGTGCCGACAGCATGACGTTTGACGGTACTGATGGCTTCAACCAGTGTTGGGTTATCGTGCGCCTTCAGCAGTTCATCCACGCTGGGCAACGCACTCGTCGGAATGCGCTTACCGTCCGGCGTCATAAAACAGGACAACAGCAACTCAACGTTGAGGCGTGCGGCCTTATTCATATCACCGGCCTCGATAGCGTCTTTCATACCATCTTCATTATCCTGCAGCTCGGATGCCTTCAGGCGGCGGATAAAGGTTTTAGCACCAAACATCGGAACTTCAAGCACGTGGTCGTCAGATTTCAGCAGTGCTGCCTTGAGCGCCTTCAGGTCGTATTTCTCGGTCATCGGTGTTCCTTACTTAACGGTTACTGTGGCCGCAGCGCTGTTGAGGGTGTCAGCACGTTCAGCGGAGAGCACTACGCGGTACGTACCGGCATCAGCCGCCACCACAGAATTTTTGGTATAGGTGGCAGCGGTGGCGCCGCTAATGTTGGTACCGTTCTTCTGCCATTGGAATTTAACGGGTTTGCCGTTACTGGAGGTAGCCGCAACAGTCAGGGACAAATTGCCCCCGACCGCCAAATCAGCGTTTTTCGGCTGGGTAGTCACGCTGATCACACCTTTGGGGCTACGGCTCCCCATGTGTTGTTATTCTGCTTGCCCTGCACCGTGATCTGAATGACCTCACTCGCGGGTGCGGTGATCTCATTCATTTTCCAGCCAGACAACGAAAGGATGGAGGTTGAGGTGCGTCCGTTCGGCAACTCGACGTAGAACTGCACGGTTTCTCGGTTATCTGCTGCGGTAAGGAATGCCGCAAAATCGGTGTTGCTTGGATCGTCAATAAATCCAATGGATTTTTCAGCCCCCTCGGGAAGATCGGAAATAAATTGCTTGGTCGTGTCGATCAGCGTGGTGCAATCGACAAAACTGCCTGTTTGCCCCATCTCACCGACCGCCTTACAGTTGGTCAGCGCTTTCATGGCAGCAGCGGCCGCGCCAATGGGTCCCCATTTCACAATAGTGCCCGCCGGCAGCATGGCGTACTCTGGCGAAGTTTTATCAGCCATAATGTCTCTCTCTTAATGATTGTGGCAGCGGTCGCTACCGGTTTTCGATGCCGTAGCGGATTTCTGCCGCCAGGATGCGTAATACTTGGGTTTTGTTGTAGTCCAATGCAGGGCGGATAAACGGATCGGCAACTTGTTTCACCGTGCCGAATTCCTGCGCCAGCGCCTTCATTTGGTGTGCCTTGCTGGGGCCGACACGCAGTGTGACTTGTGCGCGGCCTCGGGTGGTCGAGCGGATAGTAATGCTGTCACGCATATGCGGGCCGGAGGCCGTTTCGTCATATCCAGCGTGCTGCTGCATATCCTCCAACACCGGCACCAGGGCGGCGCGACCTGCATCACGCAGAATTTTTGTTGAGACGTCCCGGCCCAGCGCTTCCAACTGACGCGCCAATTCATCCATACCCGTGATATTGATACCTATCATGCGGCGTCCTCTGGGTAACAGATGATGTAATCGCGCACCAGTCGGTACTGGATGCTGTTATTGGTCAGCGTGGTGGCACCTTGCAGCATTGTGCCGCGTGTCACCGTCTGAACCGGCCAGCGCCCAATGTGCCCGTGCTGGATGCCTTCCCAATCGACGCAGATAGCCTTATCCAACTCAAGCAGGCGGGCGTAATCGTCGATCACGTACAGCGAAACCTGGAAGCGGCCTTGCACCAGCGCGGTACGGACCAGCCCGGTATCAAATTTAGGGTCGGTGATTTTTTGGTAGGTCACCCCTTCCTGCTCTGGGTCGGGCAACAATAGCGGGTACGCCGGCAGGCTGGTTAATGCCTCCAGCGCCGCTTTGATTTCATACTCGATCATGGCGGGTATCAGCCTCCGCGGTAATCAGTAATCGGTCTGGCTGGGTCGTATCAGCGGCACGGACGGTAAAAAAGCGGCCCTTCAGCTCAACACGCCAGTCAGTTTGCACATCACGACGTGGCCGCAAGGTAAACAGCATGGTCTCAACCACCTGTCCCTGCTCACCCGTGCGAATTTTACGGTTAGAGATCGGTTCAGCCCCCGCCCATACCTCCTTCACAAATTCGAAGGAATTCACCGGGGTGCCGGTCTGCTCATTGCGGATAGTGACGGGACGAAAAAGCCTGATGCGGTTGCGAAGTTTGCCAGCTTCCATGATGCCCCTTACAAATTGATAAAGCGGTAAGGTTCAAGCAAAGACTTAAACCCGGATGGCAGAGCCTGTGATTCCCTATTTTCGTACCAGAAGCCTACGGCAAGCATGATGGCCAGCTTGATATCATCGGTAATCACGAGCCCGTCACTGTCATTTTCTGGCACTGCCTCTTCGTGCAGTGTGCGATTGATGTAGTTTTCCGCCCGCGTCTTTGCAGCCCCAGCGTATGTTGTCAGCAAGCTGTCCTCTTCATCACCGTCGATCCGGCACTGAAGACGTAATTCGTCAATGGTTGGCTTCATGTCCTGCTCCATGCCCGCAACCCAATGGCCGGATTGCGGGCATAAAAAAACCGCCGAAGCGGTAAACGATTTTCTCGGTTTGAATTAACCGCCAGCGGCTGGCTTACCGACCAGCGCCTTGATGGCGGCGGTATCTTCCAAAATGCAGTCGAAGCGGTGGAATGCCAGGAAGCCAGTCTGGTCAAATTCTGCATAGCGCTCGGTCAGACGCTTCAGCACCATGTAGGTGACACGGCGGAGGATGAAGCGATCGAAGTCACCGCAGAAAATGAACTTCTTACCTGCGCCCACATCTGCAATCGCCTGATCGATAACATACGGTACCTGCAGAACGGTAGCCGGCGCGCCGCCGATGATGGACGGTAACCACAGCGGACGTCCTTGACCATCCTCCATCTCTTCCACCAGCTTCAACGTGGCATCGTTGAAAGCCCAGCGGAATTTCGGCCCGTTGCGGTACGCAGGATCAATACTGTGTTTCAGTGCGTTCATTTCCTTCCAGGTGAACTTGTCCGCCGCCGCTGCGCTGACTGTTCCGGTAACGGAGGCTTCCAGCCCTTTCGGCTGCAATGGACTGCCGACCCCCGAACCTTGCACCAGATAACGCGCTTCACCACGGCCAATACGCTGGGCGATACGGCTGGCCAGGTAAGCTTCCATATCAATACCGCTGTCTTGAAGCAGCTCGTTCGACACGCGGATAATTTTGGAAGACAGTTTTTTGGCACCCAGGGTAGCACCACCAAATTCGGTATCCTCTTCGGAGGCCGCTTTGTTTTCCCCCAGCAGTTCACCTTCTTCCGCAGTGCCGTCCGCCGTTGCCCAGGCGATATCCTGCCCGTTGGAGGTGTTGAGGATCTGAGCCACGCCGGCAATACCGCCGTAGGCTTTCATGGACTCAACTACTTTGTTGAGGAACTGGGTCGGCACGGTATAACCGCCCTTTTCATCAGGGGCGGTACCCTGAGCACGCAGCTCACGCAATGCCTGACGCTCTTCGGCGCTCAGCTCACCTTGGCCGTGACGCATCCAGCGGTCAAACACTTGTGCTCGCTTGTCCTGCTCCTGCCCCTCTGGACCCTTTTTCTTCAGTTCCTGGCGCTGCTCTTCGTTATTTTCATCAACGAATGACTGATCCAGAGAACGAAGGGATTCCTCCCGTTCGATTTTTTCGTCGATGTTTTGCAGCTCACCCTGCGCGTTTTTCCACTCAGCGCGCTGTTCATCGGTCCAGGTGGTATCACCGATTTTGTCATGCAGAGCACGCATATCGGTGGCGATGGTGTTACGTTTTTGCTTCAGTTCGTGCAATTTTTTCGCAGACATAGTCATTCCTTACGCATTAATTAAAGTCAGCAGACGCTCGCGCGCCATTCGTTGGTTTACGGCGTTGGCGATCGCGCTACTGTCGCGTGCCTCCTGCCAGGCTTTCATGGAACGGACAGCAGAGTCAGCAGCCTGATAGGCCGGGTAGGTCACCGGACTGACGTCATACAGCCGTGAGAATTTGTGGATCTCGCGAATTACCACGCCTTCTTCATCCTCGTACCAGTGATCGCCATCGCGGGCGACACGGAACGCAAAAGAAGACTGATTGATGTCACCGCGCTGCATAGGTGCCAGCACCAGATCGCGAATAGTTTGTGTGTCCGGGGCCTCAATGTTGTATTGCAACCCACGCTCATCGACAGAAACCTTAAGCGTTCCCGCTGTGCTACGCCCCAGGATGAAATTGGGGTCATGGTTAAACAGTCCACGAACATCATCATTCAGTACGTCATCGAAGGCGCCAGGCTTGATAATTTCGCGAAAGCCCCAGAGCGGTTCGGAGCGGGTATTGAACACAGAGCCATAACCGACAATGCGCGTCGGCTGGTTTTCCTGCTGTTCGGCGCGCACCTCACCGCTGTAACAGCGCATTTCTCTGTCACTCATCGGTTATTTCCTCTTTGGTTTTATCGTCGAGTTTAAATTTTGTCGGGTTAGCCGCATTAACGCTGACCAACATTTCATCCAGGCCATCTACCGGGTTCATGTCTTCAAAGACCCTGGCCTCATTCCGGCTCATCCAGCCATCAGTAATGGCAAAGTGGTAGAATTGCGCACGCTCCTGCGGGGTGCCTCGCATCAAACCGGCCAAGTTAAACCGCACGTAATAACCAGCGACACGCTCCGCACGGGTAAATAATCGGCGATTAAGCTCCTGCTCCCAGTTGGCAACCCAAGGCATGATGGTGTAACGCACAAACTGGATCGCCTGTGATGTAATGTTGCTGAAGGTGGCTTTTTCCAAATCGTTGATCATGTGCGCTGGAACGTTAAAAATCCCGGCAATCATCGAGCGGTTCAGCTTCATCATATCGATCAGCTGAGCATCGACAGGCGACACAGTAAGTGCCTGGTAATCCAGATCTGCGGGAAGCAGCAGGGTTTTATTCTCCTGGCTGCGTAGCGCTTGAGCCGCTTTTTGCCAGAGTTTCTTCAGCCGCTCCCACCCTTCAGCCTTCAAATCACCTTTAACCGACACAATGCCCGCTGGCCGAGCGTTACCACTGAAGAATGAACTGGTGTACTTCTGCCCACTCATTCCCATACCGATGGTTTCGGCATGCTGCATGATGGGGCTGAGGCCCATTTTCTGATTATTCCCCAGCGCCCGGATGTGGATCATGTCGTCGGGGCTGATGGCAAAGTTGCCTTCTTCGTTATAAACACCGTAGGTATGGCGCCCACCGGTATTCAACAACGTCGTTTCCCACGGCATGCAGGCATCAAGCTTTGTGACCTCTCCCCGGCGGGAACGCTGGACGCGGGTATAGCCGTTACCCCATCCCAAAACATGGCGCTGCTTGAGCTCACGCCATTTGTAGCTGGTCTGCCAGTCATTTGGTTCATCGTGCACAAGATAAAAAACAGGATGATCTCGGGCGGCTTCGACCTTATTACCTGTCTTGCGCATGACGTGCAGAGGCATTTGCGCAACGTTGGAAGACACCACGTAGATACAGGAATACACAGCTGCCAGTTTCATTGCAGTTTCAGGGCTGACATAAACGTCCGAGTTGAAAATGCCGTCCGTCTCTGCCATTTCAGCGGTGATCGGGTTTGCTGGGTTTTCCAGCGGTTCATTACGGAATAGCGCATCAAGTATCACGTTTTTCCCCTTCTGGCAGCGATGAGGGCGAATACCAGCAGAGCAGCACCGGCAGACTGTAAAGCGGTTGCCGTGCCGAACTGCAGGTAAATACCGCCCACCAGCAGGCCGAGGCCAGCCAGCCCGATAACATCGATAACTAGTGTTTTCATAGAATTAATAGGTCTTCATCAGGGTCGATAGTGGACAGGAAATCAACCTCACCGCCTCCGTTAACAAGCAGCCGGCTCATCGCAATAAACATGGCGACGGGACCGTCGATCTTGTTTTCTGGCGTGGATTTATTGGGGAAGATATTTTCATTTTTATCCGGTTTGACCGTGATGTTTGACATCATCCAGGTCATAACCGGGTTGCCGTCATGGTGCAGGCGGCCTGCGTACACTTTCGCCTCAGATTCCTTCATGGCCTCAGAGAGATTTTTCACGGTCTGAGCCACCTCTACGACCGGAGCACCTTCAGCTGCAACCGACAACCCGAACTGAGTAGCGCTCCACGGGTCATATGCCAGTTCATTCATCGAGTCACCACCAGCCCAGGCTAAGGTTTCCTCTTTGATTAACGCATGGTCAACAACGTCCCCGTCGGTAAACTCCAGGTAACCGGCCTCATTCCACTTTTTATACAATTCGGCCTGCTGCCTGGAACAGGCCTCCAGGCGGCCTTCTGGGATCCAAAAGCGTGATTTGGTATAGATATCGCCGTTAGGCGCAAGCCAAACCTTAACCGCGGCTGAAATATCAATTTTGTTGGCCAGGTCAACACCAAGCCACATTGGCCAGCTCGCTGAATCCGAACTTTCCCATGCGTCACGGCATTTTTCCCAGCGCGCCATATCCATCCACGCCTGCTCACCCTGCACCCAGATATTGAGGTGTTTGGTGAAGAAGTTAACGCGCGCGGACACCTGCTCTTTCGCCTTTTTAGCCAGGCGGCGCATGTCGTCCCATCGCTTGCAGACGCCCAGGCCGGGGTTCGCTTTTGGCCAGTTGGCCTCATCAAAGGGATCATCGTCCTTGTCGAGGGTGTAAATCAGGGCGAAATAGCTGTCATCCTTGATGGAAAGGGGGTCAGGGTTATCAAAATTCTTCAATACCTTGATCGCGTAATCCCGTTGCTCGTAGCAAATGCCCTCTTTGTTAAAACCTGCCGTAGTGATAGCGAAAATCAGCGACTGCAAGCGGGCGCCGGTCGCCGTTTCCAGCACGTCCCAAACGTCACGGGTTTTATGAGCGTGCAGCTCATCAACGATCCCGCAGTGAATGTTCAGGCCGTCCAGGTTGTTCGCATCGCTGGCCACCGGCTCGAATTTAGAGCCAGAACGTTCCTGGTGGATGTTCAACTTGTTGCTGCCGAACAACCGCCCTAGCGTTTTTGCCGCCAGCTTGATCATCCGTTTGGCATCATCAAACACGATACGGGCCTGATCGCGCGTTGTCGCAGCGGAATAAACTTCCGCACCGCCCTCACTATCGGCGCCGGTCATATAGAGACCAATGCCAGAGGACAGGGTTGATTTGGCGTTTTTACGCGCCACCTCGTCATAGGCGGTGCGGTACCGGCGCACGTACACCGGATCACCGTCATCGTCCAGAACGGTCTCAGACGTCAATTCGTCTATCAGCGGAATAACAAAACCGAAGAGGTTTATCAGAATAAAAATATGCCAATCCATCAGATCGATCGGCTTGCCGGTCAAGTGTCCCTTCACATGCGGCACGAAATTATAAAAATCGAGAATGTGCTGAGCGCGGCCTTCATCGAAGTAAACACCGCGCTCAGGGCCGTGCTCTATATCATGAAGAAACCGCCGGCACGCCAGGCGCACCAGTTCGCCAGCAACTATTTCGCCAGATACCACGCACTCGGCGTAGCGGAATCCATCTGCAACGGTTGCCATTCATCATTTGCGCTTTTTAAGGAATTCTTCCAGTGGGTCAACCTCAGCCGGGCCTTTGGCACCGACTTTGGATCGGCTTGAAGGGGTCATGCCAAACTCTGACAGCATGGCGCGAATTCTCTTCCAGGCGTCAGCCTTCATCACGGCAGCGGGGTGCGGCTTAATCATTCTGATTTCCCGCTCTTTCTCTTCGTCAGGATCGTCCTCGCTGTACACCGCATAGGTGTAGCCCTCTCGATCGAGCGTGCCGCAGTGGTGCCGGTACTCAACATAGGCCTCGATCAACAATTCGAGCGCCTTGGCATCCAACGTGGTCATCACGCCGACGGCATCAAGTTCCTCGCCAATCCGTTTAAACCAATACTTGCCCTGCTTATCAAAATGCTTCGGCGTTGGGGGTACCCCAGACGGTGGTTTTGGTTCGTTTTTATTGATCGCCCGTTTGGATGGGTTCCCCTTCACTAAAGTCAGGTGTGTCGGGGTTTTCGGTGGTCCAGGCATAATCGAAAACTCCTATTAATGACCGCGTGGGGGCACCCAAAAAAAGGTTTGCTAACCTGCGGCGGTGTGAAAAGAGGTAAGGCGGCGGTACTTTAGGTCGAGAGGGGTAGAGATTTGATCCCCCCCTCCCCTTGGTTCAATCGAGGTAGAAATCGTCATTGACCTGTCGCCGCCGCGCACTGCTGGCGTTGTGTGGGCAGGCGTTTGAGGTATGACCAGAGCCGCCACAGTATCCACAGTGGAGGTTCACACGCCGGGCTGAGCCGCTATAGGTACTCGGACAGTTAGCACGCGTATGCCGCAGTGATCCACAGAATGTGCAACGTTGGTAACTCATCGCAGTCTCTCCGTTGCCGTCTTGCGGCGGTGACAGGGCCAACACAACCCTTCGAGGTTCGAATCATCATCGGTACCCCCATGTGCTTTTGGCTTGATGTGGTCAACCGTGGTGGCCGCTACTGCTCGACCGTTGCGCAAGCATTCCTGACACAGGTGATTGTCACGCGTCAGGATGCGTGCCCGTCTGATTGTCCAGTCATTGCCGTAACCGCGCTGGTGCCGGCTCTTACCCTGCTGGTGATTCTCCCAGCCTGTGTTCTGGTGGTCAGCGCAGTAACCAGAACGATCGGTTGTTGTCTTGCTACATCCATGCTTACGGCATGCGCGGGGGATTTTGGCTGGCATGGGTTACCTTCCGAGCATGGCCCTATGGATCTTACCGCCAGCCTGCAGCTCTCGCTCAATGATCGCCTGGACTTCACGCTTTATGTAATCCTGCCGTTCCTTACCCAGCTCAGAAATAAGAATGTCTTTGCTAATGACAGCATCCTTGACCTGTGCATCACAGAGGAATACCTGACCTGCACTAATCGTGAAGGCCGTGCGATAAGGCTGTGGTGTGTTGCTGTCAAGCGGCCCCATCCTCACCCGCAGATTACCGCCAGCGTCATAAACGTTAATCTGATCGCCGCGTATCTCCATGCGCTCACCTTGATGCTGGGAATTCCGGATGCGCTCATACAGTTCAGCAATGCGCGTCAGTTGGTTCTCCAGCTCACTCAGGGCTGCACTATCAACGTTAATGCCGAGGGTCATGGTGCCGATACTCTCGGCTGTCTTAGGCTGATTGAGTCCAAGGAGGGCATCAATACTATCTTGGTCGCCCACGACAGGAACATAACCACCTTTAACCGCGAGTGTGATCGGGAAGTATTCAGGGATACCGCTAACCGTAGTACGCACACCATGAAGGTCATAACGCGCAGAGCCCGCCGGGTTGCTTAACTCATAGCCGTCTTTGGTGACGGTTAAGCCGAGGTTGCGCATCACTTCTCGTAGGGGTAGCTGTTTCATTCAGTGTCTCCAAATAGAAAAGCCACCAGCCTGCCGATGCGCTGGGTGCGCGGTAGGTGCAGGGTGATGGCTTTGGTTATTGTGCATTACGCAGCAGCCTCGAAAAGCCGCTCTGTGATACGCCTGCTTTTAACCACATCAGGCAAGGTGGTATCTTGAGCCTTCTCACAGAACTCAAGACGAGGAAATTATGGAAGATGTTAAATATTCGGATCTGCTGAAGCTCGCAGAATCACAGGCAATACAAATTACTGCGCTACAAAATATTGTCATGGGGCTTTACGCCACTGCCAGCAAAGAGCAAAGGTCCGAGGTGAGAAAAGCCATCGACGGCGTTTATAAAATGAGCTTATCTTCAGGTGACAATGACGCTTCTACAGAGAGGGTGTTTGCTTATACAAATGCTATTCTCGCTTCATTGCCCGAATAGGTGCCAAGCTAATTACCATTAATGCCGCCATTTTCTCTAACGTTTCAGTGCCTATAGCTGCCGGGGGAGAATGGCGTTTAATCATCTCAACTTTCAATACTGCCACCTCGTCCTCCAGTTCGTTAACTCGTCGCTTAAGATCCATATCTATCTCCCGACGGATTCCCGCCATTGATTCAGCGTGACCACCTGGCCGGCGCAGATTGATAATGCTGTTTGAAGTTGCAGCGTATAGCTGCCGATATCACCCCAGGTGTCACCCTGCAGTGTTGGTTGTTCGCATGGCTTAAATACTGTCTCAGGGGGTAACAGAACGATTGGCATTGGCGGCGTTGGTATCCGTTCCGCGCAGGAGCTCAAGAACAGCACCAGGAGCAATGCGGCGGGCGCACTCATCGTTTTTAATCGCATCCCGGTATTTCCTTTGGTAGATATCGGCCTGCTGGCGCAACTGCTGTTCCTGCTGTTGCTGGGCTGCCATCAGTGCGCGGTTCTGTGCATCCTGGGTTTGCAGTGTGGCGATCAGCCCGGCCTGCTGTGCCAATGTCTTTTGCTGCTCGGCAGACTGTTGCCGCGCCAGTTCCAAGCGATGCGATAACAACGAGCTATACCCACCAAGGCAGATTGATACCACCAGCAGGAGCAACATGCCGCCGCCAGCGAATTTAGACAGCCAGCCACTCATGACAGAAACATCTCTCGTTCTGCCGCTCGGCGCTTCACCAAACCCGGCATAACCTTTCCTGCTGAGTTGCGCCATTTGGAAAACTCATCCGCTGCACCTTGCACGTCACCGGCGTTGAATTTCTTCACCAGCGTTGAGCCAGCAAACGCGGATCCGCCGATGTTGAATGCCAGCGATACCATCGCGTCAAACTGGTTCTGCGTAATTGGCCGCTTAATGGCGCTGTTAACAGTCAGTTCGAACACAGCCAGATCATCAGAGAAGAATTGCTCTGCCTGCTCCTGGGTGATTCGGTCGCCCTGCTTAACGCCCTTGGTATGGCCCCAGCCAATCGTCCAAGGCTTACCACCAGTGCCGGGATCTGGATAGGCGATCAGACGGAGAGCTTCAAAACCCTTGATGAATTCTCTACCCTTAACGCTGGTTTTCATTGATACCTCCAAAAAACCGCTCCCAGAAGTACGTCAGCGCTACACTACCCATCGCGCCACACAAGCCAGCACCAACAAACGCCATGTTGACCGATAGACCGGACTCCATGCTGATGACGCCACCAATCAGTCCGGTGAAGCTCGACACGACTATTTGCGCAAGCGCAGCCGCCCAGCTCCACGTAGCCTTATTGCTTTTTACGTCCATGAGATACCTCACGACACCACCCCAGCCCGCAATGAGAATGAAGACTAGCCAAAGGCTGGAGAATATATGGTTGATTTCTTTATCCGGCATGGCTCCAACTACCTTTAGTGGATTGACCGGATAGCCCGGTAATAGAAATAAAAAAGGCCGCGCAAAAGCGCAGCCCAGAAACAAGAAAACCCCGCCGAAGCGAGGTTTTATTTTGGTGCCGGTCATTACATTTGTGGCACGATATCAAATTAACGATAAATATGGCCTATTTAATTAACTTTTGCAAGACCCTGCTGCGAAAATGTCGCTTTTTGTTGTGATCGTGATCTCGATAGAGAAACTAAACCCTCTCGATCCAACCTAAGGAAGACACTGCGCATGCTTGACCAATAGCCGTTGTAATTCTTGGACCAATTCGGAGCGGAAACGCCTACCAGCTCAGCCAGGTCTTGATTCTGGTATGGAGTAAGCCCTTTCATTTCAGACCGCACATCCTGCGCCGCCAACCAGATTAAAGCTCTCAGTCTGTCCATGGTTTTTGTTGCTACCTTTTGGCCGTTAAGGCTTTCTTTGAACTCCAACCATCCCCACTGGGAGATTGCAACTTGGTGTTTGAATTCCAGATCATGCGCATAGCACCAAGATAACCAGCTACGTTGATGCCCAACCAGCGGATATACAGCGCGGCGCCAAGATGTTGCTAAAAATGTTTCCGGCTCTATCAAGGCAATAGCTCCCGAACTAGGCCTCGTTTCTGTACCCGGTACCGGATTGCTATGAACAACGATCCTTGTACCGTCTGGCTCTACAATAGTGCGACGCTTACGCTTCAATCGCGTTGTGCTGATCTGTGTTGACTCAGTGAATGCCTGTAACTGCCCTTTCGTCTTCCCGCTTAGGTCAGCGGTTGCCATCATGAAGCTCTCTCTAATGTACTGCAGATATTGCTGTGTCACGATCATGCTTAAATCTCCAGGCGTCTGGCCCGCATGCCAGCTTGCCTATACTCCACACTATGAAATTGCGCCCTTGCCGATCGAGCGATCCAAAAAATCAAAAAGCACATCTATCTGGTTGCCGTATTCTTCCTCCCAGCGTGACACGTCACGATGCAATTCCAGATGGTGCTTATTGCAGAGCGGGAATGTGAATAAATCATGTGCCTTAGTCGCCCAACCTCCTTGCCCGTGGCCGATGATGTGGTGAGGATCGTCTGCCTGCTGCCCACAACAAACACAGGGCTGAGACTTAACCCACCGGGTGTATTTCTCACTTGTCCAACGCTCATGTTTGGGTATTTTCATGAATGACTTCGGGGGGGCCGGGTCGATAACTAGCGTCTTCACCGCCTTATTGGCTATCTCGGCGATTATCTGGGTAGGTGCGAGGCTAGGCGTTATGTCTGCCTCTTTCCGGGTGCCTGTTGGGATAGTTATCGGCTTGATGCGCAGTGATGCTGCTGCAACTGCCTCAGGCAACAGATCCGTCAACTCCATAACCCATGCCCACCAGCAAAGCTCCGGCAATGTCAGTTGATGGCTCTCTTCGAACATGAAGTAACTCCGCGCCCGGTACACCACGAAATCCGCTATATTTTGCTCTGCCGTGGCGGAAAGTTCCGGCATGGTCTTATCGCGGTATAAATGCGAGTGGTGCCAGCACAGCCGGATAGCACCAGAACCATAGCGCATCGTTTCCATGTTCTTGTCGTGGTACCCATCAGCACATTGGCGCTGGCAGTCAGGACGACGATCCAGCCAGCTTTCCAGGCTATTGATGCCACCAGCAGCAGAAAGCACACGCTCATGCTGAAAGAACGGACGGAAGCGCGGATCACTGGCAAGATGCTGCTCAGTGGCTGGTAGTGCACCTGATGGCAATTCCCTGAATTCTGCAGGTACTGTGGCCACCAGCACTCGATCACCGAACATCGGCAACAGTTCGGTTCCTGGCTTCAGGATTATTTGCCCCAACTCGCGTACGATGATCGGTTTCAGTATCCCTCTCATACCTGCACCTCGCTGATCCGTAGTTCTACTTTCCCGCCCTTGGTCACTGGCCCCCACTTCGCGTCGATATGCTTAATCTGACTGTCATCGAGCCACACTCCAGCCTTGGTCATCGCATCGAACAGACCCTTGAAGTAATTATCCAGATCACGTCTGGCTTTGGTCGGTGGACAGAACACTACTTCAACGGCGATATCTGCACTGATTGGTTTTGGTCGGCGGCGTAGTTGCTCAAACACCTGGGCGATAGCCTCGGTTTGAAATGCTCTGCCACGTTCACTGACCAGAGTTCTGCCGCTCAACGACCCCTTGTTCGGCGAGCGCCAGTAGCCGTTAACGCTGGGCGGGAATGGCAACGTTAAAATCATGATTTAACCTCCCCTTTTTTCTTCGCCACCAGCTTATTTCCTGCCTCAACCAAAGCCAGGTTCACATCAGCCAGCCTGAATTGTGCCGTCTTGATACGCCCCTTGCAGTTCACCTCTTCTCGTTTTAGCTTCTCCAGCCCTTCACGGTGTTGTTTGATCTCGCCGCGTAATACACGCAGCTCCCAATCCAGCTTCGTTTCGCCCTTTGCCAATGCCAGCAGGTAGTCAAATGCATCAATCACGGCACCGCACCGGCGACACGTCACTTTCCGCTCATGTTCAGAAACAGACACAGCATCGTGGGCGCAGCGCTGCGATAGCCGCTCATCTTCCTCGACAAAGTTCCGCATTTCCTTGATATCGGCGTTTTCATCGAATCGCTTGGTGAACGCTAGCACCTTGGCGCTGTTGTCTGGGTATAGGGTTTCGTCGCTCACAACACCACCTCCGCTTTTCCCGGTACCAGAAGCACGGACTTATCGCACTGATTACCCCAGGTGTGCCAGCCTTCGGTGTGATTACGGGCGAACAGCTCAATGCGCGGAACATCGCCAAGGAGATCAACCAACTTTTCGCGGAAGACCTCAGGCTTTGCGCTGTGCTCCATTCGTGGGGCCGTAATGTGTTGGCAAATCGATGCATCCAGGCGCGGTGGTAGCTTGCCCTTGACCGCAAACAGGCAGTCTTCGCTGTTGGCTCGGGTCATGTGGCCCATGCCGATCGCGCTGTTCCCTTTCACACGGTTGGTTTTGTGCCAGGTGAAGCCCTTCATGGTCATCAAGCGGAATCCCCAGGCATCGATCACCTTCAGCGCTTCCGTCGGCATCGTCGGTACCCACCACATGGCCAGTAGGCATGAATCAGCGGCCAGATCCCACACCGGTAAACGACAGATATCGGCCACCGTCATGGTCGGGTACTTGAAACCGGCACCGCGGTTGCCGTCCTTGCATTTGTCGCTGTAAGTCCACGCCGGATCGGCGTAAATCAGTGGGTATTTCATTTCAAACCCTCCGTCGCCCTTCGTACCAAATACCGGATCCCGTAGTAATCCCAGCCAAAGTGCTGGCGCTGCCAGTCTGTTAGCCATCCCTGCGAAATTGCGTATTTGCGGAAATCACCGCGCTCCTGCCAAGTACGCCGGGCCTCTCGTAACATCCACCAGCGGTACAAGCGGTGCGCCACAGCCAGCAAAGGTAAAACCTCAATGCCTGATACACACTTCATGCGGCTTGCTCCTCTACGGCTACTAGGCGGTAGAAGTACACGTACTTCCCTGACTCGCTTTTCTCTACCCGGCGTTCCTTGACCAGACCGTGGAATGGTTTACTGAATTCGCGCAGGCGGGCACTGATAGCTGGCTGTGTGTCGTACACGCCGTACATCTGCACCACCAGCAGCTCAAGGTCACGGAGTGTGCGCCACGTGGCACCGGCGGCAGCATTACGTACACGGCATACCTGGCTTTCTGGCTTATCTTTCAGGACACCTGCACGAACCAGGCGGCGGATGCCGCTGTTGATACGATCGCTTTCGAATACGTCTACCGGGATCGTTAATTTTTTCATGATGCCTCCCCCTCTCTTTTCGAGCGGATACGCGCCAGCAGCTCTTCGCCCTTGCGCTGATATTTGCCGTCCTTGTCCATCAGTTCTGATGGTGCAGGGATATGCTGCTGATGGGTGATCTGTGGTGCAGGCTGTGGGACACGTTCACCTTTAGCCAAACGCTTTGCCCAACGTCCGAGGTGCAGCTGAATTGACTTGCGGATCTCGCCGTCGGTGTAGTTGTGCTGATGCATCAGGTGGCGAACGTCGATCACGATCCAGTACATTACCGGCACTGACCAATCAAAGTCCTCAGGTCTTGCATGTAGTCCACGGTTGGTGTTGTAGCGTTTGAACTCTGCTTCGACCTCATCGACCGATGGCAAGCCAGCACTTTCAGCAGCCCCCGTCTTGCACCAACCAATGAATTTTCCGCAGCTCGGCCAAAAGTCGCTCTCCTGCTGCCGTGCCATACGCATTCCAGCTTGTAGTTGCTCAACAGAGGTGATCCCATTCTCTGCAAATGCGAGGATCCACTGACGTTTTGCTGCTGCAACTTCTGCAGTTGTGCTCAACGCGGTCTGTTTTGCAGCGGGGAAGACTTGCATCAGGTTGGTGAATAACAGATCAACCAATTTTTCGGCGTTTCCGTTGACCACTCTCGCCTGTGGCTCCGCTGGCATCATCCGCGCCAAGGCTCCACTGTCACGGTTCTGAACAGCACTCATGAATTTGTTCATAGGGTGTTCCCCCAGGCTTCAGCAGTATTCCAATGACCGCCGTTTGCCGCTGGGCTAGCGCTCAGTTTCAACGTCAGGTCATCCCACTTTTCACGTAGCTTGGATGGGCTGAGGATGTTCTTGCACCAGAACGGATCCCGGTTAGCCTTCGCAAATAACTCGCAGATTTGTTTGTGAGTATGGCCATCCTGAGTGCTCATCAGGCGGATCTCGTTTGCCCAGTCAGCCCAGTTCGGTTCTTTTGGCCTTGCCACTTCGCCATCCGTCTCAGCAGCCTGTTCGTACAGCTTGACGATGCGAGAGCGGATCCACTCGGCACACTTGAGGTCTTCTGCACTGCCCCAGATTTTTTTCTTGGCACTGAAAACGACGGCTTCCGGATGCCGAGATAAAAAAACGTCATCAGGGGAAATGTCTGGTTGCGCAGCGACCTGACAAGAAGGTTTTTTGTCTTTAGGTTCTAATGACTGGTTCTGGTGCCACGTGGTGCCACAGGGGGTGCCAGCAGGTGACACAGGGGCTGTGCTTTCTGACGACTCCCCTATGCTTTCTCCTGACACACCTGTGTTTTTTGACGCCACAGGGGCTGTGCTTTCTGGCGACACAGGGTTATGCAGGGTCAGCATGTAAATGTTTGATGTATTACCTTTTCCGTTATTGACGCCCAGCCGGTTCTCTTTAGAGAGCAGCCCCATTTTTATCAGTGCCGTGATATGAGCCTTTACAGCGCTCTTACTGCACTCGCAATGGTCAGCAATATGTTGGTAAGACGGCCAGCATTCGCCTTTATCATTGGCGTTATCAGCCATCTTAATCAGCACCAGCTTACGCAGGGGATTGCCAACCTTTATGCTCATTGCTTGAGCCATCAGGTTCATACTCATGCTGATACCTTCTTGAATTTGGTACCGAAGTCCCGGCGTGGGCACGCACAATCGTACGGATAGCCTGGGCGGCGGAAAATGACGCGCTGGTTTACTTGATCGACACCAATCACACGAACAATAACGCCGTGACTGTCACGACAATCCATTTCAAACGGCACGATTACCTCGTTTTCCATTGGATCCCCCTTTCAGGTGTTTTGGTGTGTTGAAACGGCAGTACTGCCGGGCTTGAGTAAGGCAATCGTCGTAGATACGCCCCTTCCTGCTTGCCTGGGACATTCGGCGATATAGATCGACTGCCTCCTCTGCCCCCCCTTAGCAACATCTTCTGGGAAGCCTTCGCCAACCAACTGCGTCACGACGTTCTTACGAATGAATTCGATAGGGTTCATAGGCCGCGGCTCCGGTTGAAATTAGCCATCGCGTTGTTGACTACCACCGGAGAAACTTCTTGGTAGTTGTCCACCTGGCCCGGACGCCGTACTATCTGGACATACGAAAGAGAGTGGCCGCTGAATGAGCACTTAAATTGCACTGCTGGCCTGACTCGGTTTAAACTGTTCATGCGTTAATTACTCCACACGTTTAATTGATGCACCCGACGCCCCGGACCGCATATCTGGGGCGTCAACCTTTCTGGTATTTGGATTTTTTGCTAAACAGCGCCACCACTGCCCTAACTTCTGCATCACGCGCCTGCAAGTGCTTGCGGTGAAAACGCATAATGTCGGCAGCTTCTTTCTCATCAATGACTCCATCAGCGAGCGACTCCTGAATGATCTGATCCACATGGCCACGGTGAACGGCGGTGCGGATGCTTTTGCTGAACAACTCTACCTGGTCCAATTCTTCGAGGGCTGGGTTCTCTACCACCAGCAAACCGCGGCGCCGGGCGAAATAATCGGCTAGCAGGTTGGTACCGGATATATCTTCCATTGCTTCCAACTCGCTGATCTCGAAGAAGCGGCAGCCGTTCTTCTCGTACAGGTTGTTGTTAAAAGCCGTCTCAGACATACCCAGTGCGCCGGCCATCGCCGAACGACCACCAGCAACCGCCTTACACATGCCTTTCACTACATCTTTCAAATTTGGCTCTACCATGTTGTTTTTCCTTTGGTAGTTACGGTTATGCCGCCGGAGCGGTAGACTTCAAATACAGCTCTGGTTGGTACTTAAGTGCCCCACCAGTTAAATGCTCAATTCTCATAGCCTGTTTTTCGGGGATAACTTTTCCCCATCGGCATACCGCCGGATGTTTTATTCCCAGCGCCATAGCGGTGTTAACTACCCCGCCAAAGTGGGAAATTACTGTTTCTTTGTACATAGAAACTCCTAATTGGTTTACGTGATAAAGGTAACAAAAGGTACATCACAAAGCAAACACCTTTCACCCCCTTATCGCGTAACATTGGTTACATGAAAACAGCAATGAATGATCGAATTCGTATGCGGCGACTGCAGTTGGATATGACCCAGCTCCAGTTAGCAAAAGCCGTTGGCGTGAGTCGGGTATCCGTCACCAAATGGGAGACGGGTGTCACTCAACCCGATGGGGAAAATTTACATGTTTTAGCTCGGGTTTTATCATCTAATCCTGAGTGGCTTCTCTATGGTAAAGGAGACGAAACAAACTCAGATGACACGAAGTTAAAGCCGATTACTGCGACTCCATTTAATATCCCAGTAATATCCTCCGTGCAGGCCGGATCATGGACAGATTCCTACACCGCAGCACGCATTTCAGATGTTCTTAGATGGTGTAGTACAACAGTGAATGTTTCCGATGATGCTTTCGGCCTTGATGTTCGTGGTGAGTCGATGACTAACCCCAATGGCAGCCCAACAATACCAGAAGGATCAACGGTTATCGTGGAGCCGCATTACGGTTCAATTGAGGAACTGTCTGGAAAAATAGTCGTTGCTATGATCGAAGGTAGCTCTGAGGCAACAATCAAAAAGCTAGTAATTGATGGACCAAATAAGTACTTAATGCCACTTAATCCAATCTTTAAACCTATAGAAATAGATGGGAATTGCCGGATTATTGGTCGTGTAGTCCAGGTTACACAAGACCTCTGATAGCCTCATCCAGCCCCTCTCGGGGCTTCTTTTTGCCCCCGTATGTAACTTTAAGTACATTTTACTCTTGACGCCACAGGTAACTATAGTTACATTAAATCCATCAAAGGCGCACAGCCAGATTCTCAGTAAGGGGTTTAGGTGATGGAAGAAATCGACAAAATCATTACAGGCATGGCCGCGGAACGCGATAAGCACCTTGCAGATCTGCAGTACCTGGTAATGACCAGCGCAGCCTGGGGCGTTAAAAAGGTGGATGTGGATGTGATTGCAGCCGCTGGAATGGTGAAGCTGTCTGAAAAGCTACTTCGCAGCCAGATCACTCTGCAGGAGGCCACGGTACAGCGGGCTGTTATCCGCTCAGTTCTTAATCCAAGCGTACAGGGCTATTGCATGCCAGAAAAAAGCGAAACCGCCGAGGCGATCTCGCTGCAGCTGAAGGATAAATTTATTTCAGCGTTTTCTCACGAACAACCGAAAGAATCTCTTCAGCAATGTCAAGAGAACCAGAGCGGTTCTCAGTTGACAGCCGCGCCCTAACTTGGATTTCGATATCACGGATAAACCCGTTCGGATCTTCAGAACGTTTGGCGATAACCGAAATTAAAGAGATGAGAATGGCTTCGGAAGCAACATCGTAGTTAGCCGATGGGGTTCCTAAAGCAGTTTTAGTTTCAAAAAATGCCATACAAGTTCCTTTTTCTTGGTTGTTTAAGCACCTCCAAGATACCACGCGCCGGGCGTGGTTAAAAATCCCGGCACACAACGGCATGCTCACTCGCCCTTTCCCTTAAGTCTGGGAGCGGTGGAGGATCCTAACTCATGAGTGAGCAGCCCAATGTGAAGTGTCTTTTAACCCCTGTTGCTATCAGCTTCGGCTATGACGGCGCAGTAAGGTAACGAGCAAGGGGAGCCTGCCCCGAGACCAGAACAGGCGTACGGATGGAGGGCGACATTATGTGACAGGTGAACGGGCCGACCGTAAATACTGGCCAACCGCAGCAGCGGTAAATGGCCAAGTTCCCCCGGCGACGGAGTGAGGGAAAGGTGGCGATAAGCATCACGCAGTTCCGGTTGGCGCCCGGTTAACGCATCAAATAGCCTTGAGAATATGAGCGTCCACTCTGTTAGCGATCCTTGCGGTTGGCAGACGGTGGAGCCGGACAGCGTAACCGGCATGCAACTGAAACGGTTTTTAGGGGACGCGGTCTGTTTTACAGCGTGGCGAAAGAACCGGAGATAAAGCCGTTTCAGTTGTGGTATCCGGTGATAGACGGGCTCCCTCTCCGTCTGTGGGTTAGACTCCTTCACCACACCTTATGCGCCGCGTCGGCGGCACTGCAGCGAGAGCAAGCGCAGATATCCGACGGAGTTTTGCTGTGTGTAGTGAAGCCTTTGCGGCTGTTCTGATTTGGGTTGGTGTCAGCCGCATTTTTTTCACATATCTGGTGGCGTACTGTTCTGGGTTCCCCTTATCCCATTACACAGTATAAAGCCCCGGTGCGGTGCGCCACCTGATGTGTGAGTAATTAACGGGAGCCAGCGCTATGCGGGTGTCTGGCCTCCATTCTTAAAACCCGATTTTCTCTCTGCGAAAAGTTGCCAATTCTGGCAGGGCTTCGCTTTGCCGAAAATCAGCGTGTGGGAATTAACGTATGAGCTGGATTACCACTTTTACAGGCCGTCACTTGGACTTTGCAGCGCCGGCGGTCGAAAGCATTTGCATCGAAGATATCGCACAGGCGCTTTCCCATGAGTGCCGGTTTGCCGGCCATCTGCCGAACTTCTACAGCGTGGCGCAACACTCAGTGCTGTGCAGCCAAATTGTGGCGCCAGAGTTCGCTCTTGAGGCGCTGATGCACGATGCCACCGAAGCCTATTGCAAAGATATCCCTGCCCCACTGAAGCGCCTGCTGCCGGATTACCAGCTCATCGAAGACCAGCTCGACGCAGTGATCCGCCAGCGCTTCTGCCTTCCTCAGCAGATGGATATCGCTGTGAAGTATGCAGACCTGGTCATGCTGGCTACCGAACGCAGGGATCTTGATATCGATGATGGAAAAGCATGGCCAATGCTGGAAGGCATTTTCCCAGCTGACATCGTAATTAATCCGGTGATGCCGGTGCAGGCGCGGGCAATGTTCGTTGCACGCTTCAATGAGCTGACTGAATGGGGAGTGCTGTGATGATTAACACAATCACGATCGATACCGAAACCCTGGACGTGTTGCCGTCGGCAGTGCTTCTCTCTATCGGCGCGTTTGCCTTCAATATTGACGACGTTCACCAGACCCAGCAAAGCATCATCAAAGTGGCGCGTGAGGGTGAGCTGGCCGACTACTCAACCAACGCATTTTACTGCCTGGCTGATACCTTCGATCAATTGATGAAAGGCCGTACCGTCAGCACAGAAACCCAGGCCTTCTGGCGCAAGCAAGGCGAAGAGGCGCAGGAAGCTTTAGTCGGCGACCGCGAACCTCTGAGCCAATGCCTCGGGCTGCTGTCCAACTGGATTAAGCAGCACCCCAATGCGCGGATCTTCTTCCGTGGAACCGATTTTGACGGATCGATCCTCGAAAATGCCTACCGCATGTATGAGATCGAATGTCCGTGGCACTGGGGCGGCAAGCGCGACGTGCGCACCTATATCGATGCCATGACCAAAGGAACCAAAGGTTACCTGCCTAAAACCCACCAGCCATGCTTCGCGATGGTTAAGCATAACTCCCTGCATGACGCTATGAACGACGCAGAGCAGATGGCCATTGCCTATCAGCTGAATACTCAACAGGTAGGTGCAGCATGAGCTTCTATAAGATCCATACACCGGTTGCCATCGCTGCTTGGGATGCAATGCACCAGGCTGATGCTGAACTTCGCAAACAAGGCACGGCGTTCGCTGAATTGTTCGTCGCTCGGCCTGTATTTAAAAATGATGTTACCAGCACGTCATTCAACGGCATTCGTTTTCACGGCACTACGTATGTTTCCGAGTCTCTGTGGACTCAGCCCACCAGCAACAACGGCTTCTGTAGTTGGCCTAAATCCAAGGCTCCGCGCGGAATGTCAGCCGAGCACAAAGCACTGATGGAGATTTGGAACAGTAATCGTCCTAAGAAATCAGTAGATGTCTCTGCTTTCTACCCTGCTATCGGGCTCGACTGGGAGATCCTGTTTATGACTGGTTTCGCCATGTTCCGTCACACCGATACGATCTATATCGAGACCGACGCAAAGCCAAAGTCTGATGCTGGCGCAGTGGAAATACTCGGTAGCGAGTACAACGCGGCAAAGCAATTTTCGGCCACGTTGAAACTGACACCTATTGCGACTGGTCGCCATCGCGCGCGGTTTTCATGGATAAACCGGAGGTGCGTGATGCCAGCAAATGAACTGAAGCCAACTTTGGCCGATTGGTTGGAAAGTGGTGAATACCTTCCCGAGTTCATGCGCGACTTCCATGACCAAAAGGATGTGTTCAAAGCCATGCACCACATCATCAAAAACGCAGACGAAAATGGTAACGCACGTGATGGCCACATCTACGTTGTCGATACCTTCCTGTGGTATATGGCCCGATGCGGATACACCTTGCAGCGCAGTAGAAAACAGGTCGAGTTTCGTGACATGGAAGGCGATATCGACAAGATGAAAAAGGATGTTTATTCAGCCTTCTCAAAATTGGTGGAGGCCCAGCATGGCTAAACGCAAGAGCAACAGAGCGGCTCGGAGGTTGTTGTGCATGCCTGTTTGGCTGAGCAACAGAAAGCAGATGTCAAGTTGGCCATCGACAATCAACACGGTTTATTTCTCCGACAAAGTAAAACCATCACGCAGCCAGCGGAGGGCAAAGCGCCTAGTTGAAGAGAGGCGCATCGAGCGGCACTTCGAAGCCAACATCCTTGCCGGGATGAATGACGATCAGGCATGGGCCGAAGCGGTAAGAACAATTAAGGGCTGAAGCCCAGGAGAAAGCATTATGAGCACTGAGAAGCTGAGCGAACTGAGCAAGCCAGTTGATTTCTTAAAATCGGCCACTCTCATTGCGGCCAGAAACTTTGAACGCTGGTCAAAGTTAGCGGCAATGACGCATGAATCATCAAGTGTGCTGCATAGCATCACGCTGCTTGAGACATCGCAACTGCTATCCGCCCTGCTGGCGCGTATCGAAGAACTGGAGGGCAAAAACAATGGATGATCTGAAGGCCGTAGCCGACTACTGGCGCAAAGTTAAATCCGGCGAACTACCCGCGACGGGGCCGAATGAAATCGGCATCACAATCTGGACTGCCGAAGCTGCGATAAAGCGCATCACCGAGCTGGAACGCGCCAATAAGGCGCAGGACGACCACATTAACCAGCAGCAGGACAGAATCGATTCGCTGGAGAAGACAAACTCCGATTTGGGGCAAGCGCTGGGAGTGTCAGAAAAACGGCTGGCTACGCCGGTGCGGTTGCCTCCACTGATGGATGGGGAGCTGTGCGGTAAGTATGGCGCCAAGTATGGCGCTGCGGCCAATGCTCACAATAACGCTATTACGGCCTGTTCAATTGCTATTTGTGGCGCTGGCTTTAAGTCAGAGGTAACGGCGCCCAAGTGCGTGGGGGATGAACAGTGATCAAGAACGCTATTTTAAACCGGAAGAAATACCCGGCCCTATCGTGGTGGGAAAACTTCATGGGTGGTCATATCAACGTCGGGCCGATCACTATCCACGGTGAAAACGCAATGCACTGGGCGGTGAACATCCGCACCAAGCGATGGGGTTACGTGTGTTTCCGTCTGCCGTTACGCTGCTTCGGTAAGTGGTGGCCACTATATTTTTACTGCTCACCTAACGGCACGCCTTGGGCAGCCACTTTTAAAATCGGGGGGGATGCATGACACAGACACTAACGACTGAAGCGATGCAGGAAATTTATGAAGCGGCAGTGCATTCAGAGGCATCAGGCAGCCAGGAAGCAGAATTCGAATTACTCTGCAAGCTGGAGGATGTTGGCGGAACCGGTGCAACAATCCGCAAGCTGATCGACATGGTGCGGGCGGCTAACCGGGAGGCGCAGCCGGTGGCGGATGGATAAAATTGCTGGTCATGCGGTAAGTTTTTCACCTACTCGCAGCATTCTGAATGTGATGGATATTGCCCGCACTGCAATGCTCCGGTCGATCTGGATGAAGGGGAGCTTAGCGATGAAGACTAACGACTGGCAGGACACGATAGCAATGGCGGCTTCTGCGATTGAGGATTTGTTGGAAACGGCAGACGAACACGCCGGGTGTTGGGCTGATGTGCCAGCAAGGTTGCGAGCGCTCACCGCCCCGCCAGCGCCAGCAGTGGAGGATGGTTCAGCGCGCCAGGAAGCTGAGCATGTTGCATCGATTCTGGAGCTCATTGGCAGTTTCGAAGCTGACGATATTGATGGCGACACAGTGGATCTGCGCTTCGAATTGGATGGCGTTGATACTGGATCAGATGCCTCGATCACCGAATATGCCTCCCGTGGGTCTGCTGTTATCAATCAACTATTGCGCATTCTAGCGACTCAACCTGTAAGTAGCGGTTACAAATTGCCGGACAACGTGCGCGAAGCTCTTGCGCTGGCGTTACAGGCTATGGAATTTATGGGCGACACGCTGAATAACATCGACGCGGTATGCACCGAAGATGTTGAGTATGTTACACCGGCATTCACGGCGGTACGCGGGTTGCTGGCAGCAGCACCGGAGGGCAGCAATGGCTAAACTGATGCTGAACGTAAAGCAGCACAACGGGAGCGGCAGCGCAAAGCAGGTGTTGTCCCTTTCGAACTTAAGCTGGATCAGCAGGAAATCGATATGCTACGGGAGAACTGTGCGGCTCGCCGGCCGCAACGTGAACCTTATGACATGGATGAATACATCACCATGCTGATCAGGAAGGATAACGCCGAATTAAAAAAGCTGTTGGCGGCACGCGATAACCGGTGCTGTGGTAAGTGCAAGGACAAGCTACCAGGGGATCCTGAGGGTTGTTACTTCCT
Source organism: Serratia sp. CoH_134_PS_4 (assembly GCF_058190535.1). Taxonomy (NCBI): domain Bacteria; kingdom Pseudomonadati; phylum Pseudomonadota; class Gammaproteobacteria; order Enterobacterales; family Yersiniaceae; genus Serratia; species Serratia sp. CoH_134_PS_4. The sequence goes on from NZ_JBXWKI010000017.1 coordinate 44,421, forward strand.
CGGTGATTCTGAGTGCTGGCAAACCTACGGTTGGCACGAAACTAAATTAACAGTGTGACATGTCACGATTGAATTAATGCCCGTATGCGGCGGGCTTAACGTGTGGAGATAATCATGAATACAATGTTTTTGTTGATGGCTGAGTTTGAGACCTCGGATATCCCTCTGGAGAAAATCGCAGAGAAATACCTCGGTATCTCAATCGAATTAGCCAATAAGCGTGCGAACGCCGGTAAGTTGCCGATCCCAAGCTTCAGGGCGGCAGACTCGAACAAAGCCCCGCGCCTGGTGCATGTGAAGGATTTAGCAGACTATCTTGATCAACGCAGGGCAGCAGCAAGGGAGGAGTTCAGGCAGGTTAATTCGTAAGTCGGCGCGGGGTGCGAGGTCACCAATAGCACCCCATAAAATTGTAACTTGTTAATTATAATAGTATATCAATCCCATCGAGCATCGGCGCGATGGAGAAACGATTGGCGGCGTATTTTGAGGCGTTATTGTCTGTCGTCATGCTGGGCTACTGGCTACCTGATTCTGTCTGGGATTCAACGAACGGCGTGCTGCCGCAAACGGCTATTATACCGACAATCGGCGGCATTGGGAAAAGCGCCGTGTCGTCAGACCAAAAAAGTTGAAGAAAAGAGGAATATAAGACGCAATTAAAGGCCCTATACCATTGTAAAATATGAATGTTACTCGAGCAGAAAGATCCAGTATCTGACCGAAGAAAGGAGAGAATATATCCTTTGTGAAATTGACTGCCCCGTCGATGTATATAACTAAGTTATTCAGAATAAAAATGCATTTGATTATAGAGTAGTTAACTCTTTATCCCCTATAAACTCAATGACATTAATATGGCTATACAAAAATGACCTAGCAGGTTGATTTTCATACTGCGAATTTTACCCATTATTCTCATGGTTACTGTCTATTTTTTCTCAAATTCAGTGTTTAGCGGCACTACTGTGGTAAACAATTTTCAATCCAACACGCTACCTTCCTCATGAGATTATTCTGAAACCTTCTCAAGAAACCACTGAGCCGACACACTGAACTGGTCACTTTCTGGGCTTCCACTAACACGCCTGATGATACTGAAAGTGCGAAAATCAGCCTTAACCTACATATCAAATACCCAAGTCAGAACCGTACATAACCAATCCAGGCTGGCAAAGATATGGGAATCACTCAAACCAATCTATTTACAATTGATTAATAAATGGCGATATTTGGTTACGTATTTATCTCAATTGATAGATAACTTGATGTGTAAGGTCAAAAGAAGGTCAACCAGCTCGGGAGATCACATGCAACCCAAAAATACCAAAATTACTTTGACGCAAAGGTCGCTATGAAAAAGCTAGAGTCATTACAGTACGCTAGGGCAATAGCCGCAATTCTGGTTGTCATAGATCATACAGTAACTCAGTTCTCACTTTACCATTCGACGGGGATGCCTTTCGTCGATACGCTCTTAAAAAAAACGATTAACATGGGTAATATAGGAGTGTATGTTTTCTTTGCTATAAGTGGGTATATTATGTCTTATACCACAAAGAATAAAATTTTTGATTTTCGGTACGGCTTGACTTTCTTTAAAAAAAGAATAATGAGGATTTATCCTTTATACTGGATATACTTAACATTATTCTTATCATTATGGGCAGCTGGTCTAGCCATGCGTACATATCATTTTGATACAGGGCAAATAATTGCTTCTTATCTCTTGATTCCATATGGAGTGACAAATGATAAGATTACACCTCCAGTCTTGGCTCAAGGATGGACGTTAATATATGAGATGTTCTTTTACCTAACATTCACACTATTAATCATGTTAAAATTAAGCAAAAAAATAGTACCATTGGTATTATTTTTGGTATTTTTATCATTAATGATTATGTCAAGAAATGAACTTTTCAAAATTAGTGAAGTTAACCTGTTCTTTTCAAAATGGTTACTCCTTCTTTTTGTGGCTGGGGTAATTATAGAAAGAAATCAACACGTTATAACATCACTTATCGGTAATACCAACAACACAATATTATGGATTTTAGTTTCAATACTAATTTTGGCCGCAACATATATAAGCAAACCTATAACAGTTGATTACTTAATTAGCATAGTAATACTTATATTAATACTCCCAATTAACCAAGAAAGGAAGAACCTCTTAAAGATTGGTGATGCTTCGTATACGATATACTTGAGTCATATATTTTTTGTAATGGCCTATGGTATGTTGGTAAAAAATATATCTAATGTCAGCTTAAATATATTTCTGGGTATAATAATAGCTTTCATATCTATTATTGCAGGTGTTGTTCTGTATGCAGTAATAGAGAAAAAAATACATCGCCAAATTTAATTTAATACTGCACCCAGAATTAAATAATGTTCTGGGTTTTTCATTATCAAGAATATTTTTTCGGCCGTGATATTTGCTTACCAGATGATTAGTCTGCCATGGTGCCTATAATAGATTCATCTACTAACTGAGGCTGGTGAGTTCTGACTAGTCAACGCTAATTTTCGCAATTAACTACTCCAATCAGCTGTGTTCGAAAAAAGCCGGGGCATCGAACAAAAAAATCTGCAAAGCGAATAAAAAAGCGCTTTCAGGTGTTATCTCAGCAAGGGTGCAGCTCCGCGCCCTCTCCCGATGAGGAAACGACCATGAACAATTTCGTTAAACGCCTGCTGCTCCCCGTAATTGCCAGTTCTCTGTTGATTTCCGGTGCCGCGCTGGCAATGGGAGGAGATGGCAGCGGCCAGACTACGCCAACCTGCCCGAAGGGCCAGATATACGATACAAAAACCAAGACCTGCACGGTGGATAAAAGCAGCATGATCAACGACAACGATCGGGCGAACTATGCTTATGCACTGGCAAAAAGTGGTCGCTACCAGGAAGCTCTCGACGTGCTTAACACGCTGAAGGATCCCAATACCGCCGTAGCCTTGAACTACCGAGGTTATGCCACCCGCAAGCTTGGCCGCACCGACGAAGGGATCAGCTACTATTTAAAATCAGTAGCACTCGATCCGAAATACCCAAAAGTCCGCGAATACTTGGGTGAAGCCTATATGGTGAAAGGGCGCCAAGACTTGGCAAAAGAGCAACTGAAGGTGATTCAGTCACTGTGCGGTACCGGTTGTGAAGAGTACAAAGATCTGGCGGCTGCCATCGATCACCATCCAGAGTCATGATGTAACAGAGCCCGGAGGCGAACATCAGCAGAGATGCGATTCGCAACGAAATCGGCCAGTATCTTTCCCGCCTGTGGCGCTATGGCCTGGTGCTTTCCCACCGGCGGGATATTGCCGATGACTTGGTGCAAGCCACCTGCGTACGCGCCCTCGAACGCGCCGCGCAGTTTGCTGTCGGCACGCGTATGGATCGCTGGTTATTTGCAATCCTTCACTCCATTTGGCTTAACGAGATCCGCGCTCAACATATCCGCCAGGGACAAGGTTTTGTCGACGTCGACGAACTGGCCGGTGCGGAAAACAGCGAGCAGCCTATCTGGGCTAATGAAGTGATGCAGCGGGTCAACCAACTGCCGGAGGCACAGCGCAATACGCTGTTTTTGGTGTACGTCGAAGAGCTTTCTTACCGTGAGGCCGCTGAAGTGTTAGGTGTACCCATTGGTACCATAATGAGTCGCCTGGCGGCAGCGCGACTGAGGTTGGCGAACGACAGCATGCTGCAAACCCGCTCACCGCAGGCAAAAGGAGGACAATCATGAGCTCAACCTATGCTGCGGATGAACTACTGGTCGCCTATCTGGACAATCAGTTAGACCCACAACAACGCCTGCAACTGGAGCAACGCTTGGCTGGAGAACCTGCGTTGGCTGAGCGTTTGACGTTGCTGGCGCGCAGTAACCTGCCCTTTAAGCAAGCATTCGCCCCTTTGCTTGATGAGGCCCCAGTGCAACAGTTAAGTGAGGCATGGCCACTCACCGTCGCTACCCCGCAAACGGGCATCAGCCGTCGCGGTCTCATCGCTGCGGCCGTCGGCTTCTTGGCGCTCGGGATCGCAGGCGATCGCGTCTATCTGCAGTTTAATCAGCCAGAGGACAACTGGCGTGGCTTGGTCGCCCAATATATGGCGCTGTACACGCCGGAAACGCTGGCAGGTGCCGACGAATCGGCCACGCAGATTGTCGCTCAATTACAACAAACCGGCGATCGACTGGGTATTAGCCTTCCGGCACAAAAACTGGTGTTGAAGGGTGCCGAACTGAAAAACGCCCGCGTGTTGGCCTACGACGATCGACGCATCGCGCAATTGACCTGGCTGGATACGCAATATGGCGCACTGGCACTATGCATTATCCAGCAGACGGGCCAACAACAACCGGCCGAAAGCGAACGCCGCCAAGGCATGAACGTCGTCTATTGGGCCGATGGCAACCATGCCTTTATGCTGATTGGCCATAATCCAACGGGTGAAATGACCGCGTTAGCAGCCCACTTGCAACACGCTTTATCAACCTGACCCCCTTGCGCCCTCCCGCCCACTGATGAGTAAGTTGTGAATAGCGTCACATTTCTGGCGCGCAACACGCGGTCAACCGGGCAATTAACGCGCCATATCAGAGGAAAAGGGGCCGACTCTCGGCGATTTGGCTGAACCATGTTAAAATCGGCTTTTTTACGTACCGGGAAATTTGCCATGAACTCAAACACCCAGGAAAAGCTGCTGGCGCAGGCTGAACAACTCTGTCAGCAACGCAATGTGCGACTGACACCGCAGCGGCTGGAAGTGTTACGCCTGATGGCACAACAGCCCGGTGCCATCAGCGCTTATGACCTGCTCGATTTACTGCGCGTTGCCGAACCCCAGGCCAAACCGCCAACGGTTTACCGCGCGCTGGACTTCCTGTTGGAACAAGGCTTCATTCACCGGGTCGAGTCAGCCAACAGCTACGTGCTGTGTCATCACTTCGAACAACCTATGCACACTTCCGCGCTGTTTATCTGTGATCGTTGCGGTCAGGTGACAGAGCGCACAACTGAAGGGGTTGAAGATACGCTGCAAAAACTGGCCAAAGAGTCGGGGTTTGTCCTGCGTCACAGCGTAGTGGAAGCACACGGCCTGTGCGCCGCTTGCGTTGAGGTAGAAGCTTGCGACAGCAAACATGATTGCGGCGAACACGACCATAGCATTGCCATCAAGAAGAAATAGACAGGGTTAGCAGGCACCTCCTTGTGTCTGCATGCCTGGCACCAAGGGGAAGGCGCCAGACTTTCGGCCGCATCCGCTGCGGCCCATCGCGCTACCAGCGATATTTGTTATGATCTTCCCAAGACTTCACTTCTTTCTCGGCCGCCTCTTTCTGGTAGCCGTAGCGCTCCTGGATTTTACCGACAAGCTGCTCGCGTTTCCCTTCGATGACCGTCAGGTCGTCATCGGTCAGCTTGCCCCATTTTTCTTTCACTTTCCCTTTAAACTGCTTCCAGTTACCGTCGGCTTGATCTTTGTTCATAGTATCTCCGTTAACCTGTGGTGAGTCAGTTTTAACTACTGCTGGCTGAGGATATGCCCCGTTTATATTGCCAGCCGCACGATTAATTATAGATGCAGATAGCGGAAAACAAATAAAAACCAGAATTAAAATCCATTTTTAAATTGAAAATAAGAAAAAAACGCCAACAAACAACTTACTACACGACTTGGCTAACCGACGAGAATATGTAACAAAATACAAACAAACACATAATTAAAATTTATGTATTTGCAAGAAAGGCTATCGTCATTGTGCTGCTGAAAACCAGCTGCCACGCAGCCTGTGACGGTGCCAAATCCACCCAAGCGCGATACCGCGCAGCGCAAGAAAGACCGCCAGCGCCAACCACAATCCATGATTGCCCAAGACAGGCACGGTCAGCAGCGTCAAACCGTAACCCGCAGCCGCCACGGCCATGCTGTTACGCATTTCTGCACCGCGAGTCGCACCAATGAACATGCCATCCAGCAAATAGCACCACACCCCAACCAGCGGTAGCACCACCTGCCAAGGTAAATAGTCATTCGCCATCGCACGCAGTTCTGGCAACGAGGTCAACGCCGCAATGATTTGCTGCCCGGCAAAGGCATAAACCACACCAAAGGCTAACGCCACCAAACAGGCCTGCCGGCAAGCCGCGCGCCACACCTTACGCAATTGACTGTCATCTCTGGCACCATAAGCATGACCAGAATGCGCTTCTACCGCATAGGCAAAACCATCCAGTGCATAGGCGGTAAAGGTCAGCAAATTCATCAGTACCGCGTTTACTGCCACTACGTCACCGCCAAGCCTGGCGCCGAAGATAGTCAAGGATGCAAAGCACAATTGCAGCAACAGTGAACGCAACATGATATCGCGGTTCAACGCAAGCAAACGCCGCAGATTACCGCGCCAGGCATGGCGCAACATCGGAACAGAAATACCGCGTATGCGCATCACTCGCCAGGACAGCCATAAACCCAGCAGCAGCGTAGCGTACTCAGAGACGGCGGTCGCCGTCGCGGCACCTTGCACATTCCAGCCCAGCCCCATGACCAACCAGATATCCAGAACGATATTCAACACATTACCGACTATCAGTAGGATGACCGGCGCCCGCACGTATTGCACGCCAAGCAGCCAACCCAAGATCACCATATTTGCCAGCGCTGCCGGCGCGCTCAGCCAACGGATCTCAAGGAACAACCGTGCCTGCTTCAGCACCGCATCGTCACCGCCAACAATCTGCAGCGCCAGATCGATCAACGGATGGCGCAGCAACACGATAACGACGCCGGCCAATACTGCCAGCAACAGCGGCTGCATAAAGGCACGTGCCAATCCCTGTGGGTTTTGTGCGCCCAGCGCCTGTGCCGTCAATCCGGTGGTACTCATGCGCAAAAACAGCAACAACATAAACAGGAAGCTGGTCGCCATCGCCCCGACCGCCACGCCCCCCAAATAAACAGGGCTGTCGAGGTGACCTATCACTGCGGTATCGACCAACCCAAGCAGCGGCACGGTGATATTGGAAAAGATCATCGGTAGCGCGAGGCGCCACAAGGCTTTATCGGTATCGCTGGTGAAGGCGGAAAGCAGGCGCATAGTGGAATGTTCCCGTGTATACCCGTCATCTTTCAAGTTGCAGCGTTGTTATCTGCACTCGCTCACCCCAGTTACTTACCTGAGTAAGCGCCTGGGGATGAGCGAGTTGGCCGCCTAGCTGCAACTTGAAAGCTATAGGGTATATAGTGAATCAGATATGACATCGCCCCAGAACTGGGGCGACTTAAATCAGAGGACGATGTGTAGGCGTGAGGATTAAACCCAGTCGCCATTGCGGATCACACCGACCGCCAGGCCTTCAATGGTGAAATTCTGCTGGCGCAGATCAACCACAATCGGTTGGAACTCGCTGTTTTCCGGCAATAACTCAACAACATTTCCGTGTTTTTTCAGACGCTTAACTGTAACTTCGTCTTCAATACGCGCCACAACGACCTGGCCGTTACGCACGTCCTGAGTTTTATGTACCGCCAGCAGATCGCCGTCGAGAATACCGATATCACGCATCGACATACCGTTGACCCGCAGCAAGAAATCCGCACTTGGCTTGAACAAGGAAGGATCCACTTTGTAGTGCCCTTCGATATGCTGCTGCGCCAACAGTGGCTCACCGGCGGCAACACGACCGATCAACGGTAAACCTTCTTCATCTTCCATCAGCAAACGAATGCCGCGCGATGCACCAGAGACGATCTCGATGACGCCTTTACGCGCCAATGCTTTCAGGTGTTCTTCTGCAGCATTTGGCGAGCGGAACCCCAGACGCATGGCGATTTCGGCGCGCGTTGGCGGCATGCCAGTGGACGAAATATGATCGCGAATCAGATCATAGACCTCTTGCTGTCTGGTAGTTAGTGCTTTCATTCCGCCCCCTGTTTGTTTATACAGTCTTGCTGTGAGTATATACAGGTAAGTGCGGCTTGGGAACCGAAGAATGAATAAAAATCAGGGATTAGCGACCCACGTCGCAACAGGGCCACCCCATTCAGGCAAAGTGTTGCCAGAGCACCGAGCCCCAGACAAACAACGCCAAAATAATCGCCAGTGAAACTGCTGCCGACCCCATATCCTTGGACCGGCCCGAAAGCTCATGATGTTCAGTGCCAACCCGATCGACAATCGCTTCTATCGCGCTGTTGAGCATCTCGACGATCATCACCAGCAGCACCGATCCGATCAATAAAATGCGCGCTATCGCACCCACGTCCAGCCAAATCGCCAGTATGATAGCCAGCACGGTGGCGACCAGTTCTTGGCGGAACGCCGCTTCATGCTGCCAGGCAGCGGAAAAGCCTTTATAAGAGTAGCCGGCGGCTTTAATAATACGGGTCAGGCCGGTTGCTTGGTTTGCCATGTTTTTTAGTGCCTTTCACAGAGGTAAGTCATAATTAAAGAGTCTAGGCCAGGAAATGCTTCCGGCTCTCGGTTTTCCAACACCACAGATCTGCTACCCGGTTTCTGGTATGCTTGCGACGCATTGCTAACAAGAGGCTTCACGTTGTTATGTCAGGTTGGCGTAAAATTTATTATAAACTATTGAATTTACCACTTAAATTGTTGGTAAGAAGTAAGGTTATCCCTTCAGATCCGGTCACGGAGTTAGGGTTGGATCCCTCACGGCCGATTTTGTATGTTTTACCTTATAATTCCAAGGCGGATTTACTGACGCTGCGCACCCAGTGCCTGGCGCAGGATCTGCCCGATCCTCTCAATCCGCTGGAGATAGACGGCACCGTGCTGCCTAGCCACGTGTTTATTCACGACGGCCCGCGCGTGTTCCGCTACTACACACCGAAAGAAGAGTCAGTAAAACTGTTTCACGACTATCTGGATCTGCACCGCAGTAATCCGGATCTCGATATTCAGATGCTGCCTGTTTCGGTGATGTTTGGTCGCTCCCCAGGCCGCGAAGGCCACGGCACGCCACATCTACGTCTGCTCAACGGCGTACAGAAGTTCTTCGCCGTGTTGTGGCTCGGCCGCGACAGCTTTGTGCGTTTCTCCAACACCGTCTCACTGCGTCGCATGGCGACTGAACACGGCACGGACAAAACCATCGCACAAAAACTGGCGCGCGTGGCGCGAATGCACTTCTCGCGTCAGCGTCTGGCTGCCGTTGGCCCAAGTCTGCCGGCCCGTCAGGACCTGTTCAACAAACTGCTGGCGTCCAAAGCGATCGAAAAAGCGGTCGAAGACGAAGCACGCAGCAAGAAAATTTCCCATGAGAAAGCCCAGCAGAACGCCATTGCACTGATGGAAGAGATCGCCGCCGACTTCTCATATGAAACGGTGCGCCTTTCTGACCGCGTGTTGAGCTGGACCTGGAACCGGCTGTATCAAGGCATCAACGTCACCAACGCTGAACGCGTGCGCCAGTTAGCGCAAGATGGTCATGAGATCGTCTATGTGCCCTGCCACCGCAGCCATATGGACTACCTGTTGCTTTCTTATGTGCTGTACCACCAAGGCTTGGTGCCGCCGCACATTGCCGCCGGTATTAACCTTAATTTCTGGCCGGCTGGCCCCATCTTCCGCCGCCTGGGCGCCTTCTTTATCCGCCGGACGTTCAAAGGCAACAAACTGTATTCGACGGTGTTCCGCGAATACCTCGGCGAACTCTTTAGCCGCGGTTACTCCGTGGAGTATTTTGTCGAAGGTGGCCGTTCTCGTACCGGACGCCTGCTGGAACCGAAGACCGGCACCCTGTCGATGACCATTCAGGCGATGCTGCGTGGCGGTTCTCGCCCGATCACACTGGTACCGATCTACATCGGTTACGAGCACGTGATGGAGGTGGGCACCTACGCTAAAGAGTTGCGTGGCGCGACCAAAGAAAAAGAGAGCCTGCTGCAGATGCTGCGTGGTCTGCGCAAGCTGCGTAATCTCGGCCAGGGTTATGTCAACTTCGGTGATCCACTGCCGTTGACCACTTACCTGAACCAGAATGTGCCCCAGTGGCGCGACGCGATTGACCCGATCGAATCCCAGCGCCCAAGCTGGTTAACGCCGACGGTCAACGATCTGGCTGCCAAGATCATGGTGCGTATCAACAATGCCGCCGCGGCTAACGCCATGAACCTGTGTTCTACGGCGCTACTGGCTTCACGCCAGCGCTCGCTGACCCGCGAACAGCTGTTAGAACAGCTGGAATGCTATCTGCAACTGATGCGCAACGTGCCTTATGCCAGCGATGTCACCGTACCGACCCAGACGCCGGATGAGCTGCTGGATCACGCGCTGAACATGAATAAGTTTGAGGTCGAGAAGGATAATATCGGCGATATCATCATTCTGCCGCGCGAGCAGGCAGTGCTGATGACCTATTACCGCAATAATATCCATCATCTGCTGGTATTGCCTTCACTGATCGCCACCATCGTGATGCATCACCGCCGGGTTTCTCGCACCGAACTGCTGCGCCAGATCGGGTTGATTTACCCCATGCTGAAGGCGGAGTTGTTCTTGCACAACGACAAAGAACAACTGGCGGAAGTGCTGCGCCCGCTCATCGACGAAATGATCCGTCAGCAACTGATCTGCGATAAGGGTGACGCTCTGGTACTGAATCCAGCACGCATCCGGCCATTGCAATTGCTGGCAGCCGGTATCCGTGAAACGCTGCAACGCTATGCCATCACCATGTCTATCCTCAGTGCGAATCCAAGCATTAATCGCGGAGCACTGGAGAAAGAGAGTCGGATTATGGCCCAGCGTTTGTCAGTGCTGCACGGCATCAACGCACCGGAGTTCTTCGACAAAGCGGTATTCTCAACCCTGGTCGCAACGCTGCGCGAAGAAGGCTATATCAACGATATTGGCGATGCCGTACGTGAGCACACCATGGAGGTGTATAGCATGCTGAGCGATTTGATCACCCCAGAAATCAAATTGACCATTGAGAGTGTCAGCATGCCAGCGGAAACCAACGCACCGTCGGTTGCGCTCGAAGAAGCAGAAGAAAAAGACGAGTAATCCGTTGATACGGAAACGAAAAAGGCACCCAAGGGTGCCTTTTTTATTACCAGTAGCCCGTTAAGCCTGCCAATAACTCAGCGCGATACCGATAAACAGTACCAGCCCGACGTAGTTATTATCCAGGAACGCCTTGAAGCAGGCCTCGCGTTCGCGACCGGCAATCTGCTTTTGCTGATGGATAAATAGGGCACCCGCCAGCAACAGCGACCAATAAAACGCGCCGCTCAACTGCGCCAGGTACCCCACCCACACCAGCAGTAGCAAGGTGGCAAACTGCAGCAATCCGATGATCAGCTTGTCGTAGCGACCAAACAAAATGGCGGTGGATTTCACGCCAATCTTCAGGTCATCGTCACGATCGACCATGGCATACATTGTATCGTAAGCCACCGTCCAGCAAATATTGGCCAACAGCAATAGCCAACAGCTCAGCGGCAATGATTCGCTCACCGCAGCATAGGCCATTGGGATGCCCCAGCCAAAGGCGACACCCAACACAAACTGCGGCAGATGTGTGACCCGTTTCATAAACGGATAGGCCCATGCCAGCGCGAGCGCCGCCAGCGACAACCAGATGCTCATCGCATTCAACGTCAGCACCAGCCCAAAGGAGATCAGCACCAGCACCACAAACAGCACTTTGGCCTCTTTCTCGCTTACCCTGCCACTCGGCATCGGGCGCCCGGCGGTACGCTTCACGTGGCCATCGACAGCCCGATCGGCGTAGTCGTTCACCACGCAACCGGCGGCACGCATCAGGAATACCCCAACCACAAACACCAACAGGATAGACAGCGATGGCACACCCTGCCCCGCCAGCCATAGTGCCCACAGCGTCGGCCACAGCAACAACAAAGTGCCAATCGGTTTATCGATGCGCATCAGATGGCTATAAGCCCGCCACTTGCTTTGAATCACGCTTCCCTCCAAGGTATTGTCTCTCCTCATCATTCTGGGTCCGTACTCTCTGCCGTATACAGTGGCGAAGCAGGCAAAAATAGTTCAGTCAGCAACAGCGGTTTGCCCGCCAGCCGCAGGCGGGAACGACGCGCCCACAGGTTCTCTTGCCGGCCAATGTGAATATAATCGCGAGTCAGCTCATTGCTGCTGAACAGATAACGCCCCAGTGGCAGCGTGCCCAAATCCACCAGCGCCAAGTCCGGGCCAGTAAGCGTTTCCTGCGGGATCACCGTTCGCCCCAGCAACCAAGGTTGGTTGTCGCCCAGTAACACGATTTCACGTAGCCAGTAGCGCGGGCTGTCCGGCAAGTGTTCGGCCTCGTCACCCAACTGATCGCGGGTGACAAAACATTCGCGCTGCGGTTCAACGTGCACACGCCCACAGTGACGCTCAAAACGGCGAGTCATGGACCCTAACTCCATCAACCAGTCGCTAACGGCAGCGGGCACGGGAGGATGTTGCGCAGATAACCACGTTAGCGACGGCAGGATGGAATCCCTATTGCCAGACATTGTTCTACTCCATGCCTGACGCCACGCGTGACGGCGGTGACAGGCCATACAAACTGTTAACAGATGCCCATTGTAACGCAGAAATCCAAAAGCGGCAGGCTGATTCGTGATGTAACACACCGCAAAATCACCACCGAAAAAGCACCGCAATGTCATCTTTCTGCCATCTGTTTTCTTTACCTTCGTTCACCGGAGCGATGGGTATTCTGTGATCGTCAGCAAACTTTCACCTCTGCAGCATTGTTTTATCTACGCGCGTAGATACCCTTGCATCGCAGCGTTGAATCGCCATCAGTCCAACACTTTGTCAGCAAACCTTCTTGCCGACACCAGGGAAACCATCTTTACCGCGATCACGCGATCAAGGCGTGGCGCAGACTAAAAGAGGATATCAATGCCATGAGCGAAACAACGCTTGCAACCCCACAGGCCGCCAGTGAGACGCTGGCGGCCGATGAACGTTTGGCTACCAAAGAGGGGCGCGGTCAATTCTGGCGCGCCACGTTCTCCTGTTGGCTCGGCACCGCCATGGAGTATGTCGATTTTGCCCTGTATGGTCTGGCGGCCGGCATGGTGTTCGGCGACGTGTTCTTCCCCGAAGCCACCCCAATGGTCGCATTATTGGCAAGCTTCGCTACCTATTCCGTCGGGTTTATCGCCCGGCCTATCGGCGCGTTAGTGTTCGGCTGGATTGGCGATCGCAAAGGCCGTCGAGTGGTGTTGCTCACCACGGTCGCGCTGATGGGTGTTTCCACCACGCTGATCGGGCTGATCCCCTCCTACGCACAAATTGGCGTCTGGGCACCCACTTGTCTGGTGATCCTGCGTTTTGCTCAGGGCTTCGGTGCGGGGGCCGAGCTTTCCGGTGGCGCGGTGATGCTGGCAGAATACGCACCGGCCAAGCGCCGTGGTCTGGTCGCTTCAATCATTGCCGTCGGCTCCAATAGCGGCACGTTACTGGCCTCGCTGGTGTGGCTGTTGGTGTTGCAACTGGACAAAGCGGATTTGATCGCCTGGGGCTGGCGCATTCCGTTCCTCGCCAGCATCTTGATTGCCGGGGGAGCGTTGTACCTGCGCCGTCACGTGCGTGAAACCCCCGTATTTGAACGCGAGCTGCAGCAAAATCGTCAGCGGATGCTGGATAACACCCCTGTCGCACCGGATAACCGCAGCTACCTGCAACGTACCAAAGCCTTCTGGATCATGCTCGGCCTGCGTATTGGCGAAAACGGCCCATCCTATATGTGCCAGGGGTTTATCGTGGGTTACGTCGCCAAGGTGCTGATGGTGGATAAGTCAGTGCCGGCGCTGGCGGTAATGATTGCTTCACTGTGCGGTTTCCTGGTTATCCCGCTTGCCGGTTGGCTGTCTGACCGTTTCGGTCGCCGCGTCACCTACCGTTGGTTCTGCCTGTTGCTGGTGCTCTATGCTTTCCCGGCATTTTGGTTGCTCGACAGCCGCGAACCGGCGATAGTGATTTCAGTGATTGTGGTCGGTATGTGTATTGCGTCACTCGGTATTTTTGGCGTGCAGGCCGCCTACGGCGTGGAACTGTTCGGTGTCAAAAATCGCTATTCAAAAATGGCGTTCGCCAAGGAACTGGGATCGATCCTGTCCGGCGGCACCGCACCGCTGATTGCTACTGCGCTGCTGGCGGGTTTCGGTCACTGGTGGCCTGTTGCCTGCTATTTTGTTGTAATGGCGGGCATTGGCTTAATCACCACCTTCTTTGCACCGGAAACCCGCGGCCGCGATCTTAACCTGCCGCAGGACGCAGTGTAATCAGGGCGCACAGGAACCCAACTTGGATAATCAATCCGCGCGGCGTATCACCCGCGCCGACGTCGCCCGCGTTGCGGGCACCTCGGTCGCGGTCGTCAGTTACGTGATCAACAACGGTCCGCGTCCGGTAGCGGAAGCCACCCGTTTGCGGGTACTGGCGGCCATCGAACAAACCGGTTACCGGCCGAACGACATTGCCCGCGCGCTGGCTTCCGGTAATACCCTGACCTACGGTTTAGTGGTGCCTGACATCTCCAATCCGTTTTTCGCCACGCTGGCACGGGCGCTGCAACGCGAGGCATTCAGCCACGGACGCGTGCTGCTGTTGGGTGACGCAGGCGACGACCGGCAGCGCGAACAGGATCTGATTAATCATCTGCTGCGCCGTCAGGTTGATGGGTTGCTCTACACCAGTGTCGATCGCCACCCATGGTTTGATCTGATCCGTGCCTCCGGCACGCCTTGTGTGATGATTGACACTATCGACAGCCATGCAGGCATTTGCGCCATACGCGTCGATGAGCGCGATGCCGCCTGCCAGGCGACACGACATCTGTTACAACACGGCTACCGGGAAATTGGCATTTTCATTGGCCCATTGAGCATGCTTAACGCCCAGGACCGCCTAAACGGCTGGCGTGATGCCTTGGCCGGGGCGGGCATTACCCCGCGTGAGGAATGGATTTTTGAAACCCCCTACACGCGTCAGGGCGGCTATCAGGCCTGTCAGAAAATGCTGCAAGCGCCCCGACCACGGGCCATCTTCACCTCCAACGAACAGCAAGCGCTCGGCTGCCTGTCGGCGCTGGCGGAACATCAGCTGCGCGTGCCGGACGATCTGGCTATCATCTGCTTTAACGGCACCCAGCAATCCGAATTCAGCATTCCGCCCCTCAGCGCGGTCGAACAGCCAATAGATGCCATGGCGAAACGGGCAATCGCCATGCTGGCTGCCGGAGCCGCACAACCGGAGCTGCATGAATTCGCCTTCCAGCTGCATATCCGCCGATCGTGCGGCTGCTAGTTTATTGATTTAGGTAACTGCTATGCGTTTGATTATTGATTGCGATCCCGGCAACGGCATCCCCGGTGCCAACGTGGATGACGGACTGGCTCTGGCATTGGCACTGGCAGCCACGCCGCGACTCTCGCTGGAGTTGATCAGCATTGTGGCGGGCAACACGCCACGCGACGTCGGCTTCGCGGTGGCACACCATCTGTTGCAACAAACCGGCTATCAGGTCCCCGTCGTAGCTGGCGCCGCCTGTGCCTTGAGTGAGCCGCCAGAACCCTGGCGTGCTCATCTGGATCGTGCGATTACCGATCCAGATTTAGCCCGTCTGTGGCGAGAAACGCCTTATCCGCGCGCCACAACGACAACCACACCGAATGCCGTCGTCGCCATCGGCGAGCTTATCTGCAATAACCCCGGTGAAATCACCCTGGCAGCGATCGGCCCGCTCACCAATGTCGCGCATGCTTTGCAGCTGTATCCTCAAATGGCCCAGGCCGTGAAGGAAATCGTGATTATGGGCGGGGTTTTCAATGTGGAAGGCTATATCAAGGACACCAATTTTGGATTGGATCCTGAAGCCGCGCGACAGGTACTGACGAGCGGTGCCAACATCACACTGGCCCCCTTAGACGTCACGACACAGACGATGTTGACTCAGGCAGATCTGGCGCGCATGACTCAACCAGATACGCCACTGTGTCGCTATCTGCGGACGACGACCCAGCCCTGGATCGACTATTCCCGCCATACGCGCCATCTACCGGGCTGCTGGATTCATGATGCGCTGGTGATTGCCTGGCTGTTGGAGCCGGCACTGGTGACGACGGAAGAATATTTTGTGGATGTCGCGCTGGAAGGCGCCATGACACGTGGCAGTTCGCGACGTTGGCGGCCAGACAGTTTGCGCCTGACCGTCGGCATGCCGCTGCCCACGGGCAAGCCCGTACGAGTGATGCAACAGGTCGATAATTCCCGTCTGCTGGCGCTGATCGACCAAACGCTGGCCCGCGAATGAAAAAAGGTGCGCCGAGGCGCACCAATCATTGAGCCAGCATCGGCAGCGTCGGGTACTACCCCTTGCCTTTCACGCTGCTAATAAACGTTTTACGTGCTGTGGTGGAACCCAGTTTTTCCGCCTCATTCATCAGCTTCAGCGCTTTATCAATGTCTCCCGCCTTCACGGCCTGTTTGATGCCATTGTTAAAGTAGGTTTCTGTGTCATTCAACATCGGTTCCGCCGGCTTGGTTGGCGCCGGAGCCGGTGCTGCGGCAACTGCAGCAGTAGATCCCACCACCACTGGCGTCGCCGTCGGTGCCGGTTGCAGCATGCCGATCATAATATTGCCGCTGCCCTGTTCTGCGGTGACCTTCAGTTTGATGGTGCCGCCGGCGCTGTGGCTGGCAATAGGATCGGGAATATCCGGTACTGCGTTACCCACACCTTGCGCATAGGCTTTCGCCGGGTTGGTCAGTTGCGTGGTTTTTGCCAGATCCTGACGGGTGGTGTACACCAGCAGGTAGATTTGTTTCTGCCCCAGCGCCGGGGTCAGTTTCAGCGTGCCTTCGAGGCGATCCGACGACATCGCGCCGGGCGGCTGATACGGGAAGTAGCTGCTCGGGTAATACGCCGCCGGGCGCAGGTGCTCATCGAGTACCAGTACGCTTGGTGCATAAATTGCGTTGTTCTTGCTGATGCTGCTCAGCGTAACTTCCAGCGAGCCACGATCGGCTGGCAGCGTATAGGCGGCGATGGCGCCCTGAATATCGCCCTGATTGATTTGCGGGCTGACATTATCCAGTTTCACATCCTGGCTAACCGGTGGTACCAGCGGTTGCCAAGGCAGGCTTTGCAACGTACTGGGGCTAATGGCTGGTGCGACGGAGACATTGGCCGGCGTATCGGCATTGGCCGCCAATGGCGCACCAAGGGTAAGCGCCAGTGACAAACAGAGTGACAGCAGATTCTTTTTCATTGTTATACCCCATTGTATCCGACGTGCCTCAGGCAAGAGAGTCAGTGTCGGCGAATACAGGTTGGGGAGAGCGCATGGCTCTCCCCGTTATCACATTACCACCAGATTTCCATCTGAGCGCCGAAGGTGACTTCATCGTCATTACCGCGGCTGAAAGTGTGCATGCTGGTGTCGTTATAAGCGGTGCCTGAGGTGTAACCGGCGCCGGAGTCGCTGTTAGCGTAGCCCCATTTCTCATCCCACTTGGCGTAGGTAGCAAATACGCGGATAGCCGGACGTGACCAGATGCTGTTGCCTGCCTGCCACTGTTGCGCCAGGGTGACTTTGTATTGGCCGTTGCGATCGCCGGTACGCTGGGATTT
The DNA here is from genome assembly GCF_058190535.1 of Serratia sp. CoH_134_PS_4. Lineage (NCBI taxonomy): Bacteria > Pseudomonadati > Pseudomonadota > Gammaproteobacteria > Enterobacterales > Yersiniaceae > Serratia > Serratia sp. CoH_134_PS_4. Next base: position 62,067 of record NZ_JBXWKI010000017.1, read on the forward strand.
GACGTTGTCGTAACCCGCTTCCAACAAGGTGCTCATGATAGGCGTCCACTTGTACATTGGACGCACGCCCACGGTGTACCACGTGGTGCCGTTGTTATTGTCGCGATCGATATCCTGGAACATAGCGACATACATCATTGCCCATTTATCGTTGAAGTCGATAGCACCGTGATCCAGCACGCGGATCATCTTGCCATTGTTGTCGATAGTGGCGCCTTGGCTACGGCCATTGTTCTGTGAGGTCATTGAATCGGTGGCATATTGCAGCACAAACTTGTTATAGCCACTCAGAATGCTTTGGGTATGTTCAGCGGTGAACATCCAACCGTCTTTGCTGGCGCCGTCCGCCAGACGGAAGTTGTCCTGCGCGTTGGCGCGGCCATAATCCACACCCAACTCCAGGGTGCCGCCTGGGTTCAGCTCCAGGCCAGCCAAACGCACGTCAAAGGTGTCGTTGACCGTTGGGCGCTGCTTCCATTCATTATCCAGATAGCCGTAAGAACCACCGGATTCAGAGTTACGGGTAACGGCCGCAGACAGCTTACCGAAGCCCAGATCGATATTTTCCAGACCGGCACCTGGGCCAGAGATATCCCAGTAGTAGAAGTCAATCATGTGAACATCATGACGCTGATAGAAGCGCTTACCGGCCCACATGGTGGAGCCCGGCAGCCAGTCAATCAGGTTTTTACCCTGCACATTCACTTCACGGAAGCCGGGTGTAACGTCTTCCCAGTCAGACCGTTGTGAAACGGAATAGGCCAGATTAGTATCGAAATAGAAGCTTTTATCGCCTTCTTTCCACACTTCCTGACCCAGCTTCAATTCGGCGTAGGTTTCACATTCGTTACCGAGACGGTATTTACTGTCGGCACCGGTGGCTTTGAAGCATTGCTGCTCACCACCGCTACCGGTCCAGCCGATACCAGAACGAGCGTAACCTTTAAAATCGACGGCCATCGCCTGGGTTGTGAGAACACCAGCGGCGATTGCCAGTGCCAGAGGAAGCTTGCGCAAGGTAGTCATCATTATTCTCCTGTTATACAGACTGTGATGCTTTAAACGCCCGGCTCCTGGTGCAGCCGTTTACATGCCGTACCGTCTTCACGGAACAGATGGCAGCGGTGAGGCGGCAGGCCTATAGCGAATGTTGCACCTTCTTCTACCAGCACCACGTCGTTCTGGCGGTAAACCAGGTTTTGACGAATTGCCGGGATTTGGATGTGGATTTGCGTCTCGTTACCGAGTTGCTCCACCACCTGTACGTCGCCCGTCAGGCGAACTTCAGAGGCATCGCCAGGCAACAGATGCTCTGGACGAATACCTAATGACATGTTCGAACCGGCCTGAACCTCCGTACCTTCTACGGGTAACCACACCAGTTGGCGGTTAGGCAGTTCGACCTGGACTTGTTGCGGTTCCACAGCGGTCACTTTGACCGGCAGGAAATTCATTTTCGGCGATCCAATGAAGCCGGCGACAAAGCGGTTTGCCGGGTAGTGATACAGCTCCAGCGGCTTGCCGACCTGGGCGACACGTCCGGCGTCCAGTACCACGATCTTGTCGGCCAGCGTCATCGCTTCGACCTGATCGTGCGTGACGTAAATCATGGTGCGCTGCAGGCGCTTGTGGAGACGGGAAATCTCAATGCGCATTTGCACTCGCAGTGCGGCGTCGAGGTTCGACAGCGGTTCGTCGAGCAGGAACACATCCGGTTCCGCCACTAACGTACGGCCAATCGCCACCCGCTGACGTTGCCCACCGGACAACGCTTTAGGCCGTCGATCGAGCAAATGGGCCAATTGCAGCACTTCTGAAACCTGATTAACCCGCTGGTTGATTTCCGCTTTCTTGGCACCCGCCAGTTTTAGACCAAACGACATGTTGTCGGCCACGGACAGGTGTGGATACAGCGCGTAGGACTGGAAGACCATACCGATACCGCGCTCAGACGGCGGCACCTCATTCATGCGTTTATCGCCGATCATCAGGTCACCGGAGGTGATGTCCTCCAGCCCCGCGATCATGCGAAGCAGCGTCGATTTGCCGCAGCCCGATGGCCCGACAAACACCACAAATTCGCCGTCATTGATGGTCAGATTGACGTCTTTGGAAATCACGGCCTCGCCGAAGGCCTTATAAACGCTGCGCAATGTGACACTAGCCATGCGTTACTCCCCTGCTTTCGCAGCTAACATTTCGTGTGAAAATGGCGGACGCAAAACCCGCCAAAACCCATTGATGACCCTCTTGCTGCGCACCGTGCTGCCATGCCAGTGGCAAGGTCGCCTCAGACGGTGCGGCCGCCTGAGTATAAGGCTGCAGGTTAATCAGCGCTTCAAGGCATTGATCCTGATGGGTAATAAGTAAACGCACTACGCCATTACGTTGGCTTACGATGCTCAGTTCACCCTGTTGGATAACCGGCAACCGGCGCAATGCCAGCAGGGACTGGCAGTAACGTAAGGTGGATTGGTTGTCATACTGTTGGCGGCTGATGGCCAGCGCGCGGTGTTCGATCGCCACCTGTTGGTACCAGTGGATTTCGCCAGAGGTCACCTGTTCGGGCGCTTCATGCCATGGCATCGGCGTTTGCGCACCCAGAGGATCCTGCAGCCCGGCCGCGTGCGGCAGTCCCAACTCTTCGCCTTGATACAGGCAAATAGGCGCGGGCAACATCGCCAGCAGCGTCAAAAAAGCATCGGCGGAGCGCAAGTTGCCCTGCCCCCAGTGACTGACCACGCGAGGTTGGTCAGCGTCACCGGTACTCCACAGGCTATCTGCCAAGGTGACGCGGCGAGCATTCAATACCTCAACCAGCTTTTCCACGCTGAAAGGCACGACCTCTAACGCCAATGGGCTAAGGAGATACTGCTGATGCGCAGCAGCGGCACGACGAATATGGTTTGGCCCGTCGCAATACCACAGCGTCAGCCCTTGGGTTGCGACAGCGGCTGCATCTTGTGTCGCCAACGCTTGCGGCAGTACCAAACCGTCAATTGACAACGTGCTCAAGTACGGCAACGCCGCAATCATGCCGTGAGCGTCGCCCACACCGTCCCCGTTTCCATCACGGAAACTGACCGGATGGATCCGGTACAGGGTTGGCTGAGTGGCGGTAGGCATTGGCGACATAAATCCGGTTCCCTGCTGCACGTGGCGATAAAAATCAATGTGGCCGATAGTGCGGTAAACCCCACAAAGGGTAATCATCCGTAACAGAATTTTTCATGGGGGAGGAGATGGGAGGATGAGAGAACGACCGCAACGATGAGAAGTTCAACGCTTGAGACAAATCTGTGATCTACCTGGCAAAAATCGTCCCCCTATTTTGTGTCTGACACCACAGAATAAGGAGCAACGTTAACTGGATCACACTATGCAAGCGTGGGGCGTAGAGGGGGGGAGGATGAGAATGTGCCGCTTTGTGACCCACTATTACCGCGAAACCTCTCTCCTTGATTTACGTGCCCACAAAAAAGAAGGATTGGATTATGACTCGCAGCTTTACCACCGCCCGTACGCTGGTACTTTCGGCTCTGACCACGTTGGTGCTCTCTTCTTCCGCCTTCGCCAAGATCGAGGAAGGGAAACTGGTTATCTGGATCAACGGCGATAAAGGCTATAACGGCCTGGCCGAAGTCGGCAAAAAGTTTGAGAAAGACACCGGTATCAAAGTCACCATCGAACATCCGGACAAGCTGGAAGAGAAATACCCGCAGGTTGCGGCGACCGGCGACGGCCCGGACATCATCTTCTGGGCTCATGACCGTTTTGGTGGTTACGCGCAGTCTGGCCTGCTGGCCGAGATCCACCCGTCCAAAGCTTTCCAGGACAAATTGTTCCCGTTCACCTGGGATGCCGTGCGTTATGACGGCAAGCTGATCGGTTACCCGATCGCCGTTGAAGCCTTGTCACTGATTTACAACAAAGACCTGATCAAGCAAGCCCCTAAAACCTGGGAAGAAATTCCGGCACTGGACAAAGAACTCCGTGCCAAAGGTAAAAGCGCCATCATGTGGAACCTGCAAGAACCCTACTTCACCTGGCCAATTATTGCCGCCGACGGCGGTTACGCCTTCAAATATGAGAATGGCAAGTACAACATCAAGGACGTAGGCGTCGCCAATGCCGGTTCTCAGGCTGGCCTGCAGTTCATCGTCGATTTGGTGAAAAACAAACACATCAACGCCGATACCGATTACTCGATTGCTGAAGCCGCATTCAATAAAGGCCAGACCGCCATGACCATCAATGGCCCTTGGGCATGGTCAAACATCGAGCAAAGCAAAATCAACTACGGCGTAACCTTGCTGCCGACCTTTAAAGGCAAACCATCCAAACCTTTCGTCGGCGTACTGACCGCCGGGATCAACGCCGCTAGCCCGAATAAAGAGCTGGCCACCGAATTCCTGGAGAACTACCTGCTGACCAACGAAGGCCTGGCTGACGTCAACAAGGACAAGCCGTTGGGCGCAGTGGCGCTGAAGTCTTACCAGGAACAACTGGCGAAAGATCCTAAGATTGCCGCCACCATGGAGAACTCCCAAAACGGCGAGATCATGCCTAACATCCCGCAGATGAGCGCCTTCTGGTATGCCGAACGCAGTGCGGTGATCAACGCCGTCAGCGGTCGCCAGACGGTGAAAGCCGCGTTGGATGACGTACAGACCCGTATCACCAAGTAACACACAACGTTGTGCGGGATTAACATCCCCGAAGTAATTGGAGTGACACCGCGACGGCAAGTACGCACATCCCGGCAGCACAGAGAGTTATCTGACCGGGGTGAGCGGACGCCGCCAACACAGGTGCCGCTTCAAGTATGAGGGGGGAAGTGTCCCGCTGTTGCTTCACAGAAAGGAACGCCCTATGCAATTAGCTCACGCCGGGTCGCCTGCGCGCAAAAAGTCGAAGTGGTGGCAGAGTGACATCCTGAAATGGCTGGTCATCGGCCTGTTCAGTCTGGTGACCTGCTATCTGATTGTGTTGATGTATGCACAGGGTGAATACCTGTTTGCCATTCTGACGCTCATATTAGTCAGCGCCGGGCTGTATGTTTTTGCCAATCGCCGCGCTTACGCCTGGCGCTATGTCTATCCTGGTATCGCCGGAATGGGGCTGTTTGTCCTGTTTCCGCTAATTTGTACCATCGCCATCGCCTTCACCAACTACAGCAGTACCAACCAGCTCACCTTTGAACGAGCTCAGTCGGTACTGATGCAGCGCCAGTTCCAAACCGGCAAAACCTTTACCTTCGGGCTTTATCCGGTGGAAAATCAACGTTGGCGCCTGCAGTTAACCCACCCGGACAGCGACCAACGGCTTATTTCCGATCCCTTCAGCTTTGATACCAATGCACCGCAAACGCTGAAACTGACGGAGGAAAGTGCAGAACCGGCGGGCGAACGCGCCACGCTGCGGGTGATCACGCAAAACCGCCAAGCGTTAAGCCAACTGGTCGCGTTACTGCCGGACGGCGGCGAATTGCGCATGAGTTCCCTGCGCCAATTTTCCGGCACCTCCCCGCTTTATGCGCTGGATAAGGGCAGCAATACGCTGACCGACCAACAAACCCATATTCAATACCGACCGAACCCGGACATTGGCTTCTATCAAGCCATAAATGCTGACGGAAACTGGGCCAAGGAGACGCTCAGCCCAGGGTACACCGTCACCATCGGCTGGAAAAACTTCCTGCGCGTCCTACAGGACGAAGGCATCAAGAAACCCTTCGTGTCGATCTTTATCTGGACCATCGTGTTCTCGGTGATGACCGTAATCCTCACTGTTGCTGTAGGCATGGTTTTGGCCTGTGTGGTGCAGTGGGAGGCGCTGAAAGGCAAAGCGGTGTATCGCGTGATGCTGATACTGCCCTACGCGGTGCCGTCGTTTATTTCGATACTGATTTTCAAGGGGTTGTTTAACCAAAGCTTTGGTGAGATCAACATGATGCTCAGCCATCTGTTTGGTATTAAACCGGCCTGGTTCAGTGACCCCATCACGGCCAAAAGCATGATTTTGATCGTCAATACCTGGTTGGGCTATCCCTACATGATGATCCTGTGTATGGGGCTGCTGAAGGCGATTCCAGACGATTTGTACGAGGCTTCGGCAATGGACGGCGCGACCCCGATGCAGAACTTTTTCCGTATCACGTTGCCTCTGCTGATCAAACCGCTGACCCCACTGATGATCGCCAGCTTTGCCTTCAACTTTAATAACTTTGTCTTGATTCAACTGTTGACCAACGGCGGGCCTGACATGATTGGTACCACCACACCGGCCGGCTATACCGACCTGTTGGTCAGCTATACCTACCGTATCGCCTTCGAAGGCGGCGGCGGGCAGGACTTCGGGCTGGCAGCCGCCATTGCCACACTGATCTTCCTGCTGGTGGGCGCCCTGGCGATCCTGAATCTTAAAGCCAGCAAGATGAACTTCGACTAGGGAGAAAAATAATGGCCATGGTCCAACCCAAATCCCAGCGCTTGCGCCTGTGGATGACCCATACTCTGATGCTGTGTTTTATCGCCCTGATCATGTTCCCGCTACTGATGGTGGTCACTATCTCGCTGCGCTCCGGCAACTTCGCCACCGGCAGCCTGATACCGGAACAGATTTCATGGGACCACTGGCGGTTGGCGCTCGGCATGAGTGTGACCCACGCCGACGGCAGCGTCACCCCGCCACCGTTCCCGGTCCTGCTGTGGTTGTGGAATTCGATCAAGATCGCAGTGATCACCGCCATCGGCATCGTCACGCTGTCCACTACCTGCGCCTACGCGTTTGCCCGCATGCGTTTTCGCGGCAAGAGTACACTGCTGAAAAGCATGCTGATTCTCCAGATGTTCCCGGCGGTACTGTCATTGGTGGCGTTGTATGCCCTGTTCGATCGTCTGGGCCAATACATCCCGTTTATCGGTCTGAACACCCACGGTGGGGTGATCTTCGCCTATATGGGCGGCATTGCGCTGCACGTCTGGACCATCAAGGGCTATTTCGAAACTATCGACAACTCGCTGGAAGAAGCGGCGGCACTGGACGGTGCCAGTCCGTGGCAGGCCTTCCGCCTGGTGCTGTTACCGCTGTCGGTACCGATTCTGGCGGTGGTGTTTATTCTGTCGTTTATCGCTGCGATCACCGAAGTACCGGTCGCCTCTCTGCTGCTGCGTGACGTCAACAGCTACACGCTGGCGGTGGGCATGCAGCAATATCTCAACCCGCAAAACTATTTGTGGGGCGACTTTGCCGCTGCGGCGGTACTGTCGGCCATCCCGATTACCGCCGTATTCCTGCTGGCACAGCGCTGGTTGGTGGGAGGCCTGACGGCCGGTGGGGTGAAAGGTTAAGTTTGTGCCGCTGCAATACGTTTGATGTACTTCAGTTTTTTCCGATCAATACCTGTGTCTTCGGCGGCCCCAACGGGCCGCCATTTTTATGGAACCGCCAAAATAATGGGCGTTGCAACAAGGCAGCAAGCGGATAAATCCCCAGGAGATTACTCTGATAGGTGACGGGGGTACACACCGGTAGCTAACGCTGCTGCTGCTGCTGCTGCTGCTGCTGCTGCTGCTGCTTCAAGTATGAAGGATATTTATTCGCGCTTTAAGCGGTCGGTATTGGCCAGATACAGCGTCACCACCAGCAACAATATCGCGGCGGAATAAATTAACGTATCTATTGGGTTTTCATGATCCACAATGATCAGCCGGATGATGGCAGTGATGCCGATATAAATAAAGTAGCGTAACGGGAAGTGATAGCCCGACTCAAAATACTTCACAATCAAGGCGATAAATTCAAAGTAAAGGAAGTAAATCACAATCCCTTCAATCAGCAGATAGGACGTCGATTCCTCGTTGTTTACAAACAAAACCTTCGCCAAATGAATGGTTTCTTTCACCAGAAAGACGATCAGGATCGCCGCCAGCAGCAGCAGCCCAACGTTCAGCACCCGTTGCAGCCCTTTGGCCACCATTACGGAGCGGGAGGTTTTTGCCATAATTGTTCCCCATAAATACCATTAAAATTATCCGCGGATCCTAACATAGGCATTATCTTAAAAATTAATATCTCTTCAGAATCATAAAAAAATAAATACTATTCAATTAGTTAAAAGAAAATGTTTCATAGGGATATATTTGTAGCAAATTGAAATGTCCACTATCATGGGTCATAGAACTTTACATAAAACAAACAACTTGAATTAACAAGGGAATATTTATGCGCGCTAAACTTAATGGACTGGTCGCGGCGGGCCTGTTTACCTGTGCATTGACCGGTCACGCCGCCGGCTTGGTCACTCCTGATAACGATCTGCGTAACGACCTGGCCTGGTTGTCCGACCGTGGTGTCATTAACGTTAGCTTGTCCACTTGGCCGCTGAGCCAGGAAGAGATCAGCTCGGTTATCTCGCAAGCCAAACCGGTTACCAATACCGAGAAAAATGTCATCGACCGTGTTCAACGCCGGGTTGATGCCCTCAAGGCCAATATTCGTGTCAGTGGTTACGCCTCGACCGACAAACCCGGCACGCCACAGGGCTTTGGTCAAAACGAATATGCCGATGACCGCCTGACTATTGGCGCGGGTGCCAACGGTGAGTTCTGGGACGTACGCGTTCAAGGCTCTGTCGAAGGCGACCAACGCGTCAGTGACGGTTCCAAATTTAACCTGAACGGCTCCTACGGCGCAGTGAAAATCTGGAACCAGTGGTTATCCTTCGGTGAAGTGTCCCAGTGGTGGGGCCCAGGTTATGACGGCAGCTTGATCCGTTCAGACGCAGCCCGTCCCGTCGCCGGTTTCATGCTGCAACGCGCCGACCAATCGCCGTTTGAAACTCCTTGGCTGTCCTGGATTGGCCGTTGGCAGTACCAGATTACCGCCGGCCAGCTGTCACAGTACTCTTCCGTACCCGATACCAAGTTGATTGGTGGTCGCTTTACCATGATGCCGACCAACTTCCTTGAGTTGGGCGCTTCGCGCATCATGCAATGGGGTGGCAGCGGTCGACCACAGTCCTTTAGCTCTTTCTGGGATGCTTTCACTGGCAAGGACAACGATGACTCAGGCCAAGGCAACGATCCCGGTAACCAGCTTGCAGGCTTTGACTTCAAGCTGAAAATGCAACCGCTGATTGGCCTGCCTGTCAGCCTGTACGGTCAGTTAGTCGGTGAAGATGAAGCAGGCTTCCTGCCTTCACAAAATACCTACCTGCTGGGCTTGGAAGGCCACCCGGAATGGGGCACGACCACCATCAACTGGTCCATCGAAGGGGCTGATACCCGCTCCGACATGAGCCGTAAAAACTATGTATACACCCACTACACCTATAAAGGCGGCTACTACCAGCAAGGTTACCCACTTGGCCATGCAATGGGCGGTGACGGCCAAATGCTGTCCGGCCGGGTAGAGCTGGTACTGGACGACAGCCAACGCTGGAGTACCCGTCTGGTGTACGCCAAGGTGAACCCGAACAGCCAGTCAATTAACCAGGCGTTCCCGAAATCTGACACACTGAAAGGCATTCAGCTCGGCTGGGGCTATACCTTGCCCTCCGAGGTCAAGTTTGATACCAGCCTGTGGTACACCAATAGCCATGCCAGCACCGCCGATGACGTAGGTGCAGGTATCAGTTTCGAAGTACCCATCAATCTGTAATCCTTCAGACGTAAAAAAACCCGCCGCGGCGGGTTTTTTATTGGCATCAATTCAAATGGTGTTTAACGCCATGCTTTGAAGCGGTTGATCAGCGCATTGGTTGAGCTGTCATGGCTGCTTACCGCTTCGTCACCTGCCAGTTCTGGCAAAATGCGGTTTGCCAATTGTTTGCCCAGCTCAACACCCCACTGGTCGAAGGTGAAGATGTTCAGGATCGCGCCCTGGGTGAAGATCTTGTGCTCATACAGCGCAATCAGGCTCCCCAAGCTGAACGGCGTGATTTCACGCAGCAGGATGGAGTTGGTTGGGCGGTTGCCTTCAAACACCTTGAACGGTGCAACGTGTTTAACCTCTTCCGGCGTTTTGCCTTGGGCCGCGAACTCTTCTTCTACCACGTCCAGCGATTTACCAAACGCCAGGGCTTCGGTCTGTGCGAAGAAATTCGACAGCAGTTTGGCGTGGTGGTCGCTCAGCGGGTTGTGGCTGATGGCCGGCGCGATAAAGTCGCAAGGCACCAGTTTTGTCCCCTGATGAATCAGCTGATAAAACGCATGTTGGCCATTGGTGCCTGGCTCGCCCCAGATGATAGGACCGGTCTGGTAATCCACTGGGTTGCCATTACGATCGACATATTTACCGTTAGACTCCATATTGCCCTGCTGGAAATAAGCAGAAAAACGGTGCATGTACTGGTCATACGGCAGAATGGCTTCGGTTTCTGCACCGAAGAAATTGTTGTACCAGATACCAATCAGCGCCAGCAGCACCGGCAGGTTTTTCTCTGCCGGGGTTTGTGCGAAGTGTTTGTCCATCGCATGCGCGCCGCTCAGCAACTGTTCGAAGTTCTCGTAACCCACTGACAGTGCAATCGACAGACCAATTGCCGACCACAGGGAATAACGGCCACCGACCCAGTCCCAGAATTCGAACATGTTGGCAGTATCGATACCGAACTCACCGACGGCCTTGCCGTTGGTGGACAGCGCCGCGAAATGCTTCGCCACGTGTTTTTGATCGCCCGCAGTGCCCAGGAACCAGTCGCGCGCGCTGTGGGCGTTGGTCATGGTTTCTTGCGTGGTGAAGGTTTTGGACGCCACCAGGAACAGCGTCGTTTCCGGATTCAGCGCCTTGAGCGTTTCGGCGATATGAGTCCCGTCAACGTTAGAAACAAAGTGCATATTCAGGTGGTTTTTGTACGGGCGCAGTGCCTCGGTCACCATATAAGGGCCGAGATCAGAACCACCGATACCGATGTTCACCACGTCGGTAATGGCTTTGCCGGTGTAACCTTTCCAGTCACCGCCAATCACGCGGTCGCAGAACTGTTTCATTTTAGCCAGCACCGCGTTCACTTCCGGCATCACATCTTTGCCGTCAACGATAATCGGGCTGTTGCTACGGTTGCGCAAGGCAACATGCAGCACCGCACGGTCTTCGGTGCGGTTAATTTTCTCACCGGCAAACATGGACGCGATCGCACTTTGCAGATCGGTCTCTTTCGCCAGTGCCTGCAGCTTCTCCAGGGTTTCCGCGGTGATGCGGTTTTTAGAGTAATCCACCAGCATCTGATCGTCGAAGGTAGCGGAAAACTTGGAGAAACGCTCACTGTCCTGAGCAAACAGATCGCCGATCTGTACGTCTTTCATCTGTTCAAAATGTTGCTGCAGGGCTTGCCAAGCAGCGGTTTGACTAGGATTGATATTTTTCATAGCAACACTCTTAGGCTTGAGAATAAATGTGACGTGGTTGTCCGATTGTAGCCTGTTCGACTGTGATTATGATCTCTTTTCTTGCGATAGGTGCTAACTGTTAAACCCAGCCGCATCGTTTCAGCTCTTCCCCTATACTTTTGGATAATAGCCTGTTATCAGGGTTACTTAACTGTCACTAAACTGTGGCAGATTATCACCACGTCATTGACGTAATTAGGCTAAGGATGCGCGGCCAACCAGGCTGTAGTTTGAAAGACGAAGGACATGATTATGGAATTATCTGCCCCATTGATGTTGGTGGTTATTGGATTGAGCTCGCTGCTGGCGCAGTGGGTCGCCTGGGTGTTGCGCCTGCCGGCTATTTTGCCACTGTTGGTATTTGGCATTGTGTTAGGCCCCGTGGTCCATCTGGTTCAACCGGATGCATTGTTCGGCGATCTTCTGTTCCCGCTGGTGTCGCTGTCGGTCGCCATTATTCTGTTTGAAGGCGCGCTGACGCTACGCGTCGAAGAGATACGCGGTCTCGGCGGCGTGGTGCGCAATTTGGTCACCATTGGTATGCTGATGACCTTCCTGGTGATCGGCGTAGCCTGCTGGTGGCTGCTCGACTTTCCGCCGGAGCTGGCGGCACTGATCGGCGCAGTCACCGTCGTCACCGGTCCAACCGTCATTGCCCCGCTGATGCGCGTCGTGCGGCCAAATGCCAATATCAATCAGGTGCTGCGCTGGGAAGGCATCGTGATCGACCCGGTCGGCGCCATCTTTACGCTGCTGGTGTTTGAATTTATCGTGCTGAAGCAGCATTCGGAATCCTATACCCACCTGTTCTACACGCTGGGCATTACCGCCGCTGTCGGCATGGTCGCTGGCGCATTGTTCGGTTACCTGTTGGGCCTGGCACTCCGCCGTGTTTGGCTGCCACGCTACCTGCAAAACCTTGCAGTATTGGCCATTATGCTTACCGCTTTTGGCGTGTCTAACGCCATCGCTGACGAATCCGGTCTGCTGACCGTTACGGTGATGGGCATCTGGCTGGCCAATATGCGGGATGTGGATACCAGTGACATATTGGCCTTCAAAGAAGAACTGTCGGCAATCCTGATTTCGGCGCTGTTTATCATTTTGGCCGCACGGCTTGATATCCAGGCACTGTGGAACATGGGCTGGCCGTTGCTGGGTCTGCTTCTGGTGGTGCAGTTTATCGCGCGCCCACTGTGTATTGCGGTATCAACCTGGCGCTCGTCCTTGCACTGGCGCGATCGCCTTCTGCTGTGCTGGATCGCCCCACGCGGCATCGTCGCCGCAGCGGTAAGTTCATTGTTCGCCCTGACATTGCAACGCAGCGGCTACCCCGGCGCCGATCGTCTGGTCACGGTGGTGTTCGCCGTTATCATTGGTACCGTGGTGTTGCAAAGCCTGACCAGCGGCATAATGGCGCGCTGGTTGCGGGTACAGCAACAAAAACCCCGTGGGGTGCTGATCGTCGGAGCCAATAGCGTGGCACGCATGCTGGCGCAGGCGCTGATGAAAATGAATATCCCGGTCATTGTCACCGACAGTAGCTGGGAATATTACCGCCAGGCACGAATGGACGGCATTCCCGCGTATTATGGACATGCTTACTCCGAACACGCCGAAAACTTCCTTGATCTCAGCGATACCGCGCAGGTGTTGGCACTGTCGCCCAACCGCCATCAGAATGCACTGGCGGTCTATCACTTCGGCCATATTTTTGGCGACGGGCAGGTGTTTGCTATCCGCTCCGGCGCCCCGCTGAAAGGCCGCGGCAACAGTGGCGAAAGCTCACGCTTCCGTCGGCATGAAGTTTTGTTTAACCAAGAGGCCACTTACGGCCGGTTAAGCAGTCTGATCGCCCAGGGTGCCACCATCAAGGCCACCAAGCTGAACGAGAACTTTGGCTGGTTGGAATATCTTGAAAAACATCAGGGTGTTATTCCGTTATTCAGTCAGCGGGAAGACGGCACGTTGCAGCCGATAGGCACCGGTTTCGTCCCGGCGATACCCTGTACGCTGATTGCGCTGGTACAAGATGAAAATCCCTCAACGTCTGGACGTTGACAGCAGCGCGATTACCGGCTATTCCTAACAGCCTACTTGCACATCCCGTGTGCAAGCCAGAAGAGGTGCGTCGCCCAGGTAGAGTGTCAGAGGAGCCGTTCTCCAATGACGACGCTTGAGGGGGAGCGACGCCGAGGTAAGGTGATGCGCGGCATTCATCATATCGGCTACAGGGGCTGAATCCCCTGAGTTGTCACCAGGGATTGTCCGTAAGGGCAGTCAGCAAGGTGGGGCGCTTCTGGGTGTATCGTAGCGTTAACCTCTACGCCTGCCCCCTGTTTATCGCTCCTCCCTTGTGCCAAGGCTACGAAAAAAGCGCTCTCTGAATAGAGCCACCCTGACACGAGGTTTTTACATGAACCAAGCAGCACCCCAGAATTCCACCGTTGTCGCCAAATTCGGCGGCACCAGCGTTGCTGATTATGAAGCCATGAATCGCAGCGCCGACGTCGTGCTATCCAATCCGGCCGTGCGTCTGGTGGTCTTGTCCGCGTCCGCGGGCGTCACCAATCTGTTGGTGGCTCTGGCCGAAGGCAGTGATGCCGACAAGCGCAACTATCAGCTCGATGAAATTCGCCGAATTCAATACGCCATTCTTGATCGCCTCGACAATCCGGACGTGATCCGCGATGAAATCGACCGCATGCTGGAGAACATCGCCATGCTGTCTGAGGCCGCGGCGCTGGCGACCTCAACGGCACTGACCGACGAACTGGTCAGCCACGGCGAATTAATGTCTACCCTGCTGTTCGTTGAGATCCTTCGCGCTCGCAACGTACAGGCGGAATGGTTTGACGTCCGTAAAGTCATGCACACCGATGACCATTTCGGGCGCGCCACACCGGATAGCGCAGCGCTGAGTCAATTAGCCCAAACGTTACTCAAGCCACGCCTGCAGGAAGCTTTAGTGGTTACTCAAGGCTTTATCGGCAGCGAGCCCAAAGGCCGCACAACGACGCTGGGCCGTGGCGGCAGCGATTACACTGCAGCACTGTTGGGTGAAGCGCTGAGCGTCAGTCGCGTGGATATCTGGACCGACGTACCGGGCATCTACACCACCGATCCACGCGTAGTACCCGCAGCGAAGCGCATTGATAAAATCGGTTTCGAAGAAGCGGCAGAAATGGCGACCTTTGGTGCAAAAGTTTTGCACCCAGCCACCCTATTGCCTGCGGTACGCAGCGATATCCCCGTGTTTGTCGGCTCGAGTAAAGACCCTTCCGCCGGGGGTACCCTGGTGTGCAACACCACCGAGAACCCACCGCTCTTTCGTGCATTGGCGCTGCGCCGTAAACAAACCCTGCTGACGCTGCACAGCCTTAACATGCTGCACGCACGCGGTTTTCTGGCCGAAGTGTTCAACATTCTGGCACGCCACAATATCTCGGTAGACTTGATTACCACTTCCGAAGTCAGCGTCGCGCTGACCATGGATACAACGGGTTCAACCTCCACGGGCGGCAGCCTGTTAACGACCTCACTGCTGACCGAGCTATCGTCGCTGTGTCGGGTGGAAGTCGAAGAAAATCTGGCTCTGGTGGCGTTGATCGGCAATAAGCTTTCCCAGGCCTGCGGCGTGGGTAAAGAGGTGTTCGGCGTGCTCGACCCGTTTAATATCCGCATGATTTGCTACGGTGCCAGCAGCTATAACCTGTGCTTCCTGGTGCCGGGTAACGACGCCGAGCAAGTCGTACGCACCCTGCATCACAATCTGTTCGAATAATTTTAATAATATCTGCGCCAATAGGCGTATATCGTCGTAGCCAGTTTGGGTTCGGCCAGCGCACGGGAACCGGAACGTACACAAAGTACGTAAGGATTCCGAGCACTGCCCGGACTCAAAATGGCAAGTAAGATAGCCTATTGAAGGAAAAGCGCATTCATGCTGGCAAAATTTACCCGATTATTCCCCCTGTGGGCGGTGCTGCTCGCCGTCGCGGCCTACTTCACATCCACCACCTTTACCGGGATCGGCCCCTACGTCAGCCCATTGCTGATGCTGATCATGTTCGCCATGGGCGTCACGCTGCGGCTGGATGACTTTAAGCGCGTATTATCTCGTCCTGGTCCCGTGGCGGCGGGGATCTTCCTGCATTACCTGATCATGCCGCTGGCGGCCTGGTTACTGGCAATGCTGTTTCATATGCCACCGGATCTTTCCGCCGGCATGGTGTTGGTCGGCAGCGTCGCCAGCGGGACCGCTTCCAACGTGATGATCTATCTGGCAAAAGGTGATGTGGCGCTGTCCGTGACCATCTCGGCGGTTTCCACACTGGTAGGCGTATTCGCCACGCCACTGCTGACCCGTCTGTATGTCGATACCGAGATCAGCGTCGACGTCATGGGGATGCTGCTCAGTATTCTGCAGATCGTGGTGATCCCTATCGGTCTGGGGTTGATCGTCCATCACACCTTTACCAAAACAGTCAAACGCATTGAGCCGATCCTGCCTGCACTTTCTATGATCTGTATTTTGGCCATCATCAGCGCTGTGGTGGCCGGTAGCCAGAGCCACATTGCTTCGGTTGGGCTGGTCGTGATCATCGCGGTGATCCTGCATAACGCGATCGGGTTACTGAGCGGTTATTGGGGCGGTAAGCTATTCGGCTTTGATGAGTCCACCTGCCGTACACTGGCGATTGAGGTGGGTATGCAAAACTCCGGGTTGGCTGCCACGCTAGGCAAAATCTACTTCTCACCGCTGGCTGCACTGCCGGGAGCTCTGTTCTCTGTGTGGCATAACCTGTCCGGTTCGCTGTTGGCAGGTTACTGGTCCGGTCGGCCGATCAACAAAAAATAATTTCACGTCGGGACGCAGTTCAATGACTGCGTCCATCTTCCTACGAAATTTCGTATTTCCACTGGTCGGATTGTCAGAATTATCCCCATCCTCTATTATCGCACCGATAAATAAAAATTCAGATTCTTCTTAATGCTGCCGATAACCGTTTAACGACGGGAACGGTAAATAACGATTAATTTACTTTTTTAATTACCTCCTTATGGGTAATAAACACAGATTTATAAAAATAAAAAACAAGCAGACTAATTATTATTTAGAAATATAAAAACCCACATTCTTATTTGCCACAAGCAAAAAAGAACCCCGCAATGTGATCGTCACTCGCTGTCTCGGGCTGGCCGCTGGCCGTCCGTTTATTGACCTCATGGATTGAGCAGGCCGCTCTGCGGCTTCTCATAATGGATTACAATGATAAAAAAAACCGCTGCTTTGGCGCTGCTGTTCAGTACCGCACTCCCTGCCGCTTCCCTGCCGGAAATGGAACATTTCTCGCCGATGGGTGAATCACGCCGTGCGCTGCAAGACAGTACGCGTGAGGTGAATCAACAGATAGAACAACGACGCTACCAACAGCTTAAACAGCAGCAATTACTGGCAGAGCCAGAGCCTGCTGTCCCCGCGCTGCCGCGATCGGCCCAATGTTTGCCAATCGGTGGAGTGTACCTGCAGGGTATTACCTTACTGTCAGAGAAAGATTTGGCAGCGTTGACCGCATTACCACAGCGTTGTATCAGCAGTAATGACATCAACCTGCTGACGCGTGAATTAACCCGTTTATACCTTGATAAAGGCTATATCACTGCCCGCGTACAATTTATTCGCCCCAATGCTGAGGGAGAATTAGGGCTACGGATCACAGAAGGATTCATCGAGAAAATAGAAGGCAGCGATCGCTGGGTCAATAGCCAATTATTATTCCCTGGATTGGAAGGGCAACCCCTGAAATTAACCCAGCTTGATCAGGGATTGGATCAAGCCAATCGTTTGCAATCGAACAAAACCCGATTGGATATATTACCGGGCAGCCAAACCGGTGGATCAATTATTCGGTTGCACAACCAACATACCAAGCCCTGGCTGTTGTCTGCCACACTGGACAATTATGGTCAAAAAAATACCGGTCAGTGGTTAGCCCGTAGTACGGCAACGCTAGACAGCCCGTTCGGCCTGTCCGACTTCGTCAGCCTTAACGTTGCCGGTACGCTGAAAGATCCGTCGCAGCGTTATAATCGCGCCTATACCCTGCTCTATTCCCTGCCTTACGGTGCTTTTACCTTCAGCGGCTTTGCCAGCTATTCACAATACCTGAATCGCCAACAGCTGGTGTTCAACAGCTATAAACTGCATGGCCAGACCCAACAATATGGCCTGCGCAGCGATTATGTGTTCTACCGCGATCGCGACCAGATTAACGCGCTGAGCGGCCAACTGACCCATAAGCGTATTGCCAACTATTTTGACACCGCCCGTATCAACCTCGGTAGTCCGACGCTCAGTCTGTTTGAACTCGGGGTCAACCACCTGCAAATCCTACCCAGCGGCCTGATCAGCGCCAACCTTAGCGTAGAGCAAGGATTGCCTTGGTTTGGCGCAGATCGTCCCAACGGCGCCAATCAGCCCGATGCCCAATTCACCAAAGCCAAGCTGTTCACCAATCTCACTCAACGTTTCACGTTGGCAGGCTCCCATTACCAACTGAGTCACCTGCTATACGGACAATACAGCCGCGATCGTTTACCCGGTGTGGAATGGCTCAGCCTGACAGATCGTAGCGCAGTCCGTGGCTTCAGCCGCAGCACGCTGTCCGGTGATAACGGCTGGTATCTACAAAATACCCTGTCTCGTCACTTCAACCTGGGTCAAAGCACGCTTACCCCACGTATCGGCGGCGACGTCGGCCGGGTGCTCCCCCGTGACAATCGGCCTTCGGGCTGGCAAAGCAGCGCCGGATTGAGCGCCGGTGCCACCCTGCGTTATCAGCGAGCAACGCTCGACGTCGAAGCCAGCCGTGGTTGGTTATTGTCCAGCCACGCAATGCCTGACGATCCCATCCAGGTGCTGGCACGTTTTTCGTACACATTTTAATCAGTGGTTTTGCAGTAACACAGTGATATATGGAGATACATGGATGAAAAATAATAATTTCAGGCTTTCAGCGGCAGGTAAGTTGGCCGCCTCACTGGCGATCATTTTCGCCTCACTCGGTACCGCATATGCCGGTGAGATCGTTGCGGCCAACGGCGCTAACGGTCCGGGTGTTTCCACCGCGGGTAACGGCGCGCAGGTGGTCAATATTGTGACGCCCAACGATCACGGGCTGTCGCACAACCAATATCAGGATTTCAACGTCAACCAACCCGGCGCAGTACTGAATAACTCGCTCGACGCCGGATTGTCTCAACTGGCGGGCCAATTGGGTGCCAACCCCAACCTGAATAACCAAGCGGCTAGCGTGATCCTTAATGAAGTGATCAGCCGCAACCCGTCGCTGTTACACGGTCAGCAAGAAATCTTTGGCATGGCAGCCGACTATGTGTTGGCCAACCCGAATGGGATCAGTTGCAGTGGTTGCGGCTTCATCAATACCAGCCGTTCCTCACTGGTGGTGGGTAATCCGCTGGTGGAAAACGGCATGCTGCAGGGTTACAGCACGCTGGGTAATCGCAATACCCTGAGTCTGGACGGCAAACTGAACGCCGGCGGCGTACTGGATTTGATCGCCCCACGCATCGACAGTCGCGGCGAGGTCATGGTCACCCCGGCATTCGATAAAAAAAGCGGAAAAAGGGTGTCCGATATCAACGCCATTAGCGGACATAACCGCGTATCGCGCGATGCGCAGGTGCTCAGCAGCACACAACCGGTCAGCGCGCTCGACAGCTACTATCTTGGCAGTATGCAAGCCGGACGCATCAACATCATCAACACGGCAGCCGGCAGCGGCGTGAAGCTGGCTGGCAAGCTACAAGGTAGCGACGAGATCCGGGTGAAAGCCGACAACATCCGCGCAGAAAGCCAGATTCGTGACGTGAGCAGTAACCGCAACAGCGGTGAGAACTACCAAAACTACCGTGGCGGCATCTACATCAATGACCGCAGCACGGGCCAACAACTGACCCGTACTGAACTCAAAGGCAAAAACATCAGCCTGGTAGCCAATAACAACAACCACCTGACCGCGACCGACATTCGCGGCGAAGAGATCAAGCTGCAAGGTGCCAGCCTGACGCTTGACGGTCAGCAATTAAAGCAGACTCAGGGCCACACCAACGATCAATGGTTCTACTCCTGGCAGTACGATGTCACCCGTGAAAATGAGCAGCATCAACAAGCGGGCAGCAGCATCAACGCTAGCAAGAATGCCACGCTGAGCGCCACCACACAGGATGTAAAGCTGCTTGGCGCCAGTGTTACGGCGGGTGACGCGCTAAACATCGAAGCCAAGCGCGATGTACAGCTCAGCGGGTTGATCGAACGGGATAAAACCAGCGAACGGGGGTATCAACGTAACCATACCTCCAGCCTGCGCACCGGCAGTTGGAGCAACAGCAACGAAACCGAAAACCTGAAGGCCAGCGACTTGCAGGCCGGTGGCGACCTGACGCTGACGGCCGGCAACACGTTGGGGACGCAGGGTGCCAAAGTACACGCGGGGCGCAACCTGACGGCGAACGCCAACGAACGCATCACCATAGGTGTACAAAAAACCGCCAACGCGAAGGCCGTTCGCGACAATAAAACCTCATGGGGTGGTATCGGTGGCGGCAGTGATCAAGACAACAGCAACCGCCACGAAGTCAACAACGCCTCCGAACTGACCGCCGACGGTACTCTGCGACTGAACGGTCACCAGGGCGTAACCATTACCGGCAGTAAAGTGCGAGGCAAACAAGGCGGCTTTGTCGAAGCCACCGCTGGCGGCCTGCGGATCGATAACGCCCTCAGCACCACCGTTGACAAGGTTGATGCCCGCACCGGCACGGCCTTCAACATTACCAGCAGCTCGCAGAAGTCCAATAATAGCCACCAAAAATCCACCGCCAGTGAACTGGTTTCCGATACCAACCTGCAATTGGTCAGCAAACGGGACACCGATGTGGTAGGCAGCAAGGTGACCAGCACCGGTAAGCTGGATATCAACGCTGGCGGCAATATCAACGTCAGTAGCGGGGAGCAGCAGCAACGCATCGATGAACAAAAAACCGCGCTCGCCATCAACGGCTATGCCAACGAGAAAAGCGATAAGCAATACCGCGCCGGTTTCCGCATCGAACATACCAGCGACAGTGAAAAAACGACCCGCAGCGAGCAACAGAGCTCGACGTTGAGCGGCGGCAGCGTAGCGCTGAAAGCGGACAAAGACGTCATCTTCAGCGGATCTAAACTGGTGACCACGCAAGACGATGCCAGCATCAGCGGCAACAATGTCGCCTTCCTCGCAGCCGAAAACAAAACCACCAGCGATACCGAGCAAACCAAAATCGGCGGCGGGTTTTACTACACCGGCGGCATCGACAAAGTCGGTTCTGGTATTGAAGGCGGTTACGAGAACAGCAAAACGCACGCCCAAAGCAGCAAAGCCGTGGTTTCTGGCAGCGACATTGCGGGCAATCTGACGATTAATGCCAAAGACAAACTGACCCAGCAAGGCGCTCAACACCAGGTTGGCGGTAGGTATCATGAAAATGCCAACAGTGTTGACCATCTGGCCGCCGTCAACAGCGAAAGCAGCAACACCCGCAAAACCGACGTCGGCGTAGACATCGGCGCCAACGTGGATTACAGCGCTGTCACCCGTCCGGTTGAACGTGCCGTCGGGAAAGTCGCCAAATTGGACGCTAACGGCGTGATTAACGATATTGGCACCATCGGCGCGCCGAATGTCGGACTGGATATTGGTGCCAATGGCGGCAGCAGCGAGAAGCGTAGCAGCAGCTCGCAGGCCGTGGTCAGCAGCATCACCGCCGGGGAAATTGATGTCAAAACCACCGGTAAGCTGCAGGACAACGGAACGAAATACCAGGCGACTCAAGGCGGCGTGACGCTTGCGGCAGACAGCCACCACAGCGAAGCGGCGCAAAACAGCCAGCAGGAAAGCAGCAGCGAAACCCGCGGTAGCGCAGGCGTACGCGTTTATACCACCACCGGCAGCGATCTGACCGTCGATGCCAAAGGTGAAGGGGGTAACAAGCACAGCGAAAGTAACGGCAGCCAAGCAGTCACCGGCAGCATCACCGCGGCTAACGGCATCGACGTTAAGGTCAAGCAGGACGCGGTGTATCAGGGCACCTCGCTGGATGCTGGCAAGGGTAAAGCCAAGGTAAAAGCGGAGGGTGGCGACATCCGTTTTGAGCAAGCTACCGATCGCAGCCATGAAAGCCACAGCGGCTTTAATGTCAAAGTATCAGCCAAAGGCGGCTCCACGCCGGAAACCAAAAACGTCGGTGTTGGGCTTGGCGGTAGTCACAGCAAAGGGGAAAGCGACAGCAGCAGCGCGCAAGTCAGCAACATCACCGGCAAACAGGGGGTAGAACTGGATGCCGGCCGCAGTCTGACGCTGCAAGGCAGCGATGTCGCAAGCCAGGGGGATATCTCGTTGAAGGCAGGCAAGCAGGTCGCCCTGCAAGCGGCCGAATCGCAGCAGACGCGTAAGGACGACACCCTCTCCGGCAATATCGATATTGGCGGCAACAGCACCGATAGCGACAAAAAGAGCGCGGGCGGTATTTCCCTCGGTGGCGCATTTGACATTGCCAAAGTGGATGAGTCCTCTACGACTCAGCAAGGTGGCAAGATCGCCAGCGGCGGCGCAGTGAACATTACCGCCAACGGCAATGACGAGCGTGCAGTGCATCTGCAAGGTACCGAGGTCAAAGGTAGCCACGTTGAGCTGAACGCCAAAAACGGCGGCGTGGTGCTGGAATCGGCACAAAACCAGGAACAGAAAAATAACTGGAATCTGGGGCTGAAGGCTAACGCCAAAGGCGGTCAATCGTTCAACAAAGACACAAACGGCAAGATTGATACCACCAGCGGCAGCGACACCCATACTCTGGGAGCCGGAGTGAAAGTCGGCGTGGATAAGCTACAAAAAACCACCCAGGGCAACAGCCTAATCAATGCCGGAGAAGTCACGCTCAATAGTGGTAAAGATACCACCTTAGCCGGCGCTCAGATCAATGCTGAAAGTGTACAGGGCAACATTGGCGGCGATCTGCACGTCGAGAGCCGCAAAGACAGTGAAAGCAGCGTGAAGGTCAATGTCGATGTCGGTCTGAACCACACCAACGATCCGGCCAGCAGCATCACATCCAAACTGTCAAAAGTGGGCACGCCACATTATGCCGGTAAGGTGAAGGAGAAGCTGGAGGGCGGCATCAACAAGGTCGCTGACGCTACCACCGACAAGTACAACAGCGTGGCTCGTCGTCTCGATCCGAAGCAGGACACTACCGGTGCCGTCAGCTTCAGCAAGGCCGACGGCGGTAAGGTTACGCTGCCGGAAAACCTGGTGGGTGAAAAAGAGAAGGCACCGCTATGGGATCGCGGCGCTCGCTTCCTCGGCAACAAATCCAAGGAGAGCCTGACCGGTCCCGCCGGGCTGCAAGGCCAATTCAAGGTGAACGCCGATGTCGTCAACAACGATGCCGTTGGCGTGAAATCCGCCATCACCGGGAAAAATGGCGTAGCGCTGAACGTACAGGGTACGACCCATTTGACCGGTGGTGAAATCCGCAGCCAACAAGGCGAGGTAACACTGGGTAACGGTAAGCAGGAACAGCAGGATGTGAAAGGCAATCGCTATCAGGGTGGTGGGCACCTTGATGCCGCGGCGTCTGCTGGCGGGCTGCTGGGGATCGCGGGTAAAAGCGTGGTGAACCTGGAAACGCCGGTCGGCGGCTACGGCAATAGCCAAGCTGCCGACGCTAAGGCTGGCGTCTTTTCAGGTAAGTAAGTTGCGGTAAATAACCGGCGTCATGCCCCCGGCTAAACCGGGGGCATTTTTTACAGCGTGCTCGGCGTATCCTCCCACTCACGCTCATCATCCTTTTCATCCTGATCCAGCACGTTATAGGCCACCGCACAGAACAGCGAGTTCAGGCGTTTCATATCTCCCAGCAGCCCAAGATGCAGCGAACTGGTTTCGATGCTCTGTACGTTTTGTTGGTGCAGACGGTCAACGTGTGCATGCGCATAGCGGCGGTCCAAAATGCGGAAACGATGCTTGGAACGGCGCAACCGCTTGGCGCTGGTAACGTCACCCGACAGGAACACCGACAGGCCGAGCCGTAGATTGGCAATCAGCCGCTCATGCAATGCGTCCAATTCCGCCAAGCCTTCCGTTGAGAACGCACGCCGCGCCGCGTGCGATTTCGCCCCCACATCACCGGCCATGCGTTCGATAATGTCGCCCGCTTGCTCCAAATTAAGCGCCATTTCGATGATTTCAGCCCAGCGGCGGGAATCTTCTTCGCCCAAATCCTCCTTCTGGATCTGCGCCAAATACAGCTTGATAGCGGTATATAGCACATCGACATCGTCGTCGAGCCGCCGCACCTCCTTATCCTGTCCTTGCTTACCGTGCAGCACTTCACGCTGCAAAATCATCATGTGTTCCACCACGTCACCCATGCGCAACGTTTCTCGCGCCGCATTGGCCAACGCCAACGTCGGCGTGTCCAGCGCACTGGCATCAAGGTGTCGCGGCCGCAATCGCGGATCGTCTGCAGCCACGTCCGCGATTAACGTTTCGCACAGACGCGCCATCGGCCCAGCCAACGGAATTAACACCAGGCAACGGATCAGGTTATAAAAGACGTGAAAATAGATCACCAACTCTTCGTTCTCTCCGGGCAAACGAGTCATGATATCGGCCAGATAAGAGACAAAGGGCAGGACCAGCACGCAACCGATCAGCTTGAACAGCAGGCTTCCAAGCGCAACCCGACGTCCTGCAGCATTCTGGCCACTGGTATTGATCACCGCCAGTAGGCCGCTACCAAGATTGGCACCGATCACCAGGCACAGAGCGACCTTCAGCGAGATCACGCCTGACGCCGTCAGCGTCGCTGTCAGCAATACCGCAGCCAGACTGGAATAGCTGACAATGGCGAATAAGGCACCGGTCAGGGCATCCAGCATCACATCACCGGTCAGTGATGAAAACAGCACCTTCACGCCCGCTGCCTGGGTGATAGGGGTGGCAGCGGCGACGATCAGCTCCAGCGCCAGGACAATCAGCCCGAGACCAATGCACACCCGGCCCATTTGACCTACCCGGGTTTGCTTGCGGCTAAGAAACAGGAACACGCCGACCAGGATCAGCAACGGTGACAACCAGGAAAGATCGAAAGTCAGTATTCGCGCCATCAGCGCAGTACCGACGTCGGCGCCGAGCATGATAACCAATGCCGGCGTGAGTCCCACCAGTCCCTGTGCGACAAACGACGTGACCAGCAGCGCGGTGGCATTGCTACTTTGCACCAACGCGGTTACGCCAATGCCGGAGACGAACGCCAGCGGTTTTTTCTCCACGCTGTCGCTCAACACCCGGCGCAAATTAGCGCCATAAACCCGCATGATCCCGGTGCGCACGATGTGAGTGCCCCACACCAACAGCGCCACAGAGGAAAGCAGGTGAAGAAGGGTCAACACGGAAAATACGCTCCATTAACGCCGGCAGGAAAGATCAAATCCATACCCTGTGAATTTCGGGCTGCAGAACGGCGGCAAACGAGTGAATCCCCAGGAGCTTACTCAAGTAAGTGGCTGGGGGGAAACCCTGCGGCCAACACATCTGCTGCGTGAAAGGCGACGGGTATAGCAAGCTATCCTGCCTGCCAGGCGTGCATAGGGCAGGACAGCGGCAACAGGCTGCAGACCGCTATTGGAGGGTTAACGCAACGGCAGGAATTACCCTGGAGTTATCATTGAATGCCGCAGCGATGTCATGCAACTTCCCGTAATGTAACAGTTTCTAAGTGTAGCCCAATTTCGCTGCCGTCAGCATGCAAATCAGCAACTGAACGGTTAAGCACGTCCACCAGCAGCTCAACACCACGCACCTGCACGCGATAGCGTACTACGTTGCCCAGCAGGCTGTGGTTCAGGATAACCGCAGCAATTCCCTGCCCTGCTGGGAGTATGCCAATGGACTCTGGGCGAACAGCCACCTTACCGTGGTATGCGCTGCCGGTCAAAACAGACGCCTGTTCAGCACTTAACACATTGTAATTGCCGATGAATCCAGCGGCGAAGACATCGGCCGGCTGGGTATACAGGGTTTCCGCATCGCCGCTTTGCACAATTTGCCCTTTGTTCATCAGCACAATGCGATCCGACAGCGTTAACGCCTCCTCCTGATCGTGGGTGACGAAGATCGCCGTCAGGTTCAGTTCGCGCTGGATCCGGCGGATCTGTTCACGCAGATGTTTGCGGATCCTGGCATCCAGCGCCGAGAGTGGCTCATCGAGCAACAACAACCGCGGACGCGTCACCAGCGAGCGCGCCAGCGCCACCCTTTGGCACTGGCCACCGGAAAGCTGATGTGGATAACGCTTGGCCAGCTCGGTCAACTCCACCAACGCCAGGACTTCCTGCACCCGCTGTTGGATCTGCGCGCCGCCCAATTTTTGCATCTTCAGGCCAAACGCCACATTGCCTTCAACAGTCATGTTCGGGAACAACGCATAGCTTTGGAATACCATGCCAATACCGCGTTTTTGCGGCGGCACCGGCACCAGATCCTGACCTTGCAGCACTATCTGTCCGCTATCGACTGACGTCAGCCCCGCCAGGCAGCGCAGTAGCGTGGATTTGCCGCAGCCGCTCGGCCCGAGCAGGGTGACAAATTCCCCTTCCTCAGCGGTGAAGTCAATATCTTGAAACACCTGGGTTTGGCCGTAGTGTTTGTTAAGTCGGGTGACGTTGAGATAAGCCATGCGGTTAACCCTTAGTTTTATTCAGTAAATTCGCCAACCAGGTAACAATCAGCACCACGGCGAAATAAGAAATGACCAGTGCGCTGGTAAAATGGCCGCTGCCGTTACGCATGTTATAGAGGTAGACCTGCAGCGTTTCATATTGGCTACCCACCAGCAGGTTGGCGAAAACAAATTCGCCAATCAGGAAAGAGAACGACAGCAAAACGGCAATCATGCCGCCCTTGCGCAGATTAGGCAGCACCACCAACAGTGCGGCTTGCCAGGTACTGGCACCTAGCAGATGTGCAGCATCCATCAGATCCCGCAGGTTAATCGCCTGCATGTTGTTGCTGATAGCACGGTAAATAAACGGCAGCGCAATGGCGAAGTAGCAACCGATCAGGATCCACGGTGTTCCGAGCAACGGCAGCGGATCGGTGGCAAACAGTTGCATCAACCCCACCGCGGACACCACCGGCGGGACAGCGAACGGCAGCAGAATCAGCACGTTCATCACGGCATCCAATTTTGGGAAGTAGTAAGCAATAACAAACATCATCGGCAATATCACTACCACCGCCAGCACCAGGGTGCCGAAACAAATCAATAGCGAATGCCACAACGCCAGCAGGAAGCGCGGATCGCTCCATAGCGCGACCAGCCATTTCAGGGTCAAACCGTCCGGCAGGATGGTGGCGCCCCATTGGGTGGCCAGTGCGTAAATCAGCGTCGCCGCCAGCGGCAACAGCAGGATCAGCAGCAGTAAGCTGCTCACTACGCGGTGATAACCGGTTTCAAAACGGGACATGTCGGCCCTCCAGAACGTTATGAGCGTGCATTGAGGTAGCTCCGACGCAATAGCCATTGGTGAATCAAGGTGATGAACGCCATCATCGCCACCAACAGCATCGCCAGCGCACTGGCCAGATTAGGATCAAGGGAAATATCCCCCGCGACCAATGCCGAAATACGGATCGGAATCACGTTGAAATTACCGGTGGTCAGCGCGTATACCGTGGCATAAGCGCCCAGCGCATTCGCCAGCAGAATGACAAAGGTGCCCATCAACGCCGGTGCCAGCACGGGCAGGCCAATATGTCGCCAATAGCGCCACGGGCTGGCCCCCAGCAACGACGCTGATTCACGCCAGTCTTCGCGCAATGCGTCGAACGCCGGGTACAGCAGCAGCACGCCCAACGGGATCTGGAAGTAGGTGTAAAGCACGATAAGCCCGGTTTTGGAGTAAAGGTTAAACCCCTCCATCAAACCGTATTTACGGAGTAACAACGTCAGGCAGCCATTTAGCCCCAGCAGAATGACAAAGGCGAACGCCAGCGGCACGCCCGCAAAGTTGCTGGTCATGTTAGTGAACGACATCACGAAGTCATGAAATCGGGTCTGGCCCAGCTGGCGCAGTGAGTAACTGCCAACTAATGCAATCAGCAGTCCGTAAACGCTCGACCAGAGGGAAATCTCCAGCGAGAACTGAAACGCCTGCAAATAGAACGGCGAGGTCAGCACATCAACATAGTTGCCCAGCCCCCAGCCACTGCTCTGGCTGAAAAAACTGTTGACCGCAATCCATACCAGCGGTGCGATTTGGAACGCGCCGAACAACAGGATGAACGGCAGCAAGCACAGCGCGGCAATCCACTTAGCTTTCATGTTATTCGCCCTTATACCAACAACGCACGGCAACGCGGCTTGTCGTGTGTCACTTGCAGCACCTCACACAGCGTGCCACACAGGTCGGTTTGCTGCGGGTTGGCATCGTTCTGGCTGAATGCACTGCCAAAGACAAACAGCGGCACCTGGCGCTCTTCGGGCAAAACACCGCCGTGGCTGCGGTCATCATTCATGCCGTGATCGGCGGTGATCATCACCTGATAATCGTCGGCTAACCAGCCTGCCAAATAGCGCGACAGCACGCCGTCGGCATTGCGGGCCGAATTGCGGTATTGCGGTGAAGACAGACCAAAGCGATGGCCTGCGTCGTCGATGTTCATCGGGTGAATCAGCAAAAAGTCGGGTTGATGGCGGAGGCGTAAGCTTTCGGCGTCATCAAACAGATGGGAATCCGGGTAGCGATCGTCATAATAAAAATGGCCGTGCTGGATCGGTAATTCAGCATCGTCGGTATGGCGATCGCGCGCGGCGTCGAACGGGGTACGGTTATATAACTCACTGAACCAATGGTAGGCGGCCGCAGCGGTCGTCAGGCCAGCAGCACGCGCATAGTGGAACACGCTTTGCTGGTGCGACAAACGCGACACCTGGTTATGCACGACACCGCTCTCCACCGGCGGCACGCCGGTGAGGATGCATTCATACAGCGGTCGGGAGAGCGAGGGTAACTCGCTCTCCACTTGATACAACCGTCCACGTCCTGCCGCACATTCGGCCTGCAGATAACCCATAGCGTCATGCGCCACCTGGTAGTTCAGACCGTCCAACAGCACGAGGATCGTTTTCATGATGGCTTAACTCACTGCTGCATAAACATAATGACATTTTCCTGCCACTGACGCGGCAGCGTTTTCGCGCTTTGTTCCCAGGCAGCCGGATCGGCGATTGGGTGAGCGTTTTTATACTGTTCGGCTGGCAGCAGCTTGGCTTTTACATCGTCAGGCAGCGTCAGATGCTCCGCACGGATTGGTCGGGCATAACCACGCGCCAGGTTGATCTGGCCTGCATCAGAGAAAATGTATTCACGCGCCAGCTTGGCGGCGTTCGGGTGCTTGGCGTACTTGTTGATGATGGTGGTGTAGCCGGAAGTGATGGAGCCGTCAGACGGGATCAGCACTTCAAAACGGGTCTTGTCGATCTGATCGCGGTAATTCAGACCGTTAAAGTCCCATACCACGCCAACCTGCACTTCACCTTTTTCCAGCGAGGCGATCACGGGGTTAGTCAGGCTCAAACGCCCTGCCTTGGCCAGCTTGCCGAAGAACTCCAGGCCCGGCTTCAGGTTCTTCTCATTACCGCCCATGGCATAGGTAGCCGCCAGCACGCCGCTAGCCGCCTGCGAGGCAGTGCCGACATCACCGATAGTGACCTGATAAGTGCCCTTCAGCAGATCGGCCCAGCTGTGCGGGATCTCTTTTACCTGCTGTTTGTTGATAATAAAGGCGATGGTGCCCGTGTAGGCCAGCGCCCAGTGGCCATCTTTGTCCTTCGCCCAGGCCGGTACCTGATCCCAGGTGGAGGGTTTGTACGGCTGCGTCACCCCTTTCTGGACCGCAATCGGACCGAATGCCGCGCCCACATCACCAATATCCGCAGTGGCGTTGCCCTTCTCTGCATCGAACTTGGCGATTTCCTGCGCTGAACTCATGTCGGTATCGACATGCTTCAGGCCATATTTGCTCAACAAGTCTTGCCAGGTGCCTTTCCAGTTTGCCCAGCTGTCCGGCATGCCGACACTGTTAACTTCACCTTCTTTCTTGGCTGCCTGCTCCAACGCCGCCAGATCGGTATCTGCGGCCCAGCTCATCTGGCTGGTCAGTACAATGGCACTGCTTAACACAGAAGCGCACAAACGTTTCATAACTGATGCTCCGGGTGGTAGTGTGTAGAGGCGCTGGACTAGTCCAGCAAGAACCAAGCCAATCTAACGGACGAATGTGATAATTATATGTCAGTCTAAAAAAGCAGCATTTTTATCGCATTTAGCGCGTCCCGGAGCCTGTCGCTGGTCTACCTTTAGCGGGGTATACCCTATGAACGTCAAGTTGCGGCCAGGCATCCAGCTCACTCGTCCCCAGGCGCTTACTTTAGTCAGTCAATGGGGTGAGCGACGCTGCAGCTTGAAAGTCGACGGGTATAAACGCACTGAAATGGGGCATCTGTGGCATGAGTGAAGGAACAACAACCGTGGCAGCCATTTGCCAGACACTGGCTGCCCGTATCGCCGAGGGGGAATTTAACACCGGTGGCAAGCTGCCTTCTGAGCGCACCCTCAGCGAGCAATTCTCCACCACCCGCATCACCTTGCAGGAAGCGCTCGGCCAGTTGGAGGCTCAGGGTGTCATTTACCGTCAGGTCAGGCGCGGCTGGTTTATCTCGCCGCCCCGGCTGGTGTATAACCCCTTACAGCGCAGTCATTTTCATGCCATGGCGCAGCAACAGGGGCGTGATGCCCATACAGAGGTTATCGACACCGCCACCGTGCCGCTGTGCGCTGCCTTGAGTCAAAAGCTCACTTTGCCGGCTGGCACCGAGGTTTACCGTATTCGTCGGCTACGCTATATCGACGGCCGCGCGGTGTTGTACTGCGAGCATTACCTTAATCCCGCCTACTTTGCCGGTATTTTGGACGAAGACTTAACCCAGTCGCTCACAGGGCTGTATGCCGAGCGCTATGGGATTCGTTATGGGCGAGTCCGTTTCGATATGCTGCCGACACTGCTGCCACAGGAAGCGGCAGAAATGCTCAAAGTGACCTACGGCAGCCCGGCGCTGTTTATTACCCGGGTTAACCGCGATCAGCACGACCGGGTGATTGATTGTGATTTGGAATATTGGCGTTACGACGCGCTGCACATTGACGTGGAAGCGCAATGACAGGGGCGCGAACCGCGCCCCCAAAGAGAAGATGAATCAGTCGGCGTCGTAGCCAAGGTTAGGCGCTAACCAACGTTCAACCTCACTGACGCTCATGCCTTTACGCGTCGCGTAATCCTCTACCTGATCGCGTTGGATCTGCGCCACCGCAAAATACTTGCTCTGCGGATGACTAAAATACCAACCAGACACGGCTGCCCCTGGCCACATGGCGAAAGATTCGGTCAGCACCATACCGGTATGGCGGTTAACGTCCAGCAAGCGCCAAATTTCCGCTTTTTCGGTGTGCTCCGGACAGGCCGGATAACCCGGCGCCGGACGGATACCCTGATAATTTTCGCGGATCAGCTCTTCATTGCTCAGGTTTTCTTCGGTAGCAAAACCCCAGTGCAGCTTACGCACCTGTTCATGCAGGTATTCAGCAAACGCCTCCGCCAGGCGATCCGACAATGCTTTCACCATGATTTTGTTGTAATCATCGTGTTGTGCATCATAGGCCGCCGCCAGCTCATCTTCCTCCAGCCCCCCCGTCACGGCAAAAGCGCCGAAGTAATCAGCCTTACCGCTGCTTTTCGGCGCGACAAAGTCAGCCAGGCAGTAGTTCGGGAAATCGGTTTTCTCCGTTTGCTGGCGCAGATGGCGGCTGACCACCAGCACCTCTTCGCGATTTTCGTCGCGATACACTTCAACGTCGTCACCAACCCGGTTCGCCGGGAACAGCCCGTACACACCGCGCGGGTTGAGGCTGCCATTAGCGGCCAGCATATCCAGCATCTGGTTGGCGTCGGCGAACAGCCGTTTGGCCTCTTCGCCCACCACGTCATCTTCCAGAATCCGCGGATATTTACCCGCCAGCGACCAGGTCATGAAGAACGGTGTCCAGTCGATGTACTGGCGCAGCGTCTCGATACTGGCTTCGACCGGGTAGACGCCCAACTGCTTCGGTACTGGCGGCTGATAGTTTTCCCAGTCCAACACCATGGCGTTATCGCGCGCTTTCTGCAGATCAACCGGCGGGGTGCGCGGTTTTTTACGTGCGTGCTGAATGCGCACGGTTTCATATTCTTTACGGGTTCGCGCCACAAAATCGTCGCGCTGTATGTCGGAAAGCAATGCCGACACCACGCCCACGGTACGGGATGCGTTCTGCACGTAAGTCGTCGAGCCGCTGTAGTTCTGCTCGATCTTGACGGCGGTATGCGCCTTGGAGGTCGTCGCACCGCCGATCAGCAACGGCAGAGTGAAGCCCTGACGCTCCATTTCTTTCGCCACGTTGACCATCTCGTCCAACGACGGCGTGATCAACCCGGATAAGCCGATGATGTCCACGTTCTGCTCACGCGCAGTCTTCAGGATTTTCTCCGTCGGCACCATCACGCCCAGATCGACAATTTCGTAGTTGTTGCACTGCAGCACCACACCAACGATGTTTTTACCGATGTCGTGCACGTCGCCCTTCACCGTCGCCAGCAGGATTTTGCCCGCCGTAGAGCCTTTCTGCTTGCTGGCCTCAATGTAGGGTTCCAGATAGGCCACCGCCTGTTTCATTACGCGAGCGGACTTCACCACCTGCGGCAGGAACATTTTGCCTTCGCCGAACAGATCGCCAACCACGTTCATGCCCGCCATCAGCGGCCCTTCGATCACTTCGATCGGACGATCCGCCCGCTGCCGGGCTTCTTCGGTATCCAGCTCGATAAACTCGGTGATACCTTTCACCAGCGAGTATTCCAGCCGTTTTTCTACTGCCCAGCCGCGCCATTCCGCCTGCTGCACCGCCACGTCGTTGCCTTTGCTGCCGCGGTATTTTTCCGCCAGTTCCAGCAAGCGCTCGGTCCCGTCGTCGCGGCGGTTGAGGATCACATCTTCTACCGCATCACGCAGCTCGGCAGTCAGATCATCGTAGATCGCCAGTTGCCCTGCGTTGACAATCCCCATGTCCATACCATTACGGATCGCGTGGTACAGGAATACCGCGTGGATCGCTTCACGCACCGGATCGTTGCCGCGGAATGAAAACGACACGTTGGACACGCCGCCGGAAATCATCGCATGCGGCAGGTGAGTTTTGATGTCGGCGCACGCTTCGATAAAGTCGACGGCATAGTTGTTATGCTCTTCGATACCGGTAGCGACGGCAAAAATGTTCGGGTCAAAAATAATGTCTTCCGGCGGGAAACCAACACGCTCGGTCAAAATCTTATAGGCACGGCGACAAATCTCGAATTTGCGCTCACGCGTATCGGCCTGACCCACTTCGTCAAACGCCATCACCACGACGGCAGCACCATAACGGCGTACCAGTTTGGCATGGTGAATAAAGGCCTCTTCGCCCTCTTTCATCGAGATAGAGTTAACGATACCTTTGCCCTGGATGCACTTCAGGCCCTTTTCGATCACTGACCATTTGGAGGAGTCAATCATGATCGGCACCCGGGCAATGTCCGGCTCGCCAGCGATCAGGTTAAGGAAACGCACCATAGCCGCTTCGGCGTCGAGCATCCCCTCATCCATGTTGATATCGATAATCTGAGCGCCGCTTTCCACCTGCTGACGGGCAACGGCCAGCGCTTCACTGTATTTTTCTTCTTTGATCAATCGCTTGAAGCGCGCTGAACCGGTGACGTTGGTACGCTCACCAACGTTGACGAACAACGTTTTGGCGTCAATGTTCAAGGGTTCGAGACCCGCCAGACGGCAAGCTACCGGGATCTCCGGCAGTTGGCGCGGCGGCACGCCCGCCACGGCCTTGACCATGGCGGCGATGTGCTCCGGCGTGGTCCCACAGCAGCCGCCGATAATATTCAGGAAGCCGGCCTGCGCCCACTCGCCGACCTGTTTCGCCATCTCTTGCGCGTCCAGATCGTATTCACCGAACGCATTAGGTAAACCGGCGTTGGGGTGCGCAGTGACGTAGCTTTCCGAGATACGCGACAGTTCGGCAACGTATTGACGCAGTTCGTCCGGGCCCAACGCGCAGTTCAGACCAAAGCTCAGCGGCTTGACGTGACGCATCGAGTTATAGAAGGCTTCGGTAGTCTGCCCGGACAGGGTACGGCCGGAGGCATCGGTGATGGTGCCGGAAATCATGATCGGCAGCGAGACACCCAGGGCTTCGAATTCGGTTTCCACCGCAAAGGCGGCAGCCTTGGCGTTCAGGGTATCGAAGATGGTTTCAATCATAATCAGATCGACGCCGCCTTCCACCAGCGCACGGGTCGATTCGCGGTAGGCGTCCACCAGTTCATCGAAAGAAACATTACGGAACGCCGGATCGTTAACGTTCGGAGAAATAGAGGCAGTGCGGTTGGTCGGGCCCAGTACCCCGGCCACATAGCGCGGTTGCTCTGGCGTGCGCGCAGTCCACTCATCAGCACAGGCACGTGCCAGGCAGGCGGCCTGATAGTTAATCTCGGCGGACAGCGACTCCATATGGTAGTCGGCCATCGCGATAGAAGTGGAGTTGAAGGTATTGGTTTCGAGAATGTCGGCCCCGGCTTCCAGGTAGCCGTAGTGAATGGCGGTGATCACGTCGGGCTTGGTCAACACCAGCAGGTCATTATTGCCTTTCAGATCGCTCTGCCAGTCGGCAAAACGCTCACCGCGAAAATCGCTCTCTTCCAGACGATAGCTCTGGATCATGGTGCCCATGCCGCCGTCCAACACTAAAATGCGCTGCGCTAACTGCTGGCGCAGTTGTTCTACTCGATTAGTCACCCATGATCCCCTTTATCTTTCAGGCCACACTCTTTCACCGACACTCAAATGTTGCATACCCTATGGATTTCAAGTTGCGGCTTGAAAGACGACGGGTATCGACCATCCTAGCACAGCTTGTAGGGGCAAAGTGGCGCACGGCAATTGAGAGTTTTTCAGGTTGCCGGGTAACAGATCCGATGAGCAGATTGACGACTTGCAATTCATACGCAAAAAACGAAAATGAATTCCATCATACGGAAAAAGGAATGTGGATTATGGTCACCCCTGCTCCCGCCAAGCGTGGCAAAAAGCCCCGTGCTGCATCCCCGA
Organism: Serratia sp. CoH_134_PS_4; assembly: GCF_058190535.1. Lineage (NCBI taxonomy): Bacteria > Pseudomonadati > Pseudomonadota > Gammaproteobacteria > Enterobacterales > Yersiniaceae > Serratia > Serratia sp. CoH_134_PS_4. The sequence goes on from NZ_JBXWKI010000017.1 coordinate 96,839, forward strand.
GCGCCAGTGCGGCAACCGGCCAGGTGCAGTCGTTAACCCGTGGCCTGAAGTTATTGGAATACATTGCTGAAGCTCAGGGCAACGTCGCGTTGACCGATCTGGCTCAACAAGCCGGGTTACCCAACTCTACGACCCATCGGTTGCTCACCACCATGCAACAGCAAGGATTTGTACGGCAGGTCGGTGATTTAGGCCTGTGGACCCTCGGTTCTCATGCCTTTGTCGTTGGCAGCAGCTTCTTGCAGAGCCGCAATCTCTTGGCCATGGTACACCCAACGCTACGCCGCCTGATGGAAGAGTCCGGCGAAACCGTCAACCTGGCCGTGCTGGATACCAGTGAGTACCAGGCGATTATTATCGATCAGGTTCAATGCACCGCGCTGATGCGTATGTCCGCGCCGATCGGCGGAAAACTGCCAATGCACGCTTCCGGTGCCGGCAAAGCCTTTCTTTCTACCCTGCCGGATGAGCAGGTCACCCAACTGCTGCATAAGAAAGGTATGCAAACCTATACTCAGCACACCCTGACACCGCACAACCTGAAGGAAGGGTTGGCGCAAATCCGCAAACAAGGCTTTTCGTTTGACGACGAAGAACATGCACTCGGCCTACGTTGCGTGGCAGCCTGCATCTTCGATGAACATCGCGAGGCCTTTGCCGCTATCTCTATTTCCGGTCCGGTGTCACGCATCACCGACAACCGGGTGATCGAGCTGGGCGCATTGGTGATCCACGCAGCAAAAGAAATCAGCCTGGAGTATGGTGGCGTACGTTAAGCCTCAATCCCGGCACTGGGCGCAAACTCTGCGCCCATGATTTTCTCGTTGTTGTCAGCATGTAAAACACTGCCCCAATCCTGTTTCTCTCGCCCAGTAAAAACTTGAAGCCGATCACAGTTAACGATCCTGCCTGTTAAAGGCGATTGCAACTGGCGAAACTTCCTCCGACAATGTTACCGATAACATGTTACCGGTAACAATAAGCGCGCGGTAACGCCACGTGTCGTTTTGGAGCTAAGCCATGACCAATAATCAAAACCGTATTTACGTCATTATGGGCGTTTCCGGCAGCGGTAAGTCCGCCGTGGCCGCCGCCGCCGCCCGACAGCTGTCTGCCGGGTTCCTCGACGGTGATTTTCTGCACCCCCGCAGCAACATCCTAAAAATGGCCGCTGGCGAACCACTCAACGATGACGACCGTGCCCCCTGGCTGGCCGCACTCAACGACGCCGCTTTCGCCATGCAACGCACGAATAATGTTTCGGTTATCGTCTGTTCAGCGCTGAAAAAACACTACCGCGATCGCCTGCGCGCCGGTAATGGCAATTTGTCGTTCATCTACTTGCACGGTGATTTCCCGGTTATCGAAGCCCGTCTGGCGGCCCGTAATGGCCACTTCTTTAAACCACAGATGCTGGTGACACAGTTTGCCGCGCTGGAACAGCCGGGGGCCGACGAGAGCGACGTCATGTCCGTCGACATCAACCAACCCCTGGAAGGCGTTATCGCCGATACCCTGAAGCACATTCAGAGCTTCCTGCCACAGGACGTCTGCGCGTGAATACTGTAACGCTGGTCGGTACTGCAGTCGGCTCGGTTCTTTTACTGCTGTTTTTGGTGATGAAGGCACGCATGCACGCCTTCGTCGCGTTAATGCTGGTGTCTATTGCCGCAGGTATTTTCTCCGGCATGCCGCTGGACCGCATCGCCGATACCATGCAGAAAGGTATGGGCGATACGCTGGGCTTCCTGGCTATTGTCGTCGCGTTGGGCGCGATGTTCGGTAAGATACTGCATGAAGTCGGTGCGCTCGATCAAATTGCGGCACATTTGCTGAAACGTTTCGGCCAAAGTAAAGCCCATTACGCACTCGGCATTGCCGGATTGATCTGTGCCCTGCCGCTGTTTTTTGACGTAGCCGTGGTGCTACTGATCGGCATCGTGTTTGCCGTAGCGCGCCGCACCGACGGCAACATCGTTAAGCTGGCCATTCCCCTGTTTGCCGGCGTCGCCGCCGCTGCGTCATTCTTGCTGCCGGGGCCGGTACCGATGCTGCTGGCCTCACAAATGAAGGCCGACTTCGGCTGGATGATTGCCATCGGCCTGGTCGCCGCCGTCCTCGGCATGCTGATTGCAGGCCCATTATACGGCAGCTTTATCAGCCGTTACGTTAACTGGTCAATGCCGAAGGATGAAAACGAGCCGACGCTGAACACCGCCAACCTGCCGTCATTTGGCCTTAGTCTGGCGTTGGTTCTCTGCCCACTGGTGTTGGTCGGTATGAAGACCATTGGTGCCCGTCTGGTAACGCCAGGCTCACAGTTACAACAGTGGCTGGAGTTTATTGGCCACCCGTTTACGGCCATTTTGATCGCCTGCCTGATTGTGATTTACGGCCTGGCAAAACCGCGCGGCATGACCAACGAACAAACGCTGGCCATCTGCTCTGCGGCGGTGCAGCCTGCCGGGATTATCCTGCTGATGACGGGCGCTGGTGGCGTCTTCAAACAAATTTTGGTGGATTCCGGCGTTGGCCCTGCCTTGGGTGACGCCATGATCGGCACCGGCTTGCCGATCGCCGTGGCCGCTTTCGCGCTGTCCGCCATGGTACGCGTCATTCAAGGATCTGCTACCGTAGCCTGTTTGACCACTGTCGGCCTGGTGCTACCGGTAACCAGCCAATTGGGCCTCGGCGGCGGGCAACTGGCCGCGTTGGCTATCTGTATTGCCGGCGGGTCCATCGTACTCAGCCACGTCAACGATGCCGGTTTCTGGTTGTTCGGTAAATTTACCGGCGCCAATGAGCTGCAAACGCTGAAAACCTGGACGGTGATGGAAACCATTCTGGGTAGCGTGGGTGGCATCATCGGCATGATTGCTTTCACGCTGTTTTAAATACCCACAACATCGCCCCCGGCCTTTGCACACCAGGGCTGCAATTCCACACCGGGGGCACCGCCACAGACGGCATATATAACAATAGCCATGTGAGGAAGGTATGATCAATCCAATCCTGTCCCGTGTCACACAACGCATTATCGACCGTTCTAAACAGAGCCGCACCGCCTACCTGGCACGCATTGATGCAGCTCGCTCACACACCGTACACCGCGCACAACTGGCCTGCGGCAACCTGGCGCACGGCTTCGCTGCCTGCCAACCGGATGACAAAACCGCGCTGAAAAATATGGTGCGCAGCGATATCGCCATCATCACCGCCTATAACGATATGCTGTCCGCCCACCAGCCTTACGAAAACTATCCGCAACGGCTAAAGCAGGCATTGCATGCGGTAGGCGCGGTTGGTCAGGTGGCCGGTGGTGTTCCGGCAATGTGCGACGGTGTGACCCAGGGTCAGGATGGTATGGAGCTGTCGCTGATGAGCCGTGACGTGATCGCCATGTCCTCCGCCATCGGCCTGTCACACAATATGTTCGACGGCGCGTTGTTCCTCGGTATTTGCGACAAAATCGTGCCAGGCTTGGTGATGTCTGCCCTGTCCTTTGGTCATTTACCGTCGCTGTTTGTGCCAGCCGGCCCGATGAGCAGCGGCTTGCCGAACAAAGAGAAAGTGCGCGTACGCCAACTTTACGCCGAAGGCAAAGCCGATCGCCTGGCGTTGCTGGAGGCCGAGGCAGCGTCTTATCATGGCATCGGCACCTGTACCTTCTACGGCACCGCCAATACCAACCAAATGGTCATGGAAGTGATGGGTCTGCACCTGCCAGGAGCCTCCTTTGTTCATCCGGATACGCCACTGCGCAATGCACTCACCGATGCCGCTGCGCGTCAGGTGACCCGCCTGACCGAAACCGCAGGCAACTACCTGCCAATTGGCCAACTGGTGGATGAAAAAGTGGTGGTGAACGGCATTATTGCGCTACTGGCCACCGGCGGCTCTACCAACCTGACCATGCATATGGTGGCGATGGCTCGCGCCGCCGGCATTATCATTAACTGGGATGACTTCTCCGAGTTGTCAGACGCCGTGCCGCTGCTGTGCCGCATCTATCCGAATGGCCCGGCGGACATCAACCAATTCCAAGCCGCAGGCGGCGTCGCACTGGTGGTGCGCGAGCTGCTTAAGCACGGCCTGCTGCACGAGGATGTACACACCGTTGCCGGCTTTGGTCTACAGCGTTACACCCAAGAACCGTGGCTGGATAACGGCCAGTTGGCCTGGCGTGAAGGCGTGGATCATTCACTCGATACCCAAGTGATCGCCAGCATCGCCGAGCCTTTTGAACACCACGGCGGCACCAAGGTATTGGCCGGCAACCTTGGCCGAGCCGTCATGAAAACCTCGGCGGTCCCGGCAGACAACCAGATTATCGAAGCGCCGGCAGTCGTCTTTGAAAGCCAACATGACATCGTACCGGCGTTTGAGGCTGGCAAGTTGGATCGCGATTGCGTGGTGGTTGTCCGCTTCCAGGGGCCACAGGCCAATGGTATGCCCGAGTTGCACAAACTTATGCCGCCGCTTGGCGTGCTGATGGACCGCGGATTTAAAGTCGCGCTGGTCACCGATGGCCGCCTGTCCGGCGCTTCCGGCAAAGTCCCTTCTGCCATCCACGTGACCCCGGAAGCCTACACCGGCGGCATGCTCGCCAAGGTGCAAAACGGCGACGTGATCCGCGTGAACGGCCGCACCGGCGAATTGGCATTATTGGTCGATGCCGACATTTTGGCTAAGCGCGCCCCTTATCAGCCTGACCTGAGTGCGGAACATATCGGCTGTGGCCGTGAACTGTTCGGTGCCTTACGCAGCCAGCTTTCCGGTGCTGAACAAGGCGCCTGCTGCATTAAATTTTAACCCGTCGCATGGCCGTGTAGCCCAACGGCGGCGGTCAAACTGGAGAAAACCGTTAATGAACAATTGGAAAACAAGCGCAGAGCAGATCCTGATGTCAGGCCCAGTGGTACCGGTGATTGTCATCAACAAACTGGAGCACGCGGTGCCGTTGGCAAAAGCCCTGGTTGCCGGTGGCGTACGTGTATTGGAAGTGACGCTGCGCACCGCTTGCGCGATGGATGCGATTCGCGCCATTGCCAAAGAAGTACCAGACGCAATTATCGGGGCCGGTACCGTCATTAACGCGCAGCAGCTGCAGGAAGTGACCGACGCTGGCGCGCAGTTTGCCATCAGCCCGGGACTGACCGCCGATTTGCTGAAGGCAGCTACCGCGGGTTCGATCCCGTTAATTCCCGGCATCTGCACCGTCTCGGAACTGATGTTGGGCATGGACCACGGCCTGCGTGAGTTTAAATTCTTCCCGGCAGAAGCCAACGGGGGCGTAAAAGCACTGCAGGCGATCGGCGGCCCATTCCCACAGGTGCGCTTCTGTCCAACCGGCGGCATTTCACCGAGTAACTACCGTGACTACCTGGCGCTGAAAAGCGTGCTGTGCATCGGCGGTTCCTGGCTGGTGCCGGCAGATGCCTTAGAAAAAGGCGACTACGCACGCATCACCGAATTGGCACGTGCCGCCGTTGCAGGTGCGAAAGCCTAATCGTATCGGGCGCGGTATACCAACCGCGCCCTTAGGCCGTTGCCGATGTCGCGGGCAACGCCACACCGCTGCGTTGGCTGAAACGTCGTTTTTTGCGGTAAGCAAAGACGTCTTCCACATGGCCATCGCGAATACGTTGCTGTAGCCCGCGCCAATAGTTGGCCTCAAACAGATCGCTGTGCATCTCTTCAAACACCTGCCGGATACGGCGGTCGCCACACAGGAAATGCCTGAACTCCTCTGGAAACACATCATTCGGCGACACGCTATACCATGGCTCGTTAGCCAGCTCATCTTCCGGGTAACGCGGCGGCGGTATATCGCGGAAATTCACCTCAGTCATATAGCAAATCTCATCATAGTCATAGAACACCACCCGTCCGTGTCGGGTCACGCCGAAGTTCTTGAACAGCATATCGCCGGGAAAAATATTGGCGGCGGCCAATTGCTTGATCGCATTACCGTATTCTTCAATTGCGTCGCGCATCTGTTGCTCATTGGCCTGCTCAAGATACAAATTCAGCGGCGTCATGCGTCGTTCCATGTACAGGTGTTTGATCACGATGCGATCGCCCAGATCCTCCAGCTTGTCCGGCACTTCTCGTTGTAATTCGGCCAAGAGCTCCGGACTGAGACGCGCCTTGTCGACGATAAAATTTTCGTATTCCTGGGTATCGGCCATGCGCCCGACGCGGTCGTGCTCTTTTACCAACTGATAGCAGGCCATGACCTGTGCCTGCGTGACCTCTTTTTGCGGCGCGAACTCGTCTTTGATCACCTTGAACACCCGATCAAACGACGGCAGGGTAAACACCAGCATCACCATACCTTTGACCCCAGGGGCAATAATGAACTGCTCTTGAGAACCCGCCATAAACGTCAGGTATTCGCGGTAACATTCTGTTTTTCCGTGTTTCTGGCAGCCGATGGCCATATACAGCTCGGCGGTCGTCTTACTCGGCAAGATCTCGCGCAACCATTCGACCATGGCGGCTGGCAGGGGGGCGTACACCATGAAATACGACCGGGCAAAACCAAACACGATGCTGGCTTCCGCCTTGCTGGTCAGGCAGGTATCGATAAACAATGCGCCGGAATCACTGTGATGAATCGGCAGCAGGAAAGGATAGACCCTGTCTGCCACACGCAGCTTCCCGACCAGCCACGCCGCCTTGTTACGATAAAACAACTCATTGGCAATCTGGAACGTTGCACCAGCCAATTGCTGTGCACTGAAGTTCTGCTGCAACGCGAGCGTAATGTAATCAATATCGCGCGATACGTTTTCCCACGGCAGTCGCAAAGGCAAATCGGTCAGCAGGGTATATAACATCTCCGACAGATCGCCATTGGCGGTGAAATCCCGTGAGAGCGGGCGCGGGATATCACGAAAGCGCCCTTCCGGCTGAGAACTGAACACAAACAGCTTTTCCGGCGTCAGATCTCGGTGCCTGAATAAACGGCAGTAGACTGAATTGAAGAAGCTTTCGGCAATCTCAAAGCGCGGGTACTCCGGCAGCAGATCGGTATATACCGCTTTCACCCGACTTGGGAAATCCGCGTCAAAATACTTTTGCCCGGTGATGCATTTCAACTGCTCCACCACCAGACCCACATGATGGTCATACAGGTGGATACGCTTTTTCATCGCCAGCTGCACCGCCGGCCAATCAGCCCGTTCAAAACGCTGCTGCGCACCGGCAGTCACTTCCAGGAAGCGGCCATATTGTGCATCAAAGCCCTGTAGGATCGTCTGTGCGATCAACAGCTCCAGTTTTGCCGCCATCCTTACCTCCCGCCAGGAAACAGAGCCTGCATAAGCAGGCTCTGGGGTACCTATTATCAGCGTGACTGCATCAGAACTGCTGCTCTTCCGTCGAACCGGTCAATGCCGTTACCGAAGAAGCTCCGCCCTGAATAATGGTGGTCACCTTGTCGAAGTAACCGGTGCCCACTTCCTGTTGGTGTGAAGCAAAGGTATAACCGCGAGCCACGGCATCGAACTCCGGCTGCTGGACTTTCTCGACGTAGTGCTTCATGCCCTCGCCCTGTGCATAAGCGTGTGCCAGGTCAAACATGTTGAACCACATGCTGTGGATGCCCGCCAGCGTGATGAATTGGTACTTGTAGCCCATCGCCGACAGCTCCTGCTGGAAACGGGCGATAGTCTGATCGTCCAGATTCTTTTTCCAGTTGAATGACGGTGAACAGTTGTACGCCAACAGCTTTCCTGGGAATTTGGCATGAATTGCATCGGCAAAACGCTTGGCTGCCTCCAAATCCGGGGTCGAGGTTTCGCACCACACCAGATCAGCGTAGGGGCAGTACGCCAGACCACGGCTGATCGCTTGCTCAATGCCTGCATGGGTGCGGAAGAAGCCTTCGGCGGTGCGTTCGCCGGACACGAACTCGCTGTCGTAAGGATCGCAGTCGGAGGTCAGCAAATCTGCGGCATCCGCATCAGTACGTGCGATGACCAGCGTCGGTACGCCGAGTACGTCTGCCGCCAAACGGGCAGCAACCAGTTTTTGGATCGCTTCCTGGGTTGGCACCAGCACTTTGCCGCCCATATGACCGCACTTCTTCACCGCGGCCAGTTGATCTTCAAAGTGAACCCCGGCAGCACCGGCTTCAATCATTGCTTTCATCAATTCAAAAGCATTCAGCACGCCACCAAAACCGGCTTCGGCATCGGCAACAATCGGCAGGAAATAGTCGGTGTAACCTTTGCTGCCCGGCTCAATTTTATTGGCCCACTGAATCTGATCCGCGCGGCGGAAGGTATTGTTGATCCGCTCAACCACTGCCGGGACAGAATCAACAGGATAGAGCGATTGGTCCGGGTACATTGCAGACGCGGTATTGGCATCCGCCGCCACCTGCCAGCCAGACAGGTAGATTGCCTCAATACCCGCCTTGGCCTGTTGCAGCGCCTGGCCGCCCGTCAACGCGCCCAGGCTGTTGACATAACCCTTGCGTGATTTACCGTGCAGTAGCTCCCACAGCTTGGCGGCACCGTTTTGCGCCAGTGTACAAGCCGGGTTAACCGAACCACGCAGATTAATGACATCTTCTGCACTGTACGGACGGGTGATACCTTCCCAGCGGGCCGTTTTCCATTCCTGTTCCAGTTGTTGAATCTGTTGAGCACGAGAGGTAGACATAATTTTATCCTTTTCAATAATGTAGGGTTAATGGTCAGGAACAGATTTAGGCCAGGAGCTCATAGCCAGGTAACGTCAGGAAATCGATCAGCTCATCCGAAATCGTGATTGTCTCCATCAGGCGTGCGGCCTCGGTAAAACGCCCATGGCTAAAACGTTGCTCACCGAGTTCTTCTTGGATAACGAGAACTTCTTCGGCCAGCATCTGACGGAACAGTGCTTTAGTGACTAATTGCCCATTGCTGAGAGATTTTTCATGATGGATCCACTGCCAGATTGAGGTACGGGAAATTTCCGCCGTTGCCGCATCCTCCATCAGGCCGTAAATCGGTACGCAACCATTGCCAGAGATCCAAGCTTCGATGTATTGCACCGCCACGCGGATATTGGCGCGCATGCCCGCTTCGGTTCGTTCACCCTCACAGGGTTCCAGCAACTGTGCAGCACTGATCGGCGCATCATTTTCACGCAGCACTTCCAATTGGTTACGGCGTTCGCCGAGCACCCGGCTGAACACGTCCATAACGGTATCTGCCAGCCCTGGATGCGCTACCCAGGTGCCATCATGGCCGTTATTGGCCTCCAGCTCTTTATCCGCCTGTACCTTATTCAACACCCAGGCATTCTTCTCGGCGTCTTTACTTGGGATAAACGCCGCCATGCCGCCCATCGCGAAAGCACCGCGCTTGTGGCAAGTCTTGATCAGCAACCGGGAATAGGCGCTGAGGAATGATTTGTCCATGGTGACCGACTGACGATCCGGCAATACCCGGTCAGCATGATTTTTCAACGTTTTGATATAGCTGAAGATGTAATCCCAGCGGCCACAGTTCAGCCCAACAATATGATCTCGCAGGTGATACAGGATCTCGTCCATTTGGAACACCGCGGGCAAGGTTTCGATCAGCACCGTCGCCTTAATGGTGCCACGCGGCAGATCAAAACGATCTTCGGTAAAGCTGAAGACCTCACTCCACCAAGCCGCTTCCTGCCAAGACTGGGTTTTTGGCAGATAGAAATAAGGGCCGCTGCCTTTGGCCAGCAATTGACGATAGTTGTGGAAGAAATACAGCGCGAAGTCGAACAGGCCACCGGGTATGGCTTCCCCCTGCCACAGCACATGTTTTTCCGGCAGGTGTAAACCACGCACTCGGGCAATCAAGACCGCAGGGTTAGGCTTCAGCTGATAAATTTTTCCAGCGTCGTTGGTATAAGAGATGGTGCCGTTCACCGCGTCATGAAGATTGATTTGGCCGTCGATCACTTTGTCCCAGCTTGGCGCCAGTGAGTCTTCAAAGTCCGCCATAAATACCTTCACATTGGCATTCAGGGCGTTGATTACCATCTTGCGTTCAACCGGACCGGTGATCTCGACCCGACGGTCGCGCAGATCCTCGGGTATACCGCGGATCTTCCACTCGCCATTACGAATGGAATCAGTTTCCGAAATGAAACTAGGGAGTTCGCCTTGATCGATCTTTTGTTGCCAGCAGGCGCGCGCAGCCAAAAGCTTGTTGCGCTGTGGAGTAAACTTACTCACCAGTTCCGCCAGGAATTCGACCGCGTCATCCGTCAACACCTGCCGCTCAGCAGCGCCAAAACCCTGCGTAAACGTTAACTCCGTGCCTACTATCTGTTGCGTCATTGTCTTGCTCCTTCCCATCATTGCGCACCGTTGCTGTAAGCCAAGACGGCGCATCTTCATCAGAAATCAGTACGGATCAGGACGAATAAAAGGATCCTCAACTGGTCAGATGTCTTCTTTCTGGATCTAAGAATACTCAACTATAAATAAAAATCAAAAACGATTTCCATTTTATTATTAAATATTTTATTAACCTTTTATTATCAATCGGTTAATAAAAACAACAACAATACTGAGTAAGGAAACCGGTTCCATTAATGTAGAAAGCATGGGTTAATTGCTTGTTATAGAATGGTTTTTTCTGGAATTGGGAGGATATAAAGGAAGATTTTTTGGGTAGGCATGACGTCGGCGGCCTCGATTCAGCCGCCGATAAGGAAGAAGTGTTACTCGAGGGTCGGGTTCATATGACGCAGATCGTACGGGGTGATCTGGTAAACATAGTAGTTGAGCCAGTTAGTGAACAACAGGTGTCCATGGCTGCGCCAAGAGGCTTTTGGTGTGAGTTCGGGGTTATCGTCAGGGAAGTAATTCAGTGGCACAACAGGATCAAGACCGGCTTCGTTATCACGACAATACTCGCCAGCCAGCGTTAAAGCATCATATTCCGGATGACCGGTTACAAATGCCAGTCGTTTATCCTTGCTGGCAAATAAGTAAGCCCCGGTTTGCTCCGACTCTGCCAAGATATCCAGATCCGTGTACTGACGAATAATTTCCGTCGGGAAATCCGCATAGCGTGAATGCGGTGCCAGGAAGGTGTCATCAAAGCCACGGGTCAGCAGCGCATGTTGTTGCAGTGTTTGATGCTGATAAACACCAGAGAGCTTTACCTCTCTCGTCATCTTCGGGATACCGTACAGAATATTCAATGCGGCCTGGACTGCCCAACACACGAACAATGTGGACGTCACATGGTTCTTTGCCCAATCGATAACCCGTTCAATCTGGGGCCAATAGGCCACGTCACAAAAATCAACCAGTCCTAACGGGGCCCCCGTCACTATCAGACCATCAAAGTTCTCATCCTGAATGTCTTCAAAATCACAGTAAAAATTGTTCAGATGCTCGGCAGGCGTGTTCTTCGATTCACGGCTGTCGACACGTAACAACTGAATGTCAATTTGCAGCGAAGAGTTGGAAAGCAGGCGTAAAAACTGATTTTCCGTCTCGATTTTCTTTGGCATCAGGTTAAGGATCAGCACTTTCAACGGCCTGATTTCCTGGTTTTTTGCCCGTGAGGATGTCATCACAAAGACATTCTCATTGCGCAAGAAACTAACCGCAGGTAACTCATCAGGAACACGAATCGGCATTGCTTAATCCTCACACATCCGTTTAAACGTTTAGACTTCTAGATGCCCGAAGATAACGCTTTTTTAGCACAAAGTCGAGTCTTCAACGGGAAGGTGAAAATGTTTCATTGCATGGGAAGAGGCGGGGAAACGTATATTTTTGGTTGATACAAAGCAAAAAGGCCATCCTTGCGGATGGCCTCTTGGCTTAATTGATGCTTGGCAGTGTCCTACTCTCGCATGGGGAGACCCCACACTACCATCGGCGCTACGGCGTTTCACTTCTGAGTTCGGCAT